>CAYXQO010000007.1:0-69853 GCA_964467475.1 uncultured Syntrophomonadaceae bacterium
GGATATGGAAAGGTGATTGCCCAAAAGCGAAACCGTAGTAATCAAAGTCACATCCCACCGAAGCGCATTTTTCATGCTGTCTGGCGACCATCAATCCAATATCTAAGTTTTCCGGCATGGCAATCCGGTCAATGTTTTCTTCAAGTATTATTTTTTCGCTCATGTAATCTCCTTTCATGGTTTGCTGCAGTTACCCTATAGTTTAACACATATATTACTTTACAATCACCATTATAGGTCCGGAGGTTTACCTGCTATTATTAGCCAAAGTAAGTGAGATTAGCTTAAACATTGGCGATATTTGAGGTTTGTGGTATGATTAACTTAACTTGAACTGTATAGCAAATATATAAATATTATGATTATATTGAAGCTTGGCAGATACTGTAATTTGCTTTATTATATTTTTTTATTGAAGGAGATTAACATTTTTAGTGCTTACTACTGTGCTTTCGTTTACTAAAATGCTCCTTGTACAGCTTCAAGCCAATTTGCAGATAATCTACTGCTAGCGCTTTTCCTATTTCAGAATAAGAACATCTCAAGACTTATACATCTGGGAGGCGACTATGGTAAGCAGTGAGAATAAGGAAATTGTTAGCTGTTTTCAGTGCCAGGGAATATATTTTTGTTATGGAACAAAAGATCCCGCAATAAACCGTGAGCAGGCCAGGGAAATAGCTTTAAAATGTAGCTCCTATCACAAGGGATTTCCGGTTGAAACAGTAAGGGTATATGGTTATGAACGGGGACTCAGCAGGAAGAATGCTGAGAAATTGGTTATGAACGGTATTGCCAGGTGGATTGGCTATAAAGTAATCGAATTGATTGATCAGCCACCGCGTAACATCTACAAACGCCTGGTGGATAATAACAAACATAGCGAGAAATAAACTTGTTCATAGAAGTGTGATCACATTCTTTTTTCATAGACAGGAAGAAGAAATTGTTTTAGTGGAAAAAAGTAATTGACTTAATGACAGAATGTTGCTATAGTTGTTCCGGTTGGCACAACTATTTTTTTATTCCAGAAGAGAAAGGAAATGTTTAATGGACAAAAAAGAACGCCTGCTTAATGTTGCTTTTGAAAGCGAAAGATTAAGCTATTCAAACTTAGAAGTCGATTTGTATAACACTGGAATAAACCAAATTCTTAGTGTAGCGGCGGCCCGGGGGCATTCACTCTGTCATTTTAGTATGGCCGATCTTTTCTATTATGAAGGCAAAGCTTACGCTAAAGCTTCGATCCTGGCCTTGCCGGACACCTGGCAAACTGATCCGCTTGAGTGTCATGCGGTAATAAGAAAAGTCGATGAGCGCCCGGTTGCCCTTGATGAAATTGATCTTTGTTTTTTTAGAGCAGATGATGTCAGGCATATAGGCACGCCCAACTTGGAGATTATTAGTTCGATCGAGGATCATGGACTCTTAATTGAAAGCGTGGAAGCTACACTTAATACCAATGACAAATATGAGATATTTAGGCGGTTGCCCGGGGTGCCGCAGCCGGTTACATACGCTCCAACCACCTTAGGTGAGGCCATGGAAGCAGTTAAACGGTTGCCTAACCGCGAGGGCTGTTTTATATTAAAAGACCGTTATGGCTATGGTTGCGGGCATGATGTGCACCGCATTGATTTTGATGATCCGGAATTGACTGAGATAATCAAAATGTATCTCAGTAATTATGGCAATATTATCCTGCAGGAGTACTGCCCCGAGGTTAATGAAGGCGACCTGGCAGTGACTTTTTATGACGGGGAGCTGATTGCTCCTATGCACAGGGTAGCTGCTCCCGGTGAGTGGAAGACCAATTTCAGCCTGGGGGCAACCCAGCTTACCTGTACACTTACCGCGGAACAGGAAAGGATAGCCCGGGAGGTGCAGAATGCTTTTTCTGAAAGCAGGCTGTTCTCTGTGGATATGCTCAAATCCGGAAAAGTACTGGAGGTAAACGCCTTTCCCGGGGGCAAGGGATTGCTTGATCTTTACGCTATATCTATAGGCACTATAGTGATGGACCGATTAGAAAGAGAATTGTTAGGACCCCCGGAAGCTGTTTTTCCAGGGATCGCAGTTGTTCCAGAGGAACCGGCAGCGCGCTGGGAGGATATCAATTACCAGTACAAAACACTGGCAAAAGAGGCGGAGGTAGTTGATGTTTTTACTGAAGAGATTTTTACCCTCCCCACGAGAGAGTTAATTGAATTCCGCCCCCAGAGTCCGGAATTTATCTTGTCTGTTCCTCACTCAGGTATTCTGGTGCCCACACAATTCAAAGATCACTTCGTCCTCGATAATGATTCTTTATTGGAAATTGATCTTTTCAGCGATATTCTTTTTGAAGCTGTCGGAGGGCTCCAGGTGATTTCCAGGCTGGCTCCGTTTTTTGTGGATATGAACCGGAGCAGGGAAGGGTCAGAATGCAAGAAGCTTCCCCGGCATCTGACCAATCCTCCGACAGAGTATTATAATGTGGAAGATGAACTAATCTTACAGAAGGAATATAAAGCCTCAGAAGAGGAGCAGATTCTGAAATACTATGATCTTTATCACAGTATCCTGCAATCTTTAATTGAAAGCCTTAAACGTGAACAAGGCTATGCCTTGCTCATAGACGGCCATGCGATGACTTCAGTTGGTTTGGGAAGGGTTTATGACGAAGGAGAAGAAAGGGATAACCTCGTGGTGGGGACATTAGATGATACTTCCGCACATCCGGAAATAATCAAGGCCTTTACTAATACCCTCAGGCAGGAAATCAAGCCTTATGGCCTGGGACTTACTTTTGCTAAAAATGAACCTTACGCCGGAGGGTTCATTACCCGGATGCACAGCGACCCGGCTAATGATGTGCATGTAATCCAGGTTGAGGTAACCATGGATACTTACATGTATGAACCGGTAGAAGTAGACAAGGTAAAAAGGTATGCTTTGAAACAATCCCGTTTGCGGATAGCCCAGGACTTTTTAAGAAGTGCGGTGATAGCAGCCTGCGATGCGGCAAAAAGGATCTACACGTGATAGTTTTATTTGATCTGTTCAGCCTTATTGCATTTTGGATTGGTGCCGATTCACCCAGGGGCAGTGACAGCGATTAAAGCCTCAGACTTTCGCTTTGCTTACATTTTGGCAATAGCCATTCATGGCTTCAGGCTTGAGCCTCAATGGCTATTGCAACAGCTTCACCAGCAATGTCCCCTGTCCAAAATGAAGCAAGGCTGAGACATAATGGAATTGAAGCTGGTCTTGCTTTGCAATCACGTGGGTTTTGAATCCCATACCGGGAGATTTATATTAGAAACCTCAGGTAGCTACTGCCGTAGGCTTTCAACTGCCCTTTTTGCCCAGCTTGAATCCTTAAAAATTGCCCTGCCTACGCCGATTAAGTCTGCCTTTTTATCGGCAAGCAGTTTATCTGCAGCCTCAGGTTCTGTGACTCCCCCGGTGAGGATAACCGGTGCTGATACCACTTTCTTAATTGCTTCTGTTAATGGGGCAAAGAAACCTTGTCCGGTAAGGCCGGGGATAGTGTATCCGGACAAACCGCCTGAAATATCGAGAAAGTTTACCCCGGCTTTTTCAAGTTCCCGGGCGGCGACTTTACTCTCTTCTACAGTATTTCCACCTTCCATATAGTCGGAGGCGCCCAGCCTTAATAAAAGGGGGAACTCTTTTCCAACTGCTTTCCTCACTGCTTTAATCACTCGGAAATGGATAGCGAGACGGTTATTAAGGGCACCACCGTACTGGTCTGTGCGTTTATTTGTGAGTGGTGAGTAAAACTGGTTGAGCAGGAAACCGTGGGCGGAATGAATTTCCACCCCGTCAAAGCCTGCTGTCTTTGCCCGCCTGGCGGCATCGCCGAAGGCAGTAATTATGTTTTCAATATCCAGGCCGGTAAGCTCACGTGGTTTTGTTTTTTTGCGGGGGTTGGTTACCGCTGAAGGCCCTGCCGGGGGACTGCCAATAATTTCTTCAGTGGTAGCGCTTCCGGCATGATTGATCTGCAGAACTGCTTTAGAGCCGTTCGCACGGATCACTCTTGCTAATTTCCCCAGGCCTTCGGCTGTGCTATCGTCGGCTGCTGATAGTTGCCGGGGACTGGCTTTGCCTCCCGGACTGACAAAGCTATGTTCAACAATGACCAGGCCAAGATGGCCCCCCTTTGTTTTTTCGTCGTAGTAATCAACGAGTTCCCTGGTAACAAGGCCTTTCTCGTCTGATTTTTCGGTGGCCATCGGGGGCATTACCAAGCGATTGGCCAGCTTTAAATTTTTTGTCTCAAGCGGTTCAAGTAAGTAAGACACCTGTATCCCTCCTGGAAAATTAGAATTTTCTTGTTACCTATTTATTTCAACAAGAAAGAAGAAACCCCTTTCTGCCAGGTGTATTTTGGGTGGATAGACAGAATAAATTATGGAACTTGTAACATAAAATCTTAACTGGATTTTAAAGCTTATCCCATTAAAGTTTTGGCTGAAAGCATTAAACTAACAAATGTAAGGTTAAAGGCAATTGATCAATGTCAGTTCTAAATTTCTTGAGAAACCTTTCATGGCATCTTTTCAAGCATACGTTTCGGAAACCGGCCGGATGTGTAATATCCTTGAACCGGTTCCGGACTTAAAATAGATTGATCATCAGCCAAGAAATTAAACAAATGTGAGGTGGGAAATTTGAAAAAAACGCTGGTTACGCTATTTACCCTAACATTCATTGTTGCATTAGGTTTTGTGATGATGGGGTGCGAGCCTGAAGATGTTGCTCCGGAAGAAGAGCCTATCGAAGAGCCGGAGGAAGAGCCGGTAGAGGAACCGGAAGAGCCGGATGAACCCGAAGATATCGACGAAAAGGAAGATCCTGCCGAGCCTGAAGACCCGGAGGATCCTGAAGAGCCTGAAGATGAAGAAGATATCTTTGAAGAATTCGACGAAAATGACGAAAATGATGAATTTGAGGAAGAAAACGATTTGTTTGAAGATGACGATGAGGAGAATGACTACTAAAGCTAAGTTACCACAATAAGAATAGCTCTTTTGCCAATAACTGCCAGACAGTTTAATCCCGGGGTTATCCCCGGGATTGTCTGGTAGCCCGGCTCCGGGCATAATAAAACTATTCAATCATATGCTTATCAGTTTTACTTAATTCACTTAAACCCTGGCAGTGGTGAGAGTGGGATTATAAATTAATTACTCCACCTTCAACACAGCGGTAAAGGCTTCCTGGGGGATTTCCACCCGGCCGATCTTTTTCATCTTTTTCTTGCCCTCTTTTTGTTTTTCCAGAAGTTTTCGCTTCCTGGTTACATCACCGCCGTAAAGCTTTTCGGTAACGTTTTTGCGCATAGCTTTGACGGTTTCCCGGGCAATAATTTTGTTTTCCACCATGGCTTGAACCGGAACATCGAACATTTGCCTGGGAATAATGTCTTTTAGTTTTTCAATCATTTCCCTGCCGCGATGGTATGCTTTATCCCGGTGAATAATGAAAGAAAGCGCATCCACTTTTTCTTCGTTGACCAGGATATTCATCAATACCAGGTCGGATTCCCTGTAGCCGTGCATTTCGTAATCGAGGGTGGCATAGCCTTGAGTCCGGGATTTGAGCAAATCAAAAAAGTCATAGATTATTTCTGCCAGGGGCAGGTAATAGCTGAGCTTGATTCTACCTGATTCCAGGTATACGGTATTGTGCATTTCCCCTCTTTTATCCTGGCATAGTTCCATTACTGCGCCCATGTATTCAGGAGGTATTAATATTGAAGCATCTATGTAGGGTTCTTCAACTGCCATTCGTTCATTGGCCTGGGGCATTTGAGCAGGATTATCTACTTCGATTACCTCCCCGGTGGTTAAATGCACCCTGTAAACTACGCTTGGCGCTGAAACAACCAGGCTGAGTCCGTATTCTCGTTCAAGCCTTTCCTTGACAATGTCCATATGCAGCAACCCAAGGAAACCACAGCGAAAGCCAAGTCCAAGGGCCGATGATTTTTCTGGTTCATAGGTAAGGGCTGAATCGTTGAGGGTAAGCCTTTCAATTGCTTCACGCAGGGTTGTAAAGTCGCCGCTTTCCTGGGGGAAGAGGCCGCAGAAAACCATCGGAACCATCCTGCGGTAACCAGGCAGGGCCTTTGATGCAGGGTTGTTCGCCTCGGTAATTGTATCACCAACAGCGGCATCACCCACATTTCTTATCGAAGCCATCAGGTAGCCAACTTCCCCGGCCGACAAACTTGAGACGGATTCCCTCATGGGACGGAAAACACCTATTTCAGAAACCACAAATATTTTTCCTGTATTCATGAACTTGATCCGCTCACCTTTTTGAACACTGCCCTCCACCACCCGGATATAGGCCACCACACCCCGGTAACTGTCATAATCAGAATCGAAAACCATGGCCTTGAGCGGTTTTTCCGGGTCAGCGGTTGCCGGGGGAGGAACTTTTTTAACGATCGCTTCCATGACATCTTCAATTCCGGTGCCCATTTTTGCCGATACAGGCAAGGCATCCAGGGCGTCTTCGCCAATCAAATCAGCCAGTTCTTCTCTTACTTTATCCGCATCAGCGCTTTCCAAATCAATTTTGTTGATTACTGGAATGATGGCTAAGTTTTGTTCCATGGCCAGGTAAGTATTGGCCAGGGTTTGCGCTTCGATCCCTTGAACGGCATCAACTACCAGGATAGCCCCTTCGCAGGCAGCCAGGCTGCGGGATACTTCATAGGTAAAGTCTACGTGTCCGGGAGTGTCGATCAAGTTTAACACGTATTCCTGGCCATCTTTGGCCTGGTAAACCAGGCGAACCGCCTGGAGTTTGATGGTAATTCCTCTTTCGCGCTCCAGCTCCATCTGGTCAAGGACCTGTTCCTTCATTTGACGGGCAGTCAAGGTGCTGGTTGTCTCCAACATCCGGTCGGCCAAAGTCGATTTGCCGTGATCTATATGAGCAATTATGCAGAAATTCCTGATCTGATCAGTTTTCAATAGATAAACCCCTCGCAGTGCAAAATGTTCTTGTAGGATTATACCACAAGTCACAAGGGGCAAATAAGCGGTGAATTATTCTATTACTGTTCAGTTGAAATAAGTAATTCTATAAGTAAGGTTGTATTTCCCGGGCAGATAATATATAATGATGATAGAATTAATAGTAATAATGAGAACTTTACTAAGGGATAGCTCGGCAAAATAAACAAATTTGGCCGGAGAGTTATGGAGGGTAATATAAAAATGAATAAAACCTTAAAAATGACATTGTTAATTGTAGGAGCGATTATAGTGGGTTTTATTACTTCTTCTATTGTGCTTGGATATCCCTGGGGATGGCGGATGCACGATATGCTGTGGCCTGGGATGATGAGAGATGGGCATATGTGGTTTATGGTTATTATTTGGATTGCAATAATAGCTGTTATTATTTGGGCGATTGTTGCGATAACTCAGAAGCCGGAAAGATCAACTGATCCTGCGGACCCAGATAATACAGCCCTGGAAGTTCTTAAAAAAAGGTATGCCCGGGGGGAAATAGAAAAAGAAGAGTATGAGGCGAAGAAAAAAGATCTAAATTATTAATGCTTCGACTAAACACCGGTAAAGGAGCAGGGAGGTATTTTTTATGCCTGACAATTATAATGATAAACATTTACACCAGGAAGAAACTCACCGCGATGATCATGGTCACCAAGATCATGAGGGCCACGACAAACATGCCGGTCACAGTCCCGCTATGTTCCGGGACAAGTTTTGGCTTTCTTTGCTCATGACTTTGCCGGTAGTTTTCTGGTCGGAACATATTCAAAATCTCCTGGGTTACCAGGCGCCTGAGTTTGCCGGTTCTGGTTGGATTCCCCCTGTGCTTGGCACGGTAATTTTTTTCTATGGTGGTCTGGTTTTTATTCAAGGAGCCTGGCGGGAGTTAACGTCGCGATTGCCCGGGATGATGACCCTGATTTCCCTGGCTATAACAGTGGCCTTCCTTTTTTCATGGATTGTAGAACTTGGGCTGATTCAAGCTGAAGCACTCTGGTGGGAGCTTGCTACCCTGGTTACGATTATGCTATTGGGTCACTGGATCGAAATGCGCTCCATTGTTCAGGCGCAGGGTGCGTTGCAGGAGTTGGCAAAACTTCTTCCTGATACCGCTACCCGGGTCACCGATAACGGTGAAGAAGAAGTGGCAGTGAGCGAGTTGAAAGAAGGCGATTTCGTTCTGGTTCGCCCGGGCGAAAATATTCCGGTAGACGGGATTTTGCGGAAAGGCAAGAGTGATGTTAATGAAGCGATGATTACAGGTGAATCGGTGCCGGTGAAAAAGCAAGAAGACGATGAAGTTATTGCCGGGACGAATAACGGGGAAGGTTCGCTGCGCATTGAAGTTACAGGGACCGGAGCTAATACCAAGCTTTCAGGGATTATGCGGTTGGTAGCCGAAGCACAATCATCTAAATCCAGGGCCCAGAATTTAGCCGACCGGGCCGCCAGGTTTCTTACCGGTGTAGCTGTTGCTGCTGGTTTACTTACTTTAATCGGATGGCAATTTGCAGGGATGCCCATTGATTTTACTATAGTTCGCGTTGTCACTGTCCTGGTAATTGCCTGTCCGCATGCACTGGGTTTGGCTGTGCCCCTGGTTGTGGCTATTTCCACGACCCTGGGAGCGTTTGGTGGTCTTTTGGTAAGAGACAGGTTCGGCCTTGAAGAAGCCCGGAATGTTGATACGATAATTTTTGATAAAACCGGAACCCTAACTTTGGGGGAGTTTCGGGTAGTAGACATGTCAACTGAGAGCGGTATCTCTGAAGAAGAAGCTTTGCAGTTAGCAGCAGGAGTGGAAATGGAGTCTGAACACCCGCTGGCCAGGGGTATTATAAAAACTGCAGAGGATCGAAAAATCACGATTCCTTCAGCTGAAGGGTTCAGGGCCCTTAAAGGCAAGGGAGTGGCTGCTAAGGTTAATGGTACCGAGTACCATATTGGCGGCCCCGCTTTATTAAATGCAGAAAACGCAGAAGTGCCACAGGCGCTTAAAGAGGCATCTGAAGTTGCCGCTGAACGCGGTCAGGCGGCGATTTACTTGCTGCAAAACGGGAAGGCAATTGCTGTTTTTACGGTAGCTGATGCTGTCCGGGAAGAAAGTAAAAAAGCTATTGCAGACCTTCATAACCGGGGCCTCGAGGTGGCCATGTTAACCGGTGATTCTAAAGCTGTAGCCGGTTCCGTAGCCAAGGAACTCGGGATCGATACGGTATTTGCCGAAGTTTTGCCGGAGGATAAAGCTTCCAAGGTCCGGGAACTGCAGACCATGGGGAAAAAGGTTGCCATGGTTGGAGATGGGGTTAACGATGCCCCAGCTTTGGCTACTGCTAATATTGGGATTGCTATCGGTGCAGGGACTGACGTGGCGGTGGAAGCTGGGCACATCGTGCTGGTGAAATCCGATCCCCGTGACATCCCGAGAATCATCACACTTTCCCGGGCGACATATGGGAAAATGGTGCAAAACCTCTGGTGGGCAGCAGGCTATAATATTATCGCGATTCCTCTTGCGGCCGGGGTGCTTGCCGGATGGGGCATTCTTCTATCACCGGCAGTGGGCGCTATTTTAATGTCGGCAAGCACAGTGATCGTGGCTATCAATGCTCAACTTTTAAGAAGAGCGGAACTCTAGCTCCATGGTTTAATCATCGGTTATTTCCCCGCGATAACCTTTTTTAAGTAACCTTTCTCATCATTTCATGATCATGTCTTTAACTTTTTCGTTATCATCTTTTTACTTTGGCTTGCTGAGCCTACGTCTGTTTACAGATAAAGTAGTGTTTATTTCTCTTATCGCTTCTTAATTCTATGCTGATGGAATCCTCAATATTTTATTTAAAAGCTGCAAGTTTGGATAATCTTTCTATATGCTGTGAAACTGAAAAATGGTATATTAATAAAGGTCATTTGCTTTGTTACACTATGACAGTTATAGAAGGAGGAACCAGTCTATGGAAAAAAGCGGTATTGCCCCGGTCCAGCCGGGGGAAAGAATTAATGAAATTGACATTATCAGAGGGGTGGCCCTGTTTGGGATTTTGATGGTCAACATGTCCTTGTTCAAATACCCGGTTTACATGGAAAGAATCCCCTCAAATTTCCCTGAAGGTATTGAACAGATGAGTGCCTGGTTCATTCAGCTTTTCTTCACCGGAAAGTTTTACGCTATCTTTTCTTTTTTATTTGGTCTCGGGTTTTATATTTTCATGGAAAGGACGATCAAGAAGGGGCTTGAATTGAAGCCTCTTTATAAGCGCAGGCTTGCTGCCTTGATGGTTTTTGGTCTCATCCATATCCTTTTTCTATGGTCCGGCGATATTCTTTTCAACTATGCCCTGGTAGGCTTTATTTTGCTTGCCTTTCGCAATGTTTCCATGGAGGCGATTAAGAAATGGATTATTGGCCTGTTTGTGTTATCTGCCGGTTTCAATTTCCTGATGTACTTTTTAAAAGGACTCGGAGAAGTTTTTGCGCCGGATAAATACCAGGCTACGATGGATGAAATGATCAATACAGCCCTGGTTATGTATACCGAGGGTAGTTTCCTGGAGCTGACCATATTTCGGTTGATTAACGAGGTGCCTTATGTTTTGACTGGGATATTTCTCTGGATTCCCCAGGTGCTGGCCTTCTTCCTGTGTGGGTTGTATATTGGCCGTCAAGGGATTTTCAAGGATATTCCGGCACATATTCCTTTGTTTAAAAAAGTGCGCACCTGGGGCTTTTTAATCGGCGGTGTTTTCCTTGTAATCATGGTGCTGTTTGAAACTGGGATAATACCGGTCCATCCCCTGATCAGCGTATCAATGCTCGGCGGGGTCAATTACATCGCTTCCCTGTTTTTGTTTCCCGCTTATGTAGCAACCATTATTTTGGCCGTCCAGGGAGGATTCTGCAAGAAATTGTTAACCCCGGTAGCGGCAGCCGGAAAAATGGCCCTGACAAATTACCTTTCTCAGACATTGGTATGCATGATCATTTTTTACGGCTTCGGTTTCGGGTTATACGGGCAAGTATCTTTATTTGAAGGGATATTGATCACGATTGCGATTTACCTCGTCCAGGTAGCCTGGAGCAATGCCTGGTTGAGTAAATTTAAATACGGGCCGATGGAATGGTTTTGGAGAGTTTTAACCTATAAGAAACGCCAGCCTTTTATGCATTCCTGATAGTACCGGATATTGAAACTGGAATAAATTTCGTTTTGGTTTAAGCGACTAAATGTTGCAAAATTTGGAGAATTGCTGCATAATATAATTATGACCCCTCGTAAAAGAAAGGAGGGTTAGTAATGCATAAGGAGCTATTAAGGGCTGTTTTCCGTTCTATCAAGGGAGGGCCATTTGCGGTTACTTACTGGGATGGCAGTACGGAATTTTATGGTGCAGAAAATGGCACGGAGCCACCTGTTCGATTGATAATCAACGAAAAAATAAACCTGCGCGATATGCTCGATCAGCCTGAAATCAGGTTTGGCGAAGCTTATATGGATAAAGTAATCGATCTTGATGGTGATGCGAAGGCTTTTCTCAAGCTGTTAATCCAAAATGAAGAGATTTTCAAGAAAGATTCCAAAAGCAAGGGGCTTTTGCACCGGTTTATGGATTGTCAAAAAACAGCTTCGACTGAGAAACAAAAGGAAGATATCAGAGATCATTACGACCTGGGCAACGAATTTTTTAAGCTTTGGCTGGATCAGACCATGAGTTATTCCAGCGCTTATTTTAAGACTCCCGATGATTCGCTGGAACAAGCGCAGTTGCAAAAAATTGATCACATCCTGCAAAAAATGCAGCTCAAAGAAGGTGAATCTTTACTTGACATTGGCTGCGGTTGGGGTTGGCTGATCATTAAAGCTGCCAAAGAATATGGAGTTAACGCCCTGGGTATAACCTTAAGCAATGAACAGGAAGAAGAAGTGAAAAAGAGAATCAAAGAAGAAGGTGTTTCCGGTAAAGTCGAGGTGCGCCAGGCTGATTACCGAGACCTGGCTTTTGAAGGAAAGACCTTTGATAAAATTTCCAGTGTGGGCATGTTTGAACATGTAGGGGCGGAATATATCCCTGCTTATTTTTCATGCTTGAAAAAAATGCTCAAAATGGGAGGTCTTTCCCTATTGCATGCCATGACCCGCCCTACTGAAGTTCCGGTTAATCCCTGGGTGGAAAAATATATTTTCCCTTCAATGTATATTCCTTCGCTTAGAGAAATAATGTGGGTTATGCCGGAGCACTCTTTTCATGTTATTGATGTCGAGAGCCTGCGCCTGCATTATGCCAGGACCACTGAACTTTGGGCTAACAATCTCGATAAAGTCGCTGACCAAATAAAAGCAAAATGCAGCGAACGGTTTGTAAGGATGTGGCGTCTATACCTTTTAGGATGCAGCGCTTCTTTTTCATGCAGCGGACTCGATATTCACCAGGTGCTATTTAGCAAAGGCCTCTGCAACAATCTTCCTTTAACCAGAGAATATCTTCATAAATAAGTTTGTTAATAATCAGCTTTCCTGCTATAATTCCAACAGTAAAAATTTATTGGGAATCCATTTTGAAGATTAAACTTTTTAAAAGATAGCTGGAAAGGAGTAACTGTCAGGATAATGAGCATTGCTGACATCAAAAGAAGAATTGCTGAGCTGAAAAAAGAAAAAAAAGCAATTATCATGGCCCATTACTACCAAAATAACGAAGTGCAGGAAATAGCGGATTATACCGGAGATTCTTTCGGATTAAGCAAGCAGACGGCATCTACTGATGCGGAAGTGATCGTTTTTTGCGGCGTTCAGTTCATGGCGGAAAGTGCTTACATATTATCACCGCAAAAAGACGTTTTACTGCCGGACCCGGAGGCAGGTTGTCCTCTTGCAGATGCAATCACTCCGCAAAAACTGCAGTCTAAAAAAGAAGACTACCCGGAAGCTGCAGTGGTCTGTTATGTGAACAGTTCTGCTGAAATCAAAGCCATGAGCGATATTTGCTGCACTTCCTCTAATGCGTTAAAGGTAGTTAATTCCCTTGACGAAAAACAGGTCTTATTCGTTCCTGATAAAAACCTGGCCAATTATGTAGCTTTAAATACAGACAAGGAAATCATTCCCTGGGAAGGATGCTGCCCTATTCATGATTTTTTGACTGCCGGGGATGTTGAGCGACAGCGTAACCTGCATCCTGACAGTGTTATTACAGTTCACCCCGAATGTCCTCCCGAAGTGTTGGCCCGGGCCGATCATGTGGGTAGTACTGCTGACATAATCAGGTACTCCAGGGAAACTGCTTCAAAAAAAATTATTGTGGGCACAGAGAAAGGGACGCTTTATAAACTTAAGCAAGATAACCCGGAAAAAGAATTTTACTTATTGTCTGCTGATCTGGTTTGCCAGACAATGAAGCTGGTAACCCTGGAGAAAATTAAGGATGCCCTGGAAAAAATGCAGTATAAAGTAACTGTACCTGAAAAGGCTAGAAAAGAAGCATTTAAAGCGCTTGATCGAATGCTACAGGTGAAAATGGAAAAGGCTAGTTGAAAGATATTATGGCAAATAATTTTCGGTATGATATGGGTTGCTGTTTAAAGGGGGGGGCTAGTGCTTGGATATTAACCAACTTTTGTACAGTGAGATTGTAGAAAAGGCTCTGGTTGAAGATTTAGGCAGCGGAGATGTTACCACATCGAACATTTTTGGCTTAGATCATAGCGGTTCAGGACTAGTTATTGCCAGGGAAAAAGGGGTTGCTGCGGGCCTGCCGGTTGCAGAAATGGTATTTAAAACTCTTAATCAGGCAATACAGTGGGATCAATTTTGCCCCGAAGGCACCGAATTTAGAAGCGGTGATGTTTTGGCGGAAATCAAGGGAAGCATGCAGGCAATTTTATCCGGGGAAAGGGTAGCCCTAAATTTTCTTCAGAGGCTTTCTGCAATTGCCACCAGGACCCGTACATACTCTGAAAGAGCGGCAAAATATAATGTGAAGATCCTTGATACAAGAAAAACCACTCCCGGATTAAGGGTTTTGGAAAAGTACGCAGTCAGGCTTGGTGGGGGCATTAATCACCGCATCGGTCTTTATGATGCAGCCCTGGTTAAAGATAATCATATCAAGGGGGCCGGGGGCATAAAGAATGCTGTCTTAAGATTGAAAAGTAAGCTTCCCATGACTGCTAAAATTGAAGTGGAAGTTGAAAACATGGCGCAAGTAGAAGAAGCACTTGATGCCGGGGTTGATATAATAATGCTCGATAATATGGCACCTGAAAAAATGAAACAGGCCGTGGAGTTAATTGATGGAAAAGTACTGGTGGAAGCTTCCGGGTCTATAGGCCTGGATGATGTCGAAGCGGTTGCCGCTGCAGGGGTAGATTATATTTCGGTTGGTGCCCTGACCCATTCTGTAGAGGCCCTGGATATCAGCCTGGATATTCGGTGAACTACCTGCTAATTATTTACCAATAATCACCTACCTGAATAAAACAAGAGCCAGTAGGCATAATTCCTGGCTCTCGTTTATGGTTTTGCTGCTTTCTGGATAGTTAGCTGATTTCGAATTCTTCTTCTTTTCCAGGCTTCCACTGGATTTCGAGCTCAAATTCTTGTTTTTCCCCCTTGGTTTTATACTGGATTTCAAATTTAACCTGTCCTGCAGGAGCAATTTCGTAGCTTTGCTGGCCCTGCTTGATTGTAAACGAACCCTCGTTAATCAATTTCTTCCCAATTTCAACTAAGTAATTGCCGATTTCTTCTTTGCTGAGGGTTTGTTCTAAGTTAATGTGCATTTGCTTGGCAGGCTTTTCTTTTCCTTCCTCCTGTTTCAATTCGCGCTCATTCGATTTGTTCACCGGTTATCCCTCCTGTTTTTTATTTTCTGTTGTAATTTTACCAAAAAGAAATTTTTTGCGCAGCTTCAAGGGAAATTTCTCGGTAATATGCCTGAGCATAGGGCGGGCCCCTTCACCGTATCCATCCGGATAGGCTCGGATAGGCTTGAAAAATTTACGGCAGAAAGCTGGTTTTTTCATAATCGATACATTCGCTCAGTTCTTCTTTGATTATATCAAGTGGATTCATTGGCGTAACCGCCAAAAAAAGTTATAATGAGGCAAGAGTATTAAATGCTAACTAATTCTTTTATTTTCATAAGAACTCCCTGGTGGAAATTATTAGGCTGCCGGTATGAATATTGTTTGCCTTTGGCTGAGTGATAAAGCGAGGAGTTGCTAAGATAATTGTCCTGGTTTAATTATCAGAGCCCCGAAGTAATTGAAAGGTGCCAGGGAGTTGCCGGTGAACTTCAGCTGCAACGCCGTGGCAATGAATATGAAATTATTTACAACGGTGTTTTTTTGATGGCCACCTATAACGGGGCTTCAGAAAAAGCAGCTGTTAGGGAAGCACTGGAGCTGGTTATTACCGGTGAGAACAAAACGGCAAAGGTGCTCATGGGTGGATTAGGTGTGGGGTACAGTTTAAGTGAGGCATTAAAATACAAGCAGGTTGCTTATGTTTCAGTCGCGGAAATTGAACCGGTAGTGGTCAGGTGGAACCGGGAAATCTTGACCGGTATTAATGATGATGCCTTGTCCGACCCCAGGGTAGGTTTATTCAGCGGTGATTTTAAGGATCTGCTAAAAAAAGAGGCTCAGGCTGCAGCGCGAGCCCCTGGCAGGAATCAATACCAGGTTGTTATGGTAGATACCGATAATGGCAGTGCCTGGCTGAGCCTTCCCGAAAATGCATACTTATATAAACAAGAAGGATTGAGACTTATCGATCAATGCCTTGCCCCGGGTGGCGTTGCTTGCTTTTGGTGTGCAAATGAGGATGAAAATTTTGCTGAAAATTTAAGGGAAAGGTTTAAAAAGGTTGTTTTTAGGGCCGTTTCTGAGCAAACCGGCCATTACGGCGCTTATTACCTGGCCTGCAAACGATCAGCCAATTCTGCTTGATATTTACTTCTATTAAGTCGGCCAGTTATTTTGGATCAAATCGGAATGCATGATGGAAAGTTACCCGGCGCAGTCCGAGGCGGTGTTAGTGCAAATCGTAGAAGAGCCATAAATGTGGGTGGAGTGATGCAGCTGTTAAAATATTTTATCCAAAGCCAGCAGTGGCTCAGTCGCAATTTTGATCGATTATTACCCGGGAAATTTAGGGTGGACGGTCAAAAGGATTTCCAGGATAAAGTAGTTCCCCGCTACCTGCAGAGAAAACAGGTGGTTTATGATGTTGGAGGAGGAAAGCGCCCTTACCTTAATAAAGAAACAAAAAAGCGCCTGGACCTTACTGTTATTGGTCTTGATATTAGCAAAGATGAGTTAGCTAAAGCGCCGGAAGGGATATATGATCAACAAATATGCTCCGATATAACTTTTTTTAAAGGTGAGGAGAGCGCGGATCTGGTTATATGTCAATCGTTGCTTGAGCACATTAAGAATGTTGATGCTGCTATCTGTGCAATTTCAACTACCCTGAAACCCGGCGGCCTGGCTTTACTTTTTCTGCCCAATAAAAATGCCTTCTATGCAAGGCTTAACCTGCTTTTACCCCAGGGTTTAAAAAATAAAGCCCTGGCACTTTTTTACCCTCAGATGAAAAAGAAACTCGGATTTCCCGCTTATTATAACAAGTGTACCCCCGGGGAACTTAAAAAGTTAGCGGCTTTCTATAATTTTTCTATTGTCGAAGAAAAATATTACTACAACAGCATCTACTTACGGTTTTTCTTTCCCCTGCACCTGCTCTGGCGGCTATGGCTGATATTTTTTTGTTTCATTTCCCGCGAGCAGGCTGCAGAAACTTTTACTTTCGTTCTTAAAAAGAACTAACCCACTAACAAGATCACATCCATTTATTTCAGCTGAGCTGCCGTCATTTTTTGCGAGGAGTTGGCACCAAACCAAAGTGCAACAAGGCACTAGCAGACAATTTATTAAATATTTACCATTAGAGGTATTTTTTAGCATTTTTGCAGGCAGCTGGTTAAATATTGTAATTAGTTGCTGCGAGATAGAGGAACTAGAGATTGAATATAGAAAATATAGACAGATAAAACAGCTACCGTAACTTAGAAGAGCCGGTGGAGGATAAATTATGAAACGGAAATGGAAAATCATCTTGACTGCAATGGTTTTTATTTTAGTGGCGGGGATTTTAACCTTTCAATATTTAGAAGGTGTGCAGGTGGATGTTCACCGGGTAGAACGGGGTGATCTGGTTGATAGCTTCATCGACGATGGAGTGCTTATCTCGGAAGGTGAGCGGATGATTTATTCTCTCTACCAGGCTCACATCGACAGAGTTAACGTGGAAGAAGGCGATGAAGTAGAAGAAAATGATCTGCTGGTTGTTTTAGATACCGAAGAATTGAAGTATAAGTTGTCCGAACTACAATCGCAGCTGAATGTTGTTAATAAAGAGATTGAGATGACCCGGGAAACCTTTGAGACGGCGGATGAGAATTATAAAAGAATAGATTCCCTCTATGAAAAGGATTATGCAACCAGGATTGAACTGGAAGAGGCGGAACAACTGAAAAAAGAAGCTCTTTCAGGCCTGGAAAAATTAAAAGCGCAACGCAGTTCTATAAATGCAAAGCTTAGCGCTCTTGAATATAAAATTGATAACCACCGCATCAATGCTCCGATTTCTGGGATTGTGGCAGATTTAAATGCCGAAGAGAAAGGGATCGCGGGACCCCAGGCACCGCTGATGCGGTTGTTGAAAAAAGATAGTTTGAAGCATCAAATGCTCGTCGAAGCCCGGGTGCTTACTCGTGATGTTGAAGAAGTCTATGTTGGCAAAGCAGTAGAAATGATCTTTGATAGAAGGGAAGAGGACCTGGCTTTCTCGGGAGAGGTTAAAGAAATAGCTGCGTATGCAGAAGAAGATATATCTCCACTGGGGCTCGAGGAAGAAAGGGTAACGATAACTATCAAACCGGAACTACCTGAGGAAGTTCTCCTTGCCCCCGGTTATAAAGTAGATGTGAAGTTTATTGCCAGTATTGCAGAAGAAGTTTTGCTGGTGCCCAGGCGAGCCCTGTTTACTCATGATGGTGAAGATGCTCTGATGGTGGTAAGAAATGATCGAGCCCGAGTGCAGAAGGTAAACATTGGCGCAGAAACAAGACGGGAAGCCGAAGTTATCGAGGGTATCCGGGAAGGGAACCTGGTAATTTTAGATCCCGGGCATGAGGACGTCAGCGACGGTCAAAGGGTGTATTACGAAACAGATTAGCAGGCGAGTTTAGTAATAAAGATAAAGAGGTGTCTTGGCGATGGTTATAATATCACGCTATTACCTGCATTTTTGCCTGGTAGCGGTGGTATTGCTAGGAGTGGTTACCTACAGTCTCGGTACTGCTGGTGGAACTAGTAGCAAAACAACTCTCGGCTTCGGTGACCTGCGAGACAGGATCACTGAGCATAATACCGATTACCGGATCCTATCCCTGGAAAAAGAGGAAGCGGAAGAAGCCCTGGAGGACATGGAAGGCTTGTTAGAGGAGATGGAAACTCAGCTTGCAGAAATTAGCGAGTTTGAGTTTAGCGGATTGCTTGATGATTTATTGGATTCATTTGAGCAAGAAGAAAAAGAACTGCGCCGGGGGGTCTCCCGGCTTAATTATGAAAAGAAAATGACGGCAGAAATCCTTACCAGGCAGGCTGAAGAATTATTTTACCTCTACTTTACTCTAAAAGGTGAAGAAGCTGTCTTAAGGGAAAATCTCGAGCTTTTAAGGGAACTATTCTACCTTAAAAAGGAAAAACGAAAACAGGGCATGGTAACCTGGCAAGAGATAGAAAGGGCTGTTATTCAAGTTGAACAGGGCCAGTTGCTCCTGAATTCAGTTAAGGAACAACGGAAAGACCTTTTAAATGAAATTAAACTATTAACTGGTTATGAGTTGAATACGCAGCTGGAACTTATTGCTCCTCCGGAGCCTGATAAAGAAGCATTAAACCTGAGGGATGCTATTGATCAGGCAGTTAATGAGGGGCTAAATGTGAAAATGCATGAACGGCAGTATGAACTGAGTGATAAAGGGGAAAAAGAACAACTGGCGCTTGAACAAGCCAGGCAGAAAGCACGCAGCCAGGTGGAAAAAGAGTTCCGCTCGGTCAAGTTGGCAGAGGAGGCTTACCGGTTGGCAGATAGGTCCCTGGACTTGGCCAGACGCAACCTGGAGCGCATGGAGGCACGTCATGAAGCTGGCCTGGTCGATGGGGTGGCGTTGATGGAAATGAGCTTAAAACTGATGGAAGTTCACCAGGATCATTATGAGGCAGCTTTAGACTATGAGCGTGCTAAAAACGATTTTCGCCTGGCTAAAGAAGGTGTCCTTATAAAGTCTTCCGAAGGCATCCGTTGATTTATGAAAGGGAGAATAAAATGGCGCTAATCGTAGCCCACAATATCAAAAAGCATTACCGTATGGGCGAGGTAACCGTGCATGCCCTGAGAGGTGTGGACTTTACCCTTTACGATGGTGAACTGGTGGTGGTTTTAGGCCATAGCGGTTCGGGTAAAAGTACTCTCGTTAATATTGTTGGGGGCATGGACCAGGCCAGTGCAGGCGAACTGTACTTCCAGGAAACCCCCTTACACAATGCCGGGGAGGCAGGCCTCACTGTATACCGGCGCAATGAGGTAGGATTTATATTCCAGTTTTACAACCTGATGCCTAACTTGACTGCTTATGAAAATGTCCATCTATCAGTGCAAATCGCAGCAAATCCTTTAGATATAGATACTCTCTTAGATCAAGTGGGACTGAGCGACCGGAAAGAACATTTTCCTTCCCAATTATCCGGAGGAGAACAGCAACGGGTGGCCATAGCCAGGGCCCTGGCAAAAAATCCCCGCCTGCTTTTGTGTGATGAACCCACCGGTTCGCTTGACTTGCCAACCGGCAAGCAAATCCTGAAACTGCTGCGTGACTTTTGCAGCCAGTACAATAAGGCTGTCGTTGTTATTACCCACAACACCAATATCAGTTATATGGCCGACCGGGTAATTTATTTAAAAGACGGCCTGGTTGAAGGGATCAAGGAAAACACCGAGCCGCTGCCGCCAGAGAAGGTGAGCTGGTGATGCTCTGGAAAAAAATGTTCCGAGATATTTGGAGTAATAGAGGTTCTTATCTGGCCTGCCTGCTGCTGGTTGTTCTCGGTTTAATGGTTTTCACCTCCTTTTCTATCGCCAGTGATAACTTGAGTCTTTCCCAGCAGGATTTTTACCGGGAAGAAAATTTTGCTGATGGGTTTGCCGAACTGACAGCAATGCCTTACCGAGATGTTGAAGCTCTTGCTGATATTGAGGGTTTGGATCAAGTCAGCGGTAGGGTGACGCGGGAAGTTAGGGTGCTCCGGCCTGAGGGCGATCTGGGAATATACCTGGAACTGGTTTCCCTTGAATTAGATGATCCCGAAAGGTTAAATGATGCTCGCCTTTTGGAGGGGCGTGAACTTAAGAAAGGGGAATCTGAAGTTTGGATCGATAACCAGTTTTACAATGTCCATGGGCTGGAAATCGGTTACCAGCTAGAAGTAATTGCTGGAGAACGGGCCAGGGAGTTAACTGTGGAAGGTCATGCCATGAGCCCTGAATTCACCTACCCCCTGCGCACTGAGGCAGAAATTTACCCCAACCCTGAACAGTACGGTATTGCTTTTGTTTCCAGGGATACAATGTGGAATCTTTTCCCTGACCTCCAGGGCCGGGTGAACGATCTGGCTTTTACCCTGGAAGAGGGTGCAGAGTTTGAAGAGGTTAAGGATCACCTGAAGCCGGAACTGGAACCGTACGGTTTAATCAACCTATATCCAAGAGAAGACCAGGTCAGCCACCTGATTTTAAGCGAAGAGGTTGCACAACTGCAGAGAATGTCTTCAGCGCTACCGTTGATGTTTTTATCCATTGCTGCCTTAATCCTTTATATTATGCTTAAGCGCCTGGTGGAACAGCAGCGCGGTCAGATCGGTATTTTAAAAGCTTTTGGTTACAGCAAAAAAGAGATTATGATACATTACCTTGCTTATGCGTTGACGGTAGGGTTTACCGGGGGGCTGCTGGGAGGCCTGATCGGTATCTACCTGGCTAATCCGCTCACTTGGTTGCTCCTGGAGTTTTTCCATGTTCCGGAAATGTACGAAGGGTTTTCCCTTTATTACCTGGTTTTAGGAGTGTTTATTTCGCTGGGCATATTTTTGGTCGCCGGTTACCAGGGATGCAAGTATGCTTTGCGTTTAAAACCGGCCGAAGCGATGAGGCCTCCGGCGCCGGTTTCCGGCAGAAAAACTATTTTGGAAAAAATCTGGTTGTTTGCTGAAATGCTAACTATCCAGGGGAAAATGGCGGTCCGGAATTTGGCCCGTAATCGCAGCAGAACCGCCTTTCTTTTCTTAGGCATGACCTTAAGCTGTGCCGTGGTGGTGGTGACCTGGTCGCTCAATGATTTGGTGGATAAACTTGTATTTCACCGGTTTGAAGAAGTGGAAGTATATCATGCCAGGGTGAATCTTGCTGAACCGCTTTCCCGGAAAAAAGTGGAAGGAGAACTGCTCGATCATGCAGAAGTGATACAGGCTGAATCGCTTGCTGAAGTACCGGTTAAGCTCTCTCATGCCTGGCGCGAAGAAAATGTAATGCTTCTTGGCATATCCCAGGGCAGCTATATGTATATTATCAGGGATGCTGCCGGTAACCGGGTCGAGCTTCCTGAGCAGGGGATCATATTATCCGAACGTCTAGCTGATAAGCTGGATGTTGTTCCGGGCTCCCTTTTGGAACTGGAGAGTCTTTATTTGCGTGACAATGAAGATTATCTTACTGTGGAAGTTTCTCGGGTTGTGCCCCAATACCTTGGCATGAACGCTTACATGGAGTTATCAGCCCTGGAAGATATATTAAACCAGGGCGAGTTTGCTACTGCAGTCATGGTTAATGTTGACCAGGGAGGTGATAATCTGGGTCAAGCAAGCAAATCGAATGACAATGCAGCGATAGATTATAATATTGCTGAACTTAGGGAGCGCTACTTAGAAAGTGATCTGGTAGCCGGTGTAGATGGGACCGAAGAAAAGATCCGGGAAGCCAGGAAACTAATGGAAACATTTGGCAGTGCAATCTATCTATTTGTGCTGGTTGGTGTGATCACCGCTTTTGCCATTATATACAGTTCCAGTTTTATTATTCTTTCAGAACGTAGTCGTGAATTAGCTTCCATGAAAGTGCTGGGCATGACTTCGGGGGAAGTGTTTTCAGTAATCACTTTTGAGCAGTGGGTTATCAGTTTTTTTGCTGTGCTGGCCGGTATACCGCTTGCCCGAATGATGATGGAAGCCTTTTCCCGGGAGTTAAGCACCGATCTATATACCGTTCCGGCAGATTTATCTACCCAGGCTTTACTTATGGGAGCGGCAATTACTGCTGTTTCCATATGGATTGCCCAACGGTTCGCTTTGAGAAAAGTTAGAAAACTGGACCTGGTTCAAGTATTGAAAACCAGGGAATAATTTATAGCCGGTTCAGTTCTGATCGTAATTAAAATGAAATGTTTTTAAGGTATAATGAAAGAAAGTGAACCCGGCAAAGCATTGGTAAAGCTGGGTTTTCCATATATAGCAAAATATAATTTAACATTTCTAGTGATTCAGGTGGCAGTTATAATGGAACATAAGATTACTTATGCTGGACAAGAAATTGTTTTTACTCTCCAGAGAAAAAAGGTAAAAAATATTAACCTCAAAGTGCGTCCCGATGGAACTGTAAATGTTTCCGCTCATTCCAGGGTTCCCTATGACTACATTGAAAAGCTGGTTTGGAACAAAGCGCCCTGGATCTTAAAGCAAATCAATCATTTCAAACAAAAACAAGCTTCTGTGCAAAGAATAAAGTATGAAACCGGGGATATAGTCTACTTTTTAGGGAGGCCGTACCCGCTAAGAATAATTAATGCAAAAAAAAAGGACATGGTTTGCTTGAACAAAGATGAAATTCAGCTATATATAAACAACTGGGAAGACCCTTCCATGAAAGAACAGCTTTTTTATAGCTGGTTAAAGGAGGAGGCAAAACCGGTATTCGCCGATTCTTTAGAAAGAATTCATGCCCTGGTTATAGATTTTGGTATTGCCAGGCCTTCACTTACGGTCAGAACCATGAAGACCAGATGGGGTTCTTGCTCCAGGAACAAGGGGAAAATAACGTTAAACACTGAACTAATCAAAATGCCAAAAAAATGTATTGATTATGTAGTGTTGCATGAGTTGGCCCATTTTTTATACCGAAAGCATGACTCCCGGTTTTACAACTTTTTATCTTCTGTAATGCCTGACTGGCAGGAACGGAAAAAAACACTGGAGGTGAAATGAATTTGCTTAGTTCCGAACAATACCTTGATTCGCTACGCCGGATGAATCCTAAAGTGTATCTATTTGGTAAGAAAGTAGATGATGTTGTTGATCACCCGGTTATCCGTCCATCAGTAAATGCAGTAGCAAAAAGCTACGAATTGGCGAATGATCCCGGGTGTGAAAATCTAATGATCGCGACTTCTAGTTTAACCGGCAATAAGATTAACCGTTTCACACATTTACATCAAAGCACGGAAGACCTGGTTAAGAAGATTAAAATGCAGCGGTTGATGGGGCAGAAAACTGCAGTTTGCTTTCAGCGTTGTGTTGGGTTTGATGCTTTTAATGCCGTGGACAGTGTTACCTGCGAAATGGATCAGGATTTGGGCACCGAATATCATGGCAGGTTCCGCAAATTTTTGCAGATGGTCCAGGAGGAAAATTTGGTTGTGGATGGAGCAATGACCGATCCCAAGGGAGATCGCTCCCTGCGTCCCTTTGAACAAAA
The DNA here is from genome assembly GCA_964467475.1 of uncultured Syntrophomonadaceae bacterium. Classification (GTDB taxonomy): domain Bacteria; phylum Bacillota; class Dethiobacteria; order DTU022; family DTU022; genus B1SED10-74M. The sequence continues at coordinate 23,908 of CAYXQO010000007.1, forward strand.
AGATCCTGACTTGTACCTTCATGTGGTAGAAAAACGCAGCGATGGCATAGTGGTAAGAGGCGCCAAGGCCCACCAAACCGGGGCCTTGTGTTCACATCAGATCCTGGTTATGCCTACATTGGCGATGAGTGAGAAGGATGCAGATTATGCTGTTTCCTTTGCTTTGCCCAGTGACAGTAAGGGAATTACCTACATCTTTGGCAGGCAGTCCAGCGATACCCGCAAACTTGAAGAAGGGACAATGGATCTTGGTAACTGCCGCTATGGTGCCCACGAATGCCTGATGGTTTTTGATGATGTGTTTGTTCCCTGGGAAAGAGTATTTATGTGTGGTGAATACAGTTATTCCGGGATGCTGGTTGAACGTTTTGCCGGGTATCACCGGCAGAGTTACGGAGGTTGTAAGGCAGGAGTGGGTGATGTGTTGATAGGGGCGGCAGCCCAGGCGGCGGTCCATAATGGGGTAGCCAAGGCCTCCCACATCAGGGACAAGATTATTGAAATGATTCACTTAAACGAAACCTTGTATGCTTGTGGAATTGCCTGTTCCAGTGAAGGATGCCCTACAGCTTCAGGCACCTATATTATTGATTTACTTTTAGCTAATGTCTGCAAACAGAACGTAACCCGCTTTCCGTATGAAATTGTTCGCCTGGCTGAAGATATCGCCGGGGGATTGATGGTGACAATGCCTTCTGAACAGGATTTCAGGCACCCCGATATAGGGTCTTACCTGGAAAAATATTACCAGGGGGTTGAAGGGGTGTCTACAGAGCACCGCTTGCGAATCTTACGCTTGCTGGAAAATATGACCATGGGCACCGGTGCGGTAAGTTACCGTGCTGAATCCATGCACGGTGCCGGATCTCCCCAGGCACAGAGGATCATGATCCAGCGCCAGGGAAACCTGGAAGAGAAGATGAAGCTGGCCAGAATAATTGCCGGAATCGAAGAGGAAAAGTGAGGAGATCATATTTATGGTCCGGGTAATTTTTAAGAATATCCTTAAAGAATTTGCTCCTGGAAAGCAAGAGGTCTTAGATGTAGAACACAGGAAAAATATGACTGTTACCGATTTGCTATCAACCCTGGAAATGGACCATGGCCAGGTAGGGGTGGTTATTGTTGACGGTGTTTTGGTGAAAAACAGGGATTTTGAATTGGTTGATGGTAGTGTGGTCGAATTGTATCCCCTTTTTGCCGGTGGCTAGGGAGCAGGTAGGGGTATTTGATTGAATGAGATGGGAGGTAAATATAATGCCTGAATTGACTTTTTTGGGACATGCCAGCTTTCTCCTTGAGGAGAAAGACAGGGAAACTTTGCTGTTTGATCCTTACATCAAGGATAATCCGGTATCTTCGGTGAATGTGGATGAAATAAAGGCTGATTATATCTTGGTATCTCATGCTCATCATGATCATCTGGGCGATACACATGAAATAGCACACAATAATCAGTCTCTTATAATTTCCACTGCAGAAATTGCCAGGCAGGCGCAGGAGAAGGGTTTAAATGCCCATGCCCAACATTTGGGTGGTAGGCACACTTATCCTTTCGGTTCAGTTAAGTTAACCTTAGCTTTTCATGGTTCCGGGATTCCCGGCGGCCATGCTTGTGGCTTTGTAGTCGATTATTACGGGAACAAAATATTTTTTGCTGGGGATACTGCTCTTTTTAGTGACATGAAATTAATTGGTGAGCTTGATCCTCTTGATTTGGCACTAATTCCAATTGGCGATAATTATACAATGGGTATTGATGATGCTGTGATTGCTGCAACTTACCTGAAGGCCAGAGAGGTTATTCCATATCATTATAACACTCATGAGTTGCTCAAAGCTGATCCTCAAAAATTTAAGCATGAGACTGAACAGAAATCGGAAAGCAAGGTTATTATTTTGGATCCGGGAGGGGTTCATGTTTTTTAAATATATTAGATGTTGATTTAATCGGAGACCAAGAAAAATTAGAATAAATTGGAAAGGATGGCTATTATGCCTTATGGTTTCAAGGGAAAAGTTTTGCATGTTGATCTCAATAGAGGTGCTTATGAAGTTGAACAGCTGGATAAAAATTTTTACCGCAAATACATGGGGGGAGCTGGTATTAGCAATTATTATGCTCTCCAGGAAATCCCCCCTAAATGTGATCCTTTAGGACCTGAAAATGCACTCATATTCTCTGCCGGCTTGTTGGCCGGTACTCCCGCACCTGCAGTGCCTCGGTATACTGTGACCGCAAAGTCTCCGTTAACCGGGGCTATTGGAAAATCTGAAGCGGGTGGTTTTTGGGGGCCTGAGTTGAAAAAAGCCGGATTTGATGCTGTCATAATCAAGGGAAGCTCGGAAAAACCGGTTTACCTGTTGATTAAAGACGGTGAGTGCTTTTTTAAAGATGCTTCGGAGATTTGGGGCAAAGATATCCTGTACAGCCAGGAATACCTAAAAGAAAGAGAAGGGAAAGGGGTTAAGGTAGCCCAAATAGGCCCCGGAGCGGAGAACCAGGTCGCCTACGGCAACATAACTAATGAGTTAGCCCATTTTAACGGAAGAAATGGTCTGGGGGCGGTTATGGGCTCAAAGAAACTGAAAGCTATTGTTGCCGGAGGAAGCGAAAAGGTGGAATGTTATAATCGGCAGGTGGCAAAAGATTTAACCCGCTGGGTAAATGCCAATTTAAAAGAACATCCCCTGGCTTATGCTTTATATAAAAACGGTACGCCTGGTGGGGTTACAGTTCAGAATGCCGGTGGAGCGTTGCCGACCAGGAACTGGCAGGATAATGTTTTTGAAAATGCAGAAGATATCGGGGCAGAAAGCCTGGAAAGGATGCTGATTAACCGCAAGAGCTGTTTTTCTTGTCCTGTAAGATGCAAACGGGTGGTTGAACTGGAAAAAAATGATTTAAACATTGACCCGAAGCTTGGGGGGCCGGAATATGAAACCCTCGCCTGCCTGGGTTCAAACCTGGGGATTGGTGATTTAGAAATAATTGCCAAAGCCAACGAGCTTTGTAACCGCTACACCATTGATACTATCTCTTTTGGAATGACTCTTTCTTTTGCTATGGAATGTTTTGAAAAAGGGCTGATTACCGAAGAAGATACCGGTGGTTACAATTTAAGCTTTGGTAATAAAGAGGTTCTTTTGCCGATGATAGAAAAAACTGCTTTTAAAAAAGATTTTGGGGCAAAGCTTGCTCTTGGTTCCAGGGCTATGGCTAAAGAAATAAGTGAAGAAGCAAATGAGTCTTTGCTACAGGTTAAGGGGCAGGAAATGCCGGCTCATGACCCCCGGGTGAAAACGGGGGTAGGATTTCAATATGCTCTTTCCGCCCACGGGGCTGATCACTGGGTGGCCCAGCATGATAACATGTACAAGGAAAAAGATTCACAAACCCTAAAAACCATCGAGCCTCTTGGAATCATTGAACCTGTTCCTGCCACAGACCTCACAGAAGAGAAGGTCAGGTTATTTTATTATACCCACCTTTTAACCATGATGTATGATTGCCTGGGAGTGTGCGTGTTTGGTTATATTACGCGCAGTATGATCCCCCTTGATAAATTGGTTGATTTGGTGAAAGGTGTTACCGGATGGGATACAAGTTTATGGGAGTTAATGAAAGCTGGAGAACGGGTTTCTGTAATGATGCGGGCTTTCAACGCCCGGGAAGGTTTTACCAGTAAAGACGATTTTTTACCGCAGCGCTTATATGAGGATATCGCTTCCGGACCTTTATCAGGTAGTGGAAAGATTAATCCAGAGTCCTTCCGGCAGGCTATGGATCTTTATTACCAGGTGGCCGGGTATGATTCTCAAGGAGACCCTTCTAAAGGTAAGATGGCGGAACTGGGCTTGAGCTGGATAAAATAAAAGATGGGAGGAGTTAAACTATGGTTAATCCTTTTACTTTACCGGGGGTTTGTTATTTTGGAAATGGAGCTTTGGAAAATCTGTCCAGCGAATTAAAGCGTTTCAATCCCAAAAAGGTATTTTTGGTTTCCGATCACGGCGTTTCGTCTGCTGGCTTGGTTGAGCCGGTAAGAGAACAAATCAGGAAAGCCAACTCGGAAGTTGTGGAATTTTTTGAGACAGAAGCGGAGCCAAGTGTGGAGAACGTTAATTTATGCCTGGAAAAATTCAAAGAGAATGATTGTGATTTTATAGTGGGCTTGGGAGGGGGCAGTCCTCTTGACGTAGCAAAAGCTGTATCTGTACTGGCTATGAATGAAGGTAGCATTCTTGATTATGCCGGGATTGAAATGATTGCTAAAAGTGGAGTTCCCAAAGCCCTGATCCCGACGACTTCCGGTACCGGATCGGAGGTTACTAAAAATGCAATTATAACCGACAAGAAAGCACAGTTGAAAAAAGGAGTGGTGAGCAGGTATTTACTGCCTGAAATAGCGATAGTGGATTCGCAGTTGACTCTCACTTTGCCACCGGCAATTACTGCTGCCACCGGTATGGATGCATTAACCCATGCTATAGAATCCTATACAGCACCCAAAGCATCACCCCAAACTGATATATATGCCCTTAAAGCCATCGAGTTGATTAGCGCTAACTTAAGAAGAGCGGTAACTTATGGCAAGGATCTTGGCTCGAGAGAAAACATGGCCATGGGAAGCGTTTTTGCCGGAATTTCCCTGGCTAATGCCGGGGTTGGTGCAGTCCATGCTATAGCTTATCCCTTGGGTGGAAAGTTTGGCATGGCCCATGGCGTTACAAACGCATTATTGCTGCCTTATGTTATGAAATGTAACCTGATCAGTGATTTACATAAGTTTGCTGATATTGCGAAGGCTATGGGAGAAGTTACAGAGGGCAAAAGCTTGCGAGACCAGGCTGAACTTTCCTGCAAGGCGGTTTCTGAGCTTTCCCAGGATATTGGTATTCCACAAAAACTCAGCCGCTTCGGGGTTCAAGAAAGTGATATTCCTGCTTTGGCAGATGCCTCAATGAATGTGACCAGGTTGATGGGTAACAATCCAAAGGTTTTGTGCCTCGAAGAAGTAAAAGAAATTTTGTCCGTGGCCCTGGAGTAGATAAACAACTTTAATGTGTTGCTTATAGATAGGCAATGTAAAATTGGGGATTTATGAATACCAGGAAAAATGCAGCACGGCTGAATAGTAACAAGCATATTAAAAGCCTGTACCGAATAATAAATAATCTATCTTGGTACAGGCTTTTATTGGATTACAGTTCCTCGGCCAAAGAAGTGAGTGTTTCAGACATTTTAGTCAGTTTTTGAATCATAGCATCAACTTCTGTTGCATCTTCTGCATGTTTACTACCCACTTCTCTAACATTCTCGATACTCTGGTTCATGATTTTGGTGGTTTCCGGTAATTCTCCCAGTATTTCTTCAATTTGTTTTAACGAGTCGACGCTATTTTGTGCTAGCTTTTGTATTTCGTTTGCTACTACATTAAATCCTCTACCCTGTTCCCCCAGTCTTGCTGCCTCTATTGAAGCGTTGAGGCCGAGGAGTTTGGTTTGCCCGGTTACTTTTTCAATCATTTTTAAGACTTCGCCTGTTTCGCTGGTTTTGTTGATTGTTCTTTCTGATGCTGCGCTGAGTTCTTCAGATATTGCCAGCAGTTCTTCAGAATTTGCTGCAAGGTTGTGGGCATTTTCACCGACTGTATCAATTGCTTTTTTTAGTTCATCTACTGCTGCCATTAGTTTTTGATATTTTTCAAGTGATTTGCTTAGTGCTATTCCGGCAATTACATTACCCGTGCTGTCATATAAAGGCATTCCCTGGCTAAAGTACGGGAAACCAAATGTTTCACTTCCTGCTTTTTTGCTGATTGTTTCACCCTTTTGTGCTGTTTCGACTACTATTGAACCCTCCGGGCAGAGATCGCCCTCCCGGATACCGTGATCGATTGTCTCTCCCGGCTGATAAAAAAGGGTTTTACGTGTGTCTTTTTCTACTATGGCTATGCTTATATCATCAGTAAGCAGATTTTTAATCAATGGCGCGCATAATTTAAAGCTTTCGACCACCTTTTGTTTCTCTTCACTGTTGTAACCTTCTTCATTCATTGTCATTCACACACCTTTTTGCATGAGAAAATCTGTTGGTTATGTGAAACCCGCTTATTTATTTTAATTATCCGCGGCCGATAATGTAGCGTCGGGGGTCGACTTCGTTGCGCAGTATTTCCAATTCTAAGTCAGAAGGTGGAGCGCTTTCTAAAACTTCGTCTGCCCAAAGTAGTTCAAAGCCCGTGTTTTCAATGATTTGGTCACGAGTTACTCCGGGGTGAATTGATTCTACCTGCATGCGGCAAGTTTCTTCATCGAAGCCCATTATGGCCAAATTGGTTATGATTTTGTAAGGTCCGCATCCCGGTGGAAGGCCTGCCTCTTCCCGGGCACCTTTACCGGTTAGATAGCCGGGTGAAGTGATGAAATTTATATCGTTGGTGAAACGATTTTTGTCCTGGGGTGTGATCATCATTGTTCGCCAGCATAGCGAAGCCAGGTCGTTAGCCCCGCCGCTCCCCGGAAAGCGTACTTTGGGCGTTTCGTAGTCTCCGATATGCGTGGAGTTAATATTACCGTACATATCTATTTGAGCTCCGCCCAGGAAAGTATAATCAACCATGCCCCGCTGACAGGTTTCCATTATTTCGGGCATGCTGGTCGAGACCAGGCCTTTGTAGTAGGTTCGCGAATCGCCTACCGAAACAGGCATTGAAGGTAATTGAGGTCCGACACCACCGGCCTCGAACATAATCATTAGTTTGGGAGCCCTTGTTTTTTGAGCGAGCATTGCTGCTGCACAGGGGGCTCCTGTGCCTACGACTACGGTACCGTCATCTTCCAGGTACCTTGAAGCCAGGCAAATCATCAGTTCCATACCATTATAGCTGCTCATTAATGTTCACTCCTTTGCCAGAATATATGTTTAGGATTGTTATCTTCGGTCAGTCAGAAGTTCCTGGGTTCGCAATTGGTTAAGGCGTTCCAGTCCACCATTAGCTTCCAGGTAATCCCAGTGATCTTTACAGTTATAAATGTTTTTATCCAAAAACTTCTTGAATTCTTCTTCGTCTTTTTCTGCTTTTAACCATTCCATCAAGTGATCTTCATCAGTGAAGTACTCATATGCCATATTGGAAGGATAAGCCCCGTAAGGCACTTCAATAACTGCGTCTACAAGGTAGTAAGGAATAACTGTACTATGTGGTGCCTGGCGAATCTCTTCATTATGGATGATTTTTTCAGTAGTAATAATCAGATTTTTAGCGGCCCTGGCCAGGTCAAGGTCGGAAATTGCTATGCCCTGAATCTGGCAGTTCCCGAAAATATCGCTGCGGTGAACATGGATTGCTGCAACATCGGGATATAACGCAGGGACAGCTGCATATTTCTTTCCAGTATAAGGACAGGGCATTTCAATAGCTGCACTGTATTCTATGGTATCTGTTCCAAGAGTTGAGCGGGCTGGTAAAAATGACAGGCCCATGGCTGCAGCTTTATATCTCCATGCCAGGGTGGCATTACTCCACTCTGTTGATTCAATTTGCCCGGATTCAAAACCTTTACGGGATACTTTTGATAACCCCCTGGCTTCCAGGCCGACAATGTAGGCAGCGTCGCACCGGTCGAGACAATTGCCGGCAATCAAAATCTGCATGTCATGAGTGGATGTATGGCCTGAAAAACCAAGGTTTTTCTTTTTTTGCCTGACCATTTCGTGGAGGACTGCTGCAGGGATTCGGTTACTACCGAATCCTCCAGCTGCAAAGTATTCACCATCTTTGATATACTTTGCCACTGCTTCCTTGACTGTGGTTGTCTTGTCTACCATCCGCCTGGATTTTGTGTGAAAAAATTCTCTTGCTTCGTCGGCATCCGGATTGGTAAACAAACGTCTTTTACCGGCTTTTTTATAGGTTACGTTTTGATCGCCGGTTACATGGTAGTCAACGTTTTGATTGGCCATGTTGCTATTACACCTCCAAAATATAATTATATTTTAGCCTTGTTGAACTCCCTTACCTTGGTGATAAAGTCTTCGATTGCTTCTTCCATCTTAAAATCGGCTTTCCAGCCCCAGTCTTTTTTTGCTTCTGAATCATCAAGTTCATTGGGCCAGCTATCTACGATTTTAACCATTGGTTCTTCCGGTTTAAAATTGATTTTGGCATCAGGTAGATTTTTCTTGATTTCTTCTACCATTTCTCCGGCAGTGGGTGAGAATCCTTGTATGTTATACATCCGGCAGTTTAGTTTTTCCTCTGGAACTTCAGAAAGCATTGTTAGGGCTTTGATTGCATCGTCTATATAAAGGAGAGGCATACAGTTTCTAGGTTCTACAAAAGCATTGTATTCCTCACCCAGGGCCGGTTTTTCAACAATCAAAGTTGAATAAGCAGATACCCCACCGGGACCTCTACCCGGGCCGATTACCGAGGGGAACCTGACCCCGCGAAAGTCAATATTGAATTTACGCCAGTAATATTCCCCCAAACGTTCTGAAGAAACCTTGGTTACTCCGTACATGGTGTGTGGTAGTTGAGGGGCAAAATTGCTTACGGGATCGGTGATGTGATCACCGAAAGAAGCAATTGTGCTGACAAAAATAACCTGCTTTATATCAAATAACCTGGCTGCTTCCAGGATATACCAGGTACCAAGAAGATTTACCTGGAAAGCTTTGACCGGATCTCCTTCTGCCTTATGGGAGAGAAATGCTCCAGAATGGTATACTTTGGAAACATTGTATTTTTTAATAGTGTCAAAAATATCGGTCCAGCTGCTCAAATCTCCCTTGACCTTTTCTACCTTGTCTTCAATTTCTTCTACGTACGGTAGCAAGTTGGGGTTGGAAGAATACATCATCACTACCTTTTCACCTTGGTTCACCAATTCTTTGGCCAGGTAATTGCCCAGGAATCCTGAGCCTCCGGTAATTAGTGTTGCGCTCATTATTTATTCCTCCTTCATACGAATCGAATTAGCTTTATTTTTATATTTTTAATATACCAGTCCAAATGCCCTGGGCAGGAACATGATAATTTCCGGGAATATACCAAGCAATACCAGGACAAAAAGCACTATGGAAACAAAGGGTACAATTCCGCGGTAAATATCCCAGGTTTGGATTTCCGGTGGGGCGATACCCTTAACGTAGAATATAGCGTAAGCAAATGGTGGGGTCATGAAAGAAGTCTGCATCAGCACGATATTCATCATGGCGAACCAAATTGGTGGAAAACCCAGTTCAGCGGCAATTGGGGTAAACAAGGGAACTGCAATCATGACCACCCCGATCCAGTCAATAAACATTCCCATAATAAAGATTACGACCCACATTACCAGAAGGATACCCCAGTCGGGGAAAGGCAGGCCGGTAACCAGTTCTGTTACTACCCGGCCCCCACCAAGGCGCATGAAAACTCCGGTGAAAAAGCCGGCACCGATCAGGACCATGTAAATCATACAGCTGGTTTTAACGGTTCGGAAAGCAGCTTCTTTTAAATTATGCAGGTTAAACCTTTTATAAAAAGCAGCCAGGATAACCGCAAATAAAGCGCCGACGGCCGCTGCTTCGGTTGGGTGTGCCATTCCGGTGATGATTGAACCTAAAACTGCGACGATTAGTGCCACTACCGGTAAAACCGAAGTTAAGAATAGTTTTGCCTTGTTGGATAATGTGTACTGGCTGACTTCCGCTGGATCCAGCCCAGGCCCATCAGCAGGACGCAATTTGCATCTTATCCCGATATAGATCATGTAGATAGCTGAGAGAATTAAACCCGGAACAATAGCAGCTGAAAACAAGGCGCCTACCGATAAACCTGCGGTAGGACCATAAACCAGGATGAGAATACTGGGTGGGATTAGTATACCTAGAGTTCCACCGGCACAGATAGAGCCGGTTGCAATACCGTAATCGTACTTATATTTAACCATGGAAGGCAGGGCTAAAATGCCCATGGTCACAATTGCTGCCCCTACAACCCCGGTTGCAGCGGCAAAAACTGTGCTGGTTAAAACGGCGGTAATCGCCAAACCTCCGCCCATACGGCCCATGATTACTCTTAGGGCTTCATAAAGACGGTGCGATATACCGGATTGTTCGATGATGATCCCCATGAAAACAAAGAGGGGTATGGCGATCAGGATGTAATCCTGGTATACACTGATCAATCTTAAGAAGAATATATCGATGGCTGAAGTGCCCAGGAAAGCCAATCCAAAAATTGTGGCTACTCCGCCCAGGACGAAACCGATCGGGTGACCTAAAACGATAAAAAAGATCAGGGTCACCAGCATTAATAAAATTACTGTTTCAACTGGCATATATGCTTAACCTCCTTGTGTCGGGCTTGCCTGAATCTGTTTCTAAAATTTTTAAGCATCGGCAGTCACATCTTCCAGCATTTTTTCTTTTTCGGCGATCTCTTGCTGGATTTTCTCTTCTTCACCGGGATCTATATAATCATCTCTTCCCGTTTTAGCCATGTAGATATACTTGAGCAATTCAGCGATTCCCTGGAGAAAGAGCAGTAGTGAGCCTATCCAGATCCAGGTGTTAAAAGGATAGATAGGGGGTCTCCAGGTGCCAACTCTTGCAACCGAAAGGTTTATCCAGGAATCGACAACATAGAAGGCAAAGAAATAAGTAATTAATCCCCACAGGGGGAAAAACAGGATTACGAAAAAAACTGCTTGCAAAATAGCTCTCCGTTTAATGCTTAATCTTTCTATTATGATATCGATGTTGACATGGCCGCCTTCCTTCAAGGTATAAGCCATGCCAATCGCTAAAAATATGCTGCAAAGCATATAGGTAACGTCGTAACTCCAAAGGGTTGGGCTGCCGAAGCCGTACCTCATAATTACTTCATAAACCAGGGTTAAAATCAAAACTGGAACCAACCATTTTACCAGTGATATAGACCATCTATTAATGTTTTCTATAACCCTGATCGTATTATGAAGGGTGCTCATCAAATCACCTCTTCCTCATGATAGTTAATAAACAGGTAAGAGCCCCCGGCCACCGCTTTGCTTGCAGCTGCCGGGTGGCTCTTCCGGTCCTATAAGTCTTGATTATTCTCTATGCAGCCTTGCATCGTCAGGAAGCTGGAATTGTTCGGGAATTTGACGGTGCGGGTTCATAAACTCGTCGTATTCGATGAATTCCAGGAAAAACTGCCTTGCATCATTCCAGATTTCTTCAGAAACAGGATCACCGGCAACTTCCTGGTCAATGAATTCCCAGGCATGCTCGCGGAATTCAAGCTGGGCTTCATCGCTGACATAAACCGGTTCGTTACCATGTACATCCTGCCATTCCTGGAGCACTTTATAACCTTCAATTACGTCAATTGCCCAGGCTTCATTGGTTACCTTGTAGGTAGCAGCTTCAATAATTGCCTGGAGGTCGGGCGGCAGGTCATTCCAGACATCTTTGTTCAGTACCAGTTCAAACAAGCAGGTGGGCTGATGGATTCCGGGGCCGGTGAAATAATCGGTAACTTCGTGGAAGCCCAGGGTGTGGTTAACGATGGGCGAGCTGAATTCTCCGGAATCAATTTCGCCGGTTTCCAGGGCGGGGTAAACGTCTCCACCGGGCATAACTGCTACCGCTACACCCATGTCGTCAAGGATTTGGGCCATCCAGCCGGGCACCCTGTGAGTAACACCAATCCAGTCTTCCAGTTCCGCCAGTGGCACGTTGGAGTGTGCGCCAATCTCGGGGTGGGTTGCTCCGCAAAGGAATGCTTTGACGTTATAGCCCATTTCCTCCTGGTATACCTGGTTCTGGTAGTCTAAGCCGCGGTCATACATCCACAAGATATGGGCATGAGTTTCAAATGCCATGGGAATGGAAGCAAAAAAGTTTTGTGATGGGTGGTCGCCTTCCCAGTAACCGGACCAGGCATGGTAACCGTCAATAGTGCCGGCCTGGGTGGCATCCAGCACTTCCATCGCTCCGACAATTGCACCCGAAGGATGGACTTCAATGGTCAACCTGCCCCCGCTCATCTCTTCTGCGTACTCGGCCCACATTTCCGCCATCTCGTGCAGCAGAATCCCGCTGGGCCAGGTTGTGGCAATTTCCAAGTGATATTCTTCTTCATATACCGCATCATTGCCATTTTCATCAACTGCGTCATCTTCAACTTCGCAACCTACAAACATGGAAACCGAAAAAATTGTCAACAGAACAACTGCAAAAAACATTAGCAAAGTCTTCTTACTCAAGGTAAAATCCCCCTTAATAAATTAGGTTTTTAAAAGAAAAACTAAAATAGAGTTACTTAGTGCAAAGCCCTCCTTTCGGCAAAGTGTTGTTCCGCTAAATTAATTAAGCAAATGTCATGCCAGATATAAAGTTTAGCTTTTTACAGGAATGGGAACAAAAAAAATACAAATAATAGCGAGTCAGTAAAAAAATAACATGAAAGAATAAGGAATTGTATGCTCGGCGATCATCGCTTTTAATGATGCTTGACCAGAGGGGAAATCAGATTTCACTAAACAAGCCAATGGAGGAGCACAAAAAGAGTTAGTGGTTATAATTATTGAAAAGTTAATTGATGAGCACTATTGGCCCATGACGCATGAATGCAACACGAATGGCTTCGGATGAGTTGGCAGATCAGTTATACCGGGAGGTAGCAGGGTAGTGTGCAATTTTGCGACACGTTGCATAATTGCTACTGCTGGAAAGACATTTTTTTGCTTGAGTAGTTTTCTGAGGCACTTAATCATTAATTCCATATTTTTGCATTTTTCTGTATAAGGTAGCTCTGTGAATATTTAATAGCCTTGCTGCTTCTAGTTTGTTGTTACCGGAAATTTTTAAAGCTTTAAGGATGACCTTCTTTTCTGCATCCTCCAACTCTTTCGCTAAAAGGGAATGGGCTAATTCATTTTTTTTGCCTGACTCCTGGTTAATGCTGTATTCCTGAAGGTAAAGCGGCAAGTCTTTTAATTCGATGACTGAGCCATCCATCATATTTACGGCCTGTTCCAGTACATTTCTTAATTCTCTTACATTCCCCGGCCAGTTGTAATTCATAAATAAATTTTTTACGTCCCGGGAAATGGAATCTATTGTAGTGCCTAACTCTTCGTTTAACTGGTTAAGGATATAAGACGCTATTTCTATAATATCATTGCCCATTTCTCTTAACGGGGGGAGCCATAAAGTGACTACATTAAGCCGATAAAAAAGGTCGTATCTAAAATAGCCTTGTTCGAGCATTCTTTCTAAATCCCGGTTGGTGGAAGCTATAACCCTGGTGTTAATGTTTCGGATTTCAGTGCCCCCGACCCGGTCTACTTCTTTTTCCTGCAGCACCCTTAAAAGCTTAACCTGCATTTCCTGGGGCATATCGCCGATTTCATCTAGGAAGATAGTTCCTCCTTCTGCCAGTTCAAATTTGCCAGGCTTACCTTTTTTCTTGGCTCCGGTGAAAGAACCTTCTTCATAGCCGAATAATTCTGCTTCCAGTAATTCTTTCGGGATAGCGGCGCAATTAACCCGTACGAAAGGGCTGTCACTTCGGGGGCTGGCATCATGAATGGCATGGGCGATCAACTCTTTTCCTGTGCCACTTTCTCCCCTGATCAATACTGTGGAGGGGTACTGGGAAACCTTGTTTATCATTGCTTTTAGCTTTTTTATTTCAGCGCTGTTGCCGATAATATGGCTTATATTATAGCGTGATTTTTGCCATTTTTTATATTCCTGTTGAAAATATTCCAGCTTTTTTTCCATTATATTTAATTTTGAAGCAAGTTTTGCCAGTTCTGATACATCCTGGAACATTACTTGTCCCACTGCACCGACTATCTTGTTGTTTTCTTTAATCGGGATGCGCATAACAATTACGTCTTTGCCTTGAATTCTTTGGACATCTCCTATTTCAGCTTTTCCGGTTTCTAAGACTTTATGCATCCTGGTGTTTTTTATAACCTTTGACACGTGCTTACCAATGACTTCATCCTTATTGATCTTCAAAAAGTCGCAATAACTGTCAGTTATTTTTGTAATATAGCCACCTTCATCCACCATGATGATTCCTTCGGATAGATGTTCTAAACCGGTTTCCAATTTATCAAGAAGATCTTTGGTAATCGTCAATTCCTGGATGGCTTCCCTTAGCTCGGTATCATCCTGGAATACAGCAACAGCGCCGATTACATGACCGTTTTGTTTTAGGGGAGTGCGGTTGGTAATAATGACCCGATCTTGCAATTCAACCTGCCTGTGCAGTCGGGGTATTCCGTCTTTAACGACTAAATCAAGTTCGGTATTAGGGACAACTTCTTTTATTTTTTTATCAATTGCCTGATCCTTATCAATGCTCAGCAGCTTGCAAGCAGCATCGTTACAGTATGTGATTTTTGTTTCTTTATCGATAACTATAATCCCGTTGTGGGCATTATTTAATGCTTCTTTCATCAAGTATCGGTCCATGGGGTAAATCCCTCCGGGTATTAAAGCTTCATGGTTTACAGTTTGATATAACAGAAAACTGTTTGCAGAAGTGATTAAAATATCGGTTTTTTACTGTATTACCAGTATAATTATAAGCATTGGGTCGAAAAATTGCAAATACTGATTTGGTCTGGTCCAGCCATATTTAAGTTGCAAAATCATTTTATGATAAACTATATAGTGTATTTAAAACAATTATTGGAGGTAGTTATGGTTACTTTATTGGCAAGGTTGAAGGCTAATCAGGGAAAAGGCGAAGAACTGGTAAATTTATGCCTGGAGATGGCCCGTGAAGTCAGGGAAAAGGAATCCGGTTGCTTACGTTATGATCCTTATGTTTCCCCGGAGGATCCCGAGGAAGTCGTTTTTGTTGAAAAGTATAACAGCAAGGAGGATCTGGAAGAGCATCGTAAAACCCCTCATTACCAGGAAATTGTCAAAGGAAAGATTGGTGAGATATTGGCAGAAAAGCCGGAAATAGAAGTGTTTGAAACTTAAGTTTGTAATTGGTGTCTGCATATATTCATGAGGACCTCGATTTTTCCGGGTCCGGTTTTATTACCAGGTAAAGGCCAATCAGTATGGCTGCGCCGCCAATTATTTGAAGGGAGGTGGGGGCTTCCTTAAGGATAATTAAAGCTAAAAAGGTAGCCCCCAGGGGTTCACCCAGGTACAGCAGGGATACCAGAGAAGCACGCACTTTTTTTAAGGCCCAGTTAAAAACTGTATGGCCGAGAAAAGTAGGAATTATGGCTAAAGCGGCAAAGATCAGGTATTCTTTGCCGGGATACCCAAGCAAGGGTATTTGTGCGGTAAATGCAATGATGAACAGGATGAGGGCAGCTGCGCCATAAGTGCCCCCCGCATATATGGTTGTGGACAGGCGTTGGCGGAGGTAGCGTCCGGTGAGCAGGTAACCGGCCATCATTGCAGCGCCGCCTAAGGCCATCAACGCCCCCCTTAATTCTGTTGGCTGCCCTTCGGCAAAACCGGTTATGCTCTCAGCAGCTATTGCTGCTGTTCCTGCAAATATCAAGATTATTGAGGGTACAAACAGTTGTGGTATTTTATCTCCCAAGAGGATGCGTCCTCCTACAGCAACCAGGATGGGGTGAAGGGACACCAGGATAACAGCTACTACTACAGGGCTATAATTTAACGAAGCGATCCAGAGGTAAAAATGGGCGGCCAGGAAAATACCGCTGAAAAACATACCCGTGAAGTCGGAGATGCTTAGATAACGGAGTTCTTTCCACTGGTTAATTAAGAAACCGGGCAAGAGGAGGGCCAGGGTGAAAAAAAGACGGTAAAAAGCGATCACCAGGGCGGGGGCTTCAGAAAGCCTGATAAATATTGCGGCAAATGAAATGGCGATTACTGCTGTCACTAAAGCGATGTTTAGAAATGTTTTACTTTCCCTTGATTTTCCTTTGCCGGGATTCAACGTCAATTTAAAAACTACACCCCTTAATAATTATCCTATTACAGGGTTTTATTTAAACTCCTGCAATAGGATATTAGTTTTAAAAA
The DNA here is from genome assembly GCA_964467475.1 of uncultured Syntrophomonadaceae bacterium. GTDB lineage: Bacteria > Bacillota > Dethiobacteria > DTU022 > DTU022 > B1SED10-74M. The sequence continues at coordinate 39,926 of CAYXQO010000007.1, forward strand.
AGGTTTTGCTTGAGGAAGATAAGCTTTGACTTAGTCATTTAGGTTTTTGTCATTCTTAAGAAAGCGGTTTAGTTCCTTGATGTGAGAGGTTAATTAAAGCTGGTTAATTTACAGATCCTCCAGGAATTCAATCTCGCTTTCTTCACGGAGTTTTTCAATTAGTTCTGTAAAAATCCGTTGCTCTTTTTCCTGTCTTTCCTGAGCTACCTGATCTTCTCGCATTTCTTCTTCCAGGATAGGCCTGGCTTCCTCAAAGTCCTCTGCTTCAAGGATATCTCTAAATTGCTCTTCGATCTGTGATTGCTGCATTTCTATTTGTTCCCGGGGCATTTCCGAATCTTCTTCTTCCAGCATGGCTTCAAGCTCAGCATAGGAATCTACAAGTTGGTTGTAGAACTCTTTGACTTCCTCTTCATCCGGTTTGATTTCTTCTTCGTCAATTACTTCATCAGGGTTTTCTTCCAGGTAATTTTCCAGGTATTGATCAAGATATTTCTGTAGTGATAACTCACGGACTATTTCTTCTTCCAGATCATCTCTGGTCATTCCTAGTTGTTCCATCTGCGCTTCAAGGGCTTCTTCGCCGCCGAATTGTGTCTCATATTCAGAGTAACGGTTGCTGATTTCTTCGTCGCTTATTTCTATGTTTGCTTGCTCAGCTTTTTGTTCAAGAAGGATCGGCACGACAAAATAGTTTTCAAATACCTGTTCTTTTATTTCATCTTCCATTCCCTGCATTTCTTCACTTTCCATGTCTATACCATGCATTTCATACTGTGCTATCTCCCGGTCCAGGGCTTCATTGAATTCCCCCCTGGTTACTTCTTTGCCATTTACAGTAGCTATTACTGTGCCGTTTTCGGTTTCTTCGACTCCTTCAGTTGTTTCATCAAGCTCCGTTTCTTCAACTGTTTCATCAAGCTCCGTTTCTTCAGCTACGTCAGTAAGGCTGTTAAAAACACCGAGAACAAAACTTATGCCTAAGCCTGCGATGATTAGCACCGCTGCTGCTATAGCGATGTAAATATTTTTGCTTGTTACTTTTACATCCGGATTGTTATTATCAGGACCGTTTCCCTGATTCTTTTTTTCTTCTTCCATTTTAAATCTGTAAACCTCCCGACCTTCAATTAATGTCAGTTTAATTATTCAAACTGCTTAAGCTGAGCTATATAATAACAGATAGTCATTTCTCAAACAAGGGGAAGGTGTTTTCCTGCCTTAAATACCTTCATAAAAGAGCAGAGAAGATTTGTTGACAGTTCAATCGGTGTATTTTAAGATTATAGTAAGAATAAAAAATACTGTGTGCGCAAATTTCTTGCAGCAAATCTACACTATTAATGGATTCCCGATTAATAAGCTTTAAATAATAATCCAGTTAACCATGTTCTGTTGGTTATGTTTTGCTGGACAATAAAATAAATTATAGACTGGAGGTAAGCTAAAATGATAAATCACATAAAAACAATGTTTTTAATGATCTTACTTACTGCTATTTTACTGGTTGCAGGTGAGTTACTGCTTGGTGATGGTGGAATAATTATTGCCTTAGTAGTGGCAATAGCTCTTAATTTCTTTGCCTACTGGTATAGTGATAAGATAGCGATTACAATGACTCGTTCGCGTCCGCTTAAAGAAGGCGAGGCGCCGGAGGTTTATGACATTGTGAAAGAGCTGGCTGATAGTAGTAATTTGCCTATGCCGCGCATATTCTTAATGCCCACAGATCAACCAAATGCATTTGCCGCCGGACGCAATCCCTCCAAATCAGTGGTTGCGGTTACTCAAGGTTTGGTACGCATGCTGAACCGTCAAGAGCTAAAAGGGGTTCTTGCGCACGAAATGGCCCATATCCGCAACCGCGATATATTGGTCAGCACGGTAGCAGCGGTGATCGCCGGAGCTTTAATGGTTATAGCCCGTTTCGGCATGTATGGAATGATGTTCGGAGGCGGTCGCCGGGAAGGTGGTCCGATCTTGCTGTTGATTAAGCTGGCAGCAATGATTCTTGCTCCAATTGGCGCAATGCTTATTCGCATGGCTATTTCCAGGACACGTGAATACCATGCCGATGCCACGGGAGCCGGTATATCAGGAGATCCGGAAGGCCTTGCCAGCGCATTGCAAAAGATGGAAAACCACGCCCGCAAACGCCCGATCCAGGTTAATGAAGCAGCTTCGCACATGTTTATAGTCAACCCCCTTTCTGCCAAGGGGTTAAGCGGATTGTTCAGTACTCATCCGCCTATTAAAGAGAGGGTCAAGCGCTTGCGTAATATAAACGTGGCTTGATTGCTTTGTTACAGGTAAGCTCAATCATTTCTTCAGGGGGTATGAATAATGCGTGTCCTTTTTATTCAGCCGCGTCGCAATGAAGGGATGGGATTTCGGGATCTGTTTCAAATTGAGCCTCTCGGTATGGAGCTGATTGCCGGTGAGCTTGAAGATGAAGAAGTTAAAATAATTGACTTAATGCCGTTAAAGCGGATTATGAAAAATGCTTTTTCTTTTAAACCGGAAATGTGCGGTATTTCCTGTTCTTTTACAGTGGATGTTGATTATTCGCTCCAGATCGCCAGAGAAATAAAAAAGATCCTTCCAAATACTTTTATTTTTGTCGGGGGGCACCATGCCGCGATTAATCCTGAAGATTTTCATACCCCTGATCTGGATGCCGTAGTTTGTGGAGAAGCCGAAAGTACGGTCAAAGAAATGGTTGAAGCTTACAAAGCAGGAGAAAGCCTGGAAAAAGTGAAGGGGTTGGCTTTAAATTACGGAGATGAACAGTTTTACACAGCCTTGCGGGAACATATGAAGAACCTTGACGATATCCCAGAACCGGCCAGGCACCTGGTCAAACCGTACCGTAAACAGTATTACCACGGTTTTCGCAGGCCACTTTATGCCCTGGAAACCACCAGGGGTTGTCCATACCGGTGTAAGTTTTGCAGTGTGTGGAAATATTACCGGGGCAAACACAGAGAGAAAAGTGCAGAGCGTGTAGTGGAAGAAATTTCCAACATCCCGGGAGAATACATTTTTGTTACCGATGATAACTTCCTGACCAACATTTCCCGAGCGGAAAAAATTGCTGAAGAATTGATTAAAAAAGGGATCAAGAAGGAATATGTCATGCAGGTTCGCAGTGACGATTTAGTCAATAACCCCCACCTGGTTGATCTCTGGCATGAAGCCGGTTTGCGCTCTACCTTGATTGGTTTTGAGCAGATTGACCAGGAAGGCCTGGATAAGTTAAACAAGAAAAATTCTATAGTTAACAATGAAATAGCTTTGAAGATGCTGCAGGATAAAGGCATCTCGGTAATGGCCTCTTTTATAGTCGATCCAGAGTATGATCGGACAGATTTTCAGCGCCTGATTGATTATGTGCGCCGGTGGAATATTAAGATACCCTCCTACACGGTTTTAACTCCATTGCCGGGGACAGTCCTTTACGAAGAAATGAAGGATAAATTGATCACCAGCGAATATCGCCTGTTTGATTTTTTGCATGCAGTTACCCCCACCCGGTTGCCTTTGAAAGAGTTTTACCGCGAGCTGGCACGACTGTGGGCGCAAACCTATAATTTAGGCAACTTATCGAAAAGTGGGGTAAGCTACTATGCCAGGCTCATGCTTGCCCAGCCTTCCAACCTGGTTCAGATGATCAGATTTTACCGGGGGATCAGACGCTTGTTCGACGGAGATGCATATCTTACAGGGCAAGGTTATAGCAGGTAAAAGCTATTGTTAAAACCAAAGCCTACCACTGAATCACCTCTGTAGTTCGCTAAGAAGTTGGCGTTAGCCCAAAATGTAGCATAGTTAAGTAGTCACAAAATCTCATTTAATTAACCCCGGGGGGAGTACGCCCGGGTTAATTTTATTCTATTTTAGAAGTTCACAGCTGTTCTGAATAATACTTCGATCATGGGGAAAGTATGTTTCTGTTGCCCAAAAAGGATATTATCCTGGAAAAGAGAATAATGTAATATGGAATACTTTCGTGCACTAGACTAGGCGGATCATGTAAAAATATGGAGGATAAGGTATGACTGAGGGGCTGAAAAATATATATTTAAGAGATCGCAATTGTCCCAGTTGTGAAATATACGAAAGTGTCCTCGATTTAATTCCCGAACCACTTGTTATTGTTGACCGGGAAGGTTATATAGTTTTTTTCAACCAGGCTTATGAAAATTACCTCGGCATATCCAAAGAAAAAGCGCTTGGCAGATATGTGACTGAAGTTATTGATAATACCAGGCTTCATATCGTTTGTAAAAGTGGAAAATCTGAGCTTGACTGTATTCAAAAAATAAAAAACCGGGATGCCATAGTCCAAAGAATACCAATTGTATCAAGTGACGGTGAAAACCTGGGGGCTATTGGCAAAGTTAATTTTCAAAATAAAGCAGAGCTCAAATCACTGATGGACCGCCTGCGTTCCCTGGAAAATGAACTTACTCAATACAAAGAACACTCTCTGGTCCAGATGAGAGCTGCTTATACTTTCGATGAAATTGCCGGAGCATCAAGCCAGATGGAACATTTAAAAGATATAGCTGCTAAATATGCCACCACTGATTTAAGCATTTTGATATTAGGAGAGACCGGGGTGGGCAAGGATATATTTGCCCAGGCTATTCATAACGCCAGCCTGCGGCAGCGAGGGCCGCTGGTTAGTATCAACTGTGCTGCTATACCTCACGATCTGCTGGAATCAGAACTTTTCGGTTATGAAGACGGAGCTTTTACCGGGGCCAGGAAAAAAGGTAAGCCGGGCAAGTTTGAACTGGCTGATGGAGGGACCCTCTTTCTTGATGAAATAGGTGATATGCCCTTGAGTATGCAGGCAAAACTGCTGCGAGTCTTGCAAAATAAGCAAATTGAGCGAATTGGTGGAACTTCTTCACGCGGTGTAGATGTGCGCATCATCGCTTCAACAAACCAGGATCTGAGTTTAAAAATAAGGAGAAAAGAGTTTAGGGAGGATCTGCTTTACCGGCTCAATGCTGCGACTATTAAAATACCTCCGCTTCGGGAACGCCCCGAGGATATAAAAACAATTATCGAGAAGACCCTTGAGAAGCTTGAAATAAAGAAAGTTGTAGAGGAGCAGGCTATGAAATGTCTGGAAGAATACCATTGGCCTGGAAATGTGCGAGAATTAATTAATGTGGTGGAACGCCTTGTTTATCTTACCGAAACTTACAGAATAGGCCCCAGGGAGGTTAAGCTGTTTTTATTTGATTTATTTGAAGGGCAACCCCAGGATGGTCCTCAGGCTTTAACGCCTGGTATAGTTGAAGCGGGTATAAACGCTATTGATCATGAGAAAAGCGATTCTGAAGCTAAATCATGGTCAAAGCAAGATCTGTTGAACGGCAAGCTCGATGATGTAATGGTGGAAGTGGAAAAACAGGCGATTATACAAGCCCTGGAGCGCTCAGGTGGAAATAAAGCCCAGGCAGCAAAGAAGTTGGGCATTCACCGGACCACCCTTTATCAAAAACTATATAAACATGGTTTGGAATAGTAGAAGCAATACTGTATATATTTATATACAGTAAGGTGTATATTTTTATATACAAAAATGTAGGGTAAACCCTACATTTTTTTTATTCTTCCTGCAGCAGTTAAATGAAGCCAAACAAAAAATGGTTGGGGTGAAATGATTTTGGAGTCAGGCAATAACGTGAATGTTCCCGGTTTATGAAATCATTGCTTTGAGAGGTAAACATTATGGCATAAATATTGCAGTAAATAATTTAGGTAAAGGTAAACGTTTGGGTTTTGTCCAGGCGAAGAACATCAGGGCGGAGCAGTATAAAATAATTGTTACTGAGCAGATAAAAATAAATATTATTTTCATAAATCGCTGCAAGAGCCTGGGTGAGAAAGGCCTGGTTAAATTAAAATTTGGAAAGGAGTTTTTTTGATGTCGACAGTTAGAAAACTAAAATTTTGTGTGAACAATCAGTGGAGGGACACCGATTCGGGGCAGTACATGGATATCACAAACAGCAGTACGGGAGAGGTCATGGCTGAAACTCCCCGTTGCACTGCTGATGAGGTTAATCAAGCAGTGGAAGCTGCAAAAAATGCATATCCTGAATGGTCAAGCACTCCGGTACAAAAGAGGGCCGACCTGATGTTTCAATTTAAGAGGAAAATCGAAGAGAACCTCGATGAGCTGGCCACGTTGGTAGCCAAAGAACATGGTAAGAACATGGCTGAATCGCGTGGGGATGTGATTAAAGCTATGGAAGTGGTTGAAGTAGCCTGTGCCGCTCCCACTTTAATGCAGGGAGACTCCTTGATGAATGTGTCCACAGGACATGACACTGTAATGTACCGAGAACCTCTTGGGGTGTTTGCTGGGATAGTCCCAATGAATTTTCCGGCAATGATTCCTTTTGGCTGGATGCTTCCGCTTTGCATAACCACCGGAAATACTTTCGTGCTTAAAGCAGCCAGCCAGGTGCCTCAAACAGCCATGCGCTTGCTGGAGCTTTTAATTGAGGCAGGTCTTCCTGAAGGGGTGGTTAACCTGGTGACTTGCAGCCGCAACGAAGCAGAACTCTTGTTAAAACATCCTGATGTAGAGGGGATTTCTTATGTCGGTTCCAGTTCTGTAGGCAAACACATCTACAGTACGGCTGCTGCACACGGTAAACGGGTCCAGGTTTTGGGAGAGGCTAAAAATCATGCCCTAGTATTGAAGGATGCTATAGTTGAACGGGTGGCACTGGGAATCAGGAATTCTTCTTTTGGCTGTGCCGGTCAACGCTGTATGGCTTTGCCGGTGGTTTGTGTAGAAGAGGAGATAGCCGATGAGCTGGTTGAACTACTGGTAAAAGCCGCCAAAGAATTAAAAGTCGGTCCGGCTTATCATGATGATACAGATTTGGGACCGGTTATTTCGGCCGAACATAAAGAAAAAGTATCTTCCTGGATTGATAAAGGCATTGAGGAAGGGGCGGAAGTTGTTCTTGATGGAAGGGATGTCAAGGTTGATGGTTTTGAAAATGGTTTTTACATGGGGCCGACAATTTTGGATAAAGTAAAACCAGGGATGAGTGTAGGCGAAGAGGAAATCTTTGGACCGGTATTGTGTGTAAAAAGAGTAAAAGATTTTGAAGAAGGGTTGCAAATAATGAATGGTAGCCCATATGCCAACGGTTCGTGTATATTCACCCAAAACGGTTACTACGCCCGGGAATTTACCTACCGTACCCATGCTGGAATGGTGGGTGTAAATGTGGGCATCCCGGTTCCGGTTTCTTACTTCCCCTTTGCGGGACATAAGGGTTCGTTTTATGGTGACCTCCATGTTATGGGGAAAGACGGGGTTGCATTTTATACCGAGGCGAAATGTGTAACCAGTCGCTGGTTTACTGAAGAAGACCGCAAGGATACCAAGGTAGGGACCTGGGAAGGAACTATTCACAGAGAATAGCGAACAACTTCGTAAAGGGACCAAATTTTGGTAAGGAGGAGTTTTGTATGGATAAGAGGATTTTCCAGGTGCCGGCCAGGATAGTCTTTGGTTCAGGAGCCGTTGAAAATGTTGGACCGGAACTAAAAGGGTTACAGGCACAAAAAGCTCTACTGGTAACCGATGAAGTTATGCAAAAAGTAGGCATAGTGGATCAAGTTATTGGCAACCTTAAGGATAACGGAATTAGTCATGCGGTGTATGATCGGGTATCCAGTGAACCAACCTTAGAGTTTATTGATGAAGGAGTTGGGATTTTCAAAGATAATAATTGTGATTCAATTATTGCCGTTGGCGGGGGTAGCCCAATCGATGCAGCCAAGGCTATTGCTGTAATGGTCAATAACTCCGGAAGTATAGACAATTACAAGGGGTTAGGTAACTTACCCGATCCTGGTGCTCCTTTAGTCTGTGTGCCGACAACAACAGGAACCGGTAGTGAAGCCACGCAGTTTACGATTATTACTGATCCTGTTAAAGATGAAAAAATGCTTATCGGCAGTCATCACCTGATGCCGGATGTTGCTATAGTTGATCCCCAGCTCACCCTTAGTATGCCTCGGGGGTTGACTGCTGCTACAGGAATAGACGCTCTTACTCATGCAATTGAGGCTTATGTTTCAGTTAAGGCGCAGCCCATGAGCGACCTGTATGCTCTTTCGGCCGTAGAGTTAATTTCCGGCAATCTCAGGCAAGCCTGGGCTAACGGGAATAACCTGGAGGCAAAGGCGAAGACAATGCTCGGAGCTCTCTATGGAGGGATAGCTTTCAGCAATTCTTCAGTAGCCCTGGTTCACGGAATGTCAAGGCCAATCGGTGCTAATTTCCACGTAGCTCATGGAGATTCCAATGCTGTTCTTTTAGATGTGGTAATGGAGTTTAGCCTGATAGGTAATCCTGCCCGCTATGCCCAGGTGGCTGCAGCAATGGGTGAATCGGTAGAGGGTCTAAATGCTTTAGAAGCGGCTGAAGTAGGTGTCGACGCAGTAAAAAGGCTTGTCCGTGAAGTTAAAATTCCTTCATTAAAGGAATTAGGTGTAAATAAAAAAAGACTCGAGGAACTTTTACCTAAAATGGCTGATGAAGCTATTGCCAGTGGAAGCCCGGGTAACAACCCACGTCAGGCAACCAGGGATGAAATAATGGATCTATACCTGGAAGCATATGAGCAAAGTAGTTAGAAGAATGAGTTCATTTGTTCTTGCAGAAACAAAGAAATAGAGTGTACTTTTGCGCCTGTTTTAAGCTAAGGGGAAAAGCTAAGTTAAACTGGGGACAGGTTAGATATTTCCCTTGCCAGCTAGGAAGCAGGCGCAATAATTTTTTATTTGTTGAAAAAAAATATCAAGAAAATAGGCAACCAAATCTGCCAAAATAAAAAAAACGGCAAACATAAGCTTATCCAAAGATTGAACTGGTTGTCTAAAAACCACTTTATAAAGTATCTTCAGACAACCCCGGTATAGTCCTTCCTGTACTTAAGGCTACAGTGGTTCCCAACCAACTAAACTTCATCACCATTACTACAATTTGTGTGGGAATATGAAAAAACTTTGTGCTTTTAAATAATACCAGTTTGTTATAATGGTAGTCGACTGAGAAAGCGAAATCGCAAATTCTATCTATTAGTCTATACAGGATTTTGATTCAATATTGCGAATTAGTAAGGGGGAGGGATATAATAAATATGAGCGAACGGATCCTGGTTGTAGATGATGATGAACATGTATGTGACCTGGTGCGAATTGCCTTAGAAGCAGAGGGTTTCCAGGTTGAGGCTGCATTGGACGGAAAAACCGGATTGGAAAAAGTTTTGGAAAACGATTATGCAGTGGTATTGTTGGATATCATGCTCCCGGAAATAGATGGCTGGGAAATCTGCCGACAAATCAGGAGCAGCCATGTTAAAAGTGTTCCTGTTATAATGCTCACTGCACGTGGTGAAGAAGTGGATCGTGTCCTGGGACTGGAGTTAGGCGCCGATGATTATATTACCAAACCATTTAGTCCGCGAGAAATGGTTGCCCGGGTAAAAGCTTTACTTCGACGCTTTGATAATTATAATGTGACCAGGGAGAAATTAAAGTACGGTTATCTGGAAATTGATTTGCACAGTTATACAGCACGGATAGGCGATAAGATCCTCGATTTAACCCCCAAAGAATTTGAACTATTGAATTTAATGATGCGTCACGCCGGCAAACCCTTTAACCGGGATGATTTGTTAAAATCAGTCTGGGGTTTTGATGATCCGGCCGGTAGCACCCGCACAGTTGACGAACATATTAAAAGGCTTCGCAGTAAAATTGCATCTCATGATCAGGTTTACAGCTATATCCAAACAGTGTGGGGCATCGGTTATAAGTTTGAGGTGAAGGAGTATGATTAGATTTCCAAGGAGGCCGCGCAGCCTTTTTGGCAAATTAATGCTTTCTCATCTGGTGGTTGTTGCCCTGAGTATGATTGCTATTGGTATTTTTTTAAGCTACCTAATAGAAAATTATTTTATCACCACCCGGGAGTGGGAAGTAACCGGGCAAGCCCAGGATGTTGCTTACCTGATTGGTGAGGACTTGAGAAAAAACGATATGGAGGCCGTTGAAAAAACCGCGGAAACACTGGCTTATTCTCTTGATGCCAAAATCAGGGTGCTTGATTCCAACCATGTTATACAATTTACTGTCGATCCCGAAGCTGATCAGGATGAACCTTACCAAAATCAAGATGAAGGAGTAGGACTAGAAGAAAGGGAGATTGAACATGTTTTCCAGGGGAACATGTTAACAAAAAAAGTTTACGGACCTGTCCTGCAGAGGCTTTTGGTTGCCGCCCCAATTATTGATAACCAGGAAGAAGTAGGAGGAGAGAAAACCGAGGAGCCACAAGTAATGGGCGCAATTACTTTGAGTGTTCCATTGAGGGGGGTGGAACAAACCCTGGCCCATATCACCCAGTTAATGCTTTACTCAGGAGGGATCGGAGTAGCTGTAGCTGCAATTATTGCCTTTTCTCTTTCAAAGACCCTCACCCGGCCTTTGCAGAAAATTAACCGTGCCGCTCTCGATATGGCTGCCGGAAACTTTAAAAGTAAGATCGAGGAGCAATCGGATGATGAAATTGGCGGTGTAATTAAAACATTTAATTATTCCGTGGAGCAGGTTGAAAAATACCTGGAGGAGCAAAAAAGACTTGATCTGCTGCGCCGTAACCTGGTGGCTAATGTTTCACATGAGTTAAAAGCGCCTCTTGCTTCAGTACGGGGATTTTCGGAGTTACTGTTGGATGGTTATATTGAAGAAGAGGAAAAGGAAAAATATTTTAAGGTAATCCTTGATAATTCAGTTCACCTGAGCAGGTTGGTAGATGATTTGTTAACCCTGTCTCACCTGGAGAGCGGACAATTATCTCTGGAAACAGAGGAATTATCGGTCCGGGATCTGGCCAGCTGGAGTTTTGATAGTGTGGCCCCCCACGGAGAAGCAAAGGGTGTGAACATGAGTATAGATTTGGAATCCTCGCTTTCAACTTTGTGGGGTGACCGCCATCGTCTCCATGAAGTTTTGGTTAACCTTTTAGAAAATGCGATTGAGTACACTGCTGCCGGCGGGGATGTTTTACTTAAGGTAAGGCAGGATAATTCCCGGGTTATATTTGAGGTTAAAGATACAGGTTGCGGTATTCCTGAAGAAGAATTATCAAACATCTTTGACCGTTTTTACAAGGTGGATAAGTCGCGCTGCCGAAGTTCTCAGGGTTCCGGGTTGGGGCTGGCTATCACCAAGCATTTGGTTGAACTTCACGGCGGCAGTATAGAAGTGGAGAGTACAGTTGGCGAAGGCACTATTTTTAGAGTGATTTTACCTGGATAGCTTACAAATACCAGGATGATTGTTTAGATTGTTCAGTGCCGGGAAGTCCCGGCACTGACTATTTTTAAGCAGAAACTATTTATTAATTGCAATTAAAATAGGTGGGGTTTTTAAAAAAACCAGGTTCACCAAGCACTTTTTTAAATTTCCCAAAAAAACTTCGATTAGCCTTGACAGTGGAAAGATTTTTATTTTAACATATATATAGCAGATATGACACATGGGTCAGGATTTAGTTTTTTTGACTTTGGGAGGGTGCTTGTTGCCATATACTAAATGTGGTGATGTAAACCTTTTTTACGAAACTTATGGATCAGGTGAACCTCTGCTTTTGATTGAAGGTTTAGGATATGCGTCCTGGATGTGGTTCAAGCAAATTCCCGCACTAAAAGAGCATTTCATGGTGATTACTTATGATAATAGGGGTGTAGGCAATAGTGACAAGCCTGATTATCCTTATAGTATTCCTATGATGGCCGGTGATGCGGCAAGCTTGTTGCAGTCGCTTGGTTTGAAAAGCGCTCATTTGCTTGGTGTATCCATGGGGGGAATGATTGCCCAGCAGTTTGCCAGTGACTACCCTGCTTTGGTCAATAAACTTATTCTTTGCTGCACTTCTCATGGAGGACCAAATAGCATACCCGCGCCTCCTGAAACGATTAAAGCAATGACTGATGTCGAGGGGCTTTCCCCCGAAGAAGCCCTGCAACAGGCTATGTCTGTCGCTTTTTCCCCGGAATATTTAGAAGATAATAAAGATGAGTTTAATCAAATTATCAACTGGCGCCTGGAAAATCCCACTCCTCAGTATTGTTGGCAGCACCAGTTTAATGCGGTTCTCAACTTCAACTCAGAAGAATGGCTGGGCTCAATTGATAAACCTACCCTTATTATTACCGGAACCGGTGACAAAGTAATCCCGCCTAAGAATTCAGAGAAACTGCACCAAAAAATCAAAAACTCCAAACTGGTTATGTTGGAAGATGGCGGTCACCTGTTTTTCATGGAAAAACCGGATCAATTCAACCGGGAAGTAATCAATTTCTTAAAATCTTAGAAGGTGGCTCTGGGAGGAGGCAGTTTAAATGTTAAATGACTGGCTGGTTAAAAGAAGCCAGTTTACCCCCGATAAGACAGCACTTGTCGATGCTGTTTCGGGAGAAAGACTAAATTACCGGGAATTGGAACGCAGGGTTTCTTCCCTGATCAGTTATTTGCAGCAATATGATTTGAAGAAGGGAGAGCGGGTAGCGGTAATTGGTTATAACAGCATTTTCTACCTGACTCTTTTATATGCTCTTCCTCGTGTTGGGGCAGTGCTGGTGCCTTTAAACTTTAGGCTTTCACCTGGCGAACTATCCGGTATCCTTAAAAACGCTTCTCCCAGCCTGCTGTTTTACAGCTCTGAACTTATAGGACTTGCCGAAAGTGCGACCGAATCAATTGAGCCTTTAGAAACAAAGGAAATTGAAGAAGCAGAAAACCATCTGGATAAATTTCCTCCTGGGCAGGCAGTTTCCGGTTCAGCCCAATTGGATCATTTGGAACCAGAAGATCCATGGATGATTCTTTATACCGGTGGCACTACCGGTTTGCCGAAAGGAGCAATTCTTTCCTATCGCATGGTAACCTGGAATGCCATTAACACGGTAGTAAGCTGGGGGCTTAATCCGGACGATGTTGTGCTTATGCCTATGCCTTTCTTTCATACCGGAGGTCTAAATGTACTAACCAATCCACTGATTTACCTGGGTGGGACTGTTGTAGTGATGCAGTCTTTCGAGCCTGAGTTTTACCTTGAGGTTTTGGAGCGTGAGAAAGGAACGATTATATTTTTAGTCCCTACAATGTTCCAAATGCTCACTGAAACCGAACGATTTGAAAAGGCTGATTTTACTTCGGTGCGATTTTGTATAAGCGGGGGCAGTCCTTGTCCGGAAAGTCTTTACCATCGTTACTGGCAAAAAGGGCTTTTATTTAAGCAGGGATACGGGTTAACCGAAGTCGGTCCCAATTGTTTTGCCCTTGATGACCGAAAAGTAAAAGAAAAAATCGGATCGGTGGGCAGACCCGTTTTTCACGGCAGGGCTTCCCTGGTGGATGATCAAGGACGGGAAGTGCCTTCCGGCGAAGTGGGAGAATTAATCATGTCTGGTCCCCATGTTTTTTCCGGTTACTGGAACAACCGGGAGGCAACAGAAAAAGCTTTAAGCAATGGTTGGTTCCATACCGGGGACCTGGCCCGCTGTGACGGTGACGGATTTTACTATATCGTGGACCGGAAGAAAGATATGTTTATCAGTGGCGGCGAGAACGTTTTTCCGGTGGAGATTGAAAATGTGCTTTACCAATATCCGGCAGTGGCGGAAGCGGCTGTGGTTGGTGTTCCTCATCCTAAATGGGGGGAAGTGGGAAGAGCTTACGTTTCTTTCCAGGAAGGCGCTTCAGCGACGGAAGAAGAGCTGCTTAAACACTGCCGCGAGCATCTGGCCAAGTATAAAGTTCCCCGGGAGGTGATTATTAAGGATAGTTTGCCCAAATCTCCCGCAGGTAAAATTCTCAAACGCAGTTTGCATTAAAACCGTTAAGCAGCAATCCTTTTGGTACAGTTAAGCTGTTGTTGAAAGTCTCCGTTTGTTTTGCATCAGTAAACCATTGTCTTCTTTGATTAAAACAATCACAACCTGATAACACAAATCCATATTTAATTTAAATTGTTCATTTTTTACGGCTTACCTTGAGCGCATTATACTCCTGGTCTATTTCACTCTTGGTCTAGTCTAGTTGTATCATGTTGCCTGGGTAATACCTTAAAAATAATGGGTTTGCCTTTAATGTGGGAGAATGCATGGGCGTTAGGCATTTTTCTTGTCGGTTTATCAACAATTTTTATTAAAGGAGGTCACTCAAATGCGTGGTAAATTATTTTACCTGTTACTTGTTGTGTTTTTTACAGGGGGGTTGTTGTTTGTTGCCGGTTGCGAGGAACCGGTAGAAGAAGAACCTGAACTGGATACCATTAAGATTGGCGTCCTTACAGACCAATCCGGGGTGCTGGCTTCTTATGGTGAACAGCAGACCCGGGGATTGGAACTGGGTTTTGAGTATGTTACCGACGGAACCATGGAAGTGCTGGGAGCAGATATCGAGTTGATCTTTGAGGATGATGGCAGCGATCCTTCCATGGGGTTAACTGCTGCACGCAGGTTGATTGAGGAAGAAGAAGTTGATATTTTGCAGGGTTCTCCCAACACTGCTGTAGCGCTTGCCGTAATGGATGAAGCTGCTGCTCACGAAGTCCCCTTTGTTGTAGACCCGGCTGCCGGGGATAGCATAACCGGAGAAGAGTGGAACCGCTATACCTTCCGGACCGGATCGAGCACCTCCCAGGATGCTGCAGCAGGTGCATTGTATGCCGTAGAATACCTGGCAGAAGATCTGGATAAGGATCCTTCAGAACTGGTATTTGCCAACCTGGCCCCGGATTATGCCTGGGGTTATGAAAGTGCTAATGCCTGGAGGCACCAGATAGAAGAGACAGGCGCGGAAGTTTTAGAAGATGTGCTTCCGCCTCATGATGAAGTCGACTTTGCTCCTTACCTGACCACCGTCTTGGAAAAAGAGCCCCATGGATTGGTTGTTTCCTGGTCGGGAGACGGGGCAGTCAGGTTGTTTGACCAGATTGATGATTTTGGCTTGTATGAAGAAATGCTTGTCACCGGCGGGGTTGGCGATATGCATTCTCTTCGCGCCATGGGAGATGATGCCGTTGGCTTTACCGGCATGATGAAGTATAACCCCAGGCTTCCCGACAATGAAGTTAATGACTGGTTCTGGGACAGGCACCTCGAAGAATATGGGGAAGATCCCGACCTGTTTACTTCGGGAGGCTTTGCCGCTGCCTCGGCTATTGTTACTGCGATAGAAAAAGCCGAATCAACCGATACCGAAGCTTTAATTGAAACTATGCGGGGGATGAGTTTTGAAACTCCAAAAAGCGAGATGACCTTTAGGGAAGAAGATCATCAAGCTTTGCAGGAAATGTATATTGTTGAACTGGTTGAAGATGAAGAGCTAGATTATCCGGTGCCTGAGCTAATAGAGACGATTTCACCGGAAGACTCTGCCCCACCGGTGATGGTTCCTGAAGACGCGGAAAGGTAAGTTGTCGCCTGGAAGAGGAAGCCCTTCCCCGCTTTAAGTTGCCAAACAGGCGGGGAAGGGCTTGAGCAGAAAAAATAAATTCGGAGGATTAGTCCAATGAATAATAGCTATATTTTAGAGACAAAACAGCTGGATAAGTATTTCGGGGGGTTGCAGGCTTTAAATAAGGTCAATGTAGCTGTGCCCCGGGGGCAGCTGCTTTCGGTGATCGGGCCTAACGGGGCCGGGAAGACTACTCTTTTTAATGTGATCACCGGTAATCACCACCCGGATGGCGGCAGTGTATATTTTAAAGGAGAGGATATCAGTCGGCTCTCACCCAACCGGTTATCGCAAATGGGCCTGGCCCGTTCTTTTCAGATTACCAATATATTTGACAATTTAACCGTCGAGGAGAATCTGCGCCTGGCTGTGCAGTCCCGGGGCAAGTCAAGCTTCAAAATATTGATTCATTACTTAAGTTATGCAGATTATATTGCCAAAGCCCGGGAAATAGCCGGGCTGGTCGGGTTGGAAGGCAAAGAAGGTATGATTGCCCAGTTTTTGCCTCATGGCGATAAACGAAAGCTCGAATTGGGATTGGTTTTAGCTCTTGACCCTGAACTGCTGCTCCTGGATGAACCCACTTCTGGATTATCCATAGAGGAAATCCCTTCAATATTGGAAGTGATTCAACGTATTCAAAGAGATGAAAGCAAGACGCTTGTCCTGGTTGAACATAAAATGGATATTGTGATGGAGATTTCTGAGTACATTTATGTGTTGCATCATGGCAGTGTAATTGCTCAGGGAACTCCCTCAGAGATTAGCGAAAATGAGCAAGTTCAAGAAGCGTACCTGGGGGGTGCCGTATGAATAATTTGTTGGAATTGGAAAATGTGCATACCTATATAGGGCAGTACCATATTTTGCAGGGAATATCTATGGATGTACCCGAAGGTGAAGTAACGGTAATTTTGGGACGTAATGGAGCAGGAAAAACTACAACATTAGAAACAATTTTGGGCATTAAGCCGCCTTCAAAGGGAACAATCCGGTTTAAAGATGAAGAGATTCAGGGATTTCCACTCCACAATATTGTCAGGCGGGGAATTGGTTACGTGCCGGAAGATAAGCGCTTATTTGGCACCCTTACTGTGGAGGAAAATCTTCGTTTGGCTGAAAGAGGCGATGAAAATTTTATCCGCGAAAGGCGCAAGCTTATCTGTGATATCTTTCCGGACCTAAAAGCAGCTTGGAAACGACCTGCTTCTACCCTGAGTGGTGGGCAGCAGCAGATGCTGTGTATCGCCCGGGGCTTGATCAATGATAACAGTATAATGCTGATTGACGAGCCAAGCATGGGGCTTGCTCCAAAACTGGTCCAGGAAGTGATGTCTGCGGTAGATAAAATGAAAGGGTTGACTACGGTCTTGATGGTAGAACAGAACCTGAAAATGGCGGAAACAGTGGGGGATCGCTGTTATATTTTGGATAAAGGAATGATTCTGCACAGCGGCGATATCAAAGAGCTGGTAAAAGATAAGGAATTGCAAAGAAACTACCTTGGTGTGACCACTTGAACAGCGTTTAAGGATTTACACAGGTTATTATTTTAGAGAAAGCGCGGTGTTTTAAGATGAATTTGCCTCTCTTTACAAGCCTTTCATTAAACGGATTATCGCTGGCAATGCTTTATTTCTTGATTGCTGCGGGCTTCTCCTTAATATTCGGGTTAATGAGTGTTTTGAACCTGGCCCATGCTTCTTTTTTCCTGTGGGGCGCCTACAGTGGGCTGGCGATATTTACTTTTACCGGGAATTTTACCCTGGCAGTAATCGGGGCCACAATAGTTGGTGTGATCATGGGATTGCTGGTGGAGTACCTTACTCTTCGCCCTTTATACGGGAAACACCTTTTTCAAATCCTGATGACCTTAGGTTTGCTTTTGGTTTTCGAAGAACTGGTAAAGCTTATCTGGGGGACAACAATCCTTGGCTTCCCCAGGCCTGAAGTTTTAACCGGCTCCCTGGTTATCCTGGGCCGTTATTTCCCCGTTTACCGTATTTTTATTATTATTGCCGGTATTGTGGTTTTTATTGTGGTTTACCTGATTCTTAACCGGACCAAAATAGGGATAACGGTGAGGGCCGGGGTGGAAGATGAGGAAATGGTCCAGGCCCTGGGTATTGATATCCGCAAAGTTTTTTCCGGGGTTTTCGGCCTCGGGGCGGGTCTTGCTGCTCTTGGTGGGGTAATCGGGGCTCCTTTTCTCGGTGTCTACCCGGAGTTAGGCTTTGAAATGCTGGTTCCCGCATTAATTGTAGTGATTATAGGGGGGCTGGGCAGTTTCCATGGTTCCTTTGTCGGGGCAATAATTATTGGTCTTTCCCAGTCTTTCGGGGGTTACTTTATCCCTGAATTCGCGCTGGCCATCAATGTTGCCCTGCTGGCTATTGTGCTGTTAATCAAACCGACAGGGTTGTTCGGCATGGAAGGAGGACATTAACTGTGACATTGAACCACACAAAAATAGCGAATAAAAAGACAGGCTTGCCTGTAGCAATATGGAAATATAAATATGGCTTGATTCTCCTGGCGTTTTTTCTGGTTTATCCGTTGATCACTCCATCGATATATCATCTCACCCTGCTGATCGAAGTATTTATTTTCACTGTTTTTGCGATCAGCTACAACCTCATGCTTGGTTATACCGGGATCATCTCCCTGGGACATGCCCTGTTCTTTGGTATGGGTGGTTATGTAGGGGGTCTGCTTATGGTTGAAGCAGATTATCCCTTCCTGCTGGT
The DNA here is from genome assembly GCA_964467475.1 of uncultured Syntrophomonadaceae bacterium. Lineage (GTDB taxonomy): Bacteria > Bacillota > Dethiobacteria > DTU022 > DTU022 > B1SED10-74M. Next base: position 58,252 of record CAYXQO010000007.1, read on the forward strand.
CATTCCGATTATAGTAGGAATTGCGATCATCTTAAGCGTGATAATTGGTTTCTTAACCTTAAGAGTTAAGGCAATATTTTTTGCCATGGTAACAATGGCTATTGCTACTTTTTTCTGGATTGTCGCCCAAAGGTGGACTGATATGACCGGTGGAGATGACGGCATGGGTGGGATGATTCCGCCCGACATTCTTTTGCCCCGTGAAAATTACTACTATTTCACCCTCATCGTCATGGTAGTTGTTTACATGTTTTTTATCCGTTTTGTCAATTCACCAACCGGAAGAGTGCTTCAGGCAATCAGGGAAAACGAAGAACGAACCAGTCACCTCGGGTACAATGTGCTGAACTTTAAAATTATCGTAATTGTTATTGCTGGAGTGCTGGCTACCCTGTCAGGCTTTTTCTTTACCTTGTCCATGCGGTTTGTTCATCCTTCCTACCTTGATGTAGATACCACTCTTGATGCTCTCTTGATGACGGTGATCGGGGGTATGGGGACCATCACCGGGCCCTTTGTAGGCGCTGTGGTGGTAAGACCCCTGGAACATATCATGAGTACCTATACCGAGCATTGGCTGCTTATTTTCGGTATTATTTATGTGCTGATTGTTTTGTTCCTTCCCAAGGGATTGGTTCCCAGCCTTAAAGAACAATCTGAGCGGTTAAGGCTGTTGGGCAGGAAGCTCCTGGGCAAAAACTAAAATTAGAAAATCTCTTTTTAAACCAGAGCAAATAAAGGAGTTGGTGCTCTTATGAGCGAAAATAAAATAGGAATAATGAGCCTGGGGGTTTACAGGCCTTCCCGGGTAATGAAAAGCGATGAAATCAGCAGGCTTACAGATATACCGGAAGAAGTTATCTGGGAAAAGTTTGGATTAAAAGAAAAAAGTGTGGCCGACCCGGAAGAACACATTTCCCAGATGGCGGTTGAAGCATCACGCCGGGCTTTAAGCGGCATAGACCCGGCAGAAATTGACCTGGTTATTTACTATGGTTCAGAATACAAAGACCGTTATGTTTGGCCGGTGGGGCCGGTAATCAAGAAAGAACTGGGCTTAAAAAAGGCCTATACTTTTGAGGTGATGGCTTTGTGCGCTACCGGGGCCATAGCTTTGGATGTTGCCCGCAGTATGCTTATGGCTAACCCTGATTACAGGCGGGTCCTTTTGGTAGCAGCGAGCAAGGAGGCGGATTTAATAGATTACTCCAGGAAAAACACGCGGTTCATGATTAACTTTGCCGATGGTGCCGCCGCCTGCGTAATCGGTAAAGGCGCTAATAATGAACTGCTTGCTTCATCAGCCATAACGGACGGCACATTTGCCTGGGATGTTTATGTTCCGGCCGGTGGTTCTATGATGAGGCCACCTCGCAGTAAGGTTAAGGAAAAAGATTTTTATCTCGATGCGCCCGATTTTGAAAGGATGAAAACCGAGCTTGATCAGGTAACCCTGGACAATTTTCTCCAGGTGATCAAAGAAGCTGTAGAAAAGGGAGGGGCAAGTCCTGATCAGATCAAATTCCTTGGGATTACCCATATGAAACCTTCTTTTTATAGAACGATCCTGGAAAACTTCGGTTTATCCTGGGATAATACGATTTACCTGGAGAACTGGGGCCACGTACAGGCCGCCGACCAGTTGATCATCTTAAAAGAAGCGCTTGAACAGGATAAGCTGAAGGAAGGCGACCTGGTAGTATTGGCCGGAGCTGGAACCGGTTACACCTGGAGCGCAGCCTCCCTGAGATGGGGCAGCCTGGGTTAGAACAACTAGATCATAGCTGAAGGGAGTATTGCTGATGTGCAATTACAGTTGGGCACCAACCCTCGATACTTTGGGAACCAGGGCTTCTTTATATCCGCAAAGGGAAATAGCAGAAGATGTAGCTTCCGGCACCAGTTACACTTATGCGGAACTCAACAAACATGCTAATGCCCTGGCTAACTATTTTAAGGAAGAGTTGGAATTAAAACCGGGAGAGCGGATAGCCTTAATTTCCCGCAATTCCATAGAATGCCTGGTTTGTTTTTTCGCCGTCCAAAAGGCCGGGTTGGTTTTGGTTCCCCTAAACTGGCGGTTATCGGTTAGAGAAGTGTTAGAACAGCTAAACCAGACAGAACCCCTGGTGCTTTTCTACGATGCGCAGTTTGCATCCCAGGTGGAGGAGATAACCGGGGAGTACAGCTTTAAAGAAATTGTTTACTGGGTGGAAAACGGCCAGCCTGCCGGTCAATGCAGCGGTAGTTATTTGGGAAATATTTATGATCAGGCCAGTTTAATTTATCGGTCCTATCCGAAAATTGATTTTGATGATCCCTTGATGATTCTTTTCACCGGGGGCACAACCGGACCACCCAAGGGAGCGGTGTTAAGCCACCGGACTGTATTTTTCAACATGCTCTCTGAGGCTCTTTGTTGGGGGCTCGGACCAGGACAGTCAATTCCTGTTTTACTGCCTTTTTTCCATACCGGGGGATGGAATCTCCTCACCCTCCCTTCTATATTTGCCGGAGCTAAAGTTTTTATCTTGCGCGGGTTTGATCCTGAAAAAACCCTTCAACTGGTGGAGCAAGAAAAGTGCCGCACAATCTTTGCCGCCCCGACAATGTTTCAAATCCTCAGTGCCCACGAAAACTGGCAAAAAACTGATTTAAGCTCCCTTGAATGGGTTATGTCCGGTGCGGCGCCATGTTCCAGGCAAATAATGGAACCTTACTGGGAAAGAGGAATTCCCTTTGTCCAGGGCTACGGTATAACTGAAGGTGGTCCTAATAATTTATTTGTTCCCTGGTATGAACTGACCTGGAATGATCTAAAGGAAAAATGGTCTTCAGTAGGCAAGCCTTTCCTTTATTGTTTTGCCCGCTTGGTGGATGATGAAGGGCATGAAGTTAACAGCGGTGAAGAAGGGGAACTTTTGCTAAGCGGACCGGTTACTTTTTCCGGTTACTGGAAGCGTCCACGGGAGACAGCACAGACTTTACATGAGGGATGGGTTCATACCGGTGACATTGCCCGGCAGGACGAAGACGGTTTTTTCTATATTGTCGATCGCAAAAAGGATATGTTTATCAGCGGCGGTGAAAACGTGTTCCCCGTAGAAGTAGAAAATGCCATTGTGGAGCACCCTGCAATCAAAGATGCAGCCGTGATCGGTGTAGCGCATCCCAAGTGGGGAGAAGTCGGCAAAGCTTTCGTTATTCCCCGGGAAAAAAGTGAAGTTTCAGAAGAAGAATTGAACGATTTTTTGCGCCAGAGATTGGCTAAATATAAAATACCGGCACATATTAAGTTTGTGGATCACATTCCCAAGAGTCCGGTAGGTAAAGTTTTGAAAAAAGACTTGAAGGATAAATGAAATGACGTATAATTGTGATAATGCTTTTATATTCTTAGCAGTTGCTGTTTATTTCTTTGTCCAGCAAACTTAACAAGAAAGACTGAGATCAAATGGTTTGATATTTAGGTGCGTGGTATAAGTTTTAGCGTGCACAGGGATGCCTGAAAAAGGTGGGTGAAGCAATGCCTGATGATCAGTACATTAAAGGCAACAGCGGTGATGGTGTATGTTTACCCAAGACCAAACGCGGGGAAGTAACTTTTGATCGCCTGTTGAAGGCGGCTGAAGAGGTGATTGGTGAAAGAGGATACCATGATACCTCAATTAGTGCTATAACCGACAGGGCCGGGGTGGCCCAGGGCACTTTCTACCTTTATTTTAGAAGTAAACGTGATATATTTCGTGAGCTGATCTATTACGTTCATTATGAAGTGAGGAGCTATATCAGGGAATACATCAAAGATATCGATGACCGTAAAGAAGCGGAAGTCGAAGGGATCAAGGCCTTTTATAAATATTGCCTTGAACATCCTCACCTTTATGATTTAATCCGGGAAGCGGAGTTCGTTGATTTTGAAATTTTTAAGTGGCATTATTCAAATTTTGCCCGGGCTTACGTGGAAAAGCTGAAAGAAGCAATGGATAAAAAACAGATTCGCAATCTTGAACCGGAAATGTTAGCTTATTCCTTGATCGGGCTAACCGTTTTTACCGGGATGCGCTGGCCTTCCTGGGATAAATCTTATCCAGGTGAAGCACAACTCGAGGCTCTCAAGGAGTTTATCATTAAAGGAATTGCTCCGGACAATTAAAGACGGGAGGGTGGTAGGTATGGCACTGGTCCCTTTATATGAGGTGCTCGATAAGGCTGACCGGGAAGGTTATGCTATAGGGGCTTTTAACTGTAATAACATGGAAATCGTGCAGAGTATTATAACAGCAGCGGAAGCAGAGAAAGCCCCGGTGATTATCCAGGCCAGCCAGGGTGCAATTAAATATGCAGGCTTGAATTATATAATTGCCCTGGTCAGGCAGGCGGCGGAAGGAACTTCTGTGCCGGTGGTTTTACACTTAGATCACGGGACAGATTTTGATCAGGTGATGCAGTGCATCCGGTTTGGTTTTACCTCAGTCATGTATGACGGGTCCGGGATGCCCCTTGAAGATAATATATCTATGACTTGCAAGGTGTTGGAAGTAGCGCGTGTTTTCGGGGTATCTGTAGAAGCCGAACTTGGACGGATCGGTGGGACAGAAGATGATATCAGTGTGGATGATGCTGAAGCCTTTTTAGCTGATCCTGAGGAAGCAGAACGTTTTGTTACTGAGACAGGGGTGGATGCCCTGGCTGTAGCGGTGGGGACCGCCCACGGGCTGTACAAGGGAGAGCCAAAACTTGATTTTGATCGTTTGGCGGAAATAAACCGGCTGGTTTCCTGCCCGTTAGTCCTGCATGGTGCCTCGGGAGTGTCTGATGAAAGTATCAAAAGGACTATTGAGCTTGGGGTTCGTAAAATAAATATTGACACTAATATCAGGGAAGCATTTGCTGGTTCTATGCGGAGCGCCATGGAAGATAATCCTGCGGAAATAGATCCCCGGAAAATTCTTGGCCCCGCAAGAGAAGCAGCGACTAAGGTAATCCGAGAAAAAATCAGGCTGTTTGGATCTTCGGATAAAGGATAAATATTTTTTTTATTCAAGCAGGATTTTTTTTTAGGTTGTCGAAGAGTACATCAAAGGCAAGTGGAGGACTATAATTTAATAATGCGCGGATGAACCCTGTGGGAGAGTTCCGTTCAGCGGACGCCGAAGGTGCAACTCATCGTCTGGCTGGCGATGGGGAAACTCTCAGGCTTCAGTACCATTGGGGGACGTGACTCTGGAGAGTTCTCGCATTTTGCGGGACACCGACGGGGAAAGCCTTTAATGTATTCATTACAGTGGCAATCTCTCAGGTATTACGGACAGAGTGCAAGCCGGTAGGCTTCCTCTGTCCTTTAATTATGTACTTATTAGCGGTAAGGCAAATCTATAATGAAAGGAGGGTGATTGTACTGATGAGTGAAGCAAAAAAGACGCCATTTTATGAAAAGCACACTGCGCTTAACGGCAAGATAGTTGATTACAACGGCTGGCTTTTACCGGTGCAGTTCCCGCAAGGGCTTGTGGAAGAGGTCCGTGATACCCGGAAACGGGCGACAATTTTCGATGTTTCACACATGGGAGAGGTATCGGTTAAGGGAAGCGATGCAGAAAATTTCTTGCAAAAAATCCTGACCAACGATGTTTCTAAGTTGAAAGACAACGCCATTATGTATAGCCCGGTTTGTTATCCCGACGGTGGAGTGGTCGATGATATTCTAATTTACCGTGTAAGCAGCGATAATTACCTGTTGGTGGTTAACGCAGCCAATACCGAAAAAGATTTTGCGTGGTTTCAGGAAAATTGCTCCGGGGATGTTAAACTGGAAAATTTATCTTCCCAGTATGCCCAAATTGCCCTGCAGGGACCGAACAGCAAGGCAATTTTGCAGAAATTGACAGAGGTAGATTTAACGGAAATGAAATTTTATCGTTTCCAGGCCGATGTTTCTGTAGCCGGGGTTAACTGCATAGTATCGCGGACCGGTTATACCGGTGAAGATGGTTTTGAAGTTTATTGTAAAAATGAAGGAGCCATTGATTTGTGGAATGCTGTGTGGGAAGAAGGGCAGAACAAAGAGCTTCGCCCGGCGGGGCTTGGCGCCAGGGATGTCCTGCGCTTAGAAGCTTCCCTTCCCCTTTACGGCCATGAGCTCAGCAAAGATATTACCCCGTTGCAGGCAGGCTTAAATAAGTTTGTGAAGCTTGACAAACCTGTACCTTTCAATGGGCAGGAAGCATTGAAAAAACAGGCCCAGGAAGGCATACCAAAAAAACTGTATGGTTTGGAAATGTTGGAGCGCGGTGTGCCGCGGGAAGGATACACCGTTAAATCCGGCGAGCAGGAGATCGGTTGGGTCAGTAGCGGTTCTTACTCACCGACACTTGAAAAATTTATTGCCATGGCATTCTTGGATCCCGGTATCCAAGAACAAGATGAAGAAGTTGATGTGGCAATCCGGAAGCGGACTTACCGGGCGAAAACCATTAAACTTCCATTTTACAGGAGGGGAAAATAATGAAATACAATGTTATTGAAGGCCTTAAGTATACCCAGCAGCATGAATACGCCCGCCAGGAGGGCAATGTTGCAGTGGTTGGTTTAAGCGACTATGCCCAGGACAAACTTGGGGAAATTGTTTTTGTGGAGCTTCCTGATGTAGATGCTGAAGTTGAAGCCGGTAAAAGTGCTGCAGTGATTGAATCGGTTAAAGCGGTTGCCGATTTATATGCGCCGGTAGACGGAACAGTAACCGAGGTTAATGAAGCTCTACTGGATCAGCCTGAATTAATTAACCAGGACCCTTATGGAGAAGGTTGGGTCTTCAAGGTAGAAATGAAAGATCAAAGCCAGCTTGGTGAATTAATGGACAAGCCGGCTTACGAGGAGTTTATTATCAAGGAAGAGGAGGATTAGAATATGGGCGGCAAGCATTACCTTCCTCTCTCAGATGAAGATCGGCGTGAAATGCTCTCTACCATAGGCGTAGATTCCATAGAAGATCTTTTTAGTGATATTCCAAAGGAAGTACGTTTGCAAAGGGAGCTTGACCTTCCCCCGGCTTTATCGGAAATGGAGGCGATTAATCATTTAAGCGCCCTTGCGGCGAAAAATAGGAACCTTGGTGAATGTACTTCTTTTATGGGCGCCGGAGTTTACGATCATTTTATTCCTTCCGTAATTAAGCATGTTACCGGACGTAGTGAATTTTACACTTCTTATACACCCTACCAGGCGGAAATCAGCCAGGGAATCTTACAGGCAATATTTGAATATCAGACTATGATATGCCAGTTAACCGGTATGGAGGTAGCCAATGCTTCGATGTATGACGGTGGTACCGCGGTCGCTGAAGGAGCAATCATGGGCTGTGGAGCGACGCGTCGTTCAAAAGCACTGGTGTCGCAATCGGTGAGCCCGTTTTATCGGGCAGTGCTGAGCAATTACTTTAACAGCCGCGGCCTGGAACTGGAAGAAATCCCTATGAAGGAAGGGAAAACCGATTTTGCAAGCTTAGAAGAAATGGTTGATGAAACGGTAGCCTCTGTTATTTTACAAACCCCCAACTTCTTCGGGTTGATCGAAGAAATGAACGGGGTTGCCGATGTGGTGCATAAGCATAAGGCTGTGCTGATAGTTTCTACCGACCCCCTTTCATTGCCCTTGCTCCAGCCCCCTGGCGATTATGGGGCCGACATTGTAGTCGGGGAAGGGCAAAGTCTGGGAGTGCCTCCTTCTTTTGGCGGTCCCTTGCTGGGGATCATGGCTGCCCGTAAAAAGTTTATGCGTCAGCTGCCAGGGCGAATTTCCGGGGAAACTGTGGACAAAGATGGAAATCGCGGTTATGTGATGGCCCTCCAGACCAGGGAACAGCATATCAGGCGTGAAAAAGCCACTTCTAATATATGCACAAACGAGGCCCTGGTGGCCCTTGCTGCCGCGGTTTACATGGCTACCATGGGGCCGCAGGGAATGCGTGAAGTAGCTGAACAATGCATGCAAAAGGCAGCTTATGCCAGGGAAAAAATTACCGCCCTGGATGGGTATGAATTGGTCTACCCGGGATATAATTTCAAGGAATTTGCAGTTAAGGTTCCCGGTAAACCGGAGGAGCTTAATAATGCCCTGTTGCAGAAGAATATTCTAGGCGGGGTTGATATTTCACCATTTTACCCGGAACTGGAAAATACCATGTTATTTGCAACAACTGAAAAACGGACCTGTGAAGAAATTGATACCCTGGTTCGAGAACTGGAGGGATGGAAATGAGGAAGCCAAAAGCCCTGATATTTGAAATGGGACGTTCCGGGCGCTGCGGCTATTCTCTTCCGGAAAACGATGTCCCGGAAAAGCCCGTTGATCAATTATTGCCGGAATCTATGAAGCGATCCGAGCCCCTGGATTTGCCTGAGCTTTCAGAAGTGGAGGTTATTCGGCACTACACTGAACTATCTACTCGCAATTTCGGGGTAGATACAGGGTTTTATCCACTGGGATCGTGCACTATGAAGTATAACCCGAAAGTTAATGAAGAAGTGGCAGTTTTGCCAGGTTTTGCTTCACTGCATCCCTGCCAGCCCGAAGAGACCGTCCAGGGGGCCATGGAGCTTTATTACAACATGGAACAATGTCTTAACGAAATAACCGGCATGGAAAGGTTTACCATGCAGCCCTCAGCAGGGGCGCACGGGGAACTGACCGGTTTGATGTTGATCCAGGCATATCACCGTCACCGGGGAGACTATCAACGTAACAAGGTCCTGGTTCCGATAACGGCACACGGAACCAACCCCGCTTCGGTGACCATGGCCGGTTATGAAGTGATCCAGGTCCCCAGTGATGAAAGAGGTAACGTGGATCTAGAAGCCCTTAAAGAAGTGGTTGACGAAACCACTTCGGCTTTGATGCTGACCAATCCCAGTACCCTTGGCCTTTTTGAAGAAGAAATCCTTGACATGGCCAAAGTAGTACATGACGCCGGTGGTTTGCTTTATTATGATGGAGCTAACATGAACGCGATTATGGGTTATACCCGCCCCGGTGATATGGGCTTTGATGTGGTCCATCTTAATCTTCACAAAACCATGTCTGCTCCCCACGGCTGTGGCGGTCCGGGAAGCGGCCCGGTTGGGGTCAAAGAAAGGTTGGTTCCTTTCTTGCCTGTACCGCTGGTGGAGAAAGAAGATGACCGTTACTATTTCAACTACGATTTGCCTGAAAGCATTGGCAAAGTCCAATCATTTTACGGTAACTTCGGTGTTGTGGTCAAAGCTTATAATTATGTTAGAATGATGGGAGCAGAAGGCCTGAAGCAGGCTTCAGCCGATGCAGTGATCAATTCAAATTACCTGGCCACCCTGCTGCAGAAACATTACCATATTCCTTACGACCGTCTTCGGAAGCATGAGTTTGTTGTTTCGGCTAAGCCTGAAGCGAAGAAAGGTGCCGGGGCCGCCGATATTGCCAAAGCCTTACTTGATCGCGGGTTCCATCCGCCGACAATGTATTTCCCGTTAATTGTTGACGAAGCGCTGATGACCGAGCCAAATGAAACAGAAAGCAAAGAAACTCTTGATGCTTATGCTATGGCTATGGAAGAAATCGCTAAGGATATCGAAGAAGATGCTGAAAAAGTTGCTTCCAGCCCGCATTACACGGTAGTCGGGCGACTTGATGAAGTTCGTGCAGCCAAGAACCCGGTCCTGCGCTGGGAGAAAGAATAAATACCTGTAACAGCCATCGCCGGATGGTTTATGAAATCAACTGAGTTTTCATTTCTGGCTTACCGGATGTAGTGTAAACTGGCTAAGTAATTGCAGGTAAAAAGCGTTGAAAAAATGAATCAGGTTTATAATTTATATAGGATACACTAACAAAAGTGACAAGGGGTGGCAGGAAAGGCCGGACATATGCTTTCCTGCTCCCCCTGCTTTATATTAAGGGGTTTAAATGTTAAAAAAAAGTAACCATATTGATGATAAACTGGACAATATATTAAACCGGGCCTGGCAGATTCGTAAGGAAAATTTCCCCGGCAGCGTCGAATTTGTTTTTCCAACCGGAACGCTCGCAATAAGCGTGACCGGAGACAATTGCGAGCTAAATTGTGCTCACTGCAATGGGGTTTACCTGCGAAATATGGCTACCTTGAATGAAGTCCTGGAAAATGGGGATGATGGTATAACGAGCTACCTGGCTTCCGGGGGATCCGACAGGTGGGGGAGAGTGCCTCTTATTGAATGCCTGGAGGAGTTAAAAAAGCTGGCAGCCAGGGGTGCTCTTAATCTGCATACCGGGTTGGTATCAAAAACTGAGGAAGCTGCCTGCCTGGGGGATTTGGCCACAGTGGTTTCTTTTGACTTTGTCGGGGATAAGGAAACTATTGCGGAAGTTTATGGTTTGCCTTTTACGGTAGATGATTACCTTGATTCTTACCGCCTGTTGAAAAAATATACCCGGGTTATTCCACACCTCTGTATCGGGCTTAGCGGTGGGAAAATCAAAGGTGAATACAAAGCCCTAGAACTTCTTAGTAAAGAAAGTGTTGACGCAATTAGCCTGATCGTTTTCCGGCCCACGGCAAAAACCGGTTTTAGTGATTGTACGCCTCCGCCTCCTGAAGAAGTAGGCCATTTAATGGCTACTGCTCGGGTTATGTTTCCCCAAACCGCTTTGTACCTGGGATGTATGCGGCCCGGAGGACGTTACCGGGAAACGATCGATACTTATGCCCTTAAAGCAGGGTTTAACAAGATTGTATTGCCTACACCGGCAGCTCGGCATCAGGCGAGTATGCTGGGACTTTCAATTAGTTATTCCGGGGAGTGTTGCTCGATATGATTCGAGTTTCCGCGGGAAGCGCGGCTTCTATGGGACTTACTTCCAATAAAATGGATGCCTACCCTGCCACGGCTTATTTCCTCTCGGGCAGTAGTTGTTTGATGAAATGTGCTTTTTGTCCTCAAGGGGTGAGCAATAATGAAGCCCTAAACCGGTTGGGGCGGGTTACCTGGCCTGAGTACAGCTGGCAGGAGGTGGAAAACCACCTGGCCGAAGGTGAAAAGAACGGGATCAAGCGTATATGTCTTCAATCAGTTAGGCACAAAGATGGCATATCCTCCCTGCTAAAGCTGGTTTCCCGGTTTAAAAAAATATCTAACTTGCCCATTTCGCTTTCTGCCTGGATCAAGGACAGCAGTGAGGCTGCAGCCCTGGTAAAAGCAGGGGTAGAAAGACTCAGTATATCGCTTGATGCGGTTAACCCGCAGGTTTATCAAGAAATTAAGGGCGGTTCCTTGCAAAACAGATTGGATCTACTTTTAGAATGTGCCGCAAGGTTACCCGGCAAGCTAAGCACCCATATTATTTGCGGTTTAGGTGAAAGCGAATTTGAAGCACTATCGATTATCGATAAACTGGTTAAAGCCGGGGTAACTACAGCGCTATTTGCTTTTGTGCCTTTGAAGGGAACCCCTATGGAAGATCGGGATCCGCCACCGGTGGATTCTTACCGCCGGATCCAGGCCGGGTATTACTTGATGAGCTGCGGCCTGATCAATTTTTCTTCTTTCCGCTTTATTAATGGACGCCTGGTGTCTTTTGGGCTGAGCAA
>CAYXQO010000008.1:0-67245 GCA_964467475.1 uncultured Syntrophomonadaceae bacterium
CGCACAACTTCCTGCGCCGCCTGCAGCAAGAAGACGATGGGCCGTTGCAGGGAAGTGGTGATTTAATGCGCATGGAAAGGCAGCTGCGCACCCTGATCCACAGCCAGGTGCCCGAGTTTGACGGCAGCACCCATACCAGGGATTCTTTTACCTACGATGGGGCTGGTGAGGTTAGTGCGCGGGGCACCGGTACATACGAGGGCACCAGGGGTGAGCTAACTTTAGAATACAATGCTTCTAACAACGTCTGGCGCCACGATGGAAGAAATGTGCAGTCAGGGGACGAGATCGAGGGGATTGAAGTAGAAATTGAAATGGAGGAGGATAATCCTCCGGCCGGGGGCGATACGCTTACCTTAGAGGTGAGCCCGGCTTCTGAACCGATCAAGTATAACAGCCTTTCTGAGATCGGGATTTCCGCCCGTGATGAAGAGGGCGAGTTAGAACTGGACCAGGCTCAACTGGAAGAAGCCTTAAGAGATGACCCCGATAGTGTGCACCGGCTCTTTGCCCGCGAGGTGCCCGCTGATTCTGATGGGCGCAAAAGGGGCCCGGACGGGATTGCGTTGCAGCTTGAAGAGCGGTTGAATGAATTTATCGGCCCAGGGGGAATAGTGCAGAGCAGGGAAGCTGCCCTACAGCGCGACATGCAGCAGGCAGCTGAACGAATTGAAATGCTCGAAGACCGCATGGAAATGCGCGAAAATCGCTTAGTCCGGCAGTTTACCTTTATGGAACAGTACATCGCCCGGATGCAGGAACAAACCGGGTTGATAGGCAGCCTTGAGGCCGGGCAGCAGCAGGCAGAATAAAATAAAGAAATTAATGATTGGAGTGACTAACTGATGAGCGCAATGGGAGACCCTTATAAAAACTACCGCCGCACGCAGGTGGAGACTGCCGATCAGGCCACACTTTTACTGATGCTTTACAGCGGGGCCTTGAAATTTTTACGGATGGGTCGCAAAGCGATAGAGGATAATAACATTGAAGAAACCAACCGGCAGTTAGGACGGGCCCAGGATATCCTGTGCGAATTGATGGGGTCATTAAACCCCGATACGCCCGAACTTTCAGGGAGACTTTTTCAGCTTTATGAATACATGCACTACCAGTTAGTGCAGGCCAATGTTAAAAAAGATGTGGCCATCATCGGAGAAGTGGAAGGGATGCTTAATTCGCTCCTGGAAGCCTGGCAGGCTGTAGTTAACGAGCAGAAGGCTGCCAACCAAACGGGTGAGGAGAAAACTACCACCGACTTTAAGGGTTAAGTTTGCCGGCAAAGGGTTTGTTTTTTGCCGGTTAGGGGTAAATTGCAGGTGCCGGGGAAGGAGTCCCCGGCACTGCAGCCTAAAAAAGGAACGCTGCTTCTAACATTAACTTCTTCTTTAAAAAAAGCAGGAATTTTTCTACTAAAAAGAGAAACCCCGGCAGTAATGATTTAAAGGCCCCAGGGAGGTTTCGCGTCTTTGAGTAAAATACCCGTAGCGCTAAAACTGGCGATTGTTTATCTGCCCGCCGGGCTTGCTATTTTTTTTCTAAGCGCTTACGAATGGTGGATTAATCTTTTAGCTGCTGTTTTAGCCCTGGTGATAGCAGTAGTGCTCTGGGCTTTATTGCCGGAAGGAAAGGATCAGGGGCAGAGGATTGCTGCTGTTAAAGGCGGCCGCAAGAATGACGAATTCCATAATCTTTTGGCAAGTACCTCCGGCACCGGCAATACCATGGTATTTTCAGCGCGCAAAATCAAGGCCAGTACCCAGGCGATCAGGGAATCGCTTGCTGAAATGGCGCAGGCCTTAGAAAGGGTCGCCGAAGGCAATACGAAGGTAGCAAGTTCTGTCGAAGAAGTTAACCGGCAACTTAAAACAATCGAAGATCAGATGTCAGCGGCAGTGGAAGCAGGCGAAAGGTTGAAAGAGGAGGCGGAGCAAACCGGTGCGGCGGTGGAAAAGGGACGCGGCGCTCTGGCTAATTCTTTAGAAAGTATTGCTGAAAATGAAGCGGTAATTTTGGAGGCCGGGGAAGCTGCCGAAGAACTGGCTACTTTTTCTAAGAATATTTACAAAGTGGTTGATACGATTAAGGGGTTTGCCAAGCAGACCAACCTGCTGGCTTTAAATGCCAGTATCGAAGCCAGCAGAGCAGGGGAAGCAGGACGCGGCTTTGGAGTGGTGGCTGACGAGGTAGGCAAGCTGGCCGGTAATTCATCGCAGGCAGCCGAAGAAATCGGTCGCTTGATCAACGAAGCAGATGTCCTGATGAAAAGGGTCAAGCAAAACACCGATCATACCAGGGAGTCCTTAGAACAGCAGAAAGAATATACCAACGCGCTGCGTGCTTCCTTTGAAGAGATCGACAACTACACTCAAACGACCAACCAGAGGATAGTTGACATAAAAGGGGCTAACGAGGCCTTGTATGATGCGGTGGTGGGAATTAAGAGCGCAGCCGAGGAAATGTCTGCAGTGACCCGGCAGTCGGCAGCTTCCTCGCAGGAAATCAATGCCACTGCAACTAAGCAACAGGAGGCTGCCGGTGAAATCAGCGATGCCACTGCCAGTTTGACCCGCTTAATTGAAAACTTCAAAGATGAAACTGATAAGTACGATATCCCCAAGGTTGGCTATATTAACTGGACCAGTGAAATAGCCAGCGCTTACCTGTTTAAAAACTGGTACAGGAGAGATACCGGCCGTGATGTTATCTTAGTCGAAATCGAAGGAGATGCCTTAAGTGAAATGTACGGTGCTTTAGCTTCAGGTGAGTTTGATTCCACGGTTTCCTGCTGGACTCCGGGGATGCATGAGCAGCACGTAGAAGCGCACCGGGACAGCCTCGAGGTGCTCGGCACTAACCTGGCCGGGGCAAAGATCGGGCTGGTTGTCCCCGACTATGTGAGCATCAACAGTATCGAAGAGCTTAACTCCGGGGCCGAATATTTTGGGAACACCATCTATGCCATCGAAAAAGAAGCGGGCGTGACCAGGTTGGCTGAACAGGCGGTCAAAGATTACGGCCTGGACTTTAACTTTTCTTATGGCAACAACCAGAGTGTGGTCGAGGCTATCGAAAAAGCGATGAAAGAAAAAAAATGGGTCCTCATTACCGGCTGGGTCCCGGAGGCGATGTTCGATCGGTTCCCGCTTAAATTTTTAGATGACCCCAGGCAGTCTTTCGGCGGTGAGAAACATATTAAGACGGTTACCCGGCCGGGGCTCAAAAATGATCACCCGAAACTTTACCGGGCCCTGCAGCGTTTCAGGTGGAGCGTTGAAGATGCCAACGCTTTTCTTGCCTTGATCAACAAGGGAGAGAGCCCCGATAAAGCGGCAGAAAAGATGCTTGAGAACATTGATCACCCCCTGGTTTAACCCCTTCTAGCTGTAATTTTTTTGTTTAAACCTATTTTTTTTACCAGCAGCATCCCCAAATAATTAAGATATGTTTCATTCTTTGTTGAGATATGAAGGTTTTTTTGTAATTTTTTATGTATTAAAAAAGGAGATTTTATTAATTTGGCGAAACCTGTAAATGTTTACAGAAATAACACGTCACGGGGGTACTGGTTATTAGCGAGAAGCATAAACAAACCCGTCTGCCAGCGGGAAAAAATCCCAGCATTGCTCCTCAGTTGGAAGTGCTCTTTATCGCCGATCACTGCCCGGATGTACTCTGGTCTTATAACCTTGACCAGAAGTGCTGGAACTACATCAGCCCCTCAATCAAGCGGTTGACCGGGTACAGTGTGAAAGAGGCCATGTCTTTGTCCTTAGAACAATTACTAACCCCGGTTTCCTATCATTTCTTCAAGGAACAATCTGCCTTGCGCCTGGAAGTATTCTTAAATGATCAGTCGAAACCCCACATGAGCCGCGATGAAGTGGAAATAATTTTAAAAGACGGCTCTGTTACCTGGTGTGATGTAACCTCGCAGTGTATCCGCAACGAAAAGGGGGAGTTGACCCTGACCGGGGTGACCCGCTGCACCCGGGATCCCGGGATTGAAGAAGAAGGCCTGCGGGTGGCGCTGGCCAAGTACCGCGATATTTTTAACTCTATCGAAGAGGGTTATTATGAAACGGATTTGCGCGGGCAACTTGTCTTTTTTAACGATGCAGCCGCCCGAATTTTTGGTTATACCCGCACTGAACTTGCTTCTACCAGTTACAAAAAGCTTTTTAAAGAACCAGGGTTTGTTTTTCAGCATTTCAACCAGGTATATTTATCAGGAGAGCCCGAAAAAGGTTTAACCCTGGAAGCGCTGCGCAAAGACGGCAGTTCCACTTACATAGAGGTTTCTATCTCACCTGTATTTGATGATAACGGCTCGGTAACCGGTTTCCGGGGACTGGCCCGTGATGTTAACGAACGGGCTGTTTTTCAGCAGCAGCTTGAGTATTACAGTATGCACGATCAACTGACCGGGCTTTACAACCGCAACTACTTCGAAGAAGAACTGCGCAAGATGAGCAAAAGCCGCGATTACCCGATTACCATGATATCAGCCGATGTTAACGGGTTGAAGCTGATTAACGATACCATGGGTCATGAGCACGGCGATCTTTTGTTGCGGGCAGCGGCACTGGTGCTAAAAGACTCTCTGCGCGGCTCGGATGTGTTGGCCCGGGTTGGCGGTGACGAGTTCTCGGCGATCTTGCTGCGGGCGGACGAAAAAATTGCTGAAAAGGTAATTGCCCGGATCAGGGATAATGTTAGAAAATATAACATTGAACATCCCGAAATGTACTTAAGCCTTTCTTTAGGGATGGCTACTGCGCATGGCAGCGACACAGAGATGAGCGAATTGTTCAAGCAAGCCGATGATGATATGTACCGCGATAAATTTGCTCCCGGTTCCCGGACGCGGGGTAAAATTTTAAAGAAACTGCTTTCCGCCCTGGAAAAAAGGGACTATATTGCAGATGGCCACAGCAAAAGGTTGTCGCATTATTGTCGCAAACTTGGCCAGATGGTGGGGCTTTCTTCCCGCCAGCTGGCTAACCTGGCACTTTTGGCCCAGGTGCACGACCTGGGCAAGGTAGCGATTCCCGAACAAATCCTGTTTAAGGAAGGGCCTTTAAGTGAAAAAGAATGGCAGATCATGAAAGAACACCCCGAAAAGGGCTACCGGATTGCCCTGGCATCTAATTATTTGACCGGCGTGGCCGGGTTGATTTTAAAGCACCACGAGCGCTGGGACGGCAGCGGTTATCCCCTGGGCTTGAAGAAGCAGGAAATACCGTTGGAATGCCGAATTATTGCCATAGCCGATACCTATGATGCAATGACCAGCCAGCGGGCTTATAACCGCAGGAAGAATCAACAGGAGGCTTTAGATGAGCTGCGCCGCTGTGCCGGCAGCCAGTTTGACCCGGACCTGGTAGAGAAGTTCATCAACCTCCTCCAGGAGCAGCAATAGATTTATTCAACCAGATTTGATGGGAGAGTTTAATTTTGACCTCCGGCGGCAACAATGAAAGGAAACAACCAGATAAAAGAAATAGTCCTGGCTGTAGCCCGGAAGAGGAGCAAAGTGCTTGCGCAGAAGAAAAAGGTTCGTCAGCAGGTGAGGAGAACAACCCTGCAAAACGGCGAATGAAAGATCAATTGACCCTGGAGCAGCTGCAAGGTTTTTTTGAGGTGGCCCTGGATCTTTTGTGCATCGCTGATACAGACGGCAACTTTATCAAGGTTAACCGGGCCTGGGGAGATATTCTGGGTTATCGGGCAGAAGAACTTGAAGAGAGAAAATTCCTCGAATTTGTGCACCCCGAGGACTATGATGCAACTATCGCGGTTATGTCCAAACTGGGAAAACAGGAGCTTGTCATAAATTTTACCAACCGCTACCGCGCTAAGGACGGCAGTTACCGCTATATTGAATGGCGTTCTCACCCTCACGGAAAACTAATCTATGCGGCAGCCAGGGATATCACCGAGCGTAAAACGACCGAAGATGCTTTGCGAGAAAGCGAAGCGCGCACCCGGGCGATGGTGGAAGCGATCCCTGATACGTTTTATCTTTTCAGCAAAGAAGGATGTTACCGCGATGTGCAGGTTAAAGATGACGCTTTGCTTCATCCTGCAGAGAGAGAAGCTTACCGGGCCGGGCAGTTGATTGGGCAAAACGTCGGTAGCTTGCTGCCACCGGAAATTTCCGGACTTTTGCTTGAAACAATTAACCGGGTTTTAACTGGTGGCGAACTGCAGGTGGTGGAATACAGCTTAACCGTTAACGGGAGCAAGAAACATTTCGAAGCGCGGATGGTCGCCACAAACGCAGATGAAGTGGTTTCTATCGTTCGCGATGTGACTGCGACCAGGGAAAGTGAGGCCGAACTTAAGTACTTAAGCCTGCATGATCCTTTGACCGGCCTTTATAACCGCGCCTATTTTGAAGATGAGTTGGTTCGTCTCGAGGATGGGAGGCAATACCCGGTGACGATTATTTCAGCTGATCTTGACGGATTAAAATTGATCAACGATGTTTTGGGTCATAAAGATGGAGACAATCTTTTGCTATCCTGCGCCGGGGTGCTTAAGGAATCTTTGCGCAGCTCTGATGTGTTGGCCCGGGTGGGCGGGGATGAGTTTGCGATAATCCTGCCCCGGACCGGCCGGGAAGAAGGGGAAAAAGTGATTGACCGGATCCGGCACCAGGTAGAGCAGTACAACCGGCTTTATTCGGCCCTGCCGCTTAGTATTTCCCTGGGGTTGGCAGTGGCTGAAAGTTCGTTGCAGCCCTTAGAAGAATTATATAGCGAGGCGGACCGGGGAATGTATAAAGATAAATTACAGCGCAGCCGTGATGCGCGCGATGAAATTGTGCGGGCCTTGTTGGCTTCGCTGTTTTTGCGTGAGGGCATGGGTGAAGCTCAAAACGAGCAGGTCCAGGAATTTTGCATTAAAATGGGACAAAAGGCAAAGCTTAGTGAAAATCAGCTGGCCGATTTGCACCTGCTTGCCCAGGTATATGATCTGGGTAAAGTCACCGTGGAAGAAGGTATCTTCTACAAAGAGGGCAAACTGACTGAAGCAGAGTGGGAAGAAATCAGGCAGCATTCAGAAAAAGGCTACCACATCGCTGCTGCTTCATCTGATTTGTCCGGGGTGGCAGACTTGATTCTCCGGCACCATGAAAACTGGGACGGTTCCGGCTATCCCCTGGGCTTGCAGGGAGAAGAGATCCCGATTGAGTGCCGTATTTTAGCGGTAGTTGATGCTTATAATGCGATGGTTAATAAAAGAAGTTATGGTCCGGTTTTGAGCACCCTCGAGGCAATTCAAGAACTCGACCGCTGTGCTGGACGGCAGTTCGATCCCGCCATGGTTCCATTGCTTGCAGCCGTAGTTTAGCTTTTATTTTTTCCGGACAAATTTACGGTGATGTGGGCTCCGCCCGCCGGGTTGTTTTCTACGTTGATATATCCCTTGTGTTTTTCCACTATTGCCCGGGAAATTGCCAGTCCCAGGCCGCTGCCGCCGTTTTTTCCTTTGCCGGCAAAGGGGTCGAACGCTTTTTTCAGCTGCTCGGGCTTAAACCCGGGTCCATCATCTTTTACATGAATTTCCCCTTCTTTAACCGTAAGCGAAACCCTGTGTTCAGCATGCTGCAGGGCGTTGCTGAGCAGGTTTAACATCAGCCGGTGGATTTTTTCAGGGTCCCCCTCAATTACCTGTTCTTCCGGCCCAAAACTTGTTTCAAGCTCGATATTATTTTCCAGGGCCAAGCTGTGGACCGCGTGGACTGCTTCGTTTACAGCGTCTTCCAGGTTTAGCTGCTCAAAATTATAGCTTTCGTGCGGGGATTCCATTTTGGAAAGGTAGATAAATTGATCGACCAGCGCTTTCATCCTGCCTGATTCTTTGATAATAATATCTAAACTCTGATCGGCTTCTTCGGGTGAGATTACCCCGTCTTTTAAGGCTTCGGCATAACCCTGGATCGACATCAGGGGGGTTTTTAGTTCGTGTGAGCTTTTTTGGAAAAATTCTTTCTGGGCCCGGTCGTATTCGGCCAGTTGCCCGGCCATATCGTTAAAAGTGTCTGCCAGTTCTTCGAGTTCGTCGCCGGTTTTAATATCGAGCTTGCTGTCAAAATTACGCCCGGCCAGTTCAGAAGCCCTTTCTTTAAGCTGTTTTAAGGGGCCCACTGCGTAGCGAGTGGCAAAAACTCCGGCAAATAAGGATACAACGGCGCCAACTCCTCCGGCAAAAACCAAAATACCTAAAATGCTACGGTTGAGTTGAGTCAGGACATCTAGCTGGGAGTAGAGAATTAAAGAAGCCTGGTTATGGTCACCGCCCCTGATAACCGGGAACTCCACGGCAACCCGGTCTCTTTCTACCAGGCTTTCTGTTTCACTTTCGCCGTCAGCCAGCTCCAAAAATGCTTCGTTGAGCATTTCCGCGCCCGGCGGGTATGCTTCGATATCGCTGCTTTCGATAATGGTCCCGTTTTGTTCGATGAGGACGTAATCGGCGTAGGCAATCCGGTTGGCCAGGTTAAAAAAAGCGCCCCGCATCCGGCCACTGCCATGCATGTCATCGTGGATAGCCGAGGCAGACAGGGTTTCCGCTACCCGGTGCAGGCTGCGGACGGTGTCGTTGATCAGGTACTGGCGCACTGTGAAGGTAAAAGCTAAGGCTAAAACAGTAAAAGAAACCAGTAAAACGATCAAGTAACCTGAAAAAATGCGTTTAAACATCGAGTTTGTAACCGTAGCCCCACACTGTGGAAAGCTGCGGCAGAGCTCCTTTCTCGCGTATTTTTTTGCGGATTCTTTTTACCGTGTCATCAACGGCCCGGTCTTCCCCTTCGTAATCAAAACCCCAAACCTTTTCCAGCAAATTTTCCCTGCTGTAAGGACAGTTGGGGGAAGCGGCCAAGGTGTTTAGCAGCTCAAATTCCTTGGCAGTCAGCGAAATCTCTTCGTTGTTGATTGTCACTACTCGCTTTTCCGGGTAGATTACCATGTTTTTCAGGGGCAATTCTTTGGCCTCGTTTTCTACCGGCTGCAGCCGCCGGAAAACAGTTTTTACGCGGACGATTAGCTCCCGCGGGCTGAACGGTTTGGCCAGGTAATCATCACCGCCTAATTCAAGCCCGAGAACCCGGTCGAATTCTTCACCGCGGGCGGAAACAAAAATTATGGGCTGGTTGTACTTTTCCCTGATCGAGCGGCAAAGGGCGAGGCCGTCCGAACCGGGTAGCATAATGTCTAAGATAAACATATCCGGTGTGCTGCTGACCAGGGCATTTTCCAGTTCTTCAGCCGAGGAAAAGGTGCGCACGGTAAAGCTTTCTTTTTCCAGGTACTTCCTGATCAGTTCGCGGATATTTTCTTCGTCGTCAACAACCCAGATTACGGCCATAAAAAGAGGCTCCTTGCAGATTATTTAAACCATTATTTTTTATAATTGTAGCTTTCAACTGCCATAATGGCAAGTAAGATACAGAAATCCACGGGGACAGGGGAAATCCCCGTGGATTAAATCTATATTAAGCCGGAGGGGCCCCTTTACCGGGGGTCACCGGGGCCGGGGACCTCCTTCGGCGTTTGCCCGAAACAGCCGGTTTAAGTTCATGTTGTTACATTCCATGCTGTCACCGGCTGTTTCACTGCTAAGTGAGGGTTATTTAATCGGCACCTTGCTGCTTGTTTTTATTAAACCCGCTTTCGCCTTTTTCAAGGCCGTGGTGGCGGTTGTGGTTTCCTCTTTCACCGAAACGGTCTGTTAATTCTTCGGGGACCACGTCTTGCAAAGCGTCACGTTTTTCTTCTTTAAATTCAGAGCGTTGTTCATGTTTTTCCCGGAACTCCTCATATTTGCCTTCATCTCTTAAGGTTTGCATTTCTTCCCTGAGCAGGGCCATTTTTTCCCGGTAATCCTCGATGATGCTTGAAAACTGCTCTTGTTCTTCTTCACTCAAGTTCTCTTTTACGCATTCTGCATGCCCCTGGGGGCCTTGTCCGTTTACGGCATAAGCTACCGAGCCAAGGGCCAGCAAAGCTGCTACCAGTAGGACGGTGGTTACTAAAGTCTTGTGCATTGTTTTATATCCTCCTTTTCAGTTGCTCTTTTATTTAACCTTGCAGTTATCAGTATAAAAGGGAAAACAGGCACAATCATGGAAAAGATATTAAGGTTTTATTAAAATTTTGTGGGAATACGGTTTGCTAATCAGAAATTATGTCGTTATAATTAAAAGGTCATTGCAACCGCTCTATCGCAAAAGCACCTGCTCTGAAATGTAGCAAAGCAGAGCAGATCTATTTTTGTTCGTTTAATAAGCTTTTTATTGGAGGTAATAATAGTTGCACGAAATACTTAACATCACCTTGATTGGTTTGGCAGCGGGCGTAATCGGTACGGGTTCAGGCACAATAATTGCCCTGTTTATAAATAATCCCAGTCGCTCTGTCCTGGGTTTTATCCTCGGGTTTGCCGGGGGGATTATGCTGGCGATAGTAATGACCGACTTGCTTCCGGAAGCGGTGGAGGCAGGAAATTTCTTGACCGCTTTTAGCGGTTTGCTGGTCGGCTCCTTATTTATTCTCATCCTTGATTTAAAAATGCCTCATTTTCACTTTTTTGAATCCGGTGACGAGCTGGCCCGTTTTATTCGCACCGGGACGATTTTGGGGCTGGGGATTGCTATGCATAATCTGCCTGAAGGTATCGCCATTGGGGCCAGTTATGTCGCTTCTCCTGCGGTGGGGTTTGCCCTGGCAGTGACCATAGCTCTTCATAATATCCCTGAGGGTATTGCCATGGCCTGTCCGCTTTGTGTCGGCGGAATGCGCCGGCGCTGGATTTTAGTTTACACTGCCTTAGCCGGTTTCCCGATGGGGTTGGGTGCATTTATCGGCAGCAGCCTGGGTTCGGTATCGCCTTTCTTCTTATCTGTTTCTTTGGGGTTTGCCGCCGGGGCTATGCTCTACATAATTTTTGGGGAACTGATCCCGGGGGCGCAAAATTCGGGGCAGAGTTATGCGGGCACTTTCGGTGCGGTTTTCGGAACTATTGCCGGTATTCTCTTGCTCTCTGTAATATAAACTTCCCTGTAACACTATAATTATCTATGCTTAACCATGCTGCCCGGCCCGGTAAAGCCGACAGGCAATTTTGCTTTATTTAATGTGCTTGTTTTTGCTGCTGCATGATAAAGGATAAGAAGACATGGACCAGTTCGGGGTCGAACTGGGTCCCGGCATTTCTTTCTATCTCGGTCAGCGCTTCCTTGGAGTTTGCCGCTTTTTGGTAAGGCCGTTCGTGGGTCATTACGTCATAGGCATCGCAGATGCTTAAAATCCGGCATTCTAAGGGGATTTCTGTACCTTTTAGTCCCAGGGGGTAGCCGTTGCCGTCCCAGTGCTCGTGGTGGCTCAAGATCAAGTTGGCGATCCCGGCTAAGTCGGAGGAAGAAGAAGCAATGCGGGATCCTTTTTCCGGGTGCAGCTTCATTATTTCCCACTCTTCTTCGGTTAGCGGGCCCGGCTTGTAGAGGATATGGTCGGGAATACCTACTTTGCCCAGGTCGTGTACCCGCACGAGCAGGGCCAGATCGGAAATTTGTTTTGAATCAAGGCTTAATTTTTCTGCGAACTTCATGCACAGCTCTTCTAAGCGCTCAATGTGCCCCTCTGTGATATAGTCTCTTTCAGCAAGGGCTGCAGTGAGACTCTGCACTACACCGTTGCGCGCGCTTTTACTGCGATGCAGCTTATCCCTGAACATCAAATCGTCGGCTTGTTTGACCAGTCTCTTAAGCGGGATGCTGTCTTTTTCCGCCGTAGCCACTCCCATAGAAACGCTCAAGGGCAGCTCGGGGTTATGGTTGTTGTAATGGGCTACCTGGTAGCGGATTTGCCGGGCCAGGCATTCTCCTTCGGTTTTACCCGTAAGAGGGAGGATTGCTGTAAATTCATCGCCGCCGACCCGGCCTAAAACGCCGTTGTGATCAAAGGTTTCTTTCAAGATATCGGCGCAGATTTTTAGCAGCCGGTCGCCCGCTTCGTGGCCGATCGTATCGTTGATTAGTTTGAGCCCATCAATATCGATGGAAATAATTGTGACCGGGTAACTGGGTTCTTCTGCTAAAAATTTCAACTTGGCTTCGAAGAAAGCTCGGTTGTAAAGACCGGTCAACTGATCGTGATAACTGAGATAGTATAGTTTTTCTTCACTGTAATCAAGGGCTTCTTCCGCGGTGGTTAGTTTTTTGAGCATGCTCTCCATTTCCTGGTTTGTTTTTTTTAGTTCCTTTTCGTTCTCCGTTAACTGATAGAAATATTCCTGGGCTTTATCAAGCAAACTGTTGATTGTCTCGGTGAGAAGGGCCATTTCGTTGTTTTTCGGAGCAGGCAGGCGGTAAGAGAGATCCCTGTCAACTTCAACTTTGCGCAAATTGTTTTCAAGCTGCAGCATGGGTTTGTGCACATGGATATGGTTGTAAGCCAAAAAGAGCAGGGCGATCAGCAAGGAGGCCGTGCCGGCAAATAAAAATTCGGCGGTCATTTTTTCCGAGCTTCCGGTAAAAACACTAAAAGGAATATAGGAGGCCATGTGCCAGCCGGTATCTTCGATCGGCAGGTAGGCCATGTAGCCGTTTTTTTCTGCCAGGTTTATGCGGGCAACCCCGTTTTCAATATTGTCAACCTTTTTTTCACCGTATTTTTCTTCAAAAGTAACCAGTTCGCCATGTGGGTTGTATCCCAGCTTCGGGTGGGCCAGCAAGTGTCCTTCTTTGTCGATTAGGAAAGAAAATTCGCCTTCTTCCACTTCCCGAGCAGCTTCTGCGGTTTCAATCAGGTGGTTGATTTTATCAATGGGGATATCGCCACCGACAACGCCCAGGAATTCTTTGTCCGGACAGTACACCGGGTGGGCAATAGTAAAGATTACATCATCCCGGCTGGCGTTGATAAAAGCTTCGGTGAAAACGGTATCACCTTTTTCCCTGGCCTGGTTGTACCAGGGGCGTTCGCAAAGGTCGAAACCAGGGGGTGGTTCCCAGCCGCTGGCATTGATCATCTCGTTTTCGGGAGTGCCGAAATAGATCGAGTTGAACCCATCGTTATTTTCTAAGAGGGAACGCAAGTAGAGCAATATTTCCTCATCGTCCCACTGCTGTAGAGCAATGAAGTCTCCGGCTGCCTCGATGGTATGGGTATGTTTGTTCAGCCAGCCGTTAATTTCTTCGCTTTTGGAGTGGACAGAAAGCTCCGCCGCCTTACGGGCTTGTTCCTGCAAATGCTGGTTGGTCCCATGATACTGGTAGTACCATCCACTAAAAAAGACAATTATTAGGATGAAGGCGAGAATGTATAAGTTCCTGACCAAACGCTGCAACTAAATCGCCCCTAAAACAAATTTAAACGGTTCTACTCTACTCTGGTGTTGAAAAGTTTTCCGGTTGATTAATATCGTAGGTAATCTTGATGTGGAGATATTATATCACACCAAAATGAATTTAAGCCAGCTAATTTATAAAATTACTAGTTGTAATTTTTCGAACCTTTTTCAGGAAAAATTAGTGCAGGGTGTCTTCTTCCGGGTTTTTCAGGACTGAACCACGGTGAGGGATAACTTTCCTGACCCCGCCTTTTGGATCGGGAACATCGCCCCGGTAGCGGGGAATAATATGGATGTGGAAGTGAAAGACAGTCTGGCCGGCCGCAGATCCTACATTAGCTCCGATATTGTATCCGTCGGGGTTATATTTTTGCTGGAGGTATTCCTTCACCTTGTGAGTTAACCTGACCATGGCGGTATGCTCCTCAAAAGAGGCCTCGAAATAGGTTTCCACATGGCGCTTGGGAATAACCAGGATATGACCCCGGTTTACAGGGCAGCCATCATAGAAGGCCAGGGCAAGTTCATTTTCGGCAACTACGTTAAGTTTTTCGCGCCTGCAAAAAATGCAAGATTCCAATGAGAAAGTCCTCCTTGTTATTTGCAGGGAGGTTTGTTCATGTTCCCAGCCTCCCCAGGGCCTGTTGACCCTGCTCATTACTATAACATATTTTAAGGATTCCCTGACAGATGATTTAAAAACTGATTTTTGGAGGTACAAAAAACAGGGCAGGATATTTTAACGGGCTGGTGAATTATTAAGAACAGATCTTAAATAACCAGCGAGCAATGGGAGTTGCCTGATGAAACTAAAAAAATCCACATTTGCCTGTTTGTTTGCCTGTTTGATTGTTTTGTTTTCTGCCATCGGTTTTTACTATGCTCCGGGTGCTGCAGCCGGTGGTAACACGACCGAAGAGGACTTTTGCGGGGAGTCGGCATTTGATTTTTTGGGTATGATCTACCAGGGGCAGGCACTTTTCACAGGTGAAGGAGGTAAAACAGCGCGGCCAGAACCGTCGCCCGGCTTTGATATTTCTCTTCCCTCTGAAGAAAGTATGCCGCCTCACCCGGCCAGGGTAGCGGCTGCAGAGAGCAGCAGTGGCAGCGGGGTTTCGCTCAGCAGGAGCGAGCAGCAAATGCTCAGCTTGATCAACCAGGCCAGGAATAACGCCGGACTGCCTTCTTTGCAAGTATGCAGCCGCACTACTACAGCAGCCCGGGCGAAAAGCAGGGATATGGCCCAGAACAATTATTTCAGCCATACTTCTCCCACTTACGGCCGCTTTACCGTTCTGCTGAACCATTACGGGGTCAGCTACCGCACGGCGGCGGAAAATATTGCCTGGAATACCAGCGGCAGTGCAAATACTGCGCATAACAGCTTCATGGGTTCACCTGGCCACAGGCGAAATATATTAGGTGGCAATTTTAATTACGTCGGAGTGGGAGTCTATTCCAGTGGCGGTCGCACTTATTTTACTCAACTGTTTGTGGGCCGCTGATCATTTTAAGGAGGAGCAGTGAAATGAAAAAATATGATCTCATTGTTATTGGTGCGGGAACGGCGGGGATGAACCTTACCTACCCTCTGGCCGCACAGGGGTGGAACGTGGCTGTTGTGGAAAATAACCATGTGGGGGGAACCTGTATAAATATTGGCTGCATTCCTTCAAAAGCTTTGATCAGCTCAGGGCGGGCAATGCAGATGGTCCGTGAAGCGAAAAAATGGGGAGTTGTTGCCGGAGAGCCGCAGGCGGACTGGCCGGCGATGGTAGAGCGCAAAAACGAGCTGGTCGGGAAAATTCGTTCCCGCGGCTATAAAAATATTGATCGTAATGATAAAATAACCCTTTATCAAGGCAGGGCAGCTTTTAGCGCGCCGGGCACATTAGAGGTTAACGGTGAAACCATCTCTGCCGGTAAAATTGTTATTGCCGCCGGGGCGCGTACAGCTGTGCCCCCCTTGTCCGGCTTAAGCGACCTTGACTATCTCACTTCCACCTCGGTAATGGAGATGGAAACCCTGCCTGAGAGTATGCTGATTTTAGGCGGCGGTATTATCGCCCTTGAGTTTTCCCAGTTATTTCAACGCCTGGGGGTGGATGTTACCATCGTGCAGCGTGGTGATCGCCTTGCCCCTAACTTGGATCCGGAGATTTCTGATGAAATCCGCAGGGTCCTCGAGGAAGAAGGGGTTAAAGTTAAAACCGGCACCAAGATCAGCTCGGCCGGCAAAGAGGCTGAATCTGTTTATTTAATTGATGAAACTGAAAGCGGACCTGAGCGCTACACTGCCGATCAGATTCTGGTATCCACGGGACGAGCTCCCAATACCGATCAGCTTTCCCTGGAAAAGATAGGGGTCGAAACCGATAGCAGGGGTTTTGTAGTCGTCGATGAGCACTTTAAAACAAGCGCCGAGGGTATTTATGCTATCGGTGATGTAATCGGCGGAATGATGTTTACCCACAAGGCCTGGCATGATGCCAGCCTGTTAAGCCGCCATCTTGCCGGTGGAGAAAAAATTGATCCGTCTAACCGGCTGATCCCGTTTGCCATATTTACCGAGCCGGAAATTGCCGGGGTCGGACTGGATCAAAAGTCAGCGGTTGAGGCGGGATACCAGGTTAAAATCCATCATTATCCCTTCCGTTTCCAGGGGCGGGCCAGGGCTATGGAAAAGTACGACGGTTTTATCAAGATGACCGTGGAACAAGATAGTGGTAAAATTTTAGGGACGCACATGATCGGCCCGGAAGCAGGTGAGTTGATTCATGAGTTGATCACCGCCATTTATTTCGGAGCCACGGTCCAGGATTTGAAGAACATGATCCATGTGCATCCTACCTTATCTGAAGCAATCATTAATACAGCGAGCGCAGGGTAACAGAAAAAACAGGGTGCTTTCTTTTCTTTTTGCCCTTTGCTTTTCCTGAGGAGGTTTTTCAATGTTTAAATATATAGTTATCGCTATGAGTGCAGCCCTGGTTATTGCTTTACCCGCCGGGGCTTTTTCCAGTGAAGGTTTGCCTGAAAAAGCCTATGAACAAGAAGAATCTCTTGAGGAAAACGAGCTTTTTGAAGAAGAACCCCCCGGTGAAATGCCACCTGATGCGCCGCCGGATGAAGTCCCTGCTGAAGAAGAACACTATTACCGGGGGCGGGTTGTCGAGATTACAGACACCAGAGAAGATGACCAGCAGTACTTTACCGCGATTGAACAGGAGCTGGTGGTTGAGCTGACCAGCGGCCCTTACCGGGGAGAAAAGATTAATATTATCAATACCTACTTTGCCGGTGACCCGGTTTATGATTTCCTGGTGGAAGAGGGGCAAGAGGTAATCGTGGTCGCTTTTGGCGAGGAAGGTGATTTTAGCGAAGCCTACGTGCACGATTTAGCCCGCGACCGGGGAGTTTACTACCTGGTGGGACTATTTATGCTGGGCCTGCTCGTGGTCGGCCGGATGAAAGGTTTGAAAACGATTATCACCCTGGCGGTGACTGTGCTCCTTATCTTTCAGTTTTTACTTCCCCTGCTGCTTTTGGGCTACAGCCCGGTGCCGCTGGCCATAGTAACTGCCGCCCTGGCGATTACCTTTACCCTGTTTGTGATCGGTGGACTGAACATGAAATCGCTGGTAGCGATCCTGGGCACGATCAGCGGGGTGGTCGTGGCCGGGCTAATGGCTTTTCTGGCCGGCAGCATTGCCCGCCTGACCGGCTTTGGCACCCATGAAGCGCAGATGCTTTACTTTCTCGATCACACCATCGATTTCCGGGGTCTGCTTTTTGCCGGGATCATCATCGGCTCCCTGGGGGCGATTACCGATATCGGGATGTCGGTGGCTTCGGCGGCCGCTGAAATCAAGGAAGCCAAACCGGAGATTTCCGGCCGCGAACTATTCAAGGGGGCATTTAATGTAGGCCGTGATATTATGGGCACGATGGCCAATACCTTGATTCTGGCTTATGTGGGTGCGGCAACCCCGATGCTCCTTTTGGTGATGGGCTACGAGATGGACTGGCTGAGGGTGGTTAATATGGATTTGATTGCGACCGAATTTGTCCGCGGGGCAGCCGGCAGTATCGGCCTGGTCACTGCCGTGCCGGTTACCGCTTTCCTGGCGGCGTATTTAATGGTTCGCAGGAGTTAGCCTGCCGCATTTTTGCCGGCGATCCGTCCCATTACCAGGCATTCGGTAATAGCGCAGCTGCCAAGCCGGCAGGCACCGTGGACTCCGGCGGTTGCTTCACCGGCGGCAAAAAGGCCTTCGATGGGTCCCTGGTCGCGATGAATCACCCGGGTTGAAGTGTCCACCTGGATTCCGCCCATAGTGTAGTGTACTTTTGGCCACATGCGCATGGCGTAGAAAGGCGGGTGGACCAGTGGAACAGCGTCTTTTTGCACAGGTTTACAGAAGTCACGGTCTTCTTTTAGCTCAATCATTTCATTGAACCGTTTCATGGTGGCCTCAAATTTGTTTTTCTCCATTTTGTAATGGGCTGCCAGTTCACCGGAAGTGTCAAAACAGCGGACTACCTCTTTATTGAGGGCCCTGGTTAGATCCCAGCCTGCCCGGGTTACTGCTTTTTCATCGGCAATACCGATAGCCGGATGTCCGAGCGCTAACATGGCTTCAGAAAGCATCTTGCGATCACCGAGTTCGTTAACAAAACGCTCCCCGGTTTTCGGGTCGACCATCATACCAAGCGGAATGGCAACATATTCGCCGAACATGGGCCCCGTGCCGAAACCCTTCTCGTCGGGTGAAGTAGAGGGAGCGAGCTGGATCCGGGATAATTGGACCGGGTTGGCTCCTATGCTTAAAGTTTCCTTAATTATTTCAGCGGTAGCAAAACGCATGTTGGTGCTTTGCAAGTTCTCATCCAGGCGGGGATCCTGCGCTGCACGAAAGGCAATGTCGCTGCTGAAGCCCCCGGATGAGACGATTACCGCTTTTCTGGCAAAGCAGTTTGTTTTCTGCCCGGCGTCCTGATCACTTCTGTTATTGCCCTTGCTGAAACGGTGGTTGAAGATAGTCTTAACCCCTGTGACTCTATTTTTATCCGGGGTGGTGATCAAAGATTCCACGTAGACCTGCAGGTAGACGGGGACTTTTAATTTTTTTAGCCGGGCCAGTTGTTTTTCGATCAGGTCTTTTCCCGATATTGACACCGGGGTATAGCTGCGGGCAATATTATGGCCGCCGAAAAGATCCACCCGGTTTAAAAATTTAACTCCCAGGTAGTCCCTGGCCCAGTAGAAGGCCTCTTTCGCATTTTCGGTCACAGTCTTTACCAGCTCCGGGTAATTCAGTCCTTCTCCGGCGGCAAGCATATCATCGTACATCTGCCCGGGAGAGTCGCTAATCCCTCTTTGTTCCTGGTAATCCGTTCCCGGGGCGGCGATGCCGCCATGGCTGATCCGGGAGTTGCCCCCGGCAGAGCCCATTTTTTCGAGCACTATTACCCGGCAACCGGCTTCAGCTGCCTCGATTGCCGCTGCCAGCCCGGCAAAGCCGGAGCCGATCACGATTACGTCAGTTTCCAGGTCATATCCAGGCATGTGGATCACTCCTTTAAATTAATTGTCCGGGCTTGTATTTTTGTAACTGCTCAGCCGTGCTGCCTTTGGACTGGTGACGGCTCATCACGGGTAATGGCAACGACTCAGCTGCAGGCTTTCGCTTTGGTTGCCCTCGGCATTCGCCATCCATGGCTCAGGCCTCGGCGGCCTGCTTCCATGCAGGCCGACCGGCTACAACCTTTGCTTCGTCGGCCATTGCAACCGCTCTATCGCAATGTCTTCAGTCCAAAGGCAGCACGGCTGAGTATACACGTATTTTTTAGCTTCCTTAAGTATAGTCCCTTAGTATCGACATTAGGATCAACACTGGAGCAAAGCTACTGTTTCCACATGGCCGGTATGGGGAAACATGTCAAGTGGCTGGGCAATGGAAGCGCTGTAACCGACTGCTTGCAGATGGTTTAAGTCCCGGGCAAGGGTGGCCGGGTTGCACGATATATAGATGATCCGTTCTGCCCCTGCCTTACTGACAGCATCAAGCAGCTCCTGTGAACAACCCTGGCGGGGTGGGTTCAGGACAATCGCCTTTGGCTGCCTTCCTTCGTCTAAAAGATCGGGGGTTTCTTCTACCCGGGCATGGACAAAGTGAAGATTGAGCATTTCGTTTAAAACAGCGTTTTCTTTAGCATCTTTTATCGCTGCTGCTTCAGAATCTACCCCGATTACTTCTTCGGCAGTCTGCCCCAGGTAAAGGGAAAAGTTCCCGGTACCGCAGTAAAGATCGAAGGCGGTGCGCGGCCTGCCGCACAGGGAGGCGGCCTGCTCGTAAAGTACAGCGGCCTGCTGCGGGTTTACCTGGAAAAAAGAGTCGGGTGATAAGTGGTAGCGGAAAGGTTCGATTATTTCTTCCAGGCCGGGCTCACCCCACAGGGTTAAATGGTTCCGGTTACTTTTTCCGGGTATCAGGAGGGTGATTCCTGATAGCGGGACTTCGCTGGTTCTGCCCAGTATGCCCGCCAGTTTGCTGTATTCTTTTTTTAATTGCCCCGGGTCCTTCCGGGCTGCGGCGCCAGGGGGAATTAAGGTAACCAGGCAGTTTCCGGTGGCAAAGGAAGTGCGGATGGTGGCCTCCTCAACCGGCAGAAAGACTTCCTGATTGCTTTTTCCAATGCCGGCTTTTTGCCTCTTCCCGGTATGGTTATTGAGCACGGTGCGCAGGGTGTTGATTGTCCTTGAAGCGTGGGGATGGAGGGCCGGGCAGTCCTCGATGTTGATGAGCCGGTGACTTTGCCGCCGGTAAAAGCCGCCGGTGACCCGGCCTTTCTCTATGGAAAAATGAACCCGGGCCTTGTTTCGGTAATGCCAGGGGTTCTCCATGCCGAGAACCGGCCGGGTTATTATTTCTGCATTATCCAGGCCGGCAATGCGTTTTAAGGTTTCTGCGACCCGCTTTTTTTTCCAGGCAAGCTGTCCCGTGTAGTCGAGATGTTGTAGCTGGCACCCCCCGCAGGAAAAAAAATATTTACAATGCGGGGTTATCCGGTTTGGAGAAGCCTTTTCTACAGCAAGCAGCCTGGTTTCCCCGTGGTTTTTACGGAGTCTTTTTACTTCAGCGCTGACAACTTCCCCGGGCAAAGCCCCAGGCACAAACAGGGTAAAGCCATCTGTTTTGCCCACACCTTCGCCCATGTGATTGAGGTCGTTTATTTCAAGTTTTATAACCTGCCCCGGTTGGCAGGGCGGTTTTTTCATCTTTCCCATCAATTCACCAGGTTTCTGTGTATTTATGCTTCTGCCTATAATTTCGCCAGCCTGGCGATGTAAAGGACCAGCACCGCGCCTAAGAAAGCGACAACTATCGTGCTTATATTAAACCCTGTGATTGCGTTGTGGATATTGAACAGCGCTCCGGCCAGCCAGCCGCCTACAAGTGCGCCGACAACCCCGATAATCATATTGCCGATCAGGCCGAAACCTTTGCCTTTCATTACCAGGCCGGCCAACCATCCGGCAATTAGACCGATTAGCAGCCAGGAGATAATCCCCATTTTGCTCACCTCTTTTTCGGCAAACCACTGTGCTTACAGTTGTGTCTGGTTTGCATGGTTAAATCATATTTCGCTAAGATAGAGGCAATTTCCTTTACCACCGGGGAAATAAATATAACGACAAGGGCAATTTGTAGCAGGATAAAGCCCGGCGGCATGGCGGTTAAAAAAATTGTTTATCGGGGAAGGTATCTTTCCGGCAGCAGCGAATTATTTTTCTCGGTCACCAATTGTTTACCCGCCCTGTTTGCAAGGAAAAGAAAAAGGCAAGGAAAGGAACGTGAGCTTGATGGAAATTGAACCGAAGGAAAAACTTGACCCCAGGGCTTTAAAAGCGTGGTTTTTCAGCGGCCTGCTCTGGGGTCTGCTTTTAATGATTGTCCCGGTAGCGTATTTTATCTTAAACAACCTGTTTTGGAATTTGCCTCTTTTTTACGGCTGGCTTGGTGCCGGTGCGGTAGTTTTATTTATCCTCTGGGAAGCGGTGATCATTCCCAAGCTCAAGTTACACTTTTGGCGCTATGAGATCAGGGAAGAAGAGATTGATATCCGCCACGGGGTATTTATTATCAGACGGACGCTGATCCCTATGGTCAGGGTGCAGCATGTCGATACCGAACATGGCCCGGTGATGCGCCTGTTTAACCTGGCTACCCTGCGCATCTCCACCGCTGCTACTAACCACCGGATCCCCGCCCTTTCCAGGGAAAAGGCTGCGGAGTTGCGCGGAGAAATATCGGCCCTGGCCCGGGTGAGTGATGAAGATGTATGAACAAAAGCGCCAACATCCGGTAATGATTCCTCTGGCCACCCTCAAGGCAATACCCTACTTGTTGGCTCCCCTGGCAGTTGTTGTATTTCAGCGTTTTGCCGAGGGCAACTTTTTACAAGCGCTGTTTATTTTTGCCGCAGGCATCGGGGTTTTGCTCGTAGGGATCCTGCCTTTCCAGGTTCTAAGCTGGGCATACTACACTTACCGCTTTGAAGCCGGTTACCTGCATATTAAGCAGGGAGTGATTTTTAAGAAAGAGCGTTCCATCAAACGGGAAAGAGTGCAAACGGTTAATATCACCAGGGGGATTATCCAGCGTTTGTTCGGCCTGGCCGGCCTGCAGGTGGAAACCGCAGGCGGCGGCGCGGAATCAGAGCTTAGCCTGGATGCTGTAACCCTGGAAGAAGCTTACCGGATTAAACGTAACCTCGAAGGTTCTGCAGAAAGGGGTGGTGATGCAGCAGGGGAGGAAACAAGTGGCGAGAAGGCCACCTGGGGTATTGATGCTGTGATTGAAACTGCCCTTCCGGTAAGACAAAAGGCCGGAGCCGTAGAAGAAGAGAGCCCAAGCGAGGCGGAAACGGTTTACCAGGCCAGTTACCCCGAGCTTTTTTTGGCAGGCGCCACCTCAGGTGGGTTTTTAGTGCTCTTTTCCATCCTCGGAGTTATTTTTTCCCAGGTAGCCCCCTATATCCCGGAAACTTTCTGGGAATTTTTACTCGAGCAGGTTACTTCTATTGCGGCAGTAACGATAGCCCTGGTAGTTTTTGTGCTGCTGCTTTTGTCCTGGATAATTTCTACCGTTACATTTGTAGTGCAGCATGCCAATTTTACACTCAGGCGCAGTCAGGACCGGTTACAAATTTCCTGGGGCATAATCGAGCAAAAGCAGCTGGCCCTTAATTTAAATCGGCTCCAGGCCCTGGCCATCCATGAAGGGATTATCCGCCAACCTTTTGGTCGCTGTGCTTTAATTGCGGAGGTGGCAGGCGGCGGTTCTAAAGAGCAAAATTATGTTACCCTGCTTTTCCCCCTTCTACGCAACAGTGAACTTCCCGGTTTCTTGGAAAAAATTCTGCCCGAATATCGCCTGCCCTCCGAGATGGTTCCCCTTCCCCGCAGGGCTTTACGCCGCTATATTTTCCGGGCAGTGGCCTTGAGCCTGCTGGTGATAATTCCCCTGCAGTGGGCTCCTTACGGCTGGCTTGCTTTCCTGCTTTTGATCCCTGCCTTTTTCTGGGGCAGGAGCCGTTACTATGCCGGTGGCACGGCGGTTGATGAACAGCAGCTTTCTTTTCGTTTCCGCTTTATCAACCGCTTCCGGGTTCTCATGCGGCGTAACTGTATTCAGTCTTTCCAGGTAAGCGTTAACCCCTTTCAACGCTGGTGGAACCTGCGCACAGTGCGGGCCTGGGTTTTGTCCTCTCCGGAGGGGAAGTCTTTCCAGGTAACTGATACCGAGCAGGAAGAAGCAAGTCGCCTGTGGGAATGGTACTCGCGGACGAAATAACCGCAATTCGGCTTATGCAACTAAACCGGCTACCTGATTGTCTTAAGTATAGAAACCACTGCAGTGAGGTTAATATAAGTGAAAGATCTAAGAAGGGGGTATTTGGGATGTTCGTCAAATACATACTGCTAATTGCCCTGGTTCCGCTGATGCTATTTGCTTACGGGTGCGCTGAACCTGCTGAAAACGGGGGAATGGAGGAAACAGTTATCGAACCGCTTAAACCTGAAGAAGGGCTGCCGGCAGAAATTGAAGGATGGATTGAAGAAAATAAATACGGTTTTGGTGGCCACACCCATGTTTATGATGATCAGCTCTACATTTTGGCAACCTACGGGGAAATGCCGACAGGCGGCTACAGCGTGGAGATTACTGAAATAGTGGAAAAAGATGACCGGTTGGAGGTCAGTGTCCACTATACTGCCCCGGAAGAAGGAGAGCCGGTCACCCAGGCAATAACCTACCCGTACGACCTGGTGATAGTTGAAGAAACTGAGCTGCCGGTTGACTTTGTTACTACCGGGGATGATGATGTAGAAGGCTTGAGGGATTAGTAAGATCAAGGAAGAGCCCGTCTCATGATGAGGCGGGTTTTTCTTTTTGCTATAATAACTGTAAGAGTAGCGGTAAAAGGGTAAGAGTTAACTATAGAGAATGATTGTGTATGCGTGTCTAATCAGCCGTGCTGCCTTTGGACTGAAGACGGCTCACCTAAGGGTAATGGCAGCGACTAAAGCTTTCAGGCTTTCACTTAGGTTGCCTTTTAGTGTTAGCAATATAAGGCTCGGGGGAGGGTGGTATTGCTTCCATGCAAGGAAGCAAGACCCCCGTCCCCCTGCTTCTAAAGGGAAAAATAGGGGCAGGTTTTGAAAATATGGCAAACAAGACACCAGATGAAAGCAAACTACAGCGCCGGTTCAGCAGGCGACGGTTTGTCAAGCTGCTTCTTGCAGCAGCTGCTGCTTTGGGGCTAAGCGGTTGTGCCGGTTTCTTCGGTTTGGATGAGGAAGAAGCCGAACCGGAAGAGGAGCCGCTGGATGAGAAAGTAGATGACAAGAAAGATAAAAGTGAGGCGGAAAAGCGCCGGGAAGAAGAGAAAAAGGCTGAAGAACCTGGTCCGGAAAAAGAAAAAGGCGTAGCCGGCATGCCGCTCAGGGAACTGGGTAAAACCGGCTGTATGGTCAGCATTCTCGGCCTGGGCGGTTCTTTTACAGTTGCAGCAAAAGACAGGCCGGAGGAAGCAGAAAAAATGGTCCACCGGGCCCTGGACTTAGGGGTTAACTATATTGATACGGCTCCTTCATACGGGGCCAGTGAAGAAAATATCGGCAGAGCACTTAAAAAACGTCGCAGCGAAGTATTCCTGGCGAGCAAAACTATAGAGCGCACTTATGATGGGACGATGAAGCTTTTCGAGCAGAGCTTAAAGCGGCTGCAGACAGATCATCTTGATTTGCTGCAAATCCACGGCTTGCATTCTGAAGAGGAACTTTCGCAAGTAATGGCAGAAGGCGGTGCCCTGGAAGCGCTGGAAGAATTAAAAAAGGAAGGTTTGATTCGTTTTACCGGGGTGACCGGGCACAGGGATCCCGCTGTGTTACTCGAAGCCATCGAAACCTGTGATTTTGATTGCGTCCTGCTCTCTTTGAACCCGGCGGATCCTTTTTATCAGCCTTTACAGGAAGCTGTATTGCCCCGGGCCCGGGAGAAAAACATGGGTATTATTGCTATGAAAATAGCCGCCTACGGCCGCCTGTTCCGGGAGAATGGCCTTGAGAGGATGGAAAAAGCTTTAGGGTATGCCTTGAGTTTTCCGGTCAGCACAGCAGTAGTGGGAATGTCCGACCTTGATGAGCTGGAGGAAAATGCGCGCCTGGCCAAAGAATATGAGAAGCTTTCCCCGGAAGAGCTGCAGCGTTTAGAAGAGCTGGTGGAACCTTATCAAGGTGAAGTTAATTTTTTCAAAAAAGATTGGTAGAAAAGGTTTTCTCAAGCCATAGTTTTTTAGCCTGTTTACAAAGAGGAAGCTCTAATATCCTGGGTTATCTTTAAAATACACTAAGGAGGTTTTTTTGTTGCCAACCATATTTTTTTACGGACCGGAGTTGGATAAAGAGAAAAAGCGGGAGATGATTGAATCATTCACTGAAACAGCCAGCAAGGCAACCGGAATCGACAAGTCTGCTTTCGTGGTCTACCTGCGGCCTTCAAGACCGGAAGATGTAGGTGTAGGTGGGCAGTTGTTGGAAGATAAAAAGAAGCAGGAATCCGGGTAAGATGGCATCTTTTCTCCGGGGGAAAGTTTATGCCCGGGAAAATTTATTGCCGGCTTTTCGATTGAAAGCTAATGATCAAGTTGCATTATTTGTTAGCAGTGTGCCACGGCAAAAAGTTGCCTGGACGTTGTAATGATCGTCTAAAACGACCAGGTCGGCATCTTTGCCTGTTTCCAGGGAGCCTTTACGTTTGCTTGTACTGATTACCCGGGCCGGGTTGATTGTCGCAGCGGGGAGCACTGCTTCCAGACTTAAGCCTGACATTTCCACGGCCCCCTTCAGGGCCTGGTTCATGGTTAAAACACTGCCGGCCAGGTTACCGTTTTCAAGGAAGGCTTTCCCCTGCCGGTAGATAATTTTTTTATCGCCAAGAAGGCATTCACCGCCGGGCAGCCCGCAAACGGCAAGAGCATCTGTAACCAGGACGGTTTTTCCTCCGGGCTTGGCCCGGAAAAAAAGATCTACCGCGGCAGGATGGGTGTGCACACCATCAGCAATGATTTCCGCCGAAAGCCGGTCATCTGTGAGAGCTGCCCCGAGCACTCCCGGGGAGCGGTGGTGAAAGCGGCGCATTGCCGAGAAAGTATGGACGACGTGGCGCAAGCCGCAGGCCACTGCTTGCTCTACTTCTTCCACGCTTGCCCCGCTGTGCCCGAGCGCTACTGTCACCTCTTTGTTCTTCAGGTAGCTGATTGCCTCCAAGGCATGGGGGAGTTCAGGAGAAAGGGTGAGTATTTTCAGGTTTTCGCCCAAAAAAGCGGCCAGGTCTTCGATTAATTCTGCTTCCGGGTTTTTTAAGTATTCCATGCTGTGTGCGCCCTTGTACCAGGGGTTTAAGAAAGGGCCTTCTAAGTGCATCCCCAAAATTTCAGGTGAACCAGGGCCCTGCCTTTTGCGTATGGCGGAGAGATTACTTGCTGTTTGTTTTAAATGTTCAATCGGGGCTGAAACCATGGTCGGCACCAGTGCAGTGGTTCCACCAGAGGTACCGTGATGGTAAATGGCTTTTTCACCTTCTTTACCTGAAGCAATCGTGAAATCGAATCCTAATGCACCGTGCACATGGATATCTACAAATCCGGGCATAATTTTATACTCGCAGCAATCGATTAAAAGATGCCGGTCTCCGGTTTTTGCCTGGGGCGGGTCTCCTTTAAAAACCTGTTCGAGAATGTTTCCGCGGATTACCACGCCGCCATAAAATTTCTCCCAGGGGGTGTAGACAATCCCGTTATAGAGGGTAAAACAATCTAATTTACTTGATCTGATTGTGCCGGCGCTTTCACTGATTGTAATTATGCTAGGTTTGCCTTTTTCTTGCAAGCTAATATGACCCTCCCTCTTACCGGGGCTTTTCTGCTTTGTTGTGGTGGAGATTTTCTTTGAACAAATGATAAGCGGTGAAATAGGGAGTCGATTTACTTTCTAAAATCCGGTAATTAAGATGTTGATATAGCTCTTTGTTTATTTCGTCTCCGGTATACAGGTATATACCCGAGGCGCTGCTGTCGGCAGAACATACCTGGTCGGCTTTTTCAAGCAGCAGACGGCCGATGCCCTTGCCCTGGTGGGCAGGGTGGACAGCCAAACCTTCCAAAGAATAGTGTTTTTTCGGCAGGTTGCCTGGTGGTTGTACTGCTGTGCTCAAGTGGGTAGCCTTTATAAATTGCGGCATCAACCAGGCAAAAGCAGGTAAGTTTGGTAGGAGGCGGCGCAGGTGCAGTCCAAAAGGAATTTTCACATGCGGGGACCTTAAGATAAACATGCCGAGCAAACTCGAGTTCTCAAAAGCCCCGTATGCTTGGTGTCCCGCTTCCAGGTACAAAGATAACTTGTAGCGGACCGCCTGGAAATAAACCGCTCGGCTTTTTTGATGAGACAAATCCAACAGGGATTTTGTAAAAGCTTCTTTCTTGAAAGCATCAAGAAATAGATCAACTGCCCGGTCTAAATCTTT
Organism: uncultured Syntrophomonadaceae bacterium; assembly: GCA_964467475.1. Lineage (GTDB taxonomy): Bacteria > Bacillota > Dethiobacteria > DTU022 > DTU022 > B1SED10-74M. Next base: position 27,456 of record CAYXQO010000008.1, read on the forward strand.
TTCCTGCAGTAAAGAGACCCTTGTATTGCTCATATTTAAAAGTGCTCCTGTACTAGTTTAAAGTGCTGCTTCTAATCACAGCCGGGTTGAAATAATTATATCATTTGATGTCTAATTTTCCAGGATCTATTGAAATAGAATGCGTTTTCAACGCCTATTTGCCGGTATAAAAGAGCAAGCTTTAGCTGAGGTTAAAAGTAATGCCTTGAATTAATCATCAGGTATGATAAAATTACAAAAGCCAGTGTCAAAAATATGGCTCTTTTTATTCAGGAGTATTTCCTGCTACTAGCAGAGTGGATTTAAATTTCGGGTTAAATAGGTTAACGGAGGTTGGTTATGGTCAAGAGGGTTTTTTGTTTGGCGTTTTGCTTTCTTGTTTTACTTTTTGCTTTTGGATGTGGAGATACTAACGATGAACCTGTTGCCGGTGATGATGAAATTGCGATTGAAGTAGCTAATCATACTGAAGAAATAATGATTTCACATGTGTTGTTTTACGGTACCGATCTTGATGAATGGGGCGAAGACCTCTTGAACGAGGATGAGATTGAACCCGGCGATGAAAGAATCTTCATCATGCCTGAGGGTGAATACACGGTTATCCCGATGACCTATAATTACTACTTGTTGCCGTCAGCAAGGAACATCAGCGAAGATTATACCCTTGAAGTAGGAGAAGAGGGTAAGTTCCCTATCCAGGTCACCAATCAAAAAGAAGTAGATATCGGCTTTATCTATTTGTCTCCCAGCGAAAGTGAAGATTGGGGGGAGGACTGGCTAGGTGATGAAGTGCTTCCTGCCGGTACTACCAGGTATTTCTTTGCCGAACCTGATACATACGATATTATGATCCTGGACTTAGAAGGCGAACCGGTTTTAGACGGTTACGATATAGAAGTTGATAGTGAAAGGCGGTTTATCATCGAAGAAGGGGAGATGGATGATTAATTTAACCTGTTTGCCCGGTTCTCCACAGCCTGAGTGCCTCGGCGCTTTTTATTTCGAGCAGTTCCGGCCCCCGGGAAATTGATTCTTCCAGAGACAGCGGTCCATCGGCCACAGCAAAGCAGGCAGTGATGCCTTCCCGGTGAAAAACGTCCAGGTCGCCCTCAAGACTGCCCGCAAGAGCGATGACCGGAACATTGTATTTAGCTGCACGCCTGGCTACGCCTACCGGTGCCTTGCCGTGGGCTGATTGGCCGTCTAACTTGCCTTCCCCGGTAATCAGCAAATCTGTGCCTGGCAGGTATTGATCAATTTTCAAAGCATCAAGGACCAGTTCAATCCCGGAGCGGAGTTCTGCTCCTAAAAATGTAATCAACCCGGCTCCCAGGCCTCCAGCCGCTCCGGAGCCCGGAATTTCATTGACCTCTAACCCGAGGTCTTTTTTGATCACCCGGGCATAGTTTTGCAGTGCCCGGTCCAACTGTTCCACCATTTCTGGCGTAGCCCCTTTTTGAGGTCCGTATACATAAGCAGCCCCGTTTTCTCCGGTCAGGGGGTTATTCACGTCGCAGGCCACCAGTGTTTCTACCTGTCTCAGGCGGGGGTCAAGGCCGGAAATGTCGATTTTTTCAAGTTTTTCAAGGGCTACTCCCCCGGTTTCCAGTTCTTTTCCAAACCGGTCATAAAATTTTGCTCCCAGGGCCTGGGCCATACCCGCGCCCCCGTCATTGGTGGCACTACCACCGATTCCAATGATCAATCTGCTGCAACCGTGGTCCAGGGATGCCTTAATTAGTTCCCCGGTTCCATAGGTGCTGGTAAAAAATGGGTTTCTTTCTGCTTCCGGGATTAAGTGCAGGCCGGATGCCGCAGCCATTTCTATTACACTCGTGTTCCCTTCATCGGTAAGGCCCCAGACAGCTTCTACCGGCTTGCCCAGTGGTCCGGTAACTGTACTGGTTTGCAGGTTGTCCCGGTTTTTCCCGGCCAGGGAATCCACCAGTCCTTCTCCACCGTCCGACAGGGGCAAGAGAACCAGTTTTGCACCGGGCAGAACATTTGCTGCCGCTTTTTTTATTCGCTCGGCAGCTTCGGGAGCAGACATGCTACCTTTGAATTTATCGGGGGCAATAATCAGCTGCATAGAATCCCTCCATCTTAAAATTTCTATATCCGGAGGGGCAATCCTTTTTTTGGGAGGTTAAATTTTTTCTATATACCCTTGGGGGTATTTATGTTATAATAAGAGTAGTTCTTAAATTAAGCTTGTTCCTAAGCTAAACTCATTAGGGAGGGATATTAGTGGCTAAAATAAAATTAACCCAGGCTGCTCTTGAAAAGATGAAAAACGGTGGCGCACCATACACTCTCTACCTGAAATGTAGTGGAGGTTGAGGGGGAACAACTGTATCCCCTGCCGTGACTGCAGGTAAACCGGAAATGGAGGAAAATTTTCAGGAGATAGAAGTCGAAGGGATTCCCTTTTATGTGCGTAACGAAATGGCCGGTAATGCTTACCAGGTAGACTGGGTTGGCATTTGGAAGATTGGCACTTTTGTGGTAAAAGAATTGCAATAGGTAGACAAATATCGGGACGGTTTAAACCGGTCCCGATATTTGTTTGCGGTTTTTGTTTCCTCCGGCATGCTGTTTGAATCTGTCCAGGTAATCAACCGGTTTCCGGAACGGCTTGAAATTCGTCTTTATCAGCACCGCAGACGGGACATTTCCAGGTATCGGGAAGGTCTTCGAAAGCAGTGCCCGGGGAAATGCCGTTATCGGGATCGCCCTTCTGGGGATCATAAGTGTAGTCGCAGAGTTCACACATGTAGCTTTGCATTTTTATTCCTCCAGAATTTAAGTTTTAGTTAAGCCTACCGGTAACAGGCTTTTTAAAATAATAGTTGATCAAGCTTAATATGTCAAACAATTTAAGCCTGCTACTAAAAAAAGGTAAAATTGCTCAGCTATTATAAGGCTACTGGTTAAATTGCCTGGATTTTCATTACTGGCTTATCAGGCTTAATATAAAAAACACTGAACAGGCACAGGTACATTAATTATAGAAGCACAAGAAAGGATGTAAGTTTGATGCGTGTGTGGGACATTCATCCCGGTTACTTATCCAGGCAGAATCTGCTTGGCCAACATGCTGAAATCCACGCTCTTTACAGCGTTATTTCGGGGAATAAAAAAGGTTATTCGCAGCACCCAGAAACAATGCGCTGGAAAGATAACCTAAAAGGGCTTGTGCATATCCACGAGCTTACGGTTTTAGAAATGCAGCTCCGGGGCTTCAATCATTTTAGTCCCTGCGAAAAGGGGACTGAGAATTATAGTTATCCAGGCTCAGTTAGCGACCCTGTGTATGTTGATCCACCAGCAAAGCAGATCGAAATCCTCTTTGAAAAATACCGGCAGAATGATGCTTCCCGCAGGATCCCGCTGCCCGGGAATGCTTTTGAGTTCTGGGCACATCATAAATACTCGGTGATGGCCCGCGGCTACAACCACTACAAGGAAATCCAGGCTCATCTGCGGGGAAAAGAAAAATACCCTCTAACTGAAGCAGGTCCTTTTATCGAGCAGATTTTGAAGATCATAAAAGAGCCGGTTCCCATTAAGGGGCTTGCCAACGTAGTCGATCATCTCTGGGGTTATTTCAAAAATGAAGCTTCTATTGAAGAGAAAGAAATATACTTGCACCGGGAACCCGGGGACTTACCTCACCTGGTTAACTTTTTCTACACTCTTGCCCGGAAATATAACCGGCTTTACTTGCTGCACTCGACAATTTTTGCAGATTTTACAGGGTAAAGCATTAGTCAAATTTTACTGAAACAGCTAAAAGTAGCCGGGCCCTTTTGAGCCCGGCTTTCCAAAGTTTTCATAACGCATCTCTCCTTGTAGTTTTTTGTATTTTCACGCCTGTAAGCGTAAATCCCTTTTTGTAAGGGTTAAAACATTTGAAATGGGTGTTGACAAACTGACAATAAATATCCTATAATTTTTATAGGATTTATATAGATATTTTGAGTTGCAGTCAAGAGTAATTAGCAAAATCTTAAAGGAGCTGTTAGTTATGAAATCAATCAACCTTGATTATATCGCGGCTACGCCGGTAGATGATGCTGTTTTACAGGTGATGCTACCCTTTTTTAAAGAAGATTATGGCAATCCCTCTAGCGGACATACTCTCGGGGAAAAACCGCGTCAAGCCCTGGAGGATGCCAGGGAGAAAGTGGGACGCCTGATTGGTGCTGAAAGCAAGCAGGTCATTTTTACTGCTTCTGCCTCGGAAGCCAACAACCTGGTAGTCAAGGGGTTGATTGCCGCGGGGAAAAAGAGAGGCAACCATATAATATCTTCTGCGATTGAGCATTTTTCTGTGCTAAACCAGCTGAAGACCCTGCAAAAAGAAGGCTTTGAGGTGACCTTGCTGCCGGTAGACCGCCACGGATTAATCGATCCACAGGCTTTAAAAGAGGCGATCACCGACCGAACTATCCTGGTTACCATTCAAACCGCTAACCCGGAGATTGGCACTATTCAACCGGTCAAGGAGCTGGCTGCAGTGGCCCGCGAAAACGAGATTCCCTTCCATACCGATGCGACTGCGGCGGCGGGTTGGATACCGATTGATGTGGATGATATGGGGGTTGACTTGCTATCCCTGGCCGGTGACCAGTTTTACGGCCCCAAGGGTGCGGGAGCCCTGTTTATGCGGAAAGGAATCAGGGTGCGGCCGCTGATAGAAGGTGGTATCCAGGAGAAAGGCTTAAGGGCAGGCACGGAGAATGTTCCCGCTATAGCGGGGCTCGGTGAAGCGGCGAAGCTGGCTTATGAAACGATGGAACCACGCACACAAAAAGTTGCTTCCTTCAGGGACCAGCTTAAAGACAGCTTGTTTAAAGAAATTCCTCATTTGCATTTAAATGGGCACCCCGAAAAGCGCCTGCCCCATAACTTGAACATTTCGGTTGAGTTTGTTGAAGGGGAGGCGCTGCTGATGCGTCTGAACATGGCCGGCATTTATGTGTCAAGCGGTTCATCCTGTACTTCACAGGCGCTTAAGTCTTCACATGTTTTGCAGGCAATCGGTGTCTCCCCGGAACTGGCCCAGGGCTCGCTGTTGCTCGCAGCCGGCAAGGATAGCAATGTAGAAGACATACCTTACATTACTGAGCAATTTTCCCAGGTTGCCGAACTGTTGCGGAAGATGTCGCCGCTTTACCATCAGTATCTGAAGGAGGGAAAGATCAATGCCAATGTACAGTGAAGAAGTAATGGAGCATTTTACAAATCCGCGCAATATCGGTGAAATTGAGAACCCGGACGGGATTGGCGAAGAGGGCAACCCGGTGTGTGGTGATATGATGAAATTTACGATTAAGGTTAATGACGGCAAACTAGAAGATGTTAAGTATTTTACTTTTGGGTGTGGGGCTGCTATTGCCGTATCGAGCATGGTTTCAGAGATGGCCAAGGGAAAAACCCTGGAAGAAGCCTTGAACATCACCAATAAGCAGGTTGCCGAAGCGCTCGGAGGATTACCTGGTAATAAAATGCACTGTTCCAACCTGGGTGCAGATGCCTTGCACAAGGCTATCCAGGATTACATGGAAAAGCAGGGTATTCAGCCGAAAGAGCAATCATCAGAGAGGAGCGCTGGAAATGAGTGAAAATAAACTGAACAGGGTAAATGAAAAGGAGAGGCTTTGCAGCTGTCCGTTTTGCGACCAGCCGATTTGCCCGGACACCTCGGAAGAAATTTTTACCTGCAGAAACGATGGCAGGTTAAAAATACACCTGGTAGACTGTGTCGGGCTCTTCTGTCCGGTACCGGTAATGCGGGCCAAAGAAGAAATAGATCAGCTGGGAGCCGGTAGTTTAATGGAGCTCGTTGCCGACGATCCGGCTTCGGCGGAAGATATACCTCGCTGGGCCAAGCGGGCAGGCCACAGCCTGGTCAAGGTGGAACAGGTTGGTGATGAGTACCATTATTATGTTTTAAAAGAAAGCGAGGATAAACCTAAAAATGGCTGAAAAGAAAAAAATTCTTTACGTGCAAACCAGCGGGACAGATACCCCGGAAAAACTTTATGCTCCCTTGATCCTGGCTCAAACTGCCAGGGCAATGGATGTGGAACCTGTAGTTTATTTTTTGGGCAAGGGGCTAAATAACTTAATCAAAAAGGAGGCGGAACAGGTTAAAGTTGGTGATTTTCCGAGCCTTTTTGAGATTTTGCAGCAAACAGCCGCACAGGGTGTTAAAATAATGGCCTGCCAGCAAAGCTTGCAGTTGTTCGGCGGCAAAATCAAGGAGGAAGATTTAATTAAAGAAGCAACTATTGCCGGCGCCGCCACTTTAAACGATCTGGCTCTTGATGCTGATGCAGTGCTGACCTTTTAAAAAAAGTTGCTCAGCAATAACAAAAAAACAAATAAAAACTTTGCCGTCCGGAAGGAATTTTTTTTACCATGGCGAATTGTAAAAGGCGTAGCATGGTAGGACGGCAGGGTTTGTAATGTAATTATGCCGGTTATAAAGCCGGTATATTTTTGCCCTCTAATACTCCCGTCCGGAGTATTTTATTTTTTGCCCTGGCCGTTGATCAGCGATCAACTTTCAGAGGAGGTAGTGAAAAGTGAAAAAGAAACTGGTACTTACGGGATTGGCACTGCTGCTGATATTAGCGGCCGGGTGCGCTGCCGAAGAAAACGGCGAAGCGGATCCGGAAGAAGCAGATGTAGAAGAAACAGCAGTGGAAGAAGAAGCGGTAGAAGAAGAGGGGGAGGTGTATGAGTTTACCCTGGCTCACTTTTTCCCGGCCGGTCACCCGGCGGAAACAGAATTGGTTCAGGGTTGGGCCGAAGAACTGGAACAGGCCAGCGAGGGCCGGATCGAGATAACCAGTTATCCGGGGGGAACCCTTCTGGACCCGGATGATACGTACGAGGGAGTCGTTGAAGGGATTGCCGATATTGGGCTTTCGGCCTTCTTTTACAACCGGGGCCGCTTTCCTGTGCTGGAAGTGTTTGAACTGCCCGGGATTGTTTATGAGGATTCATCTATGGCCAGTAAAGTAGCCTGGGAAGGGATTAAGGAACTGGACCCGGCTGAAATCCAGGACACAGAGCTTATGTATGTGCTTGCTACCGGCCCGGGAGATTTGTTTACCAAAGAGCCGGTAGAGAGCCTTGAAGACCTACAGGGAATGAAAATCAGGGTTGCCGGGTTAAGCGCGGAAACGCTTAACTTACTGGGCGCCGCCCCGGAAGCGATGCCGCAAAATGAAGCGGAAGAAGCTTTGATGCGTGGCAGGGTTGACGGAAACCTGGCACCGGTTGAAGTTTTAAAAGGTTGGAACCATGCGGAGCATACCGATTACTTGACCAGGACACCTTTTCTTTACAATGCTTTGTTTTACGTAACCATGAACCAGGAGAAATGGGAGAGCCTACCTTCCGACCTGCAGGAAGTTTTTCTTGAAGTAAACGAGAGCTTTCATGAAGAAGTAGCTGCCGGCTTGTGGGACCTTCAGAATGAAGAAGCGCTTGAGTGGGCGGTTGAAGAAACCGGTCAGGAAGTAATTGAGCTTAGTGAAGAAGAAAAAGAGCGGTGGATCGAAAAGGTTCAGCCGGTCCAGGAAGATTTTAAATTTAAAATGGATGAACTGGGCCATGATGGGGGCGAAATTCTTGATACCGTTAAACGGTTGGCCGAAGAATATCGTTAGTCCTTGCTCATGGATTTACCTTAACATGCCCGATATTGATTAACTGTTAATACTCAGCACGGCTGAGAAAAAACGATTAACTTTATAAAATGAAGGACAGATCTGTTGATGCAGTTATTTGAAACAATAGTGATCAAACTAAGCCGCGGCCTTGATTTTTTGGCTGGAATTATATTGGCTGCCACTGCTTTCCTGGTGGTGGCCAATATAATGGGCCGGGTTCTTTTACAGCAATCATTCCTGGTGGCCCACGAAGTGGTCGGTTTTCTCACCGCCGGTGTAATCGGCCTGGCCTTAGCCCGCTGCGCCCTGGAAAACGGACACATCTCCGTTGAATTTCTGGTAGAAAAACTGCCGAAACCGGTGCAGCGGTACATCGAGATAGCGGTAAATTTACCTGTTTTTGCTTTTCTGTTGTTTATCACATTCAACTTATTTAATTACGGTTGGCGCATTGCTGAAAGTGGAGAGGTTTCTCCGACCATCCAGCTTGCCTTTTACCCCTTTATTTACCTGGTCGGCCTTGGGTTTTTTGTGCTTTCCCTGGTAAACTTGCTGAAAATTATTAAGTTGATTGCCGGGGGTGAGCATCAATGAACCCGGAAATGGTTGGTACTATTGGTATTTTGGCATTCTTTCTATTAATGGCTTTAAAAATTCCGATTGCCTATGTTATGGCTATAGTTGGAGTTGCCGGGTTTGGCTATTTGACCTCAACCGGGGCGGCATTTTCAATGGTTTCAGCCGAACTGTTTTCCACCTTTTCCCGTTATTCACTGAGTGTAATCCCCATGTTTGTCTTAATGGGGTTCCTTGCTTTCCATGCCGGGATGGGGGCCAGGCTTTACGACCTGGCTTACAAACTGGCCGGCCACCTGCCGGGTGGTTTGGCGGTGGCAACTCAGGCTACCTGCGCCCTGTTTGGGGCGGTATGCGGTTCTAACACGGCAACTGCTGCGACCATCGGGGCCATTGCCCTGCCCGAGATGCGCAAGTACAACTATAACTCTTCCCTGTCTACAGCCAGCGTGGCCGCCGGCGGCGCCCTGGGGGTATTGATCCCGCCGAGTGTGATTTTTATCGTCTACGGGATTTCCGCCGAGCAATCGGTGGGGCAGCTGTTTTTGGCCGGCATCATCCCCGGTTTTCTGCTTATGTCTCTTTACATGCTGGTTATCTACATTAATGCCAGGCGCAACCCGGAACTGGGTCCTGCGGGCCAAAAAGCCAGCTGGCGTGAGCGTTACCTGGCCCTGGGTGGTGGTCTTTTCGAAGTTATGGTTGTTTTTGCAATATCGCTGGGCGGTCTTTTTGCAGGCTGGTTCATGCCTACGGAAGCAGGTGCGGTAGGGGTGGCCGGGGTACTCCTGGTCACGGCCTTAAAGGGGCGGATGAACTTAGCGATAATCCGTCAGTCCCTTGCCGACACCACCCGGACTACGGCGATGATCATGCTTCTTGTAGCAGCGGCGGTAATTTTCGGGCGCTTTATGGCAGTCAGCCGCATTCCTTTTGCCATGGCCGAGTGGGCGGCGGAATTGGCCTTACCCTCGTTCGCCGTCATTGCCCTGATTCTATTAATCTACCTGGTTCTGGGTTGCTTTATTGATGCCCTGGCTTTGATATTGCTAACAATCCCTATATTTTTACCGGTAGCGGTAGATGTTCTCGGTTACGATCCGATCTGGTTTGGGGTGATTATCGTGATGGTAGTGGCAATGGGGGTGATTACTCCCCCGGTGGGGATGAATGTATATATTGTCAAGGGAGTGGCGGGTGATGTGCCGCTAGAGGTTATTTTTAAGGGGGTATGGCCTTTTTTATTTGCGATTATCCTGGCCCTGGCGCTTTTAATCATGTTTCCCGGTCTTGCCACCTTCTTGCCATCGCTGGTTCAATCCTAGGCAAATAAAGGTATTTTTATGAAGGCCGAATCGTTATATAATGGGGATAAACTACAGGAGCAAGGGGAAGCATCATGAAAAACAAGCCGCTCTTTATTTTTATAGTTACCTCCACGGCAGTTATTTTCCTGACCGTGCTGGTGGGCATGGTTTTGGTCCCGGAAGCCTTGAAAACCGAGCGGATAGAAATTGAAAATATTAATCTTGAGAAGGTGCCCGATGGCGCTTACTACGGATCTTTTGAATCTGTCTTAACAGCAGCCAGTGTTTTGGTCAGGATTGAAGACCAGCGTATTGTCGAGATACGGTTAGTTGAACATGTGCATAGCAACGGCGCAGCGGCGGAAAGAGTATTGGACCGAGTTTTGGACGAGCAGTGCCTGGATGTGGACACCGTCAGCGGGGCAACAGCCAGCAGTAAGGTCTTGCTAAAAGCGGTCGAGGATGCTTTAGTATATGCTTTAGAAGAAAAAGATGGGCATAGCGATGATTAGTGTATTTCCTTCCTAACTTTCAGCAAGCAGCACTTCACTTAAAGGAACGGGTTCTAAGCCGCGGTCGCGCAGCCCGGTAATGATGTCCGGAATGGCGGCGATATCTTCATCGATGAAGTGCAGTAAAATTATACTGCCGCCCTGGGCATTGTTAAGCACATGCCGGGTGATGTTTTCGGTGGTATACGGGTTATTTTGCAGTGCATGCAGGGTTTCGATATCCCAGAGGATAGTAAACATGCCTTGCTCGGCGACGATTTCCTGGATCCTTTCTTTGTGCCAGCGCTGCCCCGAGGAATAACCGTCCCGGTAAGGGGGCCGGAAAAAAAGAGTGCGGTAATCTTGCTCAAGAGATTGATCCACCGCTTTTTGCCAGTTTTTAAGTTCTTCTTTTATTTTTTCGTTGGATTGATAAGATAGATAGGGATGAGTGTAAGTGTGGTTACCTAATTCGTGGCCTTCATCAACAGCGCGTTGCCAGACTTCGGGCTGCTGTTCGACGATATCGCCCTTGGGGAATAATGTGGCTTGCACGTTGTATTCCTTAAAATAATCAAGGGCCCTATGGGTAAGTGATTCCGCGCCGCCGTCGTCTATGGTAATTGCCACTTTGTTTGTTTCGCGGCTGCCGTGTTCGATGATGGTCTCAGAGCGCATCATCTTGTTTTCTTCCCGCAATTTCTCATTTTCCTCGAGTAATTCCTGGTTTTTCTCGTGAATTTCTTCGTATTTTTCTTCCAGATCAGTATTATCTTGTTCCACTTTTTCTAAGCGGCTTTCCAGGGAGTCGAGTTCTTTTTCAAGGACTTGTGCTGCCCTGTGCTGGTTGATACTAAAAACAGCGAGCACTCCGATTATACTCAGCATAATCAACATAATCATATACAGGGCTACCCGCATAAATATTTGTTTTTTGGCGTACCTGTTTTTCCTGGAGTTGTAGTGGTTGTTATAGCTGTAGTTGGACTGGTGATTATTTGCCATCGATCGATTTCCCCCTGCCGGATTGTTTAAGATTCCCTTTTAATCGCTTATATGGTAACCTATAAAGTAATATAAGACAACAGGAAAATTATTTTCTCGCCCTGGCCAGGTATTGGTTTGCCAGGGGTAGGACTCAGCAAGAGCAGAGTACCCCCTGAGTACTTGTTTTTAAGTTGTAATTGCTCAGCCACTTTAATGTTAACACAAAGTATTTAAACAACCGGTCAAATAAGACCAGGTAAAGGAAGTGATCATTTTGAAGACCCTGCTTGCAGTAGCTCCCAGCCCTCGTCGCAACGGCAACAGTGAAACTCTTTTAAAAGAATTTAGCCGTGCGGCAGAGGAAGCGGGCTGGCAGGTGGATTTGATCCGCGTAAACAGCATGAACTTCAAGCCCTGCCAGGCCTGCGACAAATGCGCTAAAGACGGGAAATGTATTTTAAAAGACGACATGCAGGATATTTATCCAAAGATGATTGAGGCAGACGCCCTGGTGGTGGCCAGTCCGGTAACTTTCGGTTCTCTCAATGCCCAGCTTAAAATGCTTATCGACCGTTTCCAGTGCTGGTGGCATGCCAAGTTTAACTTGAAAACTCCGTTTGTGCCGGATAAGCCAAAACGCCGGGGCTTTTTTATCTGCGTCGGTGCTCTCGAACGCGAACGTTACTGCGAAAACGCCATTGAAATCATCAAGGTTTTCTTTGTCAACATTAATCACAAGTTTGCAGGCAGCCTTTCATTCAGAGGCTATGATGAAAAAGGTGCGATTGCAAACGACCCGGAAGCACTGCAGAAGGTGTACCGAGCCGGCAAAGACTTCATTGAAGAAGTAGAAGCGAGCTTAAAATAAATGTGCCAGAGGGACGGGGTACTTGACAACATTTAAACTAAAAAAGGGGCCGGGCCTTTCTGATGGGGAAAGGTACCGGCCCCTTGTTTTTGTTTAACCTTAGACCTGTTCTGTTTCTTTAGTTTCTTCGCTTGCCTGGCTGAATGCAAGGCCTTCTGTGCCTGTGCTGATCATGATCGGGGTTTCGGTGCTGATTTCGCCTGCAATAATCCGGCGGGAAAGCGGGGTTTCCACTTCATTTTGGATAACCCGTTTCAGCGGTCTTGCCCCGAAAGCGGGATCGTAGCCTTTTTCGGCCAGTTGGGCCAGGGCTTCATCGTCCCACTTGATCGTCAGTCCGGCGGTATCTTCAAGGCGCCTGGTTAACCGCTCAAGCAGCAGCCCGGCGATTTGGTGGACCTGGTCTTTTTCTAAGGCCTTAAAGACAATGGTTTCATCTACACGGTTTAAAAATTCCGGGCGGAAATGCTGCCTCAGCAAGCCTAAGACAGTGCTTTTCATCTGCTCATAATCTCCGCCCTTTTCGTGGAAGGAAAGGATCTCCTGGCTGCCAATATTGGAAGTCATGATCAGGATTGTGTTCCTGAAATCAATGGTCCTGCCTTTGCCGTCGGTTAGCCGGCCGTCGTCTAAAATTTGCAGCATGGCGTTAAACACGTCATGGTGTGCTTTTTCGATTTCGTCGAAAAGGATTACACTATACGGCTTGCGCCTGACGGCTTCGGTTAGCTGACCTCCTTCTTCGTAGCCCACGTAACCCGGTGGTGCACCGATCAGGCGGGCTACAGTGTGTTTTTCCATGTACTCGGACATATCGAGGCGGATCATGTTGCGCTCGTCATCAAACAGAGCCTCGGCTAAGGCCCGGGCCAGTTCGGTCTTGCCCACACCGGTCGGACCGAGAAAGATGAAGCTACCTACCGGCCGGTTGGGATCTTTAACCCCACTGCGGGCCCTTAGTACTGAGTCGGCCACAGCTTTAACCGCCTCATCCTGTCCGATCACTCTCTCATGGAGGATTTCATCGAGGCGAACCAGCTTTTCGCGTTCTCCCTCCAGGAGGCGGCTTACCGGGATACCGGTCCAGCGATTGACTACCTGGGCAATTTCAGTTTCGCTTACTTCTTCGTTTAAAAGCATATCTTCTTTCTGCTTTTTGGCCAGGTGTTCTTCTTCAGCCTGCAGGCGCCTTTCAAGTTCGTTCAGGCGTCCGTATTTCAATTCAGCCGCCCGGTTTAAGTCGTACTCACGTTCGGCCTTTTCGATCTCAGTGCGGATTTCGTCGATTTCTTTTTTGAGTTGACGCACCCTGGCAATGGACTGTTTCTCGGTTTGCCACTGCGCTTTCATCGCATCGGCCTGGCTGCGCAACTCGGCCAACTCTTGGCGCAGTTTTTCCAGGCGTTCCTGTGATGCTTTATCTTTTTCCTTGTTCAAGGCCGCTTCTTCGATCTCTAACTGCATTATTCGGCGAGTGATTTCATCTAAAGCCGTCGGCATGCTGTCAATCTGGGTGCGCAGGTGGGCTGCCGCCTCGTCGATTAAATCGATCGCCTTATCGGGCAGGAAGCGGTCGCTGATGTAGCGGTCAGATAATTCGGCGGCTGCAATCAATGCACTGTCCTGGATCCGCACGCCGTGGTGCACCTCGTAGCGTTCCTTCAGTCCACGCAGGATCGAAATAGTATCTTCTACCGAGGGCTGATCGACCTGTACCGGCTGGAAACGCCTCTCTAAGGCGGCGTCTTTTTCGATATTCTTGCGGTATTCATCGACGGTGGTAGCCCCGATGCACTGCAGTTCTCCGCGGGCAAGCATCGGTTTAAGCATGTTGCTGGCATCCATGCCGCCCTCTGCGGCCCCGGCGCCAACCACATTGTGGAGCTCGTCGATGAACAAAATAATTTTACCTTCCGCGTCCTGGACTTCTTTTAAAACCGCCTTGAGCCTTTCTTCAAACTCGCCGCGGTACTTTGCACCGGAGACGATGGCGCCCATGTCTAAAGCGATTACTTTTTTGTCTTTGAGTCCTTCGGGGACATCGCCGGCGATGATTCTCCGGGCCAAACCTTCGGCAATTGCCGTTTTCCCCACGCCGGGATCCCCAATTAAAACAGGGTTGTTCTTGGTCCGGCGGGAAAGGATTTCCATTACCCGGCGGATCTCCTCGTCACGGCCGATTACCGGATCGAGTTTGCCCCGGGAGGCCAACTCGGTTAAGTCTTTTCCGTAGCGCATTAACGCTTCGTAAGTTTCTTCCGGGTTATCGCTGGTTACCCGCTGGCTGCCGCGCACGATCTTCAGCGAATTCAGCAGCTTGGAGCGGTCCAGGTTGAACTGCCCGAACAGTTTTTTCAAATCGTCGTCTCCTTCTTCGGTCAGGGCCAGAAGGAGGTGTTCCACGCTGGTGTATTCATCTTTTAGCTGTTTTGCTTCCTGTTCGGCCTTTGATAATACCCGGGCCATGGAAGAGCTCATCTGCAAAGGCCCGTCGTAACCGGAAACCCGCGGCATGGCGTTGATCTGGTTTTCAAGCTCATTTTTAAACGAGTTTACATCAACTTCCGCGTGTTCTAAGAATTTGCCGGCCATCCCTTCCTCTTGTTCGAGCAAAGCCAGAAGCAAGTGTTTTGGGCCAACAACCTGATGTCCCCGGTTAACGGCGATTTCCTGCGCTGTATTCAAAGCTTCCCTGGTTTTATTGGTTAAACGCTCTAAATCCATATTTATTCACCTACTTTCTTGCGTAGACGTTCGATTTCGTCTTGCATATTTTCTATTTTTTCCAGCAAATCTACAATAATGCTTGCGCCGATTGTGTTCACGCCAAGATTTCTTTTAAGGCGGATCGCCTTGTTCAACCGGCGCAGATCCTCATAATGAATAGTCTGGTTTTCATCGATATCAATGATGCCCAGTTCTTCATAAGCATCCAGGATATCGGGATGATATTCCAGCTGATATGTGGTTATTTTTTCTTCCGTGTCCGTATGACAGTGGATTTTTACCAGCTTCATTCTGCTTCCACCCCGCTTTTACGCATTTCGTAGAGCTGCTTGTAGAGGTTTTTCTCCTCTTCGCTCAAGTCCTGGGGTGTGTCAACGACCAGGCGCACATACTGATCTCCCCGGGATTTATTTTTCCCCGGGAACCCTTTACCGCGCAGGCGCAGTTTGTTGCCGCTGCGGCTGCCGGCCGGCACTTTGACATTGACCGGTCCGTCGAGGGTATCCACTGTTATTTTATCCCCAAATATTGCCTGGTCGGGGCGGATTACGGCATCGGTTTCAACGTGGTTGTCCTTAAGCTTGAATTTGGGGTGCGGTTTCAGGCGAACCTTCAAGAAGAGATCCCCTTTCGGCGCACTTCCCAGGCCGCTGCCGCCCTGTCCTTTCAGGCGGATCCGGCTGCCTTCTTTTACCCCGGCCGGTACATGGACATCGAGATTTTTTTCTTCCGGCACCGACCCGGTACCGCCGCACTGTGGACAAAAGTTGCGGCCGCTGGTTCCGGCGCCGCTGCACTGGGGACAAACGGCGCCGCCTGAAACCCGGATCTGCTTGGTGGTTCCCCGGTAAGCTTCTTCTAAGCTAAGCTCAATTTCGCTTTCCACGTCTTCACCCTTCACCGAACCGCGCTGACCTTTGCGCCCCGCACGGCCGGCTCTTCCGGCGGATCCTGCTCCTCCTGCGGTTCCGGCTGCGGCTCCTTCACCGAAAAACATCTTGAAGAAATCGCTGAAGCCGCCGCCAAAGATATCTTCAGCGTCAGCACCGCCGAAATCGCCGGAGGTATAGAAGCGGACACCGCCCATACCGGGTGCTCCCTGCTGGAACCCGGAAAAGTCCTGTCCATCTTTCCACCTGCTGCCCATCTGGTCATATTGTTTTCGTTTTTCCGGATCGATTAAGACCTCATAAGCTTCGTTAACTTTCTTGAACTCTTCTTCGGCTTTTTCTTTTTCGCCTGGTGGATGCAGGTCGGGGTGCCATTTCCGGGCCAGCTTCCGGTATGCTTTTTTTATTTCTTCTTCCGAGGCGTTGCGGTCAACCCCCAGAATCTGATAGTAGTCCTGATATTTTACTGACATACCAATTCCCCCAACTTCTTAAGCATATTGCCGCTGCTATTCGTCTTTTCCATTATCTTGATTTTCCTCGTTATCATGGTATGATTCATTGCTGTCTCTTGATTCTTTTTCTTCTGCCTGTCCTTCCTGCTCCGCCGGCCTGGAAGCCACCATGACCCGGGCCGGCCTCAGCAGGATATCGCCAAGTTTGTAACCGGTGGTAATTTCTTCAGCTACACAACCTTCCGGGTGTTGGTTGGTTTCAATGTAGCCGATACCTTCCTGGTCTTCTGGGTCGAAGGGCTTGCCCAGGCAGTCGACAGGCCTGACCCCGTGTTTATCTAGAAGCTCATAGAACTGCCGGGCCATGATGTTGATTCCTTCGGCCGCGGCCTGGTCCTGAACTTGTTTTCTTGCTTGTTCGAAGTAATCCAAAAAGGTGAGTAAATCGGTTAATATATCTTTTTTGGCATGGAGTTTTTTATTCTCGATTTCCCGCTCCATGCGTTTGCGTAAATTATCTAAATCTGCCCGGGTACGGGTATGCTTCTCTCTTTCTTCTTCGAGTTCCCGGCGCAGGGTTTCGATTTCTTCTTCAAGATCGGGCTTTTCTTCAAACCAGTAGGGCTTTTCTTCTCTTTGCTTTTCCTGCCCTTTTTGAGCAGCTTCGTTACCCGATCCTTGGAACTTTTTGGTTTCTTCTTCGTTCATCTTTTCATTTGTTTCCTTATTTTTGTTATCGTTATTTTCACCCATGTTCCTTTTTTTCATATCCATACCTCCAACTTAAAGGTTCTTAAAAGCAGGGCCGGGAAACTTTTAAGAACCGGCCCTGCTCATGAACCCCTAACCGTTTACAACTAACGGTTACGGTTTACTGTTCTTCGTAGTCGGCGTCGACGACATCTTCATCTGCGCCGCCGGTGTCCGAGTCCGAGCCGCCGCTTGACTGCTGTTCGCCTCCTTCACTGCCGGATGCCGTCTTCTGGTAGGCAGTTTCCGACAGGGAGTGGGCGGCTTGCTGCAGCTCGCTGTGCAGGTTGCGGACTTTATCGATCGGTTCTTCGTTTTTGACTGCTTCCCTTAAGTCGTTAATTAGTTTTTCGATGCGCTCTTTTTCACCGGCCTCTATGCTGTCGCCGAGCTCGGAGAGCTGGCGTTCGACCTGGTAGGCCAGGCTGTCCGCCTGGTTGCGTTCCTCGATCTCCTGGCGCCGTCTCTTGTCTTCTTCGCTGTATTTTTCGGCTTCGTCGACCATTCTTTCGATTTCGCCTTCCTCAAGGTTGGTCGAACCGCTGATCGTGATCGATTGTTCTTTGCCGGTGCCCTTATCCTTGGCGCTGACGTTTAAGATGCCGTTGGCGTCGATGTCAAAGGTGACTTCGATCTGCGGCACGCCGCGCGGAGCAGGCGGGATCCCTTCGAGCTTAAACTGACCGAGTGAACGGTTATCTTTGGCCAGTTCGCGCTCACCCTGCAGGACGTGGATATCTACTGCCGGTTGATTTTCTTCAGCGGTTGAGAAGACTTCACTGTGCCGGGTCGGGATGGTAGTGTTACGCTCGATGATTTTGGTCATCACGCCGCCCAGGGTTTCAACACCTAAAGACAGCGGAGTGACGTCAAGCAGAACCACGTCATCCATTTCACCGCCGAGCACTCCGGCCTGGATAGCTGCGCCCAAAGCGACAACCTCATCAGGGTTTACGCTCTGGTTCGGATCCTTGCCGATCATGTCCTTAACCAGCTTTTGTACCGCCGGGATGCGTGTCGAACCGCCAACCAGGATAACTTCATTAATATCTTTTTCGCTCAGCTTGGCGTCGCTTAACGCATCCTTGATTGGCTGACGGGTCCTTTCGATCAGGTGATGAGTCAGATCTTCGAACTTGGCCCTGGTCAGTTTCATGTCGAGGTGTTTCGGCCCGCCGGCATCGGCGGTGATGAAAGGCACGCTGATCTGAGTCTCCATGGTGGAGGAGAGCTCGATTTTAGCCTTTTCGGCAGCCTCGATCAAGCGCTGCAGGGCCTGCCTGTCTTCGCGTAAATCAATCCCCTGGTCTTTTTTGAACTCGTCAGCTAAATGATCGACGATCGCTTTGTCAAAGTTGTCGCCACCTAAGTGGGTATCACCGTGGGTAGACTTGACTTCAAAGACTCCTTCGCCGACTTCTAAGATCGACACATCAAATGTGCCGCCTCCCAAGTCAAATACCAGGATTGTTTCATTTTCCTTCTTGTCGAGCCCGTAGGCCATCGAAGCGGCAGTCGGTTCGTTGATGATCCGCTGCACGTTCAGCCCGGCAATTTTGCCGGCGTCCTTGGTGGCCTGGCGCTGCGCGTCGTTAAAGTATGCCGGTACCGTGATTACGGCATCGGTAATCTTTTCGCCTAAGTGGGCGGAAGCATCGTCGACCATTTTTCTTAAGATCATGGCCGATACTTCTTCCGGGGCGAATTCCTTATCGTCGATCTTAAAGCGCACCGCGTTGTTCGGGCCTGGAACTACCTGGTACGGAACATTTTTCATTTCAGCTTCAACTTCATCATAATTGCGCCCGATAAAGCGCTTTACTGAAAAAAGTGTCCTTTCCGGGTTCAAGGCAGCCTGTCTGCGGGCCACCTGCCCGAGCAACCTTTCTCCACTATCTTTCTTAAAGGCAACTACCGAGGGAGTGGTTCTGGTCCCCTCAGCGTTGGTGATGATTTCCGCCTTGCCGCCTTCTATTGAGGCCATTGCGGAAAATGTTGTTCCTAGATCAATACCTATCGCTTTACCCATAGATATTCACCTCATTTCCTTTCGTATTTTGGGTTATTTGTTTAAGCGATATCCGGGGCAACCCGCCGGCACTTTAACCGGCAAAATTAAATTCGATTTTATTCGGGTTTGCCCCAAGCTTTTAAATTTGCCTGTAAAACTTTTATATTCTTACCTGCTCTGGCCCGCTCAAGTGGGCCGGCATTTTTATTCCATCAACCCGTCGCTGGCCACTTTTACCCAGACGCAATCTGCTGCGTGACCGGCCAGCTCTTCCTTGATTTTTTTGTGCACTGCCTCGATATCTTTCTGGGTTTGGCTAAAAATTTGGTTACAACCGTCATCTAAATTTAAGTCGATTCCTTCCTGGGCAATGCGGTTAACTGCTTCTAAGTGTTCATATATCTGGTTGTACTTTTCCCTGGTGGCCAGGGCATCGCGCATCATTTCTGCTTCTTCCTCGTCTAACAGCTCGAACTTTTCTTTCGGTGCCCCGCACTTTGGGCAAATATCAGGGGGTTCTTCTCCTTCGTGCAGGTAACCGCACACTTCACAACGCCACATTTTCATTTTTTTAATCCCCTTTCATTGGTTATTGTATTCTCAGGCAAAGCCTTAGCTTTTCTCCTTTAGATGCCCGGGCCAGTTCTCGGTCCAGGGTGAGGATCATTAGTTCGGGAAACTCCCGCTGCAGGGTTTTTGCCGTGGCCAGGTGCCACAGGCCCGATCCATGTAGTGGCCACCTCCTGGCCAATTGCCGCAGGGCCATGTTATCAGGCACTATATTTAACCTGCTCCACGGACCGGATTCGAGTAGATCAAAGATTGATTCGATCAGCATTTCCGGCAGCAGGTTTTCCCTCTGGATCCGGTTGATCACCGTATAGGCTTCAGCGATGGTCAGGGTGGTTAAAAGATGAACTCCCCTTTGTTGTGCTTTTTCCTTGACCAGCTCGCTGTGCTTGTCCTTGAACAGGTACGACAGGAGGGCGGATGAGTCCCAGTAAATTACCGCCATCCGCTCATTCATTATTGCGCTCCTCCTTGATAAACTTTTGGGCATATTCTTCCGGTAGTTCAATCGGTTCTTCCGGTTCCTGTTTCCCGTCTTGTGAGCAAACCTCGATTAGCCCGCAGCTTTCATAGTTTCTGATCCTTTCTTCTAAGGAAAGGGTTTTTCTCTCTGCCGGAACCAGCTTGGCAACGGGTGTTCCCCGGTCGGTGATGATTATTTCCATCCCGCTGCGGACGTCCCGGATCAATTTGCTTAAATTTATTCTTGCTTCGCGGATGCCGATATAGTTTTTCTTCATTGCAATCACGCCCTAATGTAGTCACTGTTACTACATTAAATTATAGGGGTGGTGATCCGGTTTGTCAACAGTTTTTGTGTACACAGGCACCACATTTTCGAAAAAAATTTTTTAAAGGAGCTAAGCTTTGTAATTACCTATCCATTACAAGGCCGTGGGCAGGAATAAACCGGCTCCTGTCGAATTATTAAATTATAAGTTAGAGATACCCAAAAACACTGATGCCGGTGATCAATCAGGAAAAGGAAGCTTAGGCCGGCGAAAGGAGAATCAGCTTAATTTGCTATCCCTGGAGAATATAAACCTTGAGTTCCAGTCAGAAGAGAAGAAAATCCCAATCTTACATGATATCAACTTAAACTTCGAGGCCGGCAAGATGTATGCGATAACCGGGCCTAACGGCAGCGGAAAGTCCTCGGTAGTCCGGGTGGCCATGGGAATCTACAGGCATACATCCGGCCGGGTCCTTTATAACGGGGAAGATATCAGCGAGCTTGGCATATCTGAGCGGGCCAGGAAAGGCATCGGTTATGCTTTTCAGCATCCACCCCGGTTTAAGGGAATGCCGGTCAAAGACATGCTGGAAATGGCCATGAAATACTCAGACAGCGTAAATTGCCAGGTGCTCCGCGATATTGGGCTCTGCCCGGACGAATACCTGGAGCGAACTTTGGATAACAGCTTGTCCGGCGGGGAAATCAAGCGTATTGAAATTGCCACCCTGCTGGCCCAAAATCCAAAGATGCGTATTTTTGACGAACCGGAAGCAGGCATTGATCTGTGGAGCTTTGAACAATTAATCAATGTAATCGGGGGAACCCACCGCGAAGATACTTCCACCGTGGTCATCTCGCACCAGGAGAAAATCTTAAATATGGTAGATGAAATTATCCTTATTGAAGATGGCACTGTCAGTATGCGCGGCAGCAGAGATGAAATTTGGCCCCGGATCAAAGCAAGCGCGGAGTGTTCTTGCCGTTACAATTGCCAACAGGAGGGAGAAATCTATGCTGACTGCCCTCGATAAAAAACTTTTAGAAGAAGTGGCCGATCTGCACGGTGAACCGCCCGGGGCATTTAATATCCGCAAAGACGGCAAAGGTATTGAACGTCGCTCTTTAGAGGGCATTGAAATAACCCCGAAAAAAGATCAACCCGGCATTGATGTAGTGGTCGCCGAGGGAAAGGAAGGAACTGTCCACATCCCGGTAATTCTTACCGAGAATGAACTATCAGACCTGGTTTACAATCATATCGATATTGGGTCGGGGGCAAATATAACCCTGGTTGCCGGCTGCGGTATCCATAACCCCGGCTCCGGAAAGAGTCAGCACGATGGGGTCCATGAAATATATGTGCGTAAAGGGGCCCGCTTAGTTTATACCGAAAAGCATTTTGGTGAGGGCGAAGATAGCGGGGAACGGGTGCTTAATCCCAAGACCGTCCTGTATGTTGAAGAAGGGGGTTATGCTGAACTGGAACTGGTCCAGATCAGGGGGGTCGACAAAACCTCGAGAGTTACAGAGGCTGAAGTAAAAGCTGGTGGACGCCTGGTGATGTATGAACGCCTGCTTACCCACGGCGAACAATCGGCAAACTCCGACGTGGTGGTTAAACTGATGGGTGAGGAGAGCACTGCTCGCATTATTTCCCGTTCTGTAGCCCAGGACAATTCCAGACAGAGTTTTTACCCCCGCCTTTTGGCCCACGGTCCCGGACGCGGGCATGTGGAGTGTGACTCAATCATTATGGACCATGCTACAGTACGCTCGGTTCCTGAAATTTGGGCAGAAAATGCCGAGGCTGAACTGGTCCACGAAGCAGCTATTGGTAAAATTGCCGGGGAACAGCTGACTAAACTGATGGCCCTGGGCCTTACCGAAGAAGAAGCGGAAGAGGCGATCATCAGCGGCTTCCTTAAATAAAATTACGGGGGTTGTTTTTTGAGCATAATCACAATTTCGCGTGAGTTCGGCAGCGGAGGTGAGGCTGTAGCCCGCCTTGTGTCTCAAAAAACGGGGTTTCTTCTAATTAACAAAGATTCGATTGCCCGGGGGCTGGCCGAACACGGCATCGAACCGCCCGGGGAAGGTCTTGAAGATCTTGACTTAGAACAAGACGAAGCCGCCCGCAGTTATATCGAGGCAACCCATGAATATATTTACGACCTGGCTATCCGCAACGACCTGGTGATTTTAGGTCGTGGTGGTTCGATCTTGTTTAAGGATTACCCCCCGGCCTTACATGTAAGGATTATTGCGCAATTTACCAGGCGCGTTCAGCGGGTGATGAAAACATACGATCTCAATTCCGATACGGCAGTCAAACTGGTCAAGGAAAAAGATCGCAACATGATCCGCTACTACCGTCAGGTTTTCGATGTTAACTGGAACAACCTGCGCCTTTATAACCTGGTTCTCAATACAGAGATAATGGAATTAGAAGATGTAGCTGACATCATTGTCGGAGCGTACCGCATTCATGCCGAACCACGGGAAATTAAAGATGCTCCTCCGAAACCTGAAATCGAAGACAGCGTCTTTGCCACCCCTGCCGAGAACGAAACAGAGCATTTTATGCACTCCAGTGAGGAGGAATTCGCTCATATGCTTGATTTTTACCGGATCCGCTGGGAATATGAGCCGCGGACATTCCTCCTGGAGTGGGATAGTGAAGGCAACGTGGTGGAAGCTTTTTCCCCCGATTTTTATTTGCCCGACCAGGCCCTTTTTATAGAGCTGACCACCCAGAAGCCGAAACAGGCCTGGAAAAAGAACCGTAAAATTAGGCGCATGAACGAGCTATACCCTCATATCAATGTCAAGTTGATTGATAAACGGGGCTTTGAAAGCCTGCTTAAAAAACACAGCATCGATCAGGAGCAGGATGATCGCCGGGATGATTATGAAGATGAAGGAGAGGAAACTTGAGCGATCAAAAGTTTTACGGGGAAGACCAGCTAAAAATAATTTTCACCCGGGAACAGATCGAAGAAAAAATTAATGAGCTGGGCAAAAATATTTCTGAAGACTATGCAGACAAGGATTTGATTATGGTCGGTGTCCTGCGTGGCAGCACCTATTTTTTAGTTGATTTGACCCGTAAAATGCAGATTCCTTTTGCCATAGATTTTATCAGTATTTCCCATTACAGCGAACAGACCGATTCCACCGGGGTGGTCAGGATCACCAAGGATTTAGACTTAAGCGTCAGCGGTAAGCATGTGCTTATCGTTGAAGATATAGTCGACACAGGTTTGAGCCTCGGTTATTTGCTGCGCAACATAAAAACCAGGAACCCTGCCGGCCTTAAGGTTTGTACTCTCTTGAATGTGGAAGCGCGGCGCATCGTGGATGTGCCCGTTGACTACAAGGGTTTTGATATTCCCAATATATTCGTGGTCGGTTATGGCCTTGACTATAATGAGAATTATCGAAACCTGCAGTTTATCGCTGAGTTTAATCGTCCCCAGTAGACCTCTGTTTACTAATTATCTTAACTCGCTAGACTTGCAAAGGCATGTTCGGTGGCCAAAGCGTATTCGGTCCAATGCTAACCAAACAGGTGCGAAGGCTTACTTTCCTGAAGGCCGCGAAGAGACGGCACCGGTCTAAAATGCAGCAAGGCCTGAGCAGACACAAAAAAAGTACATAAAAGAACCAGGTTCCAACAGACCTGCGGTTTTGCCTGCAGAACCTGACTTCTACCGACCCTCTACGGTTGTTCCGTCACCTCTACAGGCGACTTTCCAACCTCCGGCCAGTTTCTTCAGACTCTGCGCTGCGGTTTTTCCGGCGCTTCCCGGTTAAGTTCGGTTTTACCCTGAACTTTACCTTTCTGCTGCCGTCCCTTGCAGCTGCCTGGTTCTCCTGGATACTGTCGGTTTTTCAATCAAGGCTTTCGCCTTTTTCTTCCACCGGTTTCTCCTCTTGAACCAGACCCGGCTTGCCTTGAGCCTCTCGGAACCTGGTGAAATTATAATAGCATGGTCTGCCTGTTATGTCAATAGTTTTTTTAATATTTTTTTTAAAAAAATTATTGGATTATTTTACCTGCCTCCCTGTGCCCTAAATAGAAGCAAAAGCCTGACTTACAAATTTAAACTACCGGCTTTTTGCAAAAAAAAAGAAGGTGAAAACACCTAAAAAACAGAAATTTAACTTCAAGAAAGTAGTATATTCACGAAGGAACTGTATTTTTGCAGGAGGTGCCTCTAGTGTCTGGAGCTGAAAAACTGGAAAGGAAGTATGTTTTGCGCCCCTGGTCGGTCCAGGGGACGATGCCTTACGATGAAATTACCGGTGGGGAAGGCTGCTGGTTCTGGAACCGGGAAGGAAAAAAATACCTGGACTTTTCCTCGCAGTGGGTGAACACCAATATCGGACACCAGCACCCGAAAGTGGTGGAAGCGATTAAAGAGCAGGCAGAAAAGCTTTGCTTTATCGCTCCTAATTTTGGCAGTGAACCCCGGGCGAAACTGGCTGAAAAAGTTATCCGGTACACCCCGGGAGACTTAAACAAAGTATTTTTTACTTTAGGCGGTGGAGAATCGAACGATAATGCCATTAACCTGGTTCGCCAGGTAACCGGGCGCTATAAAGTGATGAGCCGCTACCGATCCTACCATGGCTCCACTCTAGGCGGGCTCAGTATAAGCGGCGATCCCAGGAGGATCTCAGCGGAACCGCTCATGCCCGGTGTAGTCCGTTTCTTCGACCCGTACTGCTACCGCTGCAGTTTCGGCCAGAGTTACCCGGGTTGCAAGCTGGAATGCGCCGAACATGTCCGGGAAATGATGCTTTATGAAGGACCTGAAAGTATAGCTGCTGTTTTTGTCGAACCGGTAACCGGAACAAATGGTGTCTTTATCCCTCCGAAAGAATACCTGCCCCGCTTAAGAGAAATTTGTAATGAATTTGGCGTGCTGCTGGTAGCCGATGAGGTTATGTCGGGCTGGGGTCGCACCGGTGAATGGTTTGGTGTGGATAACTGGAATGTAGTCCCTGATGTGATTACCATGGCCAAGGGAATTACTCAAGGGTACGTCCCCCTGGGAGCAATCGTGGTCAACCAAAAAATTGCCGATTATTACGAGGATAAAATGTTCATGTACGGACTCACTTACAGCGGGCATCCCCTGGCCTGTGCCGCCGGCATAGCCACCATCGAAGTATTTGAAGAAGAAAATATCCTTGGTAATGCAAAGCAGATGGGAGAAAAGCTTTCAAGCGGCTTGCAGGAACTAAAAGATAATCATCCAGCCATCGGTGATGTGCGCTCAATCGGGCTTTTTTCAGCGATTGAACTGGTAAAAAACCGGGAGACCAGAGACCCCCTGGCTCCCTGGAACGGGCCGGATCCGGGGATCATGGGCCGGGTCAAGGAGTGCCTTCGTGAAAAGGGCGTTTATGTTTATCTGCGCTGGAATAACCTGTTTATTGCCCCGCCGCTTTCAATTAACGAAGAAGAGCTAAAATTTGGCCTGGAGGCGGTAGACCGGTGCCTGGAGTTGGCTGACAAAGAAATCTAATTAGGTTGTAAGTGGGTCACCGGTTGTGCGTTCATGCAATATTTTGCCCAGGTTTTTAATAAATTAGCCTGATTGGCTCCTGGCAGGATATTTTGGCAAAATGCTTAAAAAAATGGACTCATTTTGTTGACAAAAGAGTAGGAATAATTTAAAATATATATAGATGTAGATGGCTGTATAATTATGGCACCCGGTTGAGTTAGCTTCCGGGGCTACCGGAAAAACCTGGACGATAAAGGCAAACCTGTTGAAAAACAGGGGCGCAAAGCTAAAGGGTCTACGGCTCAACTAAAGAGCTAGGACAGCCTGGCTGCCGAAGCAGGGTTTTTTTATTCAAAAGTGGAGGTTAAAAGTTGCTTTGGCCTGGAACTGGCTTATGAAAAGGCCGTTTCCGGGCAAAAAAACCTGACCGACAAAGGCAAACCTGTCGAAAGGCAGGGACGCAAAGTTCAGGGTCTAAGGCTCAGTTTATGAGCTACGATAGCCTGACTGCCGAAACTGGTTTTGTTTTACCTTTGTCGGTCCCTCATGAAGGAGGGACTTTTTTGTGACAAAAAATGATTTTTTATTAAATGGTAACTTCTTTTTTCCCGCAGTGTTTTCCGGTCTAGTTTCAGCCTGGAAGAACAAAGTCTATGTTTTCTTTGCCTCGCTGATCCTGCTTTTATTTTTAAGCATACCCGCCAGGGCGGCTGTGGAAGAATTTATTGTTAAGGCTGATGATGGTGTTTACAGCAAATTTTCTTATGAAGAGCTTCTAGACTCTTACGCCCTGAAGTTGATGGGCAAAGAAGGAGCGCTCTACGAAGAGTTTGCAGCAAAAGAGGTTGTCGCCCTTAAAATATCCGGGCACGGCTATTTTGATTACAAAGATATTCTCGATTATTATGCCGGATCTTTAAGCAACGGCGATAAGTTTGATTTGCTACAGTATGCTGGTAACGGTAATGCCAGGCAGGCCGAATTACCGGGGAATATTGAGACGGTTTCCCCCTCCGGTGGAGAAATCCCGGCCGGTGATGCAGGTCCAGAAGGTGATATAAAAGAGGAAAAAGATGAGGAATTGGGGTTAGATGAAAGATCTGGTAATGAAAAAGAAAAGAATGATAATGACAAAGAGGAGGAACGGGAAGAAGAAAGCAGCCGGGATGAAGAATCTGATGATGAAGGAAGTAACGAAGAGAAAGAAAATAAAGAAGAGGAAATAGAAGAGGAGGAGAAAGAAGGGGAAGATAAAGAAGAAGAAAATAAAAATGAAGATGATTCGGAACCGGGATCATCCGGTGAAGAAACTCAGATCCTGGGGCAGGCTGAAGTCAGCTTGGATGAGGCTGTAAGCTGGGCCCAATCCAACAATGCTCATCAAAGATATGTAGATGCTGCCCCTTATTACTGGGAGTTTGGTGAAAAGACCGGGATTCGCCCGGAAGTACTTTATGCTCAGGCGGCGTACGAAACCGGGTTTGGGCGTTTTGGCGGAATTGTTCCGGCGGAGTACAATAACTGGGCAGGTATCAAAAAAGGCGGGGTTAATGGTGACGAGCCCGAAGACCATGAAGAATTTGCCTCTCCTGAAGACGGGGTCAGAGCTCATTTTAACCATATGGGTGCCTATGTCGGAATTTCTCCGGTTGGTGAAACCCACGACCGCTATGACTCTGCTACCCGGATGTCCTGGGCCGGAAAGGTGGAAACAGTTGAGGATTTAAGCGGTAAGTGGGCCCCTTCTGATTCATACCACGAACGCATTGTGGAGATGATTGACGAAATGAAATAAAGCTTGCCCAGTATATTATGCATTAAGAGTAAATGCCGGGTTTTATTAAAAGTTTTTAAGGTTGATCAAGAAGAGAATTAACTTTAAATAAAAAAGGGGGCTACAGAAACCGCCCCCTTTATAATCTTAAATTGCTTCGGTTGTTACTTTTCCCTGGGCATGCAAATTATTTCCTTGATTGTAGTGTTGAAAAACTGGTTGGAGTGATCCGGTACAAGCACACAGGCAGCGTCTGCGCCACCACCTGTGCCACCGACAGCGATAATTTCTTCGCCATGGGGGATCAGGCCGGCATCCAAAGCCATCACGCTTACCTCGACACCTACTTTAATTCCCTGTCCGAAGATGCGCAAGGATGCTGATATAATTTCAGCCGGGTAAACCCCCTCGAACTTAAAGCGCAAGGCCCGATCGACTCCTGCAAGCAAGTGGGTTGTAGTTAGTACCTTAATCCCTTGTTCCTGCAATTTTTTACGGGTTTCCAGCTCCATTTCATCTGCCCCGGGGCCCTTGAATCCTACATGGTGGGTAACACATACCACTTCAAGCCCTTTCCCGGCGAACAACTCTGCCGTCGCTCCACTGTTGGATGCCACGACCACGTGATTGATCCCCAGTTCTTTTGCCCGCTTACAAACTGCATCCACAGTTGCCTCAGTATTTTTAGCGCCCTTTTTCTGCCAGTAATGCATGCTTAAAACCTCCGTTTCATGATTTGTTTTTTACTCCCCGGTTTTATTAATAATTCTTCAGGGAATTTAAATTTCCTATTAATTTCTTTAGGGTAACATATGGAGGATTTGGGTGCAGCTGTAAAACTTATAATATAAACGGTAATAATGGAAAAAAATTAATTATGCAGGCAGGATTTAGAGTATTTGATTTAGAATAATATGTTCGCCACAAGCAGTTATGTTTAAATTTTGAGGGGATTTGCATTAATTATGTTGACAAATGCTAAACGGGCTGATAATATTATTATGAAAAATTAGAAATATTTGTTGTGTGTTAATAAATTTAAACGTGCTTTGGCGAACCTGACCGAGAAGGGCAAACCTGTTGAAAGGCAGAGGGCGCAAAGCTATAGGGCCTAAGGCTTTATCCAAAGCTAAGGCAGCCTGGCTGACGAAGCAGGTTTATTCGTATCTCTTTTTTTAGGCTGACTGTCGGGTTAGGAGGTTTCCTGGATGAGCAGGGCGATGTGGCGTAAAAAAAAGCGCAGAAAAAAAATCAAACTTAATCCCACTATCTTGGTCGGCTTTGCCACCGTAGTGCTGGTTGCAACTGTACTGGCTCTGGTGTTAACGGACAGTTTTGGGGTAGCTTCTTCACTGCGCCAGGTATTTGCCACCAGCAGTGTAGATATGGTTGATGAAGACGGAACCGAAGTGATTGACGGGGACTATACCATAGATTCTCCCGGCGTGAGACTGGAAGATGTGCGTATTACAGGTGATTTGCATCTAGCTTCCGGTATTGGCGATGGGGAAGTGGATTTGGTCGACGTTACCGTGGAAGGAGCAGTCCTGGTCCAGGGTGGCGGGGTCAAATCTATTTTTATGCTCAACTGTGATTTTGCGGAAGTCAAGGTAAACAGGCCTGACGGGCGAGTGCGTTTGGTCGCCTCCGGTGAAACAATTATCGACCAGGTCAGCCTGGAGACAGGAACAAGAGTGGTGGAAAACCTTTCAGGTGGAACAGACGGCATCCGCTCTGTAGAGGTTAAGACCGATGAAAAAATTGAACTCGGCGGAGAATTTGAAACGATTAAAGTAGCGGTGCAGGATGCCAAAGTAGTCATAGACAGTGAGAAAATAGAGCATTTGCGAGTAGACAGCAATGCTTCCGGATGCACTTTTGAATATCCGGATGGTATGGTGATTGAGAATATGCGCCTTCAAGGAACTACTTATCTTTTTGGTCGCGCAGAAGTAAATCAGGCCCTTATTTCGGCTTCCGGGGTTTCGGAATTGGAAGGCAATTTCAACCAGCTCAGGGTGACCTCTGAAGCCGGTAAATTTGAATTGATCGAAGGGTCATATTTTAAAGAATTAGATGTAGCCAAGGATGCTCTGAACAATGTTTTCAGTGCAGGGGAAGATGTGATTATTGATTACCTGGTTTTAAACGAGGCTATCACCATGCAAGGTGCCGGCACGATTGAAAGTGTCCTGGTGAATGCTGCCGGTTCTACCCTGGAACAAATCCCTGAAGAAATCGAGTTTACCGGAGAAGTAAGTATAATTATTGACGGTCACGAGATATCAAGCCCGGAAATGCTTAAAGCTTTGCTTGAACATGGTGATCCCCATTATACTACAGCGGATACCGCTGATGTGGGGATTGAAGAAAGCGAACCTGAACCCGATCCCGAACCTGATCCGGAGCCTCCAGAAGAAGCGGAGTCGGAAGAAGAGCCTGAACCTGAAGTTGAATCAGACGATGAAGGTGTTGAAGAAGAGGATAGCGATGTTGCTGCCGGCGGTGAAGGCGATGAAGAAAGGGAAACGATCCCAGACTTTGCATTAGACATTGTGATTCCGAGCCAGGAAGAAAGAGACCGGTTGTCGTTGCATGGTAAAAACTTGGTTTATATCTCTTTGCAAACTGACAACCCGGAAGAATATATAGTAGTGATACCGGGACTGGAAATAAGGTACTTAGAAGATGTGCAACTGTTTTACGGGGTAGTCGATGAAAGCGTGGAAGAAGCTGCTTTAAAAGAAGATCTTACTGTCCAAAGTAGGAATGAATAAAGCTGATTGACCGGAGGTGCGCCGGTGCTGGATTATTTGAAGAAAACAAGTCTGATTGTAACAGCGGTTTTAGCCCTGTTATTTTGGGTTGCCTCACCCGTGGAAGCTGCCGTGAAAGCATTTGTCGTTACAAACGACCAGGGCAGTTATTATGAATACAACTACGAAGATCTACTTGATGCCTATGCTTTGAAACTCGTAGGTGATTCAAATGGTTTTTACGAGGATTATGCTGAGAAAGAATTGTATGCCCTGGTTAATCATGACGGAGAACATATTGATTACAAGGATGTGCTTGATCGTTATGCCGAAGCGATTGCCTTAGGAGAGAGGTTTGATTTAGAAGAATATATTACCGGTGATCAAGCCAAGAAACTTGAGATTTCTAAAGAAATCAATTCTATAACCCCGGACTCCGACAAAGTGGCAACTTCCGGGGGAGCCTCTACCATCAGCAATCCCGGAATGGACTTAGGAGATTTGTTGGCGGAGTTTGATCCCCCGGGTTCGCGATCACCGATTGTCGGTGCGGCAGGTGTCATGGAAGAACAGGCGATGAAATGGGCAGAGGAAAATAATGCGGCAGAGGAATTGCTAGAGCTTGTCCCGCTTTACTGGGAGTACTCCGAAAAAACTGGGATGCGGCCGGAAGTGCTTTTTGCTCAGGCCGCCCTGGAAACTAACCTGGGCCATTACAGCGATGAAGTTCCTTCTGACCGGCATAACTATGCCGGGATTTTAAAAGGTGACGCTAAAGAAGACGATCCGGAAAACTATGAAAAATTTGAAGATCCCGAAGAAGGTGTTCGGGCCCACTATAATCATATGGCCGCTTATACGGGATTAAGCCCGATCGGCGATACCCACGACCGTTATAACGTGGCTGCTGCACAGTCCTGGTCCGGCTCTGTAATCTATGTCGAGGATTTAAGTGAAAGGTGGTCGCCTTCTGAGGACTATCACCTGTATATCCTGGCCGTTATGGAACAGATAGCAAATACCGAGGTGGAAAGCCTGAAAGAGGAAGAGCCCGAAGATCCGGAAGATCCCGAAAGAGAGATACCTGAGAAGGACCGGGAAGAAAAAATCGAAGATCTTGAAGACAGGGAACACGTTGCTGTCGATGTTGCCGATATAACCGTTCTTAATTTGAGAAGTGGGCCGAGCACCGATTACGAAGTTTTAGACCGTTTGGTTAGAGGTACTGTGCTTGAAGTTACCGCCAATGAGGGAATATGGTTAGAGGTGATTACCCCGGATGATAAAGAAGGCTGGGTCCACGGTGACTATGTCAGGCCGGTTGACTTATCGGAAAACCCCTTTGAAGGCAACTACATCATTCTTGATCCTGGACACGGCGGGGCTGATCCAGGGGCTGTCGGGGAAAGCGGACTGATGGAAAAAGAAGTTACTCTGGCTGTGGCCACTTACCTGGAAGAAATGCTCATTGAAGCCGGGGCCAGGGTGAAAATGACCAGGAGCGGCGATCAAACTGTCAGCAACAGTAAAAGGGTTGAGCTGGCCAATGAAGAAAATGCCGATGTTTTCGTCAGTATTCATGCCAACGCTTACAGCGATCCCGAGTCAAACGGTATAGAAACCTATTATTGCTCCAACAGCGATGAGGGTGATGCCGGTAAATTCCTGGCCCAGCAGCTGCAGCGCGAAATGATTTCCGCGCTCGGTTTAAGAGACCGCGGGGTAAAAACTAGGAGCTTCATGGTCTTGAAGGAAACAAAAATGCCCTCGGCCTTAGTGGAAATCGGGTTTGTGTCGAACCCTGATGAAGAAGCGATGCTGGAAAAAGAAGAAACCAGGGAAAAAGCGGCAGAATCGCTCTTTTACGGGCTTGAAACTTACCTGCGTAAGTTCAGGGAGTAATAGGAGATTGTGGATTTATTCGGCAACATATGACAATTTTAGAAACGTAAAGTTAAGTAACCAGTAAAAATAAGTAAAAAAAACTTGATTTATAAGAATTGAAGGTATAAACTTGGATTATACAGGAACCAGAATAGAAAAAATTTTACACGAAAAGAAGGATATATTATTTTGAAAGAGAATAGGATAAAGGAGAAATTTTTTAAAATAAGGAAAGGTGTCTTTATTTGTAGTTTTGATAAGAGTATTTCTTTTCATGGTATATTACTTTGAATAATGGAGGTGAATCAGGATAATAAAAAAGTTATCTGAAATATGTGCTTGCATGGTGAAATGCTAGAGAGAGAAATAAGCACAAGATTATTTTTTAAAGGGAGAGAATAAAATGTTAGGACCAATTAAAAACGGAACCTTATTTTGTGTTATTTTGGTTTTTGTTCTGATGTTTTCCGTGTTTACGGCCCAGGATGTACAGGCCAATGATTCGGAGGAAGGTAAGGATGCTGCGATCCGAGCCGCGGTTGAAGCTATTAAAGACATCCGCCGTTCACCGGATCGTATTGTGTCTTTAAACCAACGCGCTGTCGATGATGTAGCGAGGGCAAGATCCCTGGTGGAAGAAGCTAAAGATGAGTATGGTGTTAACGAAGAGGATATTGCCAATATAGATACCTTAAGGGAGTCTGAGAAGCGAGTAGATAAGCTTTTGGCTGTTGAAGAAGCCAAAGAAGCAATGGATGAACTCCCACCCCCCTCAGAAGCAACTGCAGCAGATAAACCTGCCATAGAAAGAGCCCGTGAACTTGTTAATATAGCTAAAGAGGATTACGGTGCGAGCCGTTTTGATTTATGCTGGGGTCTCGATCGGTTGGAGGAAATAGAGGAGAAAGTGGATCCCGATCCCGACCCTGATCCAGAGTTGCCTCCCACAGGCGGGTTGACCACTTCAGTTATATCAGGCCTGGTACTAACAGGGGCTGGTTTGCTGTTCGTTGGCAAAAGGTATGGAAGAAATAAGCATAAAAGATACAGTAAAAGGACCTACAGGTAAAAATTAATAAGGGGTTACTGCTATTCTAGAAGGAGAAATAAAGGAGGGTAGTTTGAAACCTCATTAAGATCGGATATTTTGAAAAATAAAGGGGTGTACTGAAAATGAAGTGCTTACAAAAGAAAAAACCATTGTTGGTAACGCTGGCTTTAAGCGTAGCTTTGCTGATGGCCTTTTCGTTGGCTGCTTTTGCTTCCGATGGAGTCAAGTTAGGCGTCAGTGATGAGTCGGGGGATGTTGGTGATGAGGTTACTGTTGAAATAACAGCTGAAAATGCACTCGATCATGAAGGTGGTCAGTTTGACCTTTCCTTCGATGATGATGTTGTCGAGCCAGTATCCGCATCAAGAGGAGCAATGGTACCCGATATATCGGGTAACCTTTTTGACTACAACCTTGAGCTGGAAGATGGCAAGCTGAGAATAATGTGGGTTATTGCTGAAGGTGCTGAAGAAGATTCCGGAGTGATTGGAACAATTGACTTTGAAATCCTTGAAGAAGGGGAAACGGATTTAACCTTCAGCAACATTGTCTTTTCTCCTGAGGGTGTAGAAGCAGCTGATCCCAGCGCTGGAAGCATTGTTTATGAAGAACCGGTAGATGAAAAGCAACAGGCAATCGATGAGGCAAATGAAGCAATTGCTGCGCTTCCTGCCGTAGAAGACATTACTCTTGCCGACAAGGAGGATGTTGAAAACGCTCGCGACCTTGTGAACAAGGCCAAAGAACTGGGTGCGGTAGATGATGACTTTGATGAGCTGAGTAAGTTGGAAGATGCCGAAGAGAAAATTGTCAAGTTAGAGGCAATTAAGGAAGCAGACGATGCTATCTTAGCCCTGCCGCACGTTGATGTCTTGACTCTTGATGACAAGCCAGATGTGGAAGCAGCCCGGGCCCTGGTCAACAGGGCGAAGGAAGATTATGGGGCGGTAGATGAGGATTTTGAGTATCTGTCCACCCTGGAAGCCTGCGAAAACAGGATCAAGGAACTGGAAGGGGAAGTGCCCACCCCGCCGACCGGTGATTTGAACTACCTGCTGCCACTGGGGTTGCTGGTTGTGCTGGCCGGGCTCTTGTTTTACATCAAGCGCAGTAAGGCAGCAGTTAAGTAAAAAGATAAAAAATAAATAATTAAAAGTAGTGATGCGGCGGTGATAAATCGGTCGCCGTCGCATCAACTTAAATATGGTTTTACTTATTAATAATAAATAAAGGATGTTAATGCAGTAATGATCACTTTACTAAAAGTAAATATCAAAAAGGTGTTGCTTATAACAGCTGCTTTGACCTTGGCTCTTTCTTTTAAAGGGGATGTATATGCTGGTGAGGGGTTAAAGCTTACAGCAACTGAAGATGAAGGAAAACCTGGTGAGCAGGTTGTGATTGAAATAAATGCAGAAAACGCTGCAGGGACAGAAGGTGGACAGTTCTTGCTTAACTTTGACCAGGACTTGCTTGATCCAGTAGCCGCTGATTCCGGTCAGCTTGTTGAGGATGCGGAAAGCAACTTGTTTATGGTGAATAAAGAATATGGCGAAGGTCAGCTAAAATTCATGTGGGTTACTGCCCTGGCAGATACCGCAGATTCTGGAACTGTTTGCGAGATAACCTTTGATTTGCTTGGTGAAGGCACCACAGCCCTTGAATTTACAGAGATCGTAGTCTCTCCAGATGATTTTACTGTAGCCGAGGCAGTTTCGGGGAAGGTAAGAATTGACGATGCGGGGGTGGATAAGGAGGAAAATGAAGAACCTGAACAACCTGAAGAAGATAACAGGGAAGAAGAGGTGGCTGCCGCTGAAGCAGAAACTAATGGTACAGCGCTGGTTATAGGACTGATTGTTGTAGCAGCGCTGGCAGCAGTCGGTTATGTGGCTTTCCGGAAATTCAAAAAGTCCGCAAAATATTAGAGATAAATAAACTTAAACCAGGGAGAAGTAAAGATTAATTGTATTTAATTGTTTGAATGCATTTTACCTGTTTTTTGTAATCACTTAATAATGAAAGTGAGGTTATTAAAATGCCGAAATCTACAAGAAAGAGAGCAGGGGCAAAAACATCTATCGTTTTGCTTTCCATCTTTCTTTTCCTAATTATATTCTCTCCGGCCGTTTTTGCCGAAACCGGTAAACTTGGGGATATTAACGACGATGGGGAAGTTGATGTGCGTGACGTAGTCCTGGTTATGCGGCACGTGCTGGTATTGGAAGAGTTAGATGAAGACCAGCAAAGACGAGCAGATGTTGATGGTGACGGAGAAATCGATGTTCGCGACGCCACTTTAATTATGCAGTATGCGCTGGGGATTATCGACGAATTCCCCTATGATTTACCAGAAGTAGTTAGCGTAAGAGCAATTGATCGTTCCACCATTGAAGTAGAGCTATCTGAAGACGTAGCCGAAGAAGCAGCTGAAGATCCCGACTATTACCAGGTAACCGTAGGCAATGAATCGGTGGAAGTAGAAGATGTTGATTATGATGCTGATGACAGAATCGCGGAGCTTGAAGTCGATCTGGAAGGCAAGTCCGGAGTTCTTGTGGTAAATGGAGTAGAAGCAGAAGAAAAAGTCCCGCCAATTCCAGATTTTACTGAAATTTCGGCGCTTGAAGCTGCTTTGGAAGTGGTGATGTACTTTAATACTCCTATTTATGCAGATGATGACTTAGATCCTGGCGATGATATTATCCTGAAGGTTGCCGGCGATGATGTTGGAGACAACTTCGAGGTTGAAATCCCTGACGAAAAAGATGATGCGGAAGACGAAGTTATCTTAAAGATAACTGATACTGATTACAGGCCTGAAGCCAATGATTCAGTCCGTGTAGAACTTGACATTGATGGAGCGGAAAAAATCTTCAATGTTTGGGATGAGCCCATGGAACAGCCCAGGGTTTATATAACTACTGCTACACCTGATGATGAAAATCCACGTTTCGAAGAAATACTTGCCTTTGAGGAAAGTAATTTTGTTGTAGCATATTTTTCCAAACCAGTTAATACTTCCGGTGACGATATTAATGTCGGCCCGGCTAGAGAAGAAGTTAGAGTCACCGGGGAAGATGCAGACGGCACCCCGCTTGAATACGATGGAGATAAAATACATGCTTTATCGCGGGATGAGGAACAAGAAGGGCTTAGAATCGAGCTAGATGATGCAATCCCGGAAGGCTCAGAAATAACGGTTAGTTTTGGCACCGACGCGGGAAGGAAAATTAAAGATCGCGCCGGTAATACCCTTGCAGGCACTTACACCAGGTCCGCAACAGCAGTAGAAGGTCCTACCCTGGAAGATGCAGAAGTCACAAATCTCAGCTTTGACATAGACGATCAAACCCAGGAATTCTCGGTGAAGCTTGTAGGAGCCATGGATGAAGGGCAAGAGCTTACCATCGATTTAACCGAAGCTGCAGGAGAAGGAATAGATTACCATCCGTTTAATACTCGCTATGAGGTTGATGGAGCTGATGGTGATGTTTCCTTCGATGATGATGTAATCACATTTGAAGCAGAAGAAAATATCGATGACGGAACTGTACTTACAATAACAGCAGAAGAAATCGACACTACTGGTATTGGTGATGTTGTAGAAGATATCGAAGTAGTCTTTGAACGCTCAGAAGTAGGAGCTACTATTGTCGCTGAATTCGACGTGGTGGCCGGCCTTGGCGATTTAGCTATAGATGCTATGTACGAATTAAAATCGCCTGCCGATGATGTATACGAAGAAGTGGACTTGCTTGCTTCCGGCCAGGATGACCATACGGTGGAATTTACCTTCACCTTGAAAGGCACCCTCGAGGAAGATGAGTATGTGGAAATTGATGTAAGCGAGCTCGTAGATGCTGGAGTAACCTTTGATGAGGAAGCAATTGAATGGGACAACAACGACCTGGATGTAGAGTTAGATAACGATACGTTTACTATTACCGCTGAAGATGATGATATCGATACCGGAACAGAAATAACAGTTACCGCTAAAGAGGTTAGTGTTGACAGCAACTCTGCACAGGATGATATCGAGGTCGTTTTCTCCCGTTCAGATAGCGGCCTTTCCTTTACCGAGGAAATAGATATTGCCGCTAGCTTCTCTGAAGTCAGGGTTTCCGATATCCGGCAAAGAGATAATGAATCTGTGCTGGTGGAATTTACCCTGGATGGGGATCTTGAAACCTGGCCGCGTACGGTTAGGATCTATCTTGATTGGGAAGAAGATAGCGGTCTTATATTTGAAGCACAGGATGACGACGACACAGAAGCGACTTATGGCGTTGCCAGGTTAAATGAAGATGGTGTTATACGGTACAGGGCAGATGAAGACCTTGAACACGGAACTACGGTAGAAATCAGGATCTATGATGCAATCGATGCCACAGGCGCCGAGGATGCCCTGACCATGTTCCGTAGAGAGGATAGTGGGTATAAAGCAGCAGATATACTCGAAGTCGAATAGCAAATAGACTTTCTTAACTTGCAACAAAGGTATAATTAATTAAAGTGGCGGCGTTAATATTATCGCCGCCACTTTAACCCAGTGAATTATTGATATCAGCTTCAGGGATGACCGGAGATACATATGAGCAAATTTGTATACACTAACTCCGTTAAAGATGATCGCCTTTAAGGGGCGCATTCTTTTAACCTATAAATATACGATTATTCTGAAACAAGAAAGTGAGGGTTTACAATGAAATCTATACCAGGTTATGTTATTTCAAAGCCCGGGGTTAAGACATTATTTATTTTGCTCATGGTTTTGTTCCTGGTGTTTACAGTTTATTCTGTGACAACAGGCGCTCCGGGAATCCCCTATGGTGATGTTAATGATGATGGTGAGATTGATGTCAGGGATGTAGTCTTGGTTATGCGTTATGTATTGGAAGTTGAAGATTTAACCAATGACCAAATCAAGGCTGCAGATGTTACTGCTGATGGCGAGGTTAATGTAAGAGATGCTACGATGATCATGCAGTATGCACTGGGATTGATTGATGAATTTCCAGCATATACGAAAGTTGAAAGCGTAGATGATGTTGAAATCACGGTTTCTTATGGTACTAAGTATGAGGATATCGATTTCCCTGATACTGTAACAGCCACCCTTTATGATGATACTGAAGAGGAGATAGATGTCGAGTGGGCGGAAGAGTCAGACCCGGAATACAATCCGAGTTCATCAGGGAAATACGAGTTTGAAGGGGAATTAGTTGATCTGCCTGCAGGAGTTAGCAACCCGGATGAAGTAAAAGCCAAGGCTGTTGTAACGGTCAGGCATCGTGACATTCCGCCTCCAACGCGGAAACCGGATCCAGAACCGGATCAATATACTATTTCACTTGCCAGTTTAACCGGAGAGGGATACGTAGAAGTGGAGAGCAATAATGAAACCACTGATCTTGAAGCAGAAACAGATTCTTTTAATGTCGAAGATGGCACAGAGGTAACAATTACTGCAATAGCGGAAGAAGGTTGGGAGTTTGAAGAATGGGGTGAAGATGCTTCAGGTGAAACAGCTGAATCTTTTGAGGTAACTATAGAGGAAGATTATGATATTGGGGTTAGTTTTAGTCAACTAAAAACAGATCCAGGTTCTTTGAAGCTTGATCCAGCATCTGCGGTTTATGGAGAAGAAGTGGAATTAGAAATAACTTATACATTGGGCGAAGATCTCGTGAATGGTGAAGTCACGATCACTGTTCCAGAGGAGTTTGATGTGGCACTTACCGATCAATTAAAACTACCTGGTGAGGATGCTGAAGCCGTAAATGAGATAGCTGGTGCTTCATACGAAAACAATGTACTGAACATAGAAGATTTCGCTGCATTTGATGAAGATACCGAAATAGTAT
Source organism: uncultured Syntrophomonadaceae bacterium (assembly GCA_964467475.1). Taxonomy (GTDB): domain Bacteria; phylum Bacillota; class Dethiobacteria; order DTU022; family DTU022; genus B1SED10-74M. The sequence goes on from CAYXQO010000008.1 coordinate 66,363, forward strand.
TGACTCTCAGCGAACAACCAGTTCCAGGTGTTGGTGAATACACCTTTGAGGCGACATCTAAAACAGAAGATAAGGAAAAAAGCGATTCGGCTGAGGCAGAATTTGTGGTTAAGTCAGCTAATGTTGCTTTTACTCTAAGCCCACAAGAGTCAGTGTATTACGATGTGAATAATTATGACGCAGGTTGTTATGTATATGCCAAGCATGACTTTGATTTTAATAACTCTGCGAATGGTGATTTTTATGGTTCACCAGGAGAGTATGTCTACGGAGAAGAAGCCATTAATTTTGAAGCCATAGACAACGGTGAAGATTTTTCATATAACAACGCGTATTTTGAGTTTGAGTTTGAAGATGAAAACCAAGTGGATCAGTTGTTATTTGAAGCAGCAGAAGCGGAACAATTCGATAAAGAAAACTTAATCTCATTTGAGCAAACCAATAGCACCTTGAAGTCAGATCCCTTTGATGAGATCACCCATGATCACTATGCAAAATGGATTCCAATGTTTAGTAAAGAGGCCATTGAAGATAATAATGGCGAGTTCGTCATCACTTTCAGACTACTAAGTGAGGATGATCAGTTAATTACCAAGAAAACGGTAATATTTTATGTGGACAGGAAGGGTGATAGCCCGCCAGATGATTGGGATGCAAGTCAAAGCATCTCGACATTTTCGCCATATTGGGATCAAGGATATTGAAATTGACAAGGGATTTAGCAAGAAGAACAGGTAAAAATTAATCCATATTTCTGCTTTAGATGATTGGTATCAGCATTGTTGCTACTAAGATCCAAAAATGTCTTTAGTTATAATGAAGTGTTCATAAATATCGCCCTGAGGAGCACGCGGGATGACCCGCGTGCTCCGTCGTAAGGCGA
>CAYXQO010000009.1:0-60603 GCA_964467475.1 uncultured Syntrophomonadaceae bacterium
TCCCCTGAAGAAAGGTTGCTGCCCAAGAGGCCCCATTCTGAATATTTTTCGCCTTGATTGCAAACCTGGTCAAGGGTGATACAGTTTGCAAAGCGCTCTTTAATTGCTTTTTTTGTTTTTTCCCTGGTGTGTATATCAGCGGCAATGACCCCATCCGGCTGGGATGAAAGCACTTGCTCCGGCTCGTTGGCAAGAATTATATTCGGCCGGGCTCCTTCCTCTTCAATCAATTCCCGGTACAGGTTGATATAATCAACCCCGGTCACCGGATGGTTAAATGAATAACCGGCCAAATCACCGTCAGTAATCACTTTTTTGCCCAGCCTTTCCACAAATTCCGACGAAACAACCTGGTTGCCGACCTCATCGGAAGGATAAGACAGCTGGATGAGCACTTCTCCTTTGGGGACGGCCCGGGCCAGTCCTTTCAACACCAGCGAGAACCGGTTGCGGCTGGCAATAGGGAAAACCACGGCCAGTTTGTCATTATCTGAAACCCCCAGCTTATCCTTTATTTCCCGGGCAATATCATCCACGTTAATATAGTTGTCCTGGGCACGGGCCACAATAGATTCGGTAATACAGATTACATCACCATTGTTTAAAAGCCCGTCCCGGTTGCAAAACGAAAGCGGCTTGCAGATTTCTTCCACAATATCAATTCCCGGCAGGATTACCCCCATCTTCAAACCAAATGCCATCGAACCGATGTAACCCGGAATTTTCATCTTGACCATCTCCTCCTTTGTCAACTGGTTTCACGCCTGCCGGCCATGAGCGCCAGCGATTTTTTATAATCCGCCCAGGTGTTGATGTTGATAAAAGATTCCTGGTCCGGATCGAAGCGAGTTATTTCCGATAAAGTAATATACCTGACTTTTAAGTGCCGGTAAAAATCAGTAATCTTGTACTCGCCTCGACAAACCTGCTTTTCAATTATACCAATGCATGAACGTTGGTAAAAGGCATGCAGGGGCTGGTAGTGTTTGCCAATTCGGGGCACCACTGCGTCATTGGCACCGGCAAAACCTGCCATATACTTGATCAACTCAAGCCTTAAAAAGGGCATGTCGCAGGCTGCTACGAACTGGTAGGGCAACATAGAAGCGCTTAAACCGGCATGAATGCCCCTTAGCGGGCTTTTCTGCTCAGACTTAATCAAATCACCGGTCAGGCGAACCGGCAGGTAATCATAAAGGTCGGGGCGGTCGGTGACAACCGTTATTTCCTGGAAGTGTTCACTTAAGATGCCCACGATCAAATCAATCAGGCGCCGCCCGTTAAATTCAAGCAGCGCTTTTGGTTGACCGAGCCTTTTACTGTCTCCACCGGCTAAAATAATTGCCCCGCGTAAATTTTTACTTTCCTGTTTCGGATCGCCCAATATAACACCTCTTTAAACTCATATGCCTCGATGATAGTGCATCTTTAACCAGTTAAAGGATAACACCCACCTAAAAACATATCACGTGTATCCTGTAAGCACAACTTTAAATTTATATGGGCGGATCGTGATTGCCAAAGACCCGTACTGCTTTTTGGCCGGTGCCGGCAAAACAGCCCTGGGTTAACTATTTAATCCTGTTCAGAAAGTTCCTTTAAGCGTTTTCGTTCACTGATCATGACCATGAAAATGCCCAGTTCATAGAGAAAAATTAGCGGCAAAAGCATAATCGCCTGGGAGATAATATCGGGCGGGGTAATAATTGAAGCCATAATCAGCATCACCAGGATTGCTATTTTCCGGTGACGGCGCAGGAAACCCGTACTTAAAAGGCCGATTTTGCCAAGGGCCCAGGTAAAAAGAGGCAGCTGAAAAACCACGCCAAAAGCAATATGAAAAGAGAGCACAAAGGAGATATAGTCGCTGATAGTAAGGTGGGGCTCAAGCTGAGCATCAGCAAACTGGAGGAAAAATTGCAGGGTATAAGGAAAAACCACCTGAAAGGCAAAAACTATCCCGCTGCTAAAAAGGACAATTATCCCGAATAGCACCGCCAGGTAGAATTTCTTTTCACCCCTGGTCAACCCGGGGAAAATATATGCAGAAACTTCATAAAGGATTACCGGGAGGGAAAGCACCAGTCCGCTAAATAGAGATAACCGCAGGTTAGCCATAAAGGCTTCCGGGGGAGAAAGATAAATTAAAGGGATGCCTCCCAAAGGGCGGGTTAAGATGCCGCGGATAAATTCGATATTGGCAAAGCTAACCCCTATCGCCACAAGTAAAGCGCCTGCAGTAATCATCAGGCGCAGGCGCAGCTCGGAAAGATGTTCCAGTATGGGCATAGTGCCGTTTTTATTATTGCTCACTGTAGCTGAATACCTCCCGGCATTCCCGGCACCGCTTTAGATCCCTCCTGTTGTGAAATAAAGTTCACCAGGAAATACTTACTTGTCACTCTCAGAATTCGGGGAAGTCGATTCGTCAGATGATGAACCACTTTTTAATCCATCTTTCAATTCAGTCACGCTTTTACCGACTGCTTTTGCCAGTTCGGGAAGCTTTTTGGAACCAAATATCAGAAGGATTATCGCCAGAATGAGAATAATCTCTGTCGGTCCGATTCTTCCTAACATTGCAGATCCTCCTCAGGTAGCAATCAAGATATTTTATGTTTACAAACTAATTGTAACACACTATTACGGGCAGGGAAATGTTAACTGCTCTTTTTGTCAGACTCGTTGTCATCAAGATTGATCGATTCATCGAGACTGACCGAGTCTTTCAATTCCTTAGTGGCCTTTCTAAATTCTTTCAGCCCGTTACCAATAGAACGTCCCATTTCGGGCAATTTTGTCGGTCCAAAAATAACCAGGGCTACCACAAGGACAAGCAGGATTTCCCACAAACCAATTTTTCCGCCAATCAATGCTTTCACCTCCAAGGATAACACATACCTTTAGCATTCCCATTATAACTTATCTTAGCAATAAATGCGATAACCTTTAGCGCTTTTCTTTTACAGAAAGATTAAGTGCTGCGAAAAGGACCGGCGCCACCAGGGCCACCCATACACCACCTAGAAAATAGCGGATAAAGCCAAGCGCCAACACATCTGAGGGCAAAACACCGCCCAAACCGGCAATGATTCCAAAAAGCACCGCCACTCCAAGAATCACTTTAACCGCCTGTTTCCACAAGGGGCCCGAAACAACAGTGCGAATTTTTTCCTTTTCAATGACGTAGCCAAACGAAGCCCCGGCTAAGTAACCCAGTATTTTCGGTGGATCCACCCCGGGAAGAATGACGACCAACAGACCCGGCAGGGCTATAGAAATTACGGCTAATAGCGGGGTTGAAAACCGCTCAAGCCACCCTTTCTCGTAAAAGAGGACACTAAGCCAGAGAAAAACAAGGATAAAGGGAATTCCCAGGGCAAATCCGCCCAGGATATCGGCCAGGTAGTGATAACCCAGCACCATGCGGGATAAGGCGATTAATCCAATTGCCAGGATGGTCCAGATCCAAAATCCCGTGGTTTTAATCCGCGCAGCCAGGTAAGTCCACACTGTTACCGCAGTCAGGGTATGGCCGCTGGGAAAAGCATAACTCCCGGGAGGATGTTCGACCCCTTCTAGAGGCGGACGCTCAAGCATGGTAACATCTTTGACCAGGTTACTACACGTGGCAGAGCTAAGCAATACAAAAGCGCCCCAGAAACCCAAAGACTTATTCACACACCAGATTAAAAAGCTGAACAGGATCATGAAAAATTCATCATCGCCAATAAATGTAAACGCCCGGAAAAATATTTCTACTCCGGGGATCGCGCGCCACTGGTACATGGCCTCGATTAACTGCAAACTGCGGGTAAAGGGCCAGGCTGCAATTAAAATAACTGCAGATATGGCGGTTACGGCCAATAAAAAAATAAGCCAGAATGATTCACGCTTCGGATCTTCAGAAAAAAAAGGCTTTTGTATCGGTGGATATTTCATTTTTTCCCCTCCCGGTTTTGGTTATTCTAAAAAATCTTCCGGATCAAATTCATAACTTGACTCAAATTCATGCAGGAGGTTTTCAGCTTTTTCCAGGAAGGGTTCAGGAACCAAAACTTGCACTTCAACAGCCTGCCCGCCGATAACCCGCATTGCCCCGGCATAAGGACTGCTATCCGACTTCCTGGCCGGAATACCCTTTTCCCACAGGAATCCGCAAATTATATCCGCTTCCACGTCATTATTAACTTCAGTCAAAAATACCCAGTTCTTCTCCTCCAAAGTTTTTCGTTCACCCTCCTTTAAATTACCGGTGATTATTATTCTTCCCCGCTTTCCTTTATTCCTGCTCGTAAAAAAGCAATTTGACGGAAAGAATAAAGCCGCTTATGATCAAGTAGTCAACCTGAAACAAGGGCGGAGTTTAATTGGTAATCAACAACGCTTTATTAAAAGAAATGGCCGCTTCATGCGGGATTGGACAGCTCGGGGTGGTAAGCGCCGCTCCCCTTCTGTACACGCACCGGCGCCTACAGCGACGCCTCGATGAAAATAGATCCACTCCTTTTGAAGAAAATAATCCGGCCAAACGGCTTTCACCGGCAACATTGCCTGGTAACTACCGAAGCATCATTACAGTGGCCATTCCTTATGCAGCTCCGGAAAAACCAATGCCCTTTAAACCGGATCAACCACGCGGCAAGGTAGCCCGCTGCGCCCGGGGCATCGATTACCACCGCTTAGTAGAAGAAAAATCCTTCCAGCTGGCAAAGCTAATCGCAAATAAAAGTACTGCTGAGATCTCTTACCGGGTGCTTTGCGACCGCAGCCCCCTACTCGAAAGGGAGCTTGCTTTCAAAGCAAAACTGGGCCTTATCGGGGAAAATTGCACCCTGATCAATCCCCGTTACGGTTCTTATGTAACTCTCGGGACAATTCTAGTGGACCGGGAAATAGAACCAGAGCACCCGGCCCCGCTAAAAAAGCACTGTCTTCGCTGCGGCGCATGCCGCCGGGCCTGTCCAACCGGCGCTATCACTGAACCGTATATCTTAAACCCTCACCTCTGTCTCTCGTACCTGACCCAGGCATCCGGGATATTCCCCCGGGAATTGCGGGCAAAATTGGGCCAAAAAGTCTACGGTTGTGACTGCTGCCAGGAAGCTTGTCCCCTTAATAATAAAGTGGAAAGTTCTCCTTACCGTGAACTGGCTTTTTCATTTTTTCCGGCAGAGCCGCTGCTGCATGCAATGCTGACAATGACTCAAAAAGAATTCAAAATGACCATTGAACTAACTTCTGCCGGATGGCGCGGTAAAACTACCCTGCAGCGAAATGCCGTTATTGCTGCAGGCAACAGCGGCAATAAAACCATGGTGCCGCTTTTGACCAGGCTGCTTCAAAACGACACCCGCCCGGTGATCAGGCTGCACACCGCCTGGGCTTTAGGAAAGTTGGGTGGAGCTAAAGCCCGCTTCGCCCTGGGAAAAGCCAGGCAAAATGATCCGGAGGATAGTGTAAAAAAGGAAGCCCACAAGTCTTTGCTGGAGCAGGAATAAATAGAGGCTTTAGCCAATACTTAATTTAAGCGTTTTTAATGTAGGAGGCTGAAATTAAACATGAACAGCTCTTTTCGTTTATTGCACATAAGAGGAATCCCGGTGGAAATCCATATCAGCTGGCTGCTGATTTTTTTCCTGTTCAGCCTGAGCCTGGCCCAGGGATATTTTCCGGCAATGGTGGAGGGGCTCAGCTCACAAGTTTACTGGGCAGCCGGCATCATCACCACCCTTTTGATTTTTGCCTCGGTTTTAACCCATGAGTTGGGCCACTCCTTTGTGGCCATCAGCGAAGGAATCCCGATTAAAAAAATCACCCTGTTTATCTTTGGCGGGGTAGCCCAGATGGAAGCAGAACCCAACAGCCCACGCTCTGAATTCAGGATTACCGCAGCCGGCCCCCTGACCAGCCTGCTTCTTGCCATAATCACCGGGGCCCTGTATTACCTCTTTTTTGCCCCGGGAGAACTTATAGGGGAAGCAATTTTCTTTGTCGCCAGGGTTAACCTGATCATGGCCGTTTTCAATATGATCCCGGCTTTCCCTCTCGACGGCGGGAGACTCTTTCGCTCGGTAGTCTGGTTATTTGGCAAAAGTGTTCTCAAAGCTACCCGGATTGCAGTGATCGTCGGCAGTGTGCTGGCCTTTATGGCTATGGGACTGGGCTTCATGATTATTTTTTTCATGGAAGATATCTGGGGAATCTGGTTGATTTTTCTCGGCTGGATGATTTACCAGGCCGGCCAATCCAGCTATTCCCAGCTGGTATTTAAAGAAACCTTCTCCGGAATGAAAGTATCAGAAGTAATGAGCAGGGATTTACAGACGATTTCTCCCGACGCCACCCTGGACGAACTGGCCGATTATTTCCTGCACCATAAATACGGCGCCTTCCCCGTGGTTTACGGATCGACCACGCATGGGCTTGTAACCCTGCAAGACTTAAAGAAAGTACCGCGGGAAAAGTGGCCGCACACAACCGTTGCCCACGTATTAGTCCCCTTGAAAGAGGTAATGGTAACCAACCCGGAAAGCGATGCCGCCGAGGTAATGATGAAGATGGCCACCCAAAACGCCGGGCGAGCCCTGGTAATGGACGAGACAGGAGAACTGGTCGGCTTGCTCAGTCGCACCGACATGATGCGTTTCATCCAGATGCACATGGTTTTAGGTGATGAATAATTTTGCTTTTTAAAGCATGAGGTGATTTGCTTATCAAAGCTTTAATCGAACCACTTAAAAAAGGCCTGATCAAAAGCGGTAAACTGCTTTTGTTACTATTAAAAATCGTCGTCCCTGTATCCTGTGCTGTTGCTATTCTCGACCATTACGGGGTGATCGAGTTAATCGCCGGGTATTTTACTCCGGCAATGGCTCTCTTCGGGCTTCCCGGAGAATCAACCATTGCCTTACTGCTGAGCTTTATGGTCAATTTCTACGCCGCCTTAGGTGTCATCTCGGCAATGACCTTGACCACCCAGCAAATTACAGTATTAGCAGTTATGATTGGTATTTGCCACGAACTGCCGGTTGAAACCGCAGTCTGCAGCTATACGGGTCTGCGTATCCCTGTAGCTGCTGCACTTCGAATTGTCACCGCCTTATTCGCCGGCTTTACTGTAAACATGCTCTATAACTTGTTCACTTAATGTGATTGAAATTAGGTGCTTTAACATTGATAGAAATTCTTGCCCTGCTCGGCACAACCATTATCGAAACAATTTTAAGCATTGCACAGCTTGCCCTGGTGCTGGTGCCGGTAATAGTTTTAATTGAAATAGCCCGCCACTACCAGTTGATCGAAAAAATAACCGGCAGGGTAAAAAGATTGCTGCAGTTTTTAACCCTTCCCCAGGAAGCAGCCTTCCCGCTCTTAGCCGGGCTATTTTTTGGGATCGTCCTGGGGTCGGCATTGATCATTGATTATGCCAGGGAAGGAATCCTAAAGAAACGGGACCTCCTCCTGATTGGCATTTTCTTGAGTATCTCCCACTCGGTTGTAGAAGACACACTCATCTTCTCAGTTTTCGGGGCCAACCCCCTGGTTCTGGTAGTTACCCGCGCTGTCCTGGCAATTATCATCACCCGGATCGCCGCTTCCCTGCTCGACCGGTTTTCCCCTGCGGAGGGGTAAGCAGGTTCAGGCGAAATAACGTGTCTGCTAGAGATTGCGCTGCATTCTGGACCGGTGTCGGCTCAGCGCAGGTAATGGTGGCGACTAAGCTTCAGGCTTTCGCTTTGGTTACACTTTAGCATTCGCCATCTAATGCTTAAGGCCTCAGGCGGCCTGCTTTAAAGGAAGCAAAACCCCCCGTCCCCCTGCTTCCTAAAATACATCCGCTATTTCAACGCTCCAGTAAAGGAGCAGTTCATCACCCATGAAAGGAGCTACCAGCTGCAAACCAAGGGGTAAACCTTCCTTAGATCGCCCGGCCGGCACAGTCAAAGCCGGCATTCCGGCATTGGTCCAGGGTAAATTCATGACCGGATCACCGGTCCACTGCAAGCCTTCAGGCGCCGGGCCGGTAGCAGCAGGACTGGCCCACAGGCCGAGATTGGCCGGCCACATTGTGGACTCGATTTCTTCCTTTAGCTCTTTCCTCTGTTTCCTGGCTACTTCTAGCTCTTTTTCGGTTACTTGCTTTCCTTCCTCAATCAACTCAACCGTCTGCGGGCTGTAAAGATCTGAATATTTCGCGTAGAATTCCTCATGGACAATAGCCATCTCTGCTGCCACCAGCTTCCGGTGGTTTGCGTTTATCTCCTCGATATCGTCCAAAGCATTAACTTCCCTGATGATGTACCCGGCATTCTCCAGCTTCTTCAACTGGTCATTGAAAGCCTGCAAAGCTTCATCTGAGGCCTGTTCCAAGTATTTCCCCTTAGGGACGCCAATAACCGGTTTATAGGTTACCTCTATCTCCTGCCAGTTATGACAAAGGGTCTCGGCAGCCAGGATCATCCCGGCAACATCCTGGGTAAAAAATCCCACATGATCGACAGAAGGAGCAAAATTAAATACCCCGGTCATGGGGATACGGTTGTAGCTCGGTTTAAAACCGACCACTCCGCAGAAGGCGGCAGGCCGGTTAATTGAACCGATGGTCTGAGAACCCAGGGCCAGGGGACTGAACCCCGCTGCAACTGCGGCGGCAGAACCGCTGCTGGAGCCGCCGGGAGTGTGTTCCAAATTATGAGGGTTGCGGGTAGGTCCCGGTGCAAAGTAAGCAAATTCCGTAGTCACTGTTTTGCCCAGGATCAAAGCGCCGGACTGGCGCAAAAGCCAGACCGATTCCGCTTCCGGGCCGGCGAGGACTGCCGGGTCAAGCCTGGAACCGGCCTTTGTGGGAAAATCGTCCACCCGGTAAATATCCTTCACCCCTACCAGGGCTCCGTATAAAGGGGGGCGGTTTTCCGGATCAGGGTAAGTTTGTTTAAGCAAATCGGCTTCCTTCAACAATCTTTCCCGGCGCCCGGATTCAGGCAGGATGGATTTGACATCAGGATCATATTTTTCTATCCGGTCGCAGCACTGATTAATATATTCTTTAAGATCTACACTTTCCGTTTTCAAATCTCTGACCACTTCGGCCAGGGGAGCAGAATGCAGGTACACTGACAACTCCTCCTTATAAAAGATTTTCTGTAACTGTCTAACTTACTTTCTACTAAACCTGGTAAGCTTGAAATAAAAACTCAGGAGAAACAGAGTATCAATTTCAAGGTAACTGCTCGGCCGTGCTGCTTTTGGACTGAAGACATTACAGGCATAGCGGTTGCAATGGTCACTGAGGCAAAGCTTGTAGCAAGTCGGCCTGCATGGAGGCAGGTCGCCGAGCTAAAGGGGGGGGGGGGGACGGTTTGAGCTGTGCATAAGCGCAGCGAAGGTCGAAGGCAAAACGATGGAACTCCCCCCCCCCTGGTTTAAAAGGGCAACCTCAGCGAAAGCCTGTAGCTTAAGTCGTTGCCATTGTCCTTAAATAAGCCGTCACCAGTCTAAAAGCAGCATGGTCGAGCAAACACATTTCAAGGATCAAAATCTAGAGCCCGGTAATAGCCGGCTAGCGATGATCTCTTAAAACCGCAGCGCTTACTCTTCAGTTATCCTCTTTAAGTAAGCTTTCAACTGCGGGGCCAGTTTTTCCTGCCTGAGGGCAAATTCTATAGTCGCTTCCAAAAAACCAAACCGGTCGCCAACGTCATAGCGCCTGCCCTCGAATGTATAAGCCCATACCGGTTTACTCCCGGCCAGTGTGTTTAAGGCATCGGTAAGCTGGATCTCACCGCCGGAACCAGGAGGGGTTTTTTCAAGAATATCAAATATCTCCGGTTCTATAATATAGCGTCCCAGGACGGCCAAATCAGTTTTCGCCTCTTCCCGGGAAGGTTTCTCCGTCAACTTTGTTACCTGGACTACCTGCCCTGGGGGATCATCTGATTCTACAGCGCCGTATTTATGGATGTTGTCCCAGCCAACCCGCTGGCAGCCCAGCACAGTCCCCTTATTTTGGTCATAGATCTCTGCCATCTGACCTATGCAGGGAACCCGGGCATGGATCACATCATCTCCAAGCAGCACGGCAAAAGGTTCACTGCCGATAAATTGCCTGGCACATAACACGGCATGGCCGAGCCCCAGGGGTTCTTTCTGCCTGATGTAAAAGATATTGGCCAACCGGCTAATCTTTTTCATTTCTTCAAGGTCTTCATTCTTTCCTTTTTTCTCGAGGACCTGTTCCAGCTCGATACTACGATCAAAATGATCCTCTATCGCCTGTTTATTGCGCCCGGTAATAATCAAAATATCTTCTATTCCTGCTTCCACCGCTTCTTCCACCACGTACTGGATTGTCGGCTTATCCACCAGGGGCAGCATTTCTTTAGGCTGCGCTTTTGATGCCGGCAAAAACCTGGTTCCCAGTCCCGCTGCCGGTATTACCGCTTTTTTTATTGTCATATACCCAGGCCACCACCTTTAAATTTTTTAGCCTTTTATAAAAGAGCAATTAACTGCTTAGCCTGTTTTGTATCAAGCACAGCCAGGCCATGGATAAGCCTTGTGAACGGTTCCATCTACTTCCCTTCGGCTCATCACTGCGCTCCGGGACGATCAAGCCGCAGCTCTGGCGGCGCTTAATTATTAATCTTTCGCTGTAGCTTCAGTAGCTTTGGCATTTATAATTCTACAAAAACCTCCCTTTACCTGCCGTTTTCGAGGTTTCTCCCATAAGTTTATCAATCTTATCTCTTCTGGTAACTATAACCTGTCTGTTAATTTAATTTACCTGAAAAGAAAACTCTGTTCACATAAATAATATAACTACCTGGGAAGGGTTATTATTTACAAATGGCAAAAAACAATAGTTGCAGGAATTAGGCACCTCCTGAAAGAATAAACCGAAAGGACATATTACAAGATAAAGACGAAGCAGAAGTTATAAGTCAAGGGAGGTAGATCATGAAAACCATGCAGGCAGCACAGTTAACCGAACAGGGCAAACCCCTGGAGCTGGTGGAACTGCCCGTTCCCCAACCGGGCAGGGAAGAGGTACTGATAAAAGTTAAAGCTACGGGAATCTGCAGTTCCGATTTGCATTACCAGGACGGCCGCAGCCGGGTGACCAAAATGCCAATCACCCTGGGCCATGAAATCGCCGGCGAAGTAGCCGAATGTGGCGAAGAAGTGAGCGGTTTAAATGTGGGTGACCGGGTCTGCCTGTTTTACCTGGTTACCTGCGGCAAATGTATGGCATGCAGCGGCGGAAATGACAATTACTGCAGCGAAGCCAGGATGCTGGGTAAAGACATTGACGGGGGGTTTGCTGAATACTTAGCCGTCCCGGCCCGCAATGTTTTCCCTTTTCCGGAATCAATTCCTTTCAGCCAGGCGGCCCTTTTAACCGATGCCGTAGCCACACCATTCCACGCTTTAAGCCGGGCCGGGGTTAAAACCGGCGACAGTGTCCTGGTAATCGGTATCGGAGGGTTGGGCCTGCATGCCGTTCAAATAGCAAAAATAATGGGCGCCGGACAGGTTATAGCCGTAGATTTGGAAACAGAGAAACTAAAACTGGCAAGTAAAGTTGGGGCTACGGAAACTGTTAATCCTGCTGAAGAAAATCCTTATGAAAGAATTAACGCATTGACCGGCGGAGGTGCTGATCTGGCAATAGAGTTAATCGGCCTGCCTGTGACAATCCGCCAGGCTATCGATTGCACCGGCATAGGCGGCCGGACAGTAATTGTAGGAATATGCCCTGAAGAAATCGGGATCAGCCCTTACCATGACCTGCTGTTAAAAGAAAGAACCCTTATGGGCAGCGCCGATCAAAGCAGGGCTGATTTTCCGGTCATAATCGAACTTGCCGCGCAAAAACGCCTGGATATGAGCCAATCGGTTACCCGGGAATTACCCTTAGAAGAGGTAAACCGGGGCCTCGAAATGTTGAAGCACAAAGAAGAAAACCCGGTCAGGCTGGTAGTCACCTTTCCTTAAAAATCAAAAGTTAACCGGCATCTGTTTCCCAGTGCAAGCCTTCACCTCTTTCCACGGTGACCAGTCCGGGGAACTCATCTCTAACCCTGGCATCAATCTCAGGCGGGATGATCGGCTCCGAAGGCTCATGAAGGATTTGAGCTGCCAGTTCTTCCGCCCTTTTCCAGCTGTCCTTGCTGCCGGCATCGATCCAGCGTTGGTAGGACTGGCGGTCACTTGCTTTGGGAGCAAAGCTTTCTGTGCGCATGTACCTGACCGTGTGCTCCTCGCTTAGATAATTGCCTCCCGGCCCCACTTTGGCAATAATGTCATAAGCCAGGGTGTCCTGGTTGATCTCAATTCCCCTCAGGGTCCGCAGGCAGCTGCCCACGATGTCATTGTCGATAATGTACTGTGCATAGGACACGGTCAGGGCCCCGTCGAGCATGCCAAAGGCCTCGTGGATATAGTTTCCACCCGCTAATGCGGCAAGCATCGCGGTGGTCGCCCCTTCATGGGCCGCCTGGGCATCCGGCAGTTTCGAATCGGTGGTTCCCACCGTCAGATAGCAGGGCAGCCTGTAATAATGGGCCATCTGGGTAATTGCCGCATTCATCAGTCCTGATTCAATGCTGCCCATTAAAAATGACATGGTGCGCATATCCATGGTAATCGGAACCGCGCTGTAGAAAACGGGGGTTCCCGGGTTGACCAGTTGAGTTAAAACTATACCCATCAGCGCTTCCGCATTTTGCTGCACCAGGGTTCCGGCCAGGGTAACCGGAGCGGTTGCTCCTGCGGAAGGCGCAGTTGAAGTGGCGAGCGGCAGGCCGTAGCCGGCTACTTCCATAATGTAGTCTGCATGTTCCGCGCCGAGCTTAAGCGGGCTGGAGATCGAAGAGATAAACCCGACAAAGGGCCGGCGCTGCAAGTTTTCCAGGCCACCGGCGATTATTGAAGCAATTTTTATTGAATCTTCCAGCCCCTGCTTGCTGAAAATTCCTCCCATCACCGGCTTGCTGGTGTTTAATAAGGCCTGGTACTTTGTATTGATATCAACCGTATCAATATTGATATCGTGAGGATAAAGCGGGTTGATAAAGAAATCCAGGTATTCAAGTCTGTCGGCAAGGCGGGCTAGTTCTGCAACATCATGGATTTCCCCCGGCCGCTTGTTCCGTTCAAGATCGAGCACGTACAGGGCCAATCCCCCGGAGCCAAAATTCACTTTTTTACCGCCAACGGTGATATCTCTTCCTTCACGGCGTCCGTAAAAGACAAATTCCGCCGGAGCCTGCTTAATGCAGCGGGAGATCAGTTCCCGGTGCAGATAAACCCTATTTTGTTCGTGATCGACTTTGGCCCCGTTTTTCTCAAGTAATTCCAGGGCCGGCGGGTAATTGATTTCAAATCCTACGTTTTGCAGGACTTTAATCGATGTTTCATGGATCTGGCTAATTTCCTTTTCAGAAAGGACATTGTAGCCTCCACCCTCATATATCGGTTTTTCCATCTGGCCTACCCCCCACTGATTGGTGGTTTTATTGCTGTCCTGTAATCTTCGACCTTAATCCCGGGTAAACTTATCCCAATTTTTAACCATTGCCGAAATCAAGTCTGCCCGGGTTATCACTCCCTGCAGCTGATTTTCATGATCAACTACAGGGATCCGGTTGATGTCATTATCTTGCATTAGCTTGCTAACCTTATAAACCGGTGTATCTTCAGTCACAGAAATAACTTCGGTTGTCATTAAAGTTTCCACCGTGGTGGATGCTACCAGCTCAATCACTTCCACTCCCCGGTGGGTTATATCTACATGAAGTACATCTTTGCTCTTTGTAAAAACCTGGTGCGGATCCCGCAGCGGCTGACCGATAATCTGCTGCGAATAACGCCAGATATCTGTTTCTGAGATAATTCCGACCAGTTTATTATCCTCATCTACTACCGGCATCCCGCTAAAACAGTTCTCATCCAAAATTTCTGCCGCCCTTTTCAAGGTAGTATCGGGCGTTATGCTGACCACCGGAGCGGTCATAATTTCTTTTGCCAATATCGCCATCTTAATCCCTCCATCCAAGCTTGTCAATACACTTTAAGCACCGTAATAAGGTGCTCTTTCCAAAATAAATTTTGGTACCATTCAACCAACCGGCAATTCATTCCGGCTTAACCGCCGGCAGATATTTTTGGCTTCTTGCACTTAATATCCCCCGGAAATTAAACCTCAAAAATCAATACCTTAGCAATAATAAAGGCTTAAGCATTGCTGTTTTTAATAAAAAGGGGCAAAGCAAGGTTATTCCTGCTTGCCCCCTCAATTACTAACTGCTTTCCCTTAAACGAGTACTGTTATTCTTCACTAGAGCAGTGATTGCAACATTTAACATGTGCAGGTTTTAGACTGGTTCAGCTCACCTGTTTTATTCAATAAACCCTTCGTCGCGCAACCACTCTTCAGCTACCTCAAATGGTTCATATCCTTCGACGTCAACCTTTAAGTTCAGATCTGACATAACTTCCGGAGTTAGTTCAGCTGCGATGGGATTAAGGATCTCCTCAATTTCAGGATGTGCCTCCAACGCATCGCCGCGAACTACCGGTGCGCAGTTATAAACCGGGTGAAAATCCTGGTCGTCCACCAGGGTTACCAGGCCATATTCCGCAATGCGTGCATCTGTAGCAAAACCCATTGCTGCAGCATGCTCTTCCTCGTTCAGGGCACCGTAAGTAATTCCGGTATCCATTACCTCGAAATCATCGAATTCAAAGCCGTAATGCTCTTGCAGCTCAGGCAACCCATCATCGCGTGCTTCATACTCATGGTTGGTAGCAAAGGTCCACTCGCCCGGTGCGGGGGCATCTACATCTTCATTGATTGCCTGGGCCAGATCGCTGATAGTCTCTATGCCCAGCTCTTCAGCATCTTCCTGACGCATCATAATGGTGTAGGTGTTATCAAACGGAGTTTTGTCTAACCAGTGCAAGTCATTTTCTTCTTGATCCCATGTAGCCACAGTTTCGTAAGCTTCGTCTGCATCGAAAATCGGCTCAGCTTCCTTGAATTCGACCAGTGCAGTGCCGGTATACTCCCAGTAAAGATCAAGGTCGCCTCTTTCAAGCGCTTCCCGGCAGACAACAGTTCCACCAAGGTTGGTTTGGTCTTCTGTTGGGATTCCCGCATCTTCAAGGGCCTGAATGGCAATTTGCCCCAGGATCAACTGCTCGGTAAATTCTTTCGAACCGACAGAGATTTCAACTTCGGGATCTTCCGGTTCACAACCACCCGCAAACAACGCACCGGCCAATAAAACTACTGTTAGTGTCAGAGCTGTAATCCGCTTGATACTCATTAAAATGAGTTACCCCCTTTCAAAATAATCTTTTGCAAAAACAAGGGAAAAACAGCCTTAATTTTTTGTATTAAAATCTCTTTCATGCAGGCTACTTTTCCCTTGCCTAGTTGATTATAATTGATTGCCCCTGGAATTGGCAAGGGCAGGGGGTAGATACCCCCTGCCCTGTTAATTCCTTTATGTCTGTTTATTCAATAAAACCTTCTTCACTAAGCCATTCCTCGGCAACTTCGCGCGGTTCCATATCTTCCATATCAACTTTCATGTTCAGCGAAGACATTACTTCCGGAGTCAATGCTGCCGCGATCGGGTTAAGAATGTCCGGAATTTCCGGGAACTCTTCCAGCATATCCCCACGGACTACCGGTGAACAGTTGTAAACCGGGTGGAACTCCTGGTCGTCTTCAAGATTAACCAGGTTAAATTCGGCAATCCGGGCATCAGTTGCAAAGCCCATTGCGGTGGCATGTTCGCCTTCATTCAAGGCGCCGTAGGTAATGCCAAGGTCCATTACCTCGTAGCTTTCAAATTCAAAACCATAATGCACCTGCAGCTGCTCAAGACCGTCGTCCCGGGCTTCGTACTCATGGTCAGTGGCAAAGGTCCACTCGCCCGGTTCGGGAGCGGGAACCCCTTCATTGATGGCATCAGCCAGATCACTGATTGTTACAATACCCAGTTCATCAGCATCTTCCTGGCGCATCATTACGGTATAAGTGTTGTTAAAGGGAGTATAATCGAGCCAGTGCAAATCGTTTTCTTCCAAGTCCCATTCGGATATTGTATTGTATGCTTCGTCCGGATCGGTAATTACATCGTGTGCCATAAACTCAACCAGGGCTGTACCGGTATATTCCCAGTACATATCAATGTCTCCTCTTTCCAGCGCCTCGCGGGCCACAACGGTTCCCCCAAGGTTGGTTTCATCTTCCGTCGGAATCCCGGCATCTTCCAGGGCTACAAGCGCTATTTGCCCCAGAACTAACTGCTCGGTAAATTCTTTTGATCCTACGGTCACAGTAGGTTCATCCGGTTCACAGCCTACCACAAACAACAAACCGACAAACAACATCAAAGCCAGTGATACAGTTAAAACCCTCTTCATACTCATTTTTAAACTTTACCCCTTTCGTTGTATATTATTTCCATATAGTAATGGAAAACAACCCTCACACTCAAGCAGCAAGACGATCTTAATACGACATTATCTAATAACACTATTTCTCAATCGTTAAAAGCTATCTTATCAAGCCCAGCGCACAACCCTTTCTTCTACTTTGCCGATTAAGTAGTCCAACAAAATTGCCGTTACCGCGGCAATTACCGCACCGTTAAAAATAATCATATCCCGGTGCACCGAAAGGCCGGTTACAATCAGGTCACCCAAGCCACCGCCGCCGATAAAGGTAGCCAGCGTAGCCGCGCCGACGTTAATGACAATTGCGGTCCTGAGTCCGGCCACAATAATCGGAAAAGCGATAGGCAGTTCAATTTTCGTTAATATGCGCAAAGGACGCATACCCATACCTCGTGCGGCTTCAATAATATTATGTTCAACCCCGTCAATCCCGGCAAAAGTATTCCTCAAAATCGGCAGGATTGAATAAAGGAATAAGGCAAATACAGCTACATTAAAACCAAGCCCCAGGATAGTGTAAAACAGGGCCAACACGGCCAGGCTGGGGACTGTCTGGCCGATATTGACGACCGTCTCCATCACGCGGCCTATCCGGTAAAGACTGGGGCGAGAGAGCATGATCCCTCCGCCTACACCGACAATGGTCGCCCCGGTCATAGAAACCAGGAGTAGGCCCATATGCTCCCGGATAACCCTGAACACGCGATCATAAGTGAGCATCCGCTCGACAATAGAATCAGCGGGGTTGTTGACAGAATAAATAACGATTGCCGCGGCAATTCCGATCATGATCAACGGAATACCTAACCATTTCCATATTTCTCTGGCCATTGTTAGCTATCCTCCTTAACCACATTGAGCAGGTCGCCAAGAGTAACTGTCCCCTGGTACTGGTCATCTTCGTTGACTACGGCAACATAGCCTTCACCGCACTCTAACATCACCGATAAAGCATCGTTCAAAGTGGCATCGCTGGTAACGGTGTCGGCAACCTCGGAGCAGTAATCACCGGCTACTTCACCTGCTTTTTGCTTCAAGTCACTTACCCCGATAACTCCTTTCAACTTGTTATCGCGATCGACAACCATGACCGACCTGATATCGCTTTCTTCAAGCTGTTTTTTAATTTCATCGACCTTTGCATCTTCCGTTGCCGGTTTTGTCCGATCGACCTCTTCCAGGATTTCTTGTATCCTGATCAGGTGGAGGCGTTTGATCGAGCGGTTACGCCCAACCAGGTTGGAAACAAATTCATCAGCCGGAGCGCTTAACAAATCGCTCGGTGTGGCATGCTGGACCAATTCTCCTTCTCTCATTACGGCAATGGTATCGCTCATTTTGATCGCTTCGTCAATATCGTGGGTCACAAATACAATGGTTTTTCCCATCCGCTCCTGGATCCGCAAAAACTCGTTCTGCAGGCGAGCCCTGGTAATCGGGTCCACCGCACCGAAAGGTTCGTCCATCAACATAATTGGCGGATCACTGACCATGGCCCTGGCCACGCCGACCCTCTGGCGCTGGCCGCCACTCAAGGCCGCGGGATAACGAGCCCTAAACACCTCCGGATCGAGGCCGACCAGGGTCATTACTTCTTCAACCTTTTGCTTGGTTTGGTCTTTCGGCCAATGCTTCTCATTGGGAACAGTAGCAATATTTTCTTCGATGGTCATATGGGGAAACAGACCGATTTCCTGGATAACATAGCCGATATCAAGCCTCAGCTTGATCGGGTCCATTTGCAGGGCATTTTCGCCCCGGATATAGATTGCTCCCCCGGTCGGCTCATAAAGCCGGTTAATCATTTTCATGGTGGTTGTTTTGCCGCAGCCCGAGGGACCGACTAAAACGCATACATCCCCCTCCTGGATTTCCAGGTTTAAATCTTTTACCGCGGGAATACTGTGTCCCGGAAAAACTTTACTTAATCCTTCGAGTTTGATCATACTTATTCTCCCTCCCTTGTGCTGCCTTCAACAGAAAAGCGTTTTTCACCGTAGTACAGGAGATAGTCAAAAGCAACAGCAATAATAGAAACCCCGATTGCCCCGGCAATAATCATAGGCTGATGCCCCCGGGATATTCCTGAGAAAATCAGTTCACCCAGGCCTCCTGCACCTACGTAAGCGGCAATGGCGGCTATACCAATCATCATAACCGCTGCGGTCCGCACACCGGCCATAATCACCGGCCTGGCCAGCGGAATTTTAATCTTGAATAGCACACGCCGTTCGGTCATGCCCATGCCTTTTGCCGCTTCCACAATAGCCGGGTCAAGTTCCCGGATTCCAGTATAGGTGTTACGGACAATCGGCAGCAAGCTGTAGAGGACCAGGGCTACCACCCCGGTGGTAAAACCGATGCCAAATAAAGGAACCATAAATGCCAGCATCGCCATACTGGGAATAACCATCAAGATCTGGCAAATCCCCAGCACTGTCTGGGCTACTCCCTCGTAATAACTGATAATTATACCTACTGTTACTGAAATGGCGATGGCAATAATGAGGGTTACAACTACCAGGTATAAATGTCCGACCATTAAATCCAGAAGCATGTCACTACGCCGAGAAATCCAATTGATTGTCTCCCTGATTAATCCCGGGTCTTCACCCTGAGCTGACAAAAGAGTCAGGTTTCCCGTTACCCGGAAAAAATCACTTATACACCCAATGATTTGGCCCATGTATCAGCAATCACCCTTCCTTTGTTTATTTATAATTTATTATAAAGAGGCTGGTGCACCTCGTTTCGGACATTCAGCAGTTTTAATAAAGTTGAGGAGATTATCTAATTGGTTTAACAAAAATGGGAAATCCAGGCATACTGCACTGCGAAACAACTACCTCCCGCCTGGCAAAAACTAAATTATTTGAGCATAGTGAATCCTGTGGCAATTATTTCATACAAAGAAAACATATACAAATAATATTTTCGACTGTAATCTTTCAAAATCCTGCTTAATTTTCAGCTTTATTTAACTAAAGTCAACTGAAGCAAGCTGACATTGCCTAAACGCCAGTTATTAAGATATATTCGCAGTACAACCGCCTGGATTTAATCCTTACTTGACAACCTGGATTATCCCGATTAAACCGTGTCCCAGGCCATGCCCGTGCTGGAGGTTCATCTCCAGGCTGCGGAGGGCATAACCAAGCTGGGCCTCGATCAAATCAGCCCTGATATCGCCATAAAGTCCCTTGCTGCCTTCCAAAGACTGTCTCATCACCCGGTAGGCTTTCTCCAGGGGTTTCACGTTTGTCTGCGGGGGATAGGGCAGCAGTTCCTCATCGCTGTCATAATGCTCCATCAGGGTCATGGTGTAATCGACCAGGGCATTCCAGCTGTCGGCCAGGGTTTGCAGGGCTTCGTTCTGCCAGTCAAAACCTTCCCGGGGCCAGTAATCTACTTTTAAATCCGGGAAGTAAGTCCGCAGGCCGCGTTCGAACAGTGATGAAACCATCAAGCGCAGGGGCTGCGGGTTGCCATTATAGGTTCCCGTTTCAATATGACGTCCGACAAAGAGCGAACGGTCGAAGAATCGCAAAACCTTCAGCTCCACTCCGGCTTTACGGGCTGCGCTCTCCAGAATCCTGAATACTTCGGCAGGCGTCATAAGCCGCATGGGAAATGAAGAAAGCTCGACATTATCTCTTTCTTCTTCCGGGTAAAGATAGTTAATTACATAATCCATGTAGGTCACTTCCTCAGGGTTGTGGGTCCACAGGTTTTGCCACTCGTAAGAATAACGCCCGAGAAAATCAGCCAGGATTAAACTGCCATTTTTCCCGTGTTTGCCCATATCAACAAACAGTCTTTCCAGTTCTTCATTGGTACAGTGCGACAAAGTCCCGTAAGAAGTGAAGTAAAGGTCGTAAGGTTCTTCCCCTTCTTCTAAGGGCAGCCCATTGGAAAAGTCACCCTTACAGAAATTAACATGCTCATAGTGACCAAATAGATTTTGCGCTTCTTTGAGCAATTCCACGCTTAAGTCGATCCCTTTATACTGATCCATCATATCCTTTTGGACCAGGCGGGTATCAAACTGCGATAGCCTCGTATCCCTGGTAATCTTGGTTAAAAGATCGTAACCGTCTCCTGTTCCACAACCCAAGTCGTAAAACCGCAACCCTTCTTCATTTGTCCCCAGTTTGGACTTGACAAGCTCTTCCAGATAGGGTCTTAAGTAATAGGTTGTAATAAAATCTTCAAATTGAATCCGCACATGGTCATACTTGCAGCGTAATCCTCTCACCTGCTCACTATAACGGCCATGCCGGATTGCCTCTTGATACGCCTTATCGGCTTCCATATTAACTATTCCCTCCTGCTTGTAATAATTGTTCCGCCACACGGATAGCCGCAAAAGCATCCTTCCCGTAAGCATCTGCGCCAATTTCCTGGGCAAAGTCTTCTGAAGTAGGCGCCCCGCCGATAATTACCTTAATCTTTTCACGCATTCCTTTTTGCTCCAATTCTTTAACTACATCTTCCATGTTTGTCATCGTAGTATTAAGCAGAGCTGACAGGCCTACCAGTTGAGCATTTTCCTCTTGTGCAGCTTCGACTATCCGGGAAGCGGGCACGTCAATGCCAAGGTCTACCACGTTAAAACCGGCACCTTTAAGCATAATGCACACCAGGTTTTTGCCAATGTCATGAAGGTCTTTCTCGACCGTGGCCATGACAACCTTGCCTTTACCTTCGCTTTCGCCTTCACCGCCCAGGTAGGGCTCCATTACTTTCATGCCTGCTTCAACCGCTTCAGCAGCGGTGAGCATATCCGGAATGAAGTATTCCCCGGTTTCGTACTTCTGCCCGACCATTTCCATTCCTTTACTTAAACCTTCGAGCAAAATTGTATTGGTGCTAAATCCTTCGTCAAGTGCTTTTTGGACCAGTTCAGCTACGCCTGGTTCACCGGCGTAATCTTCCTCAATTCCTTCATCTTCCTGATTGCGTCGTCCCTGCAGAACGTTATCAACAATCTTATCAACCAGTTCTTCTTTCAAAGTTCTTCCTCCTTATTATGAGCATCTGTTTAATCATGCTTATCGATTCAATAACTTCAAGGGCAAGCCTTGACACCTGAAACCGGCAAAGACCGGCCTGCTGATATAGTGCAATCCCAGGGGCAGGTGGGTAGAAAAGTACCATTATGCTAAAAACCCACGTTCACCCTGCAGAATGAATCCTTTTTACAAAACTAAGCATACGGATTCAGGCGAGGCAGCAAGCCGGGGGTTTGTTCAAATATTTTCTTGCAGACATCTTCCGGCAAGTGCTGTGGCTCTTTCGCCTCGAGTTCTTTAAGATGTTTGTTAACCATTAACAGGGATTCGTCTTGATCATCCGACTCACCTTCAAAGGGGAAGCCTTCAAAGATGCCCCCGCGGCGCAGCATTTTCCGGGCATAACGGGCATACATCCGGTAAGGGCTGTCCATGACTTCCCTGATCATTTTCTCAACCCGGTCTTTTTCATCCGGTTTAATCCCGCTTTCCCTCTGCAGGAACTTGGACATGCCGATCATGTGGTTGTCGAGCACTGCCTGGTCGGGAGAAAAGGTCATTGTTTTTTCAAGCAACCCGAATGCGTAATGGACCAGATCCGGGGCGGAAAAAGGTACTGCAGTGTACGTGTACATTTTCTCAACAGCCGCCTGGAGTCCGGGCACTTTAGCATCACCGACACCGGCTGTCGAGTAACAGGGCACCTTGTAATAGCGGGCCATTTGCGCACAGGCCATCGTATAATGGCAAAATTCGGGCACACCATACATATCATGCAGGTCGTCCATGCGGGCACGCACCGGCACAGCACCATATATAACCGGTGCTCCCGGATTGGCCAGCTGGTTGATTACAATCCCGGTCAGGGCTTCAGCATTTACCTGGGCCACCATGCCCATTTCATCAATCGGCGCCGTGGAACCGCCCTGCGGCGAAGTGGATATGACCACGGGCAAACCCCTCCGGGCAATATTGACAAGCTTTTCAGCAGTCTCCCCCACTACTTGCAGGGGGCTCTTGATTACGCTGGTGATAAAAGAGACTATCGGGTTTTCAAGCAGTTCCTCACGCCCACCTGCGATAATTTCAGCCATATTGACGACTTTATCCAATTGATCAAAATCGGCAATACCGCCAATAACCGGCTTGGTTATATTATTCAGGGAAGCAAAAAATATGTTTACATCCTTGTTATCGGTGGTAATATCTTCATCCTGAACATTTACATTGCGAATGAAGAAATCGAGGTTTTCCAGTTGCTCCGCCAAATGTGCTGACCGGCAGAGATATCCGAGGTTCCCGCGGTTGCGTTTGATTACCGGAAATACCCTTTCATGTCCGTCTTTCTTTGAGGTAAAAGTTTCCGGTTCTACTTCCAACCAATAATTTGTTTCCGAGCCGCTGCCAAAGTGGCTCCTGGTCCCTTCAGCATCAAGAACTACCCGATTCTCCGGGTTACGGGCACCAAGGGTAATTTTTGCAGGAACAGTTTCGAGGGCTTTTTTAACTACTTTCGGTGGTATACTTACCCACCAGGCTTCATGTTCGCCTTCCCGGGTCGGCTTAACTTTCGCCCCTGCTTTTTCCAGCAAAGAAACACTTTCTTCATGGAAACATAAAATTCCCGGGTTCTCTAAAATCTCCAGTGATGTCTGGTCAATCAACTCAATTTGCTCCCGGCTTAGCCGGGCATACGGCTTATCTACTACTACTCCTCGTTCACTCAATCTTCCAGCCTGACATAAACCTGCCAGGCTGCTCACCTCCTTTGTTTTCTTTAAAATAAAAAAAACCGTACTGAATCGTTCAGGCCGTGCCTGATGCTGATTGTGATACGGGATTAAATAAATGGTAACTTCTAATCCGGCCCGTTTAAAATCAAACAACCGCGTCTTGCTATATATTATGTCATATTGTGTGTAATTTCGCAAAAGGTAATGCTGACAGTGAATCAAAGTAAAGCATTGTTAAATCGAGCATTTAACGGTTAAACCTGATTAATATATTAAAATGCCTCGTAAGGCTTTATAACCTGGATAATGCGTCAAATTTGAGCTTTCGGCTGCAGAGTTACAGTCCGCTGTGATATAATGAAAAGAAATTTGTGCGAAACCGGGATGCAAAAATGAAATTTTTAACAGATCGTTTAACCTACAAGCTAACTGCCGGACGAAAGCTCCATGACCCCGCCGAAAGGCACCGGGTTGGTTTGATCGTCAGCTGGGTCAGTATTAGCGGCAACCTGGCGTTAACTCTTCTGAAACTGGTTTTCGGCCTGATCACCAACAGCATCGCCTTGATGGCGGATGCCGTGCACAGCGCCTCCGATATCATCTCTTCCCTGGTAGTCCTGGTCGGTTTCACCTTAGCGAAAAAGAAACCTGACCGGGAACATCCCCATGGCCACGGCCGCAGCGAATACCTGGCCGGTTTGATTATCGGGGCAATGCTTACCGGGGCAGGCGTTGTTTTTGCTTACAACGCCTCCACTCGTTTCCTTGAAGACGTTACCATCCAGCCAAGCATCCCTGCTATCACCGCGGTAATTGCCGCCATCTTAATCAAGGAATTCCTGTTTTATTTTTCGGCACGCATGGGCCGGCTGATTAATTCCGACACCATCGCCGGAGACGCCTGGCATCACCGCACTGACTCAATGTCATCAGTAATGGTCCTGATCGCGTTGGTCGGCAGCTACTTAGGACTGCACTATCTCGATGCCATTTTCGGTTTTACGATTGCCTTGTTCATAATCTATGCCGGTTATAAAATCGCCCGCAACTCAGGCAGTCGCCTTTTAGGCAAAGCCCCGGGAAAAGAGTTGCAAAAAGGGGTGATCGACTGCGCAAAAGAGGTTAAGGGGGTTGTCGATGTGCACAACCTCGAAATCCACGATTACGGTTCCTGGAAAGTAATCACCATGCACATTGAAGTAAGTGGAGATCTAAGCCTGGAAAGAGCCCACCGGATAGCCCACCAGGTTGAAGATCAGGTCAGCGATAATTACCACTGCGACACAATCGTCCACTTAGACCCCTGTTAAAGTTAAAAAACCGCCCACGGCGGTCTATGTTTTAGATTCCTCAGCCTCCTCCACCAAAACCGATACTCTGTACTTCCCCGTTTTCAACCAGCACAGGGACTTTGTCGGCCTTGAATTCTTCCCGGGCTCTTTTCAGTGCTTCCGGATCAGCACTTACATTATACAGTTTATACTCCACTCCTTTTTTCTTAAGTGCTTCCAGCTGCTTTTCGCAGTAGGGACACCCGTCTTTAACATATACTTCGAGCATGTAAACACCTCCAAATAATTGATTTCTGCCTGTCGATTTTTCATTTCAAGGCAAAATAATCAGCAGTTCTATAACAATATTATATGAATAAAATTCCTTTCTATCAAGCAAACCTTGACTTTAGCGTCCCCCTTGATTATAATGCACCAAGGATATGGTTACCATTTCGACGGGAAAAACACTCACGGGAACAGATGCTTTCCCGTGAGTTATTTATTTTAACGGGGGGTATTTGGATTATGCGTATTGCACTGGCTCAGCTCAATCCCATTATCGGAGCCCTGGACCAAAACCTGGAAAAAATGAAAAGCTACTACCACCGGGCAGTAGCAGGCGACGCTGACCTGGTCGTCTTTACCGAACTTTCATTACCGGGCTATCCTCCCCGGGACCTTTTAACCTACTCAGGCTTCCTTGATCAAGAAAGTAAACTAATTACTGAAGAACTGGCCCCCTTGACTGACCGGGAGAAAGTGCCCATCATCATCGGCGCCAACCACCGCCGGGAACACCGTTTATATAACGCCGCCCTGGTCCTGGAAGATGGCGTGATCAAATCGACCCATTTAAAAACCCTGCTCCCTTTTTTCGATGTTTTTGAAGAGGAAAGATACTATACCCGCAACTTAGAGCGTCAAATTGAAATGCTGGGCGATTTACCCACAGCTTTAACCGTCTGCGAAGACATCTGGAATGACATGGACTATTTTTCAATACCCATATACGATACCGATCCCCTGGAGCAGCTGTTCAAACAAGGTGCCAGACTGCTGTTGAACCTTTCCGCTTCTCCCTACCACCTGGGCAAACATGCCCTCCGGGAAGAAATGCTCCCGTTCCTGGCCAAAAAATATAGCACTGCGGTGATCTACTTAAACCAGGTGGGCGCAAACGACGAACTTATTTTTGACGGTTCGAGCCTGGTTTACAACAACCGCGGCGAACTACTTTACCGCGCCTCCGCCGTGGAAGAAGAACTTTTTTACATCGACACAGCAGACCTTTACCGGCCGGCAAAAAAAACTGTCCCCCCGGACCGGGACGATACCGGCACTATTTTGCAACTACTCAAGCTCGGCACCAAAGATTTCCTTAGAAAAACAGGCTTTGAAAAGGCGGCGTTTGGCTTAAGCGGAGGGATCGATTCTGCAGTAGTAGCCACAATAGCTGTTGAAGCTCTCGGTCCGGAAAACGTTTTGGCGGTAAACATGCCCTCGCCCTATTCTTCAGAAGACAGCATCAAAGACGCTGCGAAACTGGCCGAAAACCTGGGTATCGAATACCGGACTATCAGCATTGACCAGCCCTTCTATACTTTTACCGATATCCTCAACGAGGAAGGCACCCCGATCAAGGACCTGGCTGAAGAAAACCTCCAGGCCCGCCTGCGAGGCGACATTATGATGCACCTGGCCAACCGGGAAAAATTCATGATCCTGGTCGGCGGGAACAAATCGGAGTTGGCAGTTGGCTACTGTACCCTTTACGGGGACATGGCCGGCGGTTTTACTATGCTTTCCGACCTCTTAAAAACCAGGGTCTACGAGCTGGCTCGCTATATCAACGAAACTAAAGGCCGGGAAGTAATCCCGGAAAGAATTATTACCAAAGCACCTTCGGCTGAACTGCGTCCGGGCCAAAAAGACGAAGATTCACTTCCCCCATACCATGTTCTTGATCCCATTTTAAAAATGTACTTAGAAGAAACCCGGGCGCCTTCTGAAATAATTGATGCGGGCTATGACCGGGAAACAGTGGAAAGAGTGATCAAGATGGTCGATACTTCTGAATTTAAGCGCAGGCAGGCAGCGCCGGGACTGCGGTTTACCCCCAATTCCTTTGGGCGGGGCAGGCGCATGCCCATTGCCCGTGGTTATCAACAATGGTAAATTATATAAGGTGAGAAAATAAACTATGGAAACAACAGGATTCAACATGAGTCCCCAAAACAGCTATGATATTATCGTGATCGGCGCAGGCCATGCCGGCTGCGAAGCGGCTTTAGCGGCATCCCGCCTGGGTTGCCGGACTCTCCTGTTAACCTTAAATCTTGATATGGTTGCTTTTATGGCCTGTAACCCTTCCCTGGGTGGCCCCGGTAAAGGCCACCTGGTGCGGGAAATTGACGCATTAGGCGGAGAAATGCCCCGCGTTGCCGATCAAAACACCCTCCAGGTACGGATGCTCAATACCGGCAAGGGTCCGGCTGTGCAGGCAATGCGCGCTCAGATCAACAAGTGGGGCTACCAGCGTGCAATGCGAGTGGCTCTGGAAAAAGAACCTCTTTTGACTATCCGGGAAGATATGGCCGAAAAAATTCAGACAAGCAACGGGAAAATCAGGGGTGTACTGGGACGCAGCACCGCCTTCTATCCCACCAGGGCCGTGATTGTCTCAAGCGGAGTTTATCTTTCTTCCAGGCTTTTCTTGGGAGATCACCGGTACAGCGCCGCTCCGGGCAGCCTGACTCCTGCAGACAGCCTGGCAAAAAGCCTGCATGATTTAGGGATCGAACTGCAACGCTTCAAAACCGATACTCCGCCGCGAGTCTACCGCCGCAGCATCGATTTTTCCAGCCTTGATCCTGTGTACGGCGACCCGGGGGCAGCAGGGTTTTCAATAATTACCAGAAATGCACCCGAGGAGCAAATTCCCTGCTGGATGACCCATACCAACCCGGACACCCATGAAATCATCCAGCAAAACTTTACCCAGGCCCCCCTCTACAGCGGCTTGATCAAGGGCTCCGGACCACGGTACTGTCCTTCGATTGAAGATAAAGTTCACCGTTTTACCGACCGCGACCGTCATCCTGTCTTTATCGAACCGGAAGGCCCGGATATCGATGAGATGTACCTGCAGGGCGTATCAACGGGACTTCCACCCGATGTTCAGCAAAATTTCCTGCGTACAATCAAGGGCCTTGAGAACGTTG
The DNA here is from genome assembly GCA_964467475.1 of uncultured Syntrophomonadaceae bacterium. Taxonomy (GTDB): domain Bacteria; phylum Bacillota; class Dethiobacteria; order DTU022; family DTU022; genus B1SED10-74M. The sequence continues at coordinate 27,714 of CAYXQO010000009.1, forward strand.
AAATAATGCGCCCCGCATACGCCATTGAATATGATTTCGCCCCGCCGACCCAGCTAAAAAATTCCCTGGAAACCAGGGCTGTTTCAGGGCTTTTCCTGGCCGGGCAAATTAACGGAACTACCGGGTACGAGGAAGCGGCAGCCCAGGGAATTATGGCCGGCATCAACGCTGCGTTGCATATAAAAAAGATGGAGCCTATGATCCTTAAGCGCAGCGAAGCTTATATTGGGGTGATGATCGACGACCTGGTAACCAGGGGAGTCCAGGAACCGTACCGGATTTTCACCTCCCGGGGAGAATACCGCCTGCTCCTGCGCCACGATAATGCCGATTTGAGGCTTACCGAAAAAGTGCGCGAAATCGGCCTGATCGATGAGGAACGCTACCGGCAGCATTTGACCAAGAAAGTATACATTGAAAGCGAACTTTCCCGCTTAGAAAATACAAAGTACAACCCGGGAGGGCCAATCGAAGAGTTTTTGAAAAAACACAATTCATCTTTGCCCCGGCAGCCGGTCACTGCTTTAGAATTAATCCGGCGGCCTGAAATTACTTATCCTGCTTACCTGGAATGGGAAAATAGCGCTGTCCCTGACCTCCCCCGGGGCACCTTGAATGAACTGGAAAACCAGATCAAGTATGCCGGTTATATTGCCAAGCAGGGACTGGCGGTCGAAAAAGCAGCCCGCATGCAGGATAAAAAAATACCGGAAAATTTTGATTACCGGAAAGCCAAACATTTATCAACAGAAGCCCGCCAAAAATTAGAGGAAATCCGCCCGGCCACCATCGGCCAGGCTTCCCGGATGGAAGGGGTTACCCCGGCCGACCTGTCGGTCTTGCTGCTATACCTGGAGCGTCCCGAAACACTGGACCAAACAGATCAAGACGCAAGTAAAACTACAGAACATAATAATAGTAATAATAATGGCAGCTGATCAACAAAAACGAAGCCTCTCACCAGCTTACTTTACTAACCGATATCAGACAAAAAAATGGCACCCTCACGGGTGCCTTACTATTCGTTACTACAGGGGAAGCAGGGGGACGGGGGTATTGCTTCCTTGAATTGAGGTCGGCAGCCGAGGCCTAAAGCCTTAGATGGTGAATGCCAAAGTTTAAACAAAGTGTAAGCCTGCAGTTTGATTCAAAGCCATTGCCTGCGATAAGCCAGCACCAGTCCAAAATGCAGACGTGGACTCTAGCAGACAAGACTATTCTTATTTAAGGCTGAGAATCTGCCGTGCTTGATCCGGGGTTGCCACCGGGCGGCGGTGGATTTCCGCTACTTTCACAATCCGCTCGACCAGCTGGGCATTGCTTTCTGCCAGAACTCCTTTTTCATAATAAATATTGTCTTCAAAACCTACCCGTACATGTCCCCCCATCAGGATAGCCGCAGTGCCGAGGGTCAGTTCATGGCGTCCAATCCCGGCCACAGTCCAGGTCGATCCTTCAGGAATGCTTTCAGTAAGAAAAGTTAGCTCCCGTATACCTGCGCTGATTCCGCCGGGAACTCCCATGACAAAATCATAATGCAGCGGTTCTTCGATCAGGCCCTTTCGCAGAAGCCGCCGGGCGCCCGCAATCATTCCGGCATCGAACACCTCTATTTCTGGCTTCACTCCATGTTCCTGCATCATCCCGGCTAACTCTTCCACCAGCGGAGTAGCGTTATAAAAGACATCATTACCGAAGTTAACCGTTCCCGTAGTCAGGGTGGCCATTTCAGGCTCTAACTGCAGGGGGGCTGCTCTTTCGGCAGCGCTCATTCCCACCGCCCCACCGGTTGAAACCTGCAGGATCGCAGAACAGCGTGACCTGATCTTATCCATCACTTCACCAAAGACTTCCGCAGATTGGGTGGGATTACCCTCCCGGTCCCGCACGTGAAGGTGGATAATCGAAGCCCCGGCCCGGCAGGCCTCTACGGCAGCCTCAGCAACTTCTTCCGGGGTTACCGGAAGGTTGGGGTTATCTTCCCTGGTGGTCTCCGCGCCGGTTAAAGCGGCGGTAATAACTAGTTTATCCATAGAACAATCCCCCCTGTAAAATTTAATATTCTCGCCCCACTATTTCCAGGGCTTCTTCTATTGCCCCCAAAGCACAGTCTAAGTCTTCATTGGTGTGGCGGTAAGAGATGTACCAGTGGTGATACGGCTGAAGAAACAAACCGCGCCTGATCGTTTCGGTATAGAAACGTTTGCGCCGTTCTTTGTACTTATCGTCCACCCGGTCAAAGGTAACAAAGGGCATCGGGGGAATCCCGGAAACGGTGGCCGGAACACCGGAATCAGCCACGATCTTCTCTAATCGCTCTAAAAACTTGCCGCCACGCTCCCAGATATTATCGAGCACTTCTTCCCTCTCCAAAATATCAATACATTTCATCGCCGCCGCCATTTCCAGGCTGTTAGGGAAGAAAGTGGAGCTGATAAATACATCTTTCTCAGCTACTTTCATGATCTCTTGTTTGCCCACACAGGCACTGATCGCATACCCGTTGGCCATAGCTTTACCAATTGTGGTCATATCCGGGGTGACCCCGTAACGCTCCTGGGCACCACCCATAGCTACCCGGAATCCGGTGCGGATTTCATCAAAAATAAGCACACACTCATATTGGTCGGCAAGCCTGCGCACTTCTTCAAGATAACCTTCCGGCGGAGCAGTCACCGGTTGTCCCAGGGGATGGCCCACAGGGGTAATCATGATCGCCGCTACTTTTCCTTTGTTCTCTTTGAGCAGTTTTTCCAGGGCCTCTAAGTCACCGTAAGGAAATTCCAGGGTCAGCTCTCTGACCGCCTGCGGCACGCCGCCCGGCACTTCCACACACCAGTCATGCCAGCCGTGGTAACCATGGCGCAAGATTATATCCTTACCCGTGTAACCGCGGGCTAACCTGACAGCCACCCCGGTAGCATCAGAACCCGTCTTCACCAGGAGGGCCATTTCCGCAGAGGGAACCAGGTCAATAATTCTTTTGGTCAACTCATTTTGCACCGGCTGAACCAAAGTAAAACAAAAACCCTTGTCCATCCGTTCCATTACAGCCCTGTTGATTTCCGGCTCATTATAACCGAGAATAATCGGCCCATAAGCGCAAAGCATATCGATATAATCATTACCGTCCACATCAACAATATGGCCGCCGTAACCATAATCTAAAAATATCGGATACTCCCCTTCGACAAAGTTGTGGGGGCGCCTGATCCCCATTACCCCGCCCGGCGAAATCTGCTTTGCTTCCTCGAACATGGCCATTGATTTTTCTAAGTTCAATTTCGGTTTTTCCTGCATTGTCTATCCACTCCCACTTATAAATTACCCGGTAATCAAGCAGCCTGCCCTCCGTAAATGGTTGCTTTTCTAACGTTTACCCTTACTTCTTTTCTTTCTGGATGATCCTTTTTGCTTCGCGGCTTTCATAAATCATTGCCTTGCGCTTAACAAATTCTTTCAAGTAAGTTTCCGGATCAATGCATGCTTCCGGGGGCAGAACACCCTTTTCTTTAACATCTCCCCGGGCAATCATCTGCGCCCCGATAGAAGCGGGAATGCCTGTTCCGGGGGCGGTGTTACCGGCAATATCATAACTGATCTTCAGTTCTTCCTCGCCGCGGGAACCTTTTACCTCGACTTTCACTCCTGAAGTATAATCACCGAGTTCCCCCTGGGGCGGACGCTGGCGCCAAAGTTCCAGGGCCAGCTCACGGGGAGGCAGGGAATGCCCCTCTACTTCGATCGGTTCGGTGCCGGTAAAGCCCCATTGATTCTGGACTTTGATCGCTTCATTAACCCAGTGCGGCAGCATGCCGCCCTTGTTAATCACGCGCTTGACCCCTTTATCCTTGTAGAACTGCGGAAAAGTCAGCGGTTCCGGGTGGCCCACAAAATGAACCTCGCAGGGCCCGAAAGGCTCGAGAAATTCAACAACTTCTCCTTCAGAACCGGCCGGCACATCCTGGAGTTTGCCATCAATAAACTGGGGAACCATCCCGGTATTCATGTGTAAAACATGCTCCCAAACCGCTTTACCCTTGCAATCTGACGCTCCAAGGACCCAGAAGAAATCTACCGTATCCACCCGGTCCATTTGATCACAGGCCATCTTGGCCAGGATATTACCTGTGCCCGGGTCTGCTCCCATGGAGTAAAGCACGGTAATCCCCGCTTCTTTGGCCTGCCTGTCAAGTTCCGGGTCAAGCATAATCTTTACTGAGTCGTAATCATCATCGATATCCACGTAATTGACACCGGCTTTAATTGCTGCCTGGACCACCTTGTAACCGGTGGAATAAAATGGACCCACACAGTTAACTACCACGTCAAAACCTTTAAGTTCGCTAACCAGTTGATCAGTATTTAAAACATCTACATTTTTTACCGCTACCTTGTCGCTTGAAGCTAACTTCGGATGAAGGTTTTCCTTTTTGGCGCTGCGGCTCAATAGAACAATCTCTTCTACTCCTTCACTCCTAACCAGGTCATAAGATGCCGCCGAACCCATTTCACCGCTGCCGCCTACAACAGCTACACGCATTGCTGAACCACTCCTTTTAATTGTTTTATCTCACTTCCCGGGGACTGTGCAAAACCCGGCATAAAATAATATTAGATCTTCTTATGCCAGCATATTCCCCGGCTTTATCTGCTGTTTAAGCCACCCCGCAGAAATTGTATATTATATAGTTAATAGCCATCGCTTAAGCTATAACTATTAGCCGCTGCCGAGCTGCAGTTCATTTCTGAAACAATGCAGGGCAAATCAAGTATAGAGCTCTTCAAATATCTTTCGCAAAACCTGGCTTTCCCGCATAATTTGCAGTGATATTTTGTCATGATCCCGGGTGTAACCGTTGCCGATGATCATATTGACATCCTTGCCCACGCCTTCGGCTCCCAGGGCTGCGGAAGTAAAATTGGTAGCCATACTGAAAAAGTAAACCTGCCCCCCGTAACGGGTGGCAAGGATGGAGGAAAGTTCCGTATTGGCGATGTTAACACAGTTGATCGTCACATCGGCCATTTCTCCATCGGTAGCCTCTTCTACTTGCTTCATTACATCTAAGGCATCTGCAGCATCGGCCATCAGAACCCGGTCGCAGTAACCGGTCGATTCCGCCCTTTGCTTGCTTTTTTCCCGCGGGGCAATCCCGATCACCTGGCCGGTAACCCCGGCCCGTTTTCTGGCCTCGTGCAGGCATAACAGCCCCGATTTACCGCCGGCACCGATGATCACAACCCTGTCCCCCGGCTTGACCAGCTTGGCAGTCTGAGCTGGAGCCCCGGCAACATCGAGCACGGCCAGGGCAAGCGTCTGGGGCAGGTCTTCCGGCAGGACCGCGTAGATTCCGCTTTCAAATAAAATAGCCTTACCCTCGATTTCCACCTGGTCAATATCTTTGTGTATTTTCTTGATCCGGTCGATTCTTAACGGGGTAAGAGAAAGCGAAACCAGGCTTGCGAGTCTCTGCCCCTCTGCAAGCGGGATTTTACCCAATAAGTCTTTGCCGATCTTTTCTGCTTTCCCGATCAGCATGCCCCCGGAACCGGTAACCGGGTTGTGATGTTTACCCCTTTGCCTGACAATATCGATCACTTTTTCAGCGATTTTGTCTTCGTTACCCCCGGCCTCTTCTTCTATCTGGGTGAAACTGGCCGAGTCAATATTGAGCACTTCGACATCGATCAGGATTTCATTATCGTAGATTTCCATAGTATTATCCAGCTTCCAGGCCGGCTGGGGAAGCAAACCTTCCGGCTCAACCACCCGGTGACTTCCGTAAGAACACCCTTTGCTCATTTCATCTTACCTCCCGCCATACTTATTCTTTTGTAACCTGCAAAACTTACTGCATTTCTTTGCCTAAAATATCCGCCCGCTTTATTCTTTAAAAACGGCCTCGTTCCATGCCAATACTGCCAAGCTGGGTCAGCTTGTTTTGCGGTGGTTTATAGATATCATCCCGGCGCACCATATTTAAGGCCCCACCGGGGCACTCTTTGGCACAAACCCCGCAACCAATACATTTTTCCCTGTCGAGCCCCGGTGCTGCTGCTTCTGAAGGAACGAGCGCTCCGATATGGCACAGTTCCACACAGGCATCGCAGTTCACACAGTCCTCCGGATCAATCGAGGGAATGAAGTTGCTCGGCTGTACCGCCTGCACTCCATGCTCGGTAATGGCCCGCAGCGGACCGCAGCAGCACCCACAGCAGTGACAGAGATAAGCCGGTTCATCGATCACATTGTCGCAGGTAATCACCAGACCCAGTTTGTAGCTGCGTTCCAGGTTGTGAAGGAGGTCGTCCACCGGCGCTTTGCGGGCGAAACCATGCCTTAAGAGCCAATCCGCCGGTCGCCCCAGGGAGGTGCAGATATCCTCCATCGGGTAACGACATGGTTTGCCCAAATGAAAGGCTTTGTGCCGGCAGGCGCAAATTGAAAGACCTCCACCACCTGAATTGCGGATTACTGCCTCCGCTTTTTCATAATCAAGAGTTTCTGTTTGGACTAATGCGGGGATATAGTGCTCATATACCAGGGCCCTAAACATCTTTGTCTCACTGCCAAATATCTCTTCGGCCACGGCCGGATTTTGAAAGTACTTTTCATACAGCTCCGAAAGCTCCTTGAGATTTGCCCCGTCAGCGCGCATCAGGCTGTACTCGAAAAAACCGACCACTACGGGTGAAAGCATGTAATAAGTTGTGCCTTTGCGCGGAATGTCAACCACAAGCCCTTTTTCGGCCATCCCCTTCAGCAAGACGGACAATTCAGTTTCACCCATACCGGTAAGGTCCCTTATTTCAGCAAAAGGCCGCGGTTTTATGGGAAATTTACCGCCTACTTTTGCTTCATTTTCTGAATAAAGCAGCATCAAAATTTCCATCAGGGTATCATTGATCACCACACCCACAGGAAACCTGCCCAACCTCTCCGCCAGGGCCCGGTAAGCTTCGCTTTTGCCGCCTGCCAGATGTCCCAACACTGATCACACCCTTATTTTTCAAATCCTGGTTAACCCCATATTCGTTAAATCTTTATTGGATCCTTTATTCATCATGTTGGAATTGTTTATACACAAAGTATGCCAAAGAAAACTATTGATCACGCAAGCCCGTTAACAGGAAATCGGATGCGAATATCGAATAATTTATATCTGAGAGCAAACTTGTGTTTAAGGCGGTTAATCCCGAATGCCCAATTTAAATGAGATTCTTAAACAATGGCAGGATGATCCTTCCTTCATGAGCAATGTCACCCGCTGGGAGACTGTCCCGGCCAGGGAAGGCAGTTATGTCGATTTTCCCGAAAGCCTGGATCCCCAGCTGCAGGAAGCGCTCAAGAAAAGAGGCATTGAAAAACTTTACAGCCACCAGGCAAAAGCTATCGATACGGTTTTAAATGAGCGCCGCCATGCGGTGGTAGTTACTCCCACCGCCTCAGGGAAAACGCTCTGTTATAACCTGCCTGTCCTCAGTTCCCTGATCAATGACCCGACCAGCCGGGCTCTTTACCTCTTTCCGACCAAGGCTTTATCGCAGGACCAGGTTACCGAGCTGCGCGAACTGGCCTCTGACTTAGAAACCCCGTTAGATTGCCAGACTTATGACGGTGATACCGACCCCGGATTGCGGCAAAAGATACGCAAAAGTGGCCATATCGTGGTAACCAACCCGGATATGCTCCACTCGGCTATCTTGCCCCACCATACCAAGTGGATCCAGTTGTTTCAAAACCTAAAATATATTGTGATCGACGAAATGCACCAGTACCGTGGTGTCTTCGGCAGCCACGTAGCCAACGTAATGCGCAGGCTCAAACGCATCTGCGCTTTTTACGGCTCAGAGCCGCGGTTTATCCTTTGTTCGGCTACCATCGCCAACCCGGGAGAACTGGCCGGTCAACTAATCGAAGAACCGCTCGAGGCCATTACCGAAAACGGAGCTCCCCAGGCGGAAAAGCACTTTGTCTTTTACAACCCCCCGCTGGTTAACCATGAATTAGGCCTCCGGCGCAGTTCGCTCCTGGAAGCAAAAAACTTAGCCGGTGAATTAATCTCAAAAGATATCCAGACAATTATCTTCACCCGCAGCCGCCTCAATGTGGAAGTGCTGCTCACTTACCTGCGGCAGGGAGTGAAAAGCCGGCCTGGTGAGGACAGCACCATAAAAGGCTACCGCGGCGGTTATCTGCCCAGGGAAAGGCGAGCTATTGAAGAAGGCCTGCGCAAAGGAACAATCAAGGGAGTAATCAGCACCAATGCCCTGGAACTGGGCATCGACATCGGGGCACTGGATGCCTGCCTGATGACCGGTTACCCGGGCAGCATTGCCAGCACCTGGCAGCAGGCCGGACGCTCTGGGAGAAGGAGCGGCACCTCCCTGGCGGTGCTAATCGCCAACAGCGAACCGCTTAACCAGTATATCGCCGGCAACCCCGATTATTTCTTTGGTCGGACGCCCGAGCGGGCCCTGGCCGATCCCGATAACCTGATCATTTTAACCAATCACATCCGTTGTGCCGCTTTTGAACTGCCCTTCGACAAGGATGAAAAATTCGGGCAGGCGGAAGTAGGAGAGATTTTGCAGTTCCTTGAAGAAGAGGACGTCCTCTACTTAAGCGACAATCGCTATCACTGGATGGAAGACACTTACCCCGCTGAAGAAATCAGCCTGCGCAGCGCTACCCGGGAAAATGTGGTGATTATCGATACAACCGACCCGCAGAGACGGGTGATCGGCGAAGTCGATCGTTTCAGCGCACCCATGCTGGTGCATGAAGAGGCAATCTACATGCACGGGGGAAAACAGTACCAGGTAGAAGAATTTGATTTTGAAGAAAAAAAAGCTTATGTCAGGGAAGTGGAGGTCAACTACTTCACCGACGCTAACTTATCGGTCGACTTACAAATCCTTGATCTATACGGCCAGGAAACAGGACAAGTAAACCGGGCCTGGGGAGATGTGCGCATCAACGCCCTGGTATCGATGTTTAAAAAAATACGTTTTAACACCCATGAAAACTTAGGTGCCGGGCCGGTCGACCTGCCGGAAACAGAAATGCATACCACCGCTTTCTGGGTTTCCCTTACCCGTGAAGCCTACGGCAATATGACCCTTTCAGCGATACAATCCGGCTTGATCGGGCTGGCCCACCTGCTTCCCCAGGTAGCTTCCTTTTTCCTGATGGGCGACCCCAGGGATTTGCAGGCCGTCAGCCAGGTAAAAGCGCCCTTTACGGAGCTTCCCACGCTCTATCTTTACGACAATTTTCCCGGCGGTGTAGGCTACAGTGAAGAAATATATCACAACTACCGGGAAATTTTCCAGGCAGCCCGCAAAGTTATAACCGACTGCCGGTGCCTTGAAGGCTGTCCCTCCTGCATCGGTCCCGCTTACCAGGGCGGCGAAGCGGGCAAAGAGCAAGCCCTAAAGTTAATCGAGGTGATCCTGAGATGAAAAAGGATCTCGGCGCACGCTTATCCACGATGCGGCAAACCGGAGAAATTAAAACCGGCAGGCAGGTTGCCGGTAACCTGGAAAAACAGAAAACTAAAGGTCTTTTCCCCGGCCAGGAAAACGAAGTGGATACCCGTTTCGGCCACTGCTACTATCGCGAATTGCGTTACCCCCTGGATCACCTGCATGGAAAAAGCAAGCTTTCGGGAATCCTGGGCTGTAGTGGGCCTGAGCTGGCCCTGCTGTCCCGGGATAACACCCTGGAGGAATTCGATCCTAAAAAATCAGTATTCATTGACGTAGAAACCACCGGTCTGGCCGGGGGCACGGGAACATGGGCCTTTCTAATCGGGCTCGGCAGACTTGAAGCAGACTCCTTTTTACTGCGCCAGTATTTTTTGCGCAAACCAGGGGAAGAAAAAGCCATCCTTAGCCACTTCAACGAATCAATATCCGGCTTTCCGGCCATGATCAGTTTTAATGGCAAACTCTTTGACCTGCCTCTGCTGCAAACCCGCCAGATGCTTGCCGGCACCGCGGTAAGCGAGCCGCGGCAGCACCTCGATTTACTGCAATGCGCCAGGGTCCTGTGGAAAAAAAGGCTGGCTTCCCGCTCCCTCCATTCCCTGGAAGAGGCCCTGCTCGGGTTGCAGCGCCGGGACGACATCCCGGGAGCGGAAATTCCGGAAGTCTACTTCAATTACCTCCGCAGGGGTAATACAGATCAGCTCAAAAAAGTTTTCGAACACAATGTGCTTGACATCCTCTCCATGGTAACCCTCCTGGAAAGGGTTCATCTTACTGCCTGTGGAACCACCCTGGAACACCCCGCAGAGACACTGGCCCTGGGGTGCCTGTGCCTTGAAGAAGGCGAGGTTGAAAGGGGGCTCGGTTACCTGCGCGAAACGGCTGGTAGCAGCAATGCCCCCCTGGCCGAAGAAGCCAGCCTGGAATTATCGCTATATTACAAGAAAAAGGGAAACTGGGAAGAAGCGGTCAATATCTGGCAGGAAGCTCTAAAAAACAACCCGGCGAACTTAAGAGCATACATCGAGCTGGCCAAGTATTTTGAACACCGTTGCCATGAATACCAGACTGCCCTGGACCTCACCAAAAAGGCGCTGGCCGCAGCCAGGCTAAACCGCGACACCCATTTTAACCGGATTAAAGATCTCAGGATCGAGGCTTTGCAACACAGGCTCAACCGGCTAAGAAGGCGCTTAGAAGGATAAAGGAAGCAGGGGGACGAAGCAGGGGGACGGGGGTATTGCTTCCTTTATTCCATCCACTCTAATTCTTTTTTTAAGGTAGGATCTACTTCCTGCTTCCGCAGGTACTCGAGCAAACGTTCAAAGGTTTCATTGCTTAAGTCATGTTCCATTAAACAGGCATCTCTCTCTGCTTCATCAGGCGAAACACCAAGCACCTGGGTAAGGAAACCGTAGATAATTTTATGCCTGTGCCGCACCCTTATAGCGTAGCGGCGCCCCTTTTCGGTCAGTTCTACAGGACCGTATGGATCCTGTTTGATCAATCCTTTCTCCTTGAGCAGAGCCAGGGCCTGGATTACGCTGGGCTTGGCAATATTTAAACGATCAGCTATGTCGGTAACCCGGGCGGTCTTTTTTTCCTGGTGGAGATTAAGGATAACCTCGAGGTAATCCTGCAGTGACGAAGTGACCGGCAAAGAATGAGGCAAGGTCAAAGGATCCTCCTTTGGGCAACAAACAATTGGGCGACAAAACAATGCTTGAGGTTAAATAGATCATTGCGTGTTAGTCTTTTCTAACAATTAAAATATAACATCCCGGATATTGGTTGTCAATATTACCACCTATTTTTTTTGATACATATTCATTATAAAGCCACTTCCATTTTTCCTGCAAAACAAGTTATAATGTTTAAAATCAGGAGGTCGAAGAAAAATAAGCAATAATTACAGTAAAATCAAAGCACTGATCGCTCTATGGCCGGTTTACCTGGTTGTGTTCTGCGTATTTTTTGATACCCATGCCCAGATGCCGATTTTGGCTCCTTACACCATGTCGCTTGGAGCAACTCCTTTTACCCTGGGCCTGGTAGTGGGCACCTATTCCCTTTTCAACATTATCGGCAATTTTACCGGAGGCGGGGCTATTGATTATAAAGGCTGGAAGTATCCCCTGCTGCTAGGGCTGGTGGGAGTTTCAATAGCCCTGATCTTATATACTTTCGCCGGACAGGCCGAACACCTGGTTGCGGTCCGGGCAGCCCACGGATTCACCGGGGGCTTAATGATCCCGGCTGCTTTAGCCTGCCTTACTGTAAAAGAAAAAGCCGGCTATAGGCGCGATCTGCGTCTTGCTTTTTTCGGTGCCACCATTGGGCTGGCCTCGGTAAGCGGCCCCCCGGCGGCAGGCCTGATTGCAAACCAGTACGGCTTCCACATGGTCTACTACAGCCTGGCCGGTTTAATGATTGTCTCTGCCATGGTTGCCTTTGGCTTACTTAAAAAAAGACCCACCAGGCCTCAATGCGGCGATTCCCCTTACCGGGTGACTTTCAGGCAAATCGCTGCCACCCCGGCGATCAGGGGGGCTTTTATTTTTGCCCTGGGAACCACCGGATCCACCGGAACGCTAGCCTCCTTTTTGCCCGGCCGTGCAGAATCTGCCGGGCTTGACCATGGTCAAACCGGTATGCTTTTTGCCTCATTCGCCCTGGCAGCGATAATCATTCAACTGTGCTGGCCAGGCGTAATTAAAAAAAGAATTAAAAAAAGCATGACCGGGTGTGCCAGCGGCCTGCTACTGCTTTTCCCTGCTTTAATCATGGCGGGTTCCCTTGATAGTGCAACCGGCCTGTTTATTGCATTAATCATTTACGGTTGCGGTTTCGGCCTTTCTTTCCAGGGAATGCTCAGCATGCTTCTTGAAAATTCGGATCAAGCCTGGCAGGGCAGGGCAATCGGCTTTTTCTTCGCCGCTTATTCTCTCGGCATTGCCCTGCTTCCCCCGCTGGGTGGCTTAATCTGGCAGCTCTACCCCGCTATTTTACCCTTCTACACCGCAGCAGCTATAGTGATTTTCAGCCTGTTTGCAGGTTTGAAGGCATGCAAGCAAGTAAACGCTTTAAATTTATAAAATAAAGGGCCCCTCTACCACGGGAAAAGCCCTTTATATTCTCACTTATAAGCTCACCGGTTAAAGATCCACTGCACCACCTGCTAGCATAATATTTCAACAAACCGGGCTTTACTCAAACAGCTTTAAATACTTTCCGTAACCCCTTTCTTCAAGCTCCTCTTTCGGAATAAATTCCAGGGCTGCTGAATTGATGCAATAACGCAAGCCGCTAGGCTCTGGCCCATCCTCAAAAACATGACCGAGATGGGAGTCAGCCGTGCGGCTCCGCACTTCCGTGCGGGTCATCCCGTAGCTTTTATCTTCCTTTTCGATGATGCTTTCTTCGTCAATGGGCCTGGTAAAACTGGGCCAACCGGAACCAGAATCATACTTCTCCGTGGAGCTGAAAAGCGGTTCCCCGGAAACAATATCCACATAAATCCCATCTCGCTTATTGTCCCAGTACTTGTTATGAAAAGCCGGTTCCGTCCCGTCTTCCTGGGTAACATGGTACTGTATCTCGGTCAAACGGTTACGCAAATCATCCATGGCTCGGCCCTCCTTGAAGTCTTTTTCAACGGGTTCGTTCTTCATTTTTTCAATTTCAGTGTTCCCCGCTCCCGTGCAATCATTCTCATGCAAATTTTCCCGATCTGCTACACCGTCGTTTTTATCTCTGTTATCACCTGCAGAACCTGCAGCCTGTTCTCTATATCAGGTAGGGGGTTGCCAGGAATCACAACCAGCGGTTGCGAACAACAGGGCTGCCAGCATAAAAATTAATAAGAAAAGGGTGGGGAAGTTATTATGCACAGTGCTTATGGAAATATCTTTTACTCTATGACCCTTCAACAATAACCTCCTTTCCAAAAGCATAATACCCGGTTATCTGTCTCGCTTTTTCCTTAGGTTCCGGGTAAGACCATACTGCATTTTCACTATGATCTTCACCTGCCCGGAGATGGTAATAGTGAGCCAGTCCCTTCCAGGGGCAGCTAGTTCTATGCTCACTTTCCACCAGGTACTCCTCTTTAACATCTCCGGGAGGGAAATAATGGTTTCCCTCTATCAAAATTGTATTTTCGCTTTCCGCCAAAACCCTCTCTTTCCACAATGCCTTAAGCATAAATACCAACCCTTCTTCAGTATTTTCACTTAACCATTTCTTATATTATTATACCATAATATTAAAATATATGCTTTACTATCATGCTGATCCTTGCCTATTAATGAAACATTCCTTTTGGTTCATCAGTCTTCCTGAATTTAACTACGCCTAATAAATTTCAACATGATCAAACAAAGAACGATAATCGGCGGTGTAAAAAGATGGACAGTGGTAAAGAAACCGGCGCCCCAGGCTTCGTTTATATAGCCCCAGGCAGGCAGAGGATTCAACCGGAAGGTTTCTTCGATCAAACCACGCAGGAGGGTATAGCCGAGGACAAAGTTCCAAAACAATACTCCCGGCTTTAAAGAACCGCGGCGGGCCAGGTAATTATGTAAGGCCAGGAGCAAAAGCCCAATAAAGACGCCATATATTTGTGCCGGATGCCTTTCGAAAAAGAACATCGCAGCCTCCCGGCCCAGTATTTCCTGGTTGAAAATATTGGCCACCCGGACCAGGGCATAGCCGAGTGCTATGCCAGGCACTGCCAGGTCAGCCAGATCCCAAAGGTTGATTTTTTTAATACGGCAGTAAAGCCAGCTGCTTAAAAGACCGCCCAGGAGCCCACCGTGAAATGCCAGGCCTCCTTCATCGATGCGGATAATCAGTTCCGGGTTTTCCATGAAATAGGACCAGTTAGTGGCAACGAAAACCGCCCGAGCCCCGACAATCAATGAAATAACGATAACAATAAACAGGCTTAGAATTGTATCTTCATCATATCCCTTAACCAGGGCATGTTTGCGCAGGTAGTAAAACCCGGTTAGAATCGAAATAGCAAACATCAAGCCGTACCAGCGGATAGTCAAGGGTCCGAGTTCAATAATTACCGGGCTGATATCTTCTATGTACATCGCAGCATCCTCCAATCTTTACTTCCATGGAACCGGGGCCGTGAAAAATATAGTAAATCACCGGCATTAGCTTGTCAAATCTTTAAAAACCCTGAGGTTAGACAATTCCCGCTGCCAGCAGGGCGGACACGAAATAACCGACCAGCAAAGCAATGCAAACCACGGTCAAAACATAAACCGCCAGGAACCGGCCTTTAAAGACTGAATTCATGAAAATTATCCCGTTTATGCTGGTCCCGGTCCCGGAAATAATAAACGCGAGCCCTGCGCCAACAGCACCGGTTGCGCCGATAAGTGGAGCAACCAGGGCGATCATCGCACAATCACCAGTGTAAATCGGGATCCCTGCCACGGCGCCGATTAAAACATCAAATGGCGCTCCCCTTTCCAGGGTTTGCTTGATCAGATCCTCAGGCACCAGGTTACTTAAGAGCGAAGATATGATTATCACCACAACCACATAAGGGGCAATTCGTTTTAAAAGTTTAGTCGTATGCTGCCAGGCAGGCCCGGCAACAGCGGTAACCCGGTTACCTGCGGCATCAGCAGAAGATATTCCTTCTTCATTACAGCAACTGCTTCCCGGGCTTTGTTCACAACCACCAGCAGCTGAAGCCATCTGTAAAGATATCCTGCCACTATTTTCTTCACCGGCGGCAATCCCTTCTTTAAACATTCCCCACCTGTTACCGACAGGCTCTAACAAGAAACCTGCCGCAAAAGCGCTGCCCGTAGTAATAAACAAATAAATGAGGGCAAGGGGCAGGTTAAAAACACCGACAAGGATCATAAAAGCAGGTATACTGACCACCGGGCTGACCAGGAAAAAGGTTAAAACAGCACTCCTGGGCACTCCGGCCCTGACCAATCCAAGCATTACCGGAAATGCCCCGCACTCACAAAACGGGAGTACTGCTCCCAGGACCGCTGCCCGCAGCCGTCCTGCCCACAAGCTGCGGCCCGCCAGGTATAACTTCAGTTTTTCATCACCAAACCAGAGCCTGGCTGCCTCAGCCAGGAATATAGCTGCTATAAGCAAAGGGAGTACTCGCAGGGCCAGCTGCCCCGCATACAAAGCTATCTCCTGCACGGCACTTACTGCGCCGGGATCATTAAAAACAGCGGCCAATTTATCAGCTCCTTTCCTCTCTGCCTTCCCGGGAGTGTTCCAGGGTCAGGCGAACCAGGGAGGCGATGTGTTCATCATCCAGGCTGTAAAACACCATCTTGCCCCGTTTTTCGCATTTCACCAGCCTGAGACTGCGCAGGTACCGCAAGTGGTACGATACCGCGGCAATCGGCATGTCAAGCGCCAGGGCCAGGTCACAAACACACATCTCTTCATGCCAGAGAGCAAAAATTATTTTAAACCTGGTCTGGTCCCCCAGCGCTTTAAAGATATCGACCATCACTTCAAGGTCTTCCAGCTGGTTTTTGATCTTATCCACCTTGACCGGGTCACTACAAAAAATATCACAGCGGTCGGAGTCACCCTGTTTTTGTTGCATTAACTCTCCTCCATCATTCAAATGTTTGTATAAATATTATATCGTATCTCTCTAGCTATGCCAACCCTTCTTCACTAACAGGCAAGCTGGCAGCTTACGTTTTCGCTCCCCTTTAGGATTAGCCCTCTATGGCTCTAGCCCTGAAACCAGTGGGAGACGACTCAAAGCGTGCATAAGCGCAGCGAAAGCCTGAGGGAAAACGATGGGAGTGTCTCCCCTGGCTCCAGGCTTCGCCACAAAAACCATTGCAACCGCTTTACCAGCAATGTCCCCCGCCCAAAATGCAGACGCAGTTGATCAGCAACTCAAAAAAAACAAAAAAAAGCCCGTCGTCAGGGACAGGCTCTTTTATTGATTCGATCATCTTTATTTGTCAGCTAATTTGCTTAGCCTTTCGGAGGCCTGGTAACCATCGCTTCAAGCCCCCTATTCAGCAGGGGCAAACAGGGAGCCTCTATTCATCCAGGTCCAGTTCTTCATCTTCAAGATCCTCTTCAACATCGTCGGGGACATTACCTTCATAGGTGTTATCATCAGGATCGTTCAGCTCAATGCTTTCGTCGCCAAACCCGATAAAAGCACCACCCATTTCAGCCTCGTTGCGGATAAAATCATTCTCGGTAAGCGCTGCCACGGAAAGTTCGTCGACAACCACCCCTCCGCCAAACTGGGCGGCAATATTCTCGATAAATTCATTGCCATTAACTGTAGCGGAGGACTCGCCCACTATAATGATTCCGCCACCTGACTGCTCTTTTGCCACATTGCCGGAAATAACGTTTCTTTCCAGTTCGATGGTCGACTTTTGAACAATGAAACCGCCCCCGGTTTGCTCGGCTTCGTTATTGGAAATTGTATTATCGGTAAATACAGGGGAACTTTCCTCGGCAATAACTACAGCACCGCCGGCCCGTCCGGCTTTATTGTCATCGATCAGGTTTCCGGTCAAAACAGGAGAGGAATTGATCATAATGGCTACACCGCCGCCATCCTGCTGAACCAGGTTGCCGGTTATATCATTGCCCTCGATAGAAGGAGAAGATTCCTTGACATAGATCCCCCCACCACCAAAAAGCACGGCATTTTCTGAAATAACATTATCGGCAATATTAGGCTCTGAACCCTCCAGCACGGCCAAGCCACCACCGCTTTCTTCCGTAAAATTTTTCATAACGGTGTTATTGGTAATATCAGCAGTGGATCCTTCACTGACAGCAATGCCTCCACCGTGATTTAAGGCAGAGTTCTGTGAAACTTCGTTGTTTTCAATAACCGGTGCGCCGGCAAAAACTGCGATGCCACCGCCAAACCAGATTGCCTCATTATGATGAAAGATATTGCCCTCAATTAGGGGATCAGCGTTCCAAACCGCTATACCTCCGCCGCTGGTGCATTTATTGTTGTTGATGTTGTTACCGCTAATACTGGGTGAAGAATCAAAATCCACCAGGATTCCCCCGCCCAGGTACTGGACATCATTGTTCGCTATAGTGTTATCTTCAATGACCGGAATAGCTTCAAGCACAGTAATCCCGCCTCCGCTAAAGGCCTCATTATTCCGGATGGCATTGTCTTTTATGACCGGGCTTGAATCGCCCAGCACGGCTAACCCGCCACCGTCAAGGTCAGCTTCGTTGCCGGTGATTATGTTCCTGGTTATTGTTGGCGAACTGTTGCTGTTAACAAAGATCCCGCCGCCGTAATGCCCTTCTTCAGTAATTTCCTCGCCTTCTTCCTCGTAGCTCACAGTTTCCCTGGTCCCGGTACCGTTAGTGATGGTAAAGCCTTTAAGCACCGCACTATTACCCTCACCATTTTGGAAAGTAACCACGGAGCCTCTCTTGCGGCCGTCAATAATAGTTTCCGCCACCACTTCTTCATCCTCTGGGGCTGTACTGCGCACCGTTACATTTTTCCCCATAAAATCAATCTGCTCGTAGTAAGTGCCCGGCTCAACCACTATTTCATCGCCGTCGCTGGCTTCCTCGATGGCCCCTTGAATAGTATGGTGATCACCGGGAACAGAGATGTGGGGATTGTAAAGATTAATGAATGACAAGACCCCCAGGGCAATTACAATTACTGCCCCGGCAGCAAGTCCGATCATCTTAAAATTGCTGCCTTTTCTTTGCTCCTGCACATCATTTTCTTTATGTTGATTGTTATCATTATACTCTTCCATCATTTATACTCCTTCCGTATACAAACTGATCCCGTAACTATATGAAACAGTTACTCTTCAAATATGTCATTAGGGATGTTATCACTGTAGGTGTTATCATCGGGCTCGTTTAACTCCAACACAGAGTCGTTGGAAACCCAAAGAGCGCCACCGCCCTCGGCTTCACCGGCTTCGTTTCCCTCAAAAACATTTTTAACCAGGACGGGCTCCGAATTATAAATAGCCGAGGCGCCGCCTAAATGTTCAGACTTATTCCCGGTAAATGTATTATCTTCCACGGTTGGCGAAGAACCTTCCATGTAAAGGCCTCCCCCGGCAATACCGGCAAGGTTATTGGAAATATCGTTGTAAGCTATCAACAGGGCAGTAGTCATTGAGTTAACCACGAAAAGCCCTCCCCCGTTAGCGGCCCTGTTACCGGTAATAGTATTTTCCTCAATAATCGGTTCTGATTCTTCAATTAAGATGCCCCCGCCATTGCGTTCAGCAACATTATCGGTAATCAGGTTATCCTTAATGGCAGGTGTGGAGTCAACGGCAACCACCACTCCTCCACCGAGCCTTTCGGCAGTATTGTCGGAGATGGTATTGTTAAGCAATTCCGGGGCAGAATTTGATATAATGACTACGCCGCTACCCATTTCTGCCTGGTTCCTGGTGATGTCATTTCCTTCAATTAAGGGGGAAGATTCTTCGACAAAAATTCCCCCGCCAAGGAAACCGGAATTTCCTAAGATTAGGTTGTTAATAATCTTCGGTGAAGAATCGAATATCGCTAATCCAGCGCCATATTCCGCCTCGTTATCTTCGATCACATTATTTTTTATCAATGGGGTACTGCCGCCGGATATTACAATCCCGCTGCCCCGGGTAACCGTAAAACCATTTAAAACGGCCTCCTCACTTTCACCGCTGCGGAAAGAAACAACTGTTCCTCCACCGCCCCCGTCTATTATAGTTTGATCCACAATACTGGAATCATCGGGATCGGTACTGCGTAAAACTATATCTTTGCCCTTAAAATCAATGCTTTCTTTGTATACGCCTACATCTACAATAATTTCATCGCCATCTTCAGCCGCGTCAATAGCTTCCTGGATTGTCGAGTATTTATCAGGCACGGTAACACCTGTATCGCTGAGGGCGAATATGGCTGAGATTGCCACTCCGATAATTAGGACCACCGCTATACCGACAACAGCCAGCTTCAATTTTTGATCAAGCATGCCAATTTTACCGACAATTGACGGCATCTTTGTTTTTTTATCTCTTTGATCAGCTTTTTCTTTATCTTCGGTGCTCGGTTCCTCTGTTTCTTGTTTTGCACCTTCTGTTATATCTTCCGATGCCTCCCCACAGTAGGGGCAGATACCATATTCTTGTTCCTCATAATTCATTCCGCAGCTTTTGCATTTTCTCATTATATACCCCTCTCAAAAGACAATAAATTCGGCTCGATATTATTAGCCTGCCGGGTCAAGAATAAGCAAGCTTTCTATTTAACCAAAGCCGATTTCTGGTAAGCAATTGTCTTATAAAGTTAGTTTCTCACCTGGTAAACTGCATTACCCATCCGGCATTAAAATCGGTAAATACAAAGTAGTATTTTTTCTACACTCTCTTGTTATTTCCTGCTTATAATCAGAGCAACAATTTAAGCACAGGCAGTGCCCCCCGGCACGGTGCCTGCCGGAAACCTTTCTGATGGCTTAAATAAAAATAAAGCACCGAGAAGAAACCCGGCGATTATGCCTGATTATCTATTTATCGAACTATATATTAACACGTTCTATTCTAATTTAACAAGACAATAAATTATATCACTATGCTTGTCTTAAATACAGCCCTAAAGCGATCAAAAAAAAATCAACCGGAGATGGCCTTGAACGTTTCCGGGATAGTTAAAATATTCTTGCCAAACTAGCGCAGGATTTCAGGATTAAAAAACTAACGTGCATTCAAAGCGGTCAGTTCCGGGCGATAACGACCTTCAGAATAGGTAAAAGTGACTTCTGCCCCCTCTTCAATGCCTTCAGCACTGACTCCGGGACCCAGGGCATAAGCCTGGTGATATTCAATCTCCACTGAATTGCTGTCAACCTGGCCGATAAAAGTTCCGTGGATGATATCTCCTTCCAGCGGTTCGTCAACTGCTTCAATTGTTTCCAGGATCGGCCTGTGTTCTGTTTCTTTAAAGTCGAAAGCTACCGCCGAGCCGTCATCGATTTCTTCAACCCCGACATTTTCACCCAGTTCAAAAACCCGGGTCCTAACTATTTCTACTGACTGGGTGTCAATTTGTCCTACAAAGACACCTTCACCTTCCAGCTCTAACCTTTCCGCCTCTTCCTCATCTTCATTTTCATCAGGATCCGCCTCTTCAATAACTTCTACAGACAAAAGCAGCGGCCTGGGCTCTCTCTCTTTGTAGGTAAAGCCAATAATGGAGCCTTCTGTGAGCCCTTCAAGATCAACACCACTGTCGAGGGTAAAAACTCGGACCCCGTCATCCAGATCTATCTCCACTGAGCGACTGTCCGCCAGACCGTTATAAATGCCCTCGCCTTCCAGCACCTGGTCAGGCTCCTCAAGCATCTCGATTTTTTCCAGGATGGGGCGGCCTTCCGTTTCATAATACGTAATGGAAACTTCCATACCTCTCTCGATTTCAACCACGCTCAGACCTTCCTCCAAACCAAAGGCCTGGGCCTGGCCGTCTATTTCTATTTCCACCGACTGGCTGTCGATCTGGCCTATGAAGACACCTTCTGCTTCAATCGATTCATCCATTTCCTCTTCAACAGTTTCTTCCGCTTCCAAATCCGGATCTTCCTCAACTGTTCCCTGGCAACCCATCACCAAAACTAGCATTATTAAAACCAGCGCTGCCGGAAACCAGCCCCTCTTTATCGTCAGCATAGCTCCCACTCCTCTCAAGTGCTCTACTAATATCAATTCTGTCTAAGTAGACTGCTAAGTTTTAAAAATAGTTCCTTTATGAGATAATATAACTCAAAATATAAGTTTTGCCTACCTGCTAAATTGATACAAATTAACTAAACACAAAAACCGGTTTAAGGGGGGTGATCTCCTGGATAAAAAAATTCGCGTGGGCGTCAGTTCCTGCCTGCTTGGCAACCCGGTCCGCTATAACGGCGGGCACAAACGGGATCGCTACGTAACCGATACCCTGGCAACCTATTTTGATTTCGTGCCTGTCTGCCCGGAAGTAGAGTGCGGTCTTCCGGTGCCCCGTGAGACTATGCATCTGGCAGGAAACCCGGATAATCCACGGTTGGTAACCACGCAAAGCGGCGTTGATCACACAGACAGGATGAAACGTTTTTGCGAACAAAAGGTGGCGGAGTTAAAAAATGAAAATCTAGGTGCCTTCATCTTTAAGAAGGATTCACCCAGCTCCGGACTGCACCGGGTAAAAGTTTTCGGTAATTCGGGCAAAGCATCCAAAAAGGGACGTGGACTTTTTGCAGATGCCATAGTTAATCATTTTCCCCTGTTGCCTGTAGAGGAAGAGGGGCGCTTAAACGATGTTTACCTGAGGGAAAATTTCATCGAAAGAGTTTTTTGCTACCACCGGTGGAAAAACTTCTTAGAAAATGGCCCGGACTACAAAAAACTGGTTGATTTTCACACCCGCCATAAGCTGCAAATTATGGCCCACAGCCCGAAACATCTTTCCTGGATGGGCAAACTGGTTGCAGCAGGCAAGGATATCGAACAAAGGGAACTTTTTGAACAATACCAGGAATATTTGATGCAGGCCATGACCTTGAAAGCCACCATCAAAAAAAATGTCAACGTGCTTTATCATATCATGGGGCACTTCAAAAATTACATTTCCAGGGATGAAAAAGCTGAATTAATCGAAGTAATCGAAGACTATTCTCGCGCTATCATCCCACTGGTTGTGCCCTTAACCCTGATCAAACATTATGTTCGCAAATATGAGGTTCCCTACCTGCAGCACCAGGTATACTTAGAACCGCACCCGGCGGAACTGATGCTGCGTAACCATGTTTAGGCAAATCCGAAACACAGCACGACTGAGCAAACAAAAATTTTATTGGCTACCCTGAGTGGAAATGAGATCAATGTTATGTTATTATTCAGTATAGTAATACTCAATACTACTTAAATGGGTGAATACCATTGCCAGGTATAACCAAAGAAAAGCAGGGATATTACTTGCACGTTAATGACTTTAAAAAAATGATTCTCGGGGCTAGCCGCTTTTTTGACCGAGAAAAAGAAAAAATTAATGCCTTAAACGTTTTTCCCGTTCCTGACGGAGATACGGGAACTAACATGAGCATGACCTTAAACGCCGCCGTCGAGGGAACAATGGCCTATGAAGGCGATTCAGTCGGCGAACTATCTGAAGCAATGGCTTCCCGTGCCTTAATGGGAGCAAGGGGCAATTCCGGGGTAATCCTTTCCCAAATATTACGGGGCATTGCCCGCGGCCTGCAGAAAAAAGAGCATATTACACCGGCCGAACTAAGCAAGGCTTTTCAATACGGGGTAGTTTATGCTTATAAAGCAGTTTCAACCCCGGTGGAAGGCACCATTTTGACTGTAGCCAGGGAAATGGCCCGCGGCATCAGGCGATCGGTCTGCCGGGGTGAAAATCTATATGACAGCATGGAAGAAGCTATCAAAAGCGGCAAGGTTGCTCTTGATAAAACCACTGATATGCTGCCGGCCCTGAAAGAGGCCGGGGTAGTTGACGCAGGCGGCCTGGGCTTGCTTGTTTTCCTGGAAGGCTGCCTTAGTTCCATGAAGCAATCTTTGAACGACATTCTATCTCATAAAATATCCAGGCCACCCGACCCTGCAGCCGAGTATGCAACCGCCACTACCGTCCCGGCACCTCCTGAAGAAACATCTGCAAGTGAGGAACCCTTAAACCTACTCTACCCTTACTGCACTGAAATGATTATTAAAAATGAAACCGGCGATTTTGAAGGGTTAAGGGAGATGCTTTCTACAAGCGGCGATTCACTGATCGTGGCTTCTTACAATCAATCGGCCAAAGTGCACATTCATACCGCTTCCCCGCATAAAGTTATCGAAACTGCTTTAAGCTATGGGAGCCTGCATGATATAAAAATCGAGAACATGCAAGACCAGTATGAACCCAGCACTCACTCCGAGACAGGCTCTGAAACACCGGCCATCCTTCCCAATACCGAAAAAACTGAAACCGGGATTACCGGAATTATCTCCGTATCTTTCGGGGAAGGTTTCCGCGAAATATTTTTGAGCCTCGGGGCCGATGAAATCGTTTTTGGCGGTCAAACAATGAATCCCAAGGTGGAAGATTTACTCAACGCCGTCAACAAACTGCCCCAGGAATCAGTGATCATTATGCCCAACAACAAAAATATCATTATGGTTGCCGAACAGGTCAAAACCCTTTCTGACAAACAGGTAGCCGTTCTTGAAACCAGGACCCTTCCCGAGGGACTGGCCGCCCTGTTATCCTTTAATTCAAGTGAAAAACTTGAAACCAATTTAGAGGACATGCAAACAGCATACAACCGGGTAAAAACTGGTTTAATCGCCCATGCTACCAGGGATGCTGTAGTCAAGGGATCAAAGGTGGGGAGCGGTGAATATTTAGGGCTAATCGGTGATGATATTACTGCCGCAGGAACTGATCTTCACCAGGCGGCATTGGACCTGGCCGATGAAATAATTGACGAAGACAGCGACATTATCACCATTTTTTACGGCCGAGACCTGAGCAGGGAAAGGGCTGCACTGCTTGCTTCCACCGTGGAAGAAAAATATCCTGCTGTAGAGGTGGAGCTGCAGTACGGCGGGCAACCGCTTTATTACTATATCTTTTCCGTAGAGTAACCTTAATTCTGCTTTAGCTCAAAAATTAAGAAGCAAGGCACTTCGGGCATAGCCCGTAGACTTCCAGGTTATGCTCATCAATCCGAAAGCGGGTCACTTTCTCAATTTCCCCGGCAATCAACTGAAAACTGCAGCTACCTATTTCAACAATCTGCTGGCAAGCTTTACATATCAAGTGATGATGGTGATCCTCCGGCCGGTTTAACTCATACCGCAGTTGATTGTCATTTAAGGTTAGCACCCGGACAATCCCCAGTCGAAGATATAGTTCAATAGTGCGGTATACGGTAGCCACCCCGATGCCGGGACACTTTGCCTTGATTTCCGCATAAATCACCGGAATATCCGGGTGTCCTGTTTCCTCTGCCAAATAGTGCAGTATAGCCAGGCGCGGCCCGGTCAACCTGTAGCCTTTTTCTTTAAGCAGTGCTTTTGTTTCTTCCACGAATTTATCTTTCATGTAACTATTATCTTTCACGCACAACACCCCCGTTGCTATTTATCTTGCGAGTATTGCAGGCGCCACTTTCTTTCGAATAATAATCTTACCACCGTGGCCGCGGCAAAGATAACTGCCAGGACCAGGACGATAGCCGCCCCGGGTGGCAGCGGGTAAAAGTAGGAGATGAACAAACCACAAATACTGCCCGTTAAGCCCACAGCCAGTGAAACAGCGAGCATGCCACGGTAATTTCCGCATACGCGAGAAGCAACCGCACCGGGAATCACAACCAGCGCAGAAACAAGCACCACTCCTACCAACTGGATAGAAACCATTACCGTCAAGCCCATTGCCGCCAGGAGCGCCAGGTAAAGCGGGCCTACCGGTAAACCTCCCGCTACTGCCATTTCTTCATCGAAACAAATCATCAACAGTTCCTTTAAAAATAGAAGCACAAAAAGCATAATTCCAACCAGGGCAATCCCCATAACTACGAGGTCCTGCCTTGAAACTGCCAGGATATTGCCAAAGAGTAATGAAAAAAGCTCCGGGTAATATCCTTTAAAGCTGCTGATCAGGGCAATCCCCAGGGCCATCCCGCTGGCATAGAATATACCGATTACCGTATCCTCGCTAATTTCTCCCAGGCGGCTGATCTGCCCGGTGCTCATAGCCGTCCCTACCGCAAATATGCCACCGGTTAACACAGGGTCCAGGCCGGTAACCAGGCCAATGGCAATACCGCCCAGGGCAGTATGGGATATCCCGGCACCCAGGAAGGAAAGCCTTTTTAAAACAACAAAAAAAGAAATTGTCGAGCACAATATCCCGACCAGCAGGGCAGCCAGCAGTGCTCTCTGCATAAAACCATAAGCAAGGATTTCACTCACTGCTTCCACCCCTCTTTCTCTCCGAAACTGCTTAAATAATCAAACTGACAGCGGTACGCTTCATCCAAATGGGGGCTCTGCAGAACTTCTGTAGGGCTGCCGTGGGTGTGCATAGTCCGGTTAATGCAGATCAGCTTATCTGCCGCCGGGGCAATCGAAATCAAGTCATGCGAGACCAGGATAATCGTCAGCCTTTCTGTTTCCTTCAATTCGCGCAACAGTTCAACAAAACTTTGCTGTGCCGGGAAATCAAGGCCCGCATTGGGCTCATCTAAAAGCAGCAGTTCCGGTTTTTTAACCAGGGAGCGGGCCAGCAACACTCGCTGCTGCTCACCGCCGGACAAGTCCTGGAAAGGCCTGTGGTAATAGTTTTCCATCCCGACAGCCTGCAGCGCCTGCTTGACTTTTCCGTCCCGCCCGGGAAGCCGGCGCAGCAAAGTCTGTGCAGAGAGCAAGCCAGTAGCAACCACGTCACCTGCTGATAAAGGAAACCGGCGTTCGAAAGATTGACGCTGGGGCATGTAACCAACCCGGGTACGGATATCTTTAATCTCGGTAAGCTGGCTGCCAAGCACAAACACCTCGCCACGGTTTACTGGGACCAACCCGAGCATTGATCTTAGAAGTGTTGTTTTGCCGGCCCCATTGGGGCCGATAATACCGGCAAATTCCCCGGTATCCACCTGGAACGTAATCTTATCCAAAACAGTCTTCCGGCTTAAGGCAACAGATAAATTTTTAATCTCAACGGCGCTACCGTGATTGTAAATCCTGTTCAAAAGCAACTCCCCCGGTTAGTTTTGCAAAAGACTAGGTCTTTCATTGGCTGCTCACCCTTGCCTCAATTAAGCCCGGGCAAGCTAAATCACTGCATCGCTTCGGCAAATACAGAAAGATTATACCGCATTAAGTCTAAGTAGGTTTTTCGTCCCTCGAGTTCTTCCCCGCCGAGCGGATCAATCACCTTTACGCTTACCCCGCTTTCTTCGGCAATCCTGTCGGCAAGATCCGGTGCAAACTGTGGCTCGGTAAAAATAGCGGCAATCTCTTCTTCCTCGATCAACTCGATTAGTTCCGCCACCCAACCGGCCGAAGGTTCCTGCCCCGGGAATTGGGCAATCACGGCAACTTCTTCCAGGCCGTAGCGATCGGCAAAATACTGCCAGGCCGAGTGGAAAGCTATAAAACTGCGTTGTGAAAAATCATCCACTCTATCCTCGATTTCCTCGTGCAAACGGGTTAATTCCCCGCTGTACTGATCCAGGTTTTGCTCGAAATAATCTTCCTTTTCAGGAGCCAGGCTGACAAGCTTCTCATGAATAGCCGGGGCAAACCCGTCACGCACTATTAAGGGATCAAGCCAAAAATGAGGATCTTTGTCGCCGTGGGCATGCCCATTGCTGCAGCAGTGACCATTTTCATGATGCTCGTGATCTTCATGATTATCATGCAAATGTTCATACTCGGCAGCTTCCACCGCAGTTACATAATCTGCCATCCCGGCAGTAACCAGGTCCGCCCCCGCTGCATCAGTCAACTCTAAAGCCCAGTTGTCCAGGTCCGCCCCGATATAGAGAAAAAGATCGGCCTGGTCAATCATTTTAGCCTGTTCAACCGTAGGCTCGTAAGTATGGGGACTGGCCCCTGCCGGAAGCAGGTAGTTGACCTCGACCTGATCACCCCCGAGTTCAGAGGCAATATCGGCCAGGGGATATATCGTAGTCATTACTTCCAGGGCCGGGGTATCCTCCTCCGCCCCCATATCCTCGGCGGCACAACCGGCAAAAATTAACGGCAAAAGCAAACAGAAAAAAAATGCCAGCCTAATATGCATCTTATACACCCACCCTCTTCTCCTTGAAAATAAATATCAATAATAGTTGGTTATTTAAAATATATACCTTGGCCTGGAAAATTTAAGCCTAATATTATTGATACTTTTTATCATTTGTTAGTTTATTATAACACAGGCGCCTAATGAGTAAACACCGCACATTGGAAGCAGGGAAGCAGAGGGACGGGGGTAATGTTTCCTGGAGACAGGCCACCCGAGGCCCGAGCTAGGGATGGCAAATGCTAAAGAATAATTAAAGCGAAAGCCAACAGCTTCAGCCTTTGCCATTTCCCTTAGAGGAGCCGGTACCAGTCTAAAATGCAATACGACTAAATCAGGCCCAATATTAAATAAATTTCCCTTGATTTTACTTAATCCAGTTTACTATTGATCATTATTGATATATGATTTAGGCATAAATTACAGGAAAAAATACTTAAAGAAACTTGTCAAAATGGAGGTTAACAAATGCATCCCCGACCAAAACAAAAACCCGGTAAGCCCCATTTTTCTTCCGGGCCATGCGCAAAACGTCCCGGCTACAGCTTGGAAGCCCTGCAAAGTGCACCCCTGGGCCGCTCGCACCGCAGCAACACCGGTAAAGAACGCCTGAAAAAAGCCATTGAAAAAACAAAAGAAATCTTAAAAGTCCCGGACAATTACCTGGCAGGGATTGTTCCCGCTTCCGATACCGGCGCTTTTGAGATGGCCATGTGGAACCTGCTGGGGGAACGCGGCGTAGACGTTGCCTACTTTGAGGCATTTGGCAAAACCTGGGCCGACGATATAAAATCAGAACTGAAGTTGACAGATGTCAATTACTACGGCGCCGTTTACGGCAGTTTACCTGATTTGACCAAGATTAACTTCGACCGGGACCTCGTGTTCACCTGGAACGGAACCACCAGCGGGGTAAAAGTTCCCGGTGGTGATTTTATCCCAGAGGAGCGCACAGGACTTACCCTTTGTGATGCCACCTCGGCGGTATTCGCCATGGAAATCCCCTGGGAAAAAATCGATGTCGCCACTTTTTCCTGGCAAAAGGTCCCAGGGGGTGAGGCTGCTCACGGCATGCTGATCTTATCCCCCCGGGCGGTCGAGCGCCTCGAATCATACCAACCGCCCTGGCCCCTGCCCAAGATTTTTCGCCTGAAAAAAGGCAGCAGACTGAACCGGGAGATTTTTGAAGGATCGACGATAAATACACCCTCGATGCTTTGTACTGAGGATTATCTCGATTCGCTGTACTGGATGGAAAATATTGGTGGGCTTAGTGAGTTGATTAAAAAAAGCAAAGAAAACCTGGCGGTTATTGATAATTTCGTTGCCGAAAATGAATGGATTAACTTTTTGGCAGAAGATCCCTCGATCAGGTCAAACACCAGTGTCTGCCTCACCCTTGACCTGGAACCGGAACAGGTCAAAGAATTGACCGGGTTGCTTGCACAAGAAGAAGTAGCCTTTGATATTTCCGCTTACAGGGATGCCCCGCCCGGCTTGCGCTTCTGGTGCGGCGCCACCGTGGAAAAAGACGACCTGGCTTTGGCGATGCAGTGGGTGAAATGGGCCTACCACATGGTTAGTGGATAAACTATCGTAACTGCTCAGACTCATTTTTAATTAAACCCGGCATTGCTCCGGGACACAAGAAAAGGGGGAAGGGATTTGTTCGAGGTAAATAATTTAACCTACCGCTACCCGCGCAACCGGGAAGATACGATCAAAGGCGTTTCCTTTGATATCAGGCAGGGCGAAATCTTCGGCCTGCTCGGCCCCAGTGGCGTCGGTAAAAGTACTACCCAGAAGATCATGGTTAAACTGCTTACCGACTACCGGGGAAAAATCTATTACCGCAACAAAGAACTTAAAGAATACGATCAGGAATATTACCAGGAAATCGGGGTCGGCTTTGAAGTGCCGGTGCATTTTTCCAAGCTGACCGCGGAGGAAAATATCAACTTTTTTAAAAAACTGTACCGCAACCAGGCCCACACCGACGCAATGATGCAGCGACTGGGCATTTTCGAGGCTCGCAAGAAAAAGGTGGATGAATTCTCCAAGGGAATGAAAGTGCGTCTCAACTTTGTCCGGGCAGTTTTGAACAAACCGGCAGTGCTTTTCCTCGATGAACCAACCATCGGTTTAGATCCGGCTAATGCCCGCACTATAAAGGCGATGATCAAGGAATACCGTGAATACGGAGGAACAGTGCTTTTAAGTACCCACTTGATGAACGATGTCGACGAACTTTGCGACCGGGTTGCGTTTATGGCCGATGGCAAGATTGCTGAAATCGACACCCCGCAAAACCTCAAAATGAAACACGGAGAAAAAAGTCTTGAAGTGGAATATGTCGAAGGAAATAACCCTAAAAGAGCTTCTTTTGACTTAGAAACCTTAAGCCGCAATGAAGACTTTTTCAACCTGGTACGCAACAAAAAGATCGTCTCCATGCACAGCCAGGAAACAACACTGGATGATATTTTCATCAAGATTACCGGGGTGGAAAAATATGGCTAACTTTTTGATTCTTCTTTTTGGTGAACTGCAGCGAATGCAGCGCTATAACATTATAACCGCCAGCGCCGTGGTGGCTTTTCTCTGGATCGGGGTGCTTTACTTAACCGAAATCCCCGATATCACCTTTATTTTTCCAATGTTAATCTATGTTGACGCCACCTCGATGGCTATATTAATGGTCGGGGTAACTATTTTTTTTGAAAGGCAGGAAGGGAGCCTTTATACCATGCTGGTCACTCCGATCAGTAAACAGGACTACCTGCTGACCAAGTCGGTGGTCACCGTCTTAAGCAGCGTGATCACCCTGATAATTTTATACTTTTACGTCATGATTTTTAAAGAAATCGCTTTAAATTTTGCCGCACTGCTTGGCGCGGTAATCTTAACCGCTCTTTTCCATTCCCTGGTCGGTTTTCTTTTAACCTACAGCTCCCGCGATTTTACCGGGCTTTTAATCAACATGATGAAGTACATGTTTATTTTCATGATTCCGGTCCTGCTAGAATATATCAGGATCCTCGAACATGAACTGGTAGAAATGATCCTTTATATCGCACCCACCAAGGCGGCAATGATCCTGCTTTACGCCTCTACCGGAGAAGTAGAACTATGGGAAATTATTTACGCACTCAGCTACCTGGGAGCGGGATCGGTAATTCTTTATATTATGGTTTTAAAACGGTTTGAACAATTTGCAGTGAGAGAAAGCGGGGTGTAAGGCTTTGTACAGCACATTTTTTGTCAGTGAATTTAAAAAGTGGACCAGGGACCAAATGATGCGGTTCATGCTGGTTTACCCAATTCTTTTCGGGCTAATCGGGCGCTACGCCCTGCCGGCAATTGCCGAAACCAGCGATTTTGCTATCGAACCGTACGCCGACTTTATCCTGGCTGCCTTAACCATGATCACCCCGATTGCCTTCGGGGCTTTGATCGGCTTTGCCATCCTTGAAGACCGCGACGACAATATAATCGATTCGATCAACGTCACCCCGCTGAGTTTTAACCAGTTCATGTCTTTCCGCTTGATCATGGTAATTATTTTTTCATTCGCCGCCTGCATATTCGTGATCTGGTTTTCCGACATATTTGCGTTATCATGGGGTGAAATTATAGTAATCGCCGGACTCACTTCTTTAAGCGCTCCGGTTACCGGCCTGATCATAAACATTTTTTCCCGCAATAAAATCGAAGGGTTTGCCATCATGAAACTGATGGGCATGATTATCATTATCCCAGTTATCTCCCTGGCTTTTTCCGATGCAAAAGAACTTTTCTTTGGCATTGTCCCCGCTTTCTGGCCGGCAAAAATGATCAGCGCCACCGTGCGGGGAGATGACCTGGTTTATTTAAATTACAATCTTTACCTGTGGATCGGGCTCGGATATGCCCTAATCGTCAACGCCGTGAGCTACCGTATCTTTAACAACAAGGTGGTGGGCTAAGCAGCTGCACAGAGATTTAATCACCTTCGCCGATTTTTTTGATTAACAGCTCGTTGACCAGCTGGGGATTGGCCTTGCCTTCGGTTGCCTTCATCACCTGGCCGACCAGGAAACCGAGCGCTTTTTTCTTGCCCCCGCGGTAACTTTCAATACTGTCCGGGTTTTCGCTGATTACCTGCTCGACAATCGCTTCCAGCTCAGACTGATCGGAAATCTGCATCAGCCCTTCCTCTTCTACTACCTCCCGGGGCGGTTTACCGCTTTGGAAAGCTTTTTCCAACACTTCCTTGGCAATTTTGCCGCTGATTACCTGCTCGTCGATCATTTTAAGCAATTCAGCCATATCTTCCGGTTTGAAAGAAGCCTGGTCCGCCTCCAGTCCGGCATCGTTCAAATGAGCTGAAAACTCACCCATTACCCAGTTGCTGACCTCTTTAGGGTTGTTATAAAGCTCGAGGCAGGTCTCAAAATAGTCGGCCAGGCTGCGGGAAGCGGTGAGCACACCGGCATCATATTCCGGCAACCCGTAATCTTTGACAAAACGTGCCGCCCTGGCATCGGCCATTTCAGGGAGTGCTGCTTTGGCCTTATCTACGTCTTCCGCGGTCAGCTCGATCGGGGCCAGCTCGGGATCGGCAAAACAACGGTAATCATGGGCTTCAAGTTTACCGCGCATCACGATTGTTTCCTGTTTGCTTTCGTCCCAGCGCAGGGTCTCGGTAACTACTACTTCACCGCGATCTAAGATTGCCGCCTGTCGCTTGATCTCATGTTCAAGGGACTTTTCCACTGCCCTGAACGAATTCATATTTTTAAGCTCCGTCTTTACCCCGTAAGGCTGATCAGTTCCTTTACGCAGTGAAATATTGGCATCACAGCGCAGGCTCCCTTCCTCCATTTTGCAATCTGAAACACGAGCATACTGGAGGATACTTTTCAATTTTTCCAAGTAGCGCCGGGCTTCACCGGAGGAATTGATATCCGGTCCGGTGACAATTTCAATCAGGGGCACGCCGGCCCGGTTGTAGTCCACCATCGAATATTTTTCGCCCGGTGTGCCGCTTTCTCCATGCATTAGCTTGCCGGCATCTTCTTCCATGTGGACCCGCTCAATCCCCACCTTCTTCTCATGGCCCTGATCATCTTCAATCACCAGGTATCCGCTGCACCCCAGGGGCACATGGTACTGGGAGATCTGGTAACCCTTAGGGATATCCGGATAAAAGTAGTTCTTCCGGTCAAAATAACTCAATAAATTTATTTCGCAATTTAAGGCCACCGAGGCGGTCAACGCCTGGTTCAAAGCCTCTTTGCTCATCCTGGGAAGAGCTCCCGGAAAGCCGAGACAAACCGGGCAAGTATTAATATTTGGTTCATGGACAAATTGATTTGGGCAGGAGCAAAAAAGCTTACAGTCAGTAAGTAGCTCCACATGGACCTCGAGGCCAATCACAGCATCATATTTCATGATTACCTACCTTCCTTTGTTCTTGCGTTCACCGTGTGCCAAGGGGACGGGGTTGTTGACACTTTTTTTGTGTCAACAACCCCGTCCCCTTGGCACTTTTTTGGCATTAGCGGGCAACCCTGGC
>CAYXQO010000010.1:0-47766 GCA_964467475.1 uncultured Syntrophomonadaceae bacterium
CACCGATCCACAGCTTGAACAATTAGTGCCTGGCATGAGTTTAGCTTAGCCTGCAGCTGAGTCGTTGCCATTAGCCTCAGGTGAGCCGTCACCAGTCCAAAAGTGGCACGGCTGAGAAACTGATGATACAAAAAGGGACGGGTGGGTAAACCCCCGTCCCTTCAGTGCTTTTGTCTTTTTTCCCGGGGCTATTTGATCCCCTTGTAGTTTTCACGCAGGTATTTTTCCATGTCTTCGGTAAAGCCGAGCGACTGGTGTTCTTTTAAGATCTGGCTGGCTTTTTCATGTGCCCTGGTGGTGGCATCTTTTGATCCTTCCGATTCCCAAATGCTGCGCGGTTTGCGGTCAGCCAGGGAGGGAATGTAAAACTCACCGCGCACATGCTTGAAGGTGTGTTCCTTGTCGAGATAATGACCTGCCGGGCCGACTTCCTCAATCACGTCAGTGGCGATGGTTTCCTTGTTGGTTTCCACACCTTTTACGGCTCTTAGGGCCATCCCGACGGAATCGTTATCGATAACCATTTTTTCATAGGAAAGGGTGTTGCAGAACTCGATCAGGCCGAAAGCATCGTGAATAAAGTTACATCCGGACAGGGCTACTGTGAGGGCGGTGTTCGCGCTTTCATAGCCTGCCTGGGCATCGACTACCTTGGAATCCGACATGCCGCCGGTCCCGTACATCGGGATCTTGTAGTACTGTGACATCTGGGCGCAGCCTGCGTTGATCAGGGCCGATTCAATGCAGCCCGCTACGTAAGTGCCGGTCTGCATATCCATGATGCTCGAGGTGGAACCGTATATAGTGGGATTGCCCTTGTTAACCAGCTGGGTCAGGATCAGGCCGCCTAAAGATTCAGCGTTGTTAATCGTGATCGTCCCGGCTAAAGTTACCGGCGCATTCGCCCCGGCGAGCGGTTCAGATGGGGTGGCCAGCGGTAGCCCGTGCTTGGCTACTTCGATCAGGAAATCGGTATAGGTGACCTCCATTAAGAGCGGGCTCATCATCAGGGTAATAAAGGAAACAAAGGGGCGCTCACGCAGTTTGTCCTTGCCGCCCGCAATGTCTTCAGACATTTTAATGACCGAGCGCAGACCGTCCATCGTGTAAATGCCGCCCATGACATGCTTGGAGGTGTTGGCAAAGGAATGGTAAAACCGGTTTACGTCCACGTCTTCAGTGGGTACATCGTCGGGATAGCAATTGATCACGAAAAAGGCGATATTGTCAAGCGCATCGGTCATTTTAGCATAACCGGCCACGTCTCTTACCTGGGTCGGCCTTTTTTCGCCGCTGTCGAGATCGAGGGTGTTTAAAACGGTTCCCCCGGTGCCAAGGTGGACGTTGGCTCCTTCTAAATGCAGGTCATTTTTTTCTTCCCGGCCACAGAGGATTATTTTTGACGGGTTAGAATCGATAGCGTCCTCGATCATCGCCCGGGGGATCTTGACGATCTTGTTTTCTTCGTCTACGTTGGCCCCGTTATCTTTATATATTTGCCGGGCTGTATCGTTGTGGATTTTTAAGCCTACGTTTTCTAACAGGTAAACTGTAGCCTCATGCACCTGCTTAATGTCCTCGTCGCTGAATACTTTAAAACTGCCGCCTTTGTAATGTTTGTACATAATCAATCTCCTTTCTAATTTTTAACACACTTAAATCATTTATCCGCCTGGGCAGGGGATAAAGGTTGGTTCCTTTGGTAAGCACCTCCCGGAGGCGGTTTGTTTATCATCCAACTTTTGCTAAGCATGCCCGGTAGGATTAACGGGTATAAGCCGGGGACGATCCATGCTATTTACTCTTGCAAGGATCGTGCCACCATGAGCTTTTATTTCAAGCCTGCCGGGTTTAATGCAAAAATGGCTGAATAGTCAAGTTCAAGGAAGTTCCAGGGAGTGTTTCTTAATCCGGTACTGGAGGCTCTGCCTTCTCAAGCCCAGCTCCTTAGCAGTTTTTGAGACATTCCAGTTGTTTCGTTTTAAGGCGGTTTCAACCACCCTCCTTTCCACTTTTTCTAAGGTTTCATCCAGGTTGTAGTTATTGTGCCTGCGTGCTTTGGTTGATTGGCCGCTGCTAAACTTACGCTTGATATTAGGCGGGACGTCACTCAACCCGATTATGTTTTTACCGCTGTCCAGGGCGCTCATCCCGGCAGCCAGGAATTGTTCAAGCTCCCTTATATTGCCCGGCCACGGGTATTTTTCAACCTGGTTAAGCAGTTCAGCAGACAAGCCCTGCACGTTGAGGTTAAGTTTCCGGTTGTATTTACCGATTAAGTAATCAACCAGGATCGGCAAATCGTCCAACCTTTCCTTCAAGGGGGGCATGTGCAGTGATATGTAGGCAATCCGGTAATAAAGATCTTCACGTAGTGCACCTTTTTTGATTGCCTGGAGCGGATCAGTATTGGCAATACTGATCAGGCGGGTGTTGATGCTTCGTTCCTTCACGTCACCGACCCGCCTGACGGCTTCTTCCTGGATCACCCTGAGCAGCTTGGTTTGCAAAGCCAGGCTCATCGAATTAATTTCGTCCAACACCAGGGTACCCTCTGAAGCCTGCTCAAACAAGCCGGGCCTGTCTACTGCCCCGGTAAATGCGCCCTTAACAGTGCCAAAAAGCAGCCCTTCCAGCAGATTTTCCGGGATTGCTGCGCAGTTGATGGCGATAAACGGCTGGTCTGCCCGGTTGCTGGCGTTGTGGATGCCCTGGGCCAGCAACTCCTTCCCGGTCCCGGTTTCGCCGGAAATTAGTACGGGCAAATCGTTTGCCGCCGTTTTCCTGGCCCACTGCAGCGTTTCCTGGAGCAAGCTGTTATTTCCTATTATATCAGAAAAATAATGTTTAGCGACGGCTCCTCCCGGTTTACTTGCTTTTTTCTGGTTTGATTCCAGCAAATTTGAATGCAAATCCATGATTATTTTAGAAAGCTTTTTCACCCGCGAGTAATCTTTCATTACCGAAACAGCGCCGATTATCTCGTCGCCTTCCATGATTGGCACCGTGCTGCAGAGAATCTCTACGTAAACACCGCTGTCATAGAGGGTGTATTCCTGGTACTGATCGATGATTGCTCTTCTTTCCCTGATCGCCTGCAACAAAAGGCTCTGGCCGCTGTGAAAGTCGTAGATATCGTTAACCGGCCGGTTCAGGATATCTTTCCGGCTCATTTTTTCCCGGCGCTCGTTGGCCCGGTTGTAGATATTGACCAGGCCGTTCTTGTCGCAGCCGATTATTGCTTCGTCGATTGAATCGATCATTTTCTCCAGTTCCACCTCGGATAACCTGGTCACCTTGTGGGAGGTGCCCCCTGGCTTATGGTTCTTTTTCTTCCCGGAGTCGGTTTTCACTTATTTGCCTCCCTGTAAGGATGTAAGGTTAATGCAAATATATTTTGCAGTGCAAAAATATTATGCAGGCGCCTGATCACTAATGCAGCCTGCTGTTAAAAAATTTGGTGCAAATATATTTTGCAGTTGTCATGGCAATGCGTACTTGTTCTTCTTATAAATACTTCTGGATCGGAAGGGCTACTTCCTGCCCCTAAAGCTCATTTTGCGGGATTATTTGCAAGTTTCTTCCCCGGGATTAAGCTTGTAGTCCTATCATTAACAATAGTGGCATGTGATTTGCGTATTATTAAAAACAGGGTAATAAACAGCGTTTTTAAAAATCGTTGTAGCTTGGAGGGCTCTAAAATATGCGGATCAAAGAACATCCTCTCCTTGAGTTTAAAAAAGGGAATAAGGTTAATTTCCAGTTTGACGGGCAAACCCTGCAGGGGTTTGAAGGAGAGCCGATTGCCGCCGCCCTGCACGCTGCCGGGGTGAGAGTACTTTCTCGCAGCAAAATTCACCAGCGGCCGCGGGGGTTCTGGTGCGCTATCGGCAACTGCGCTTCCTGCAATATGAGGGTTAACGGGGTGCCGAATGTGCGCACCTGCACGGAACCGCTGCGTGAGGGCATGGTCGTAGAAACCCAGCAGGGGAAGGGGGAGCTAAATGTATAGAGCCGAAGTTTTAGTGATCGGCAGTGGCCCGGCTGGTTTAATGGCCGCCCTGCAGGCGGCCGACCGGGGAGCAAAAGTTGCCCTGGTGGAGCGGGATGCCCATTTAGGAGGGCAGCTGCTCAAACAAACCCATATGTTTTTTGGATCAAAAGAACATTATGCCGCGGAAAGAGGGTTCAAGATCGCAGAAAACCTGGATGCCGCGGTTAAAGATCATCCCGGGATCGAAGTGTTCGAGGATACTACCGCCCTGGGTTACTACGAAGACGGGGTGGTTCCCCTGGAAAGAGGCAAGAAAATCTTGCCGGCCGCTTACGATGCTTTGATCATGGCCACCGGGGCCCAGGAAAATACCCTGCTTTTCCCCAACTGCGACTTGCCGGGCATCTACGGTGCCGGTGCGGTGCAGACGCTGATGAATGTCCACGGGGTGGTCCCCGGTAATCGGGTTGCCATGGTCGGCGCGGGCAATATCGGGGTGATTGTTAGTTACCAGCTCCTGCAGGCCGGGGTGGCAGTGCCGGCAATCATTGAAGCGATGCCCGATATAGGCGCTTACCATGTCCACGCTTCCAAGGTGCGCCGCATGGGAGTGCCGATTTACACTTCACATACTGTTGTTTCCGCCTTCGGTTCTGAACAGCTCGAAAAAATAGTTTTTGCAGAAATAGATGAAAAGATGAATCCTCTGCCGGGCAGCGAGCAAGAATTAGACGTTGATGTGCTTTGCCTGGCAGTGGGGCTAGCTCCTTTGACAGAAATTCTTTTCCAGGCCGGCTGCCAAATGGCTTATGTCCCTGAACTTGGCGGGCATGTCCCCCTGCGCAGCGATACATTTGAAACCTCGGTGCCCGGGATTTTTGTAGCGGGTGATGCCGGGGCCATCGAAGAAGCAAGCGCTGCCATGGTGGAGGGAAAAATTGCCGGTATGGCTGCAGCGGCAGGGCTTGGTTACGGAAAAGAACAGTACGAAAAAGACTTAGCTAACGCCAGGGAAGAACTGGCCAAGTTAAGAAACGGGCCCGCCGGAGCAATAACCCGCCGGGGGCTTGAAAAATTACCCCATCCCGGGGAGGTGTCCGGATAAATGCTTTCTCGAAGCGGTGTTCCTACGAAAAAACAAATTGAGTCGGTGAAACCTTCAAGAGAAAGGCTCGCAAAAGGGGCGGTTGCCATTGTCGAATGTTTCCAGGAGATCCCCTGTGATCCCTGTCACACCGCTTGTAATAGTGGTTGTATCCTTCCCTTTGCCGATATTAATGATTTGCCGCAGATGGATTTTGACAAGTGTAACGGCTGCGGGGTATGCATCAGCGCATGCCCGGGGCTGGCCATATTCGTGGTGGATGAAAGCTATTCTGAAGAAGAAGCCCTGGTGATGATCCCCTGGGAGTTTACACCTGTACCGGAGGAGGGGGCGGTAGTGAGGGGGTTAAACCGCGAAGGAGAAGCGGTGGCGCCGGCTACCGTGAAGAAAGTGCGCTCTTCTCCGCAAAAAAATGGCGCCTACATCATAAGCCTGGTGGTGCCGAAAGAGCTGGCCTTTGAAGTGCGCAGCATCGGGTAAGGATTTGGTTGAAATCCGGTTACCAGAAAGGGTGGGCCAAAATGACAGAAAAAACGATTATTTGCCGCTGTGAAGATTTAACCGCAGAAGAAGTCCGGGGATGGATTGAAAAAGGGTACGGTAGTTTTGAAGAGATTAAGCGTATATCGCGGATCGGGATGGGCGCCTGCCAGGGGCGGACCTGTCGCCGGCATTTATTGAAAGAGCTGGCCAGGGCAGCCGGCAAAGACCCGGCTGAAATTGAACTGCCCACTTTCCGTCCGCCGACCAAACCGGTCCAATTCGGCTCAGTGTTAGGAGTGGAACGAGATGAAAAAGACAGCTGAAGCAGTCGTTATCGGTGGTGGTTCGATCGGTTGTTCCGCTGCTTATAACCTGGCCAGGCTTGGTTTTAAAGATGTGGTTCTTCTGGAAAAGGGTTACATCTGCCGTGGTTCTACCGGCCGCTGTGCTGCCGGGATCAGGCAGCAATGGGGCACAGAAATGAACTGCCTGTTGTCCAAGCACAGCATCCGGCGTTTTGAAGTTATGAATGAAGCCCTGGAGTATCCCGGCGATGTCGAATTCAGGCAGAACGGCTACCTGATGGTGACCTATTCGGAAGAAGAAGCGGAAATGCTCAAGAACAATTTAACCCTGCAGCGGAAGCTGGATATACCGGTGCAGTACCTTTCCTTAGAAGAGGTCAAAGAAATTGCCCCGGCGCTGAACACTGAAAGGGTCATTGCCTCGACGATCTGCATGGAAGACGGCCAGGCCAATCCTTTTAAAGTGACCGATGCTTACATGTGGGCGGCTAAGCGGATGGGAGTTGAGATTTATACCCACACCGAGGTGACCGGAATTAAAATGCAAGGCAACCGGGTTACGGGTGTAGTTACCGGTAAGGGAGAAATTGCTACCCCCAACGTAATCAACGCCACCGGTCCGTATGCCAAGTTTATCAGCAAAATGGTCGGGCACGAATTGCCGGTGGAGCCGGAAAGGCACCAGATCGTGGTAACCGAGCCACTTGAGCCATTCCTGCAGCCGCTGGTGATGAACTTCCACCACAGCACCTATTTTCAGCAGGTGGCCAACGGATCTGTTTTAACCGGTTACGGAGACCCAAAAGAGCCTAAAAAAATTAACTATACCTGCAGCTGGCAGTTTTTAAAAGAGCTTGCCGCCAAGGTGACCGAGCAGTTTCCGGTAATGCAAGATGTAAATATTATCCGCCACTGGGCCGGCCATTACGGGATTTCACCGGACGGCCAGCCGGTTTTAGGGGAGGTTCCCGGGATAGAAGGCTATTATCTGTCCCTTGGTTGCGGGAAAGGATTCATGATTTCCCCCATGCTTGGCGAATTAGTGGCCCAAAACGTAGCCGGGGTGGAGACGACGATCCCCATCGAGATCATGAACGTGGAAAGGTTTAACAAAGGCGAATTAATCGTGGAGCCGGCGGTAGTGTGACCTAAATATTATTACAAGCATTCGTCTGGGAATTTTAGGGTTATTTATAATGGCCGGGCTTTTCTCATGCTATATTCGGCAGGCCTGAAATGTAAGAGCTTCAGGCGATACAAGCAATGGCTTTGTAACGACGAAATAGAGATGAATAATTACAGATTAGAGGTGGTTTTTGATGAAACTTGCCACGCAAGAAGAGTTATGTTCCGGCTGCAGTGTCTGCCGGGTGGTTTGCACCCTGGAAAATTTCAAAGCAGTGCAGCCCGCGCGGGCGTTACTTAAAATCAGGGGGGAGTTTCCGGACCCCGGGGTCTACAAGATTCAATACTGTACCCAGTGCGGAGTTTGTGCCGGGGCATGCCCGGAAGAAGCAATTGTTGATCATAACGGGATATACCTGGTCGATAAAAACCGCTGCACGCAGTGCATGATCTGCTTAGAAAGCTGTCCTTTTG
The DNA here is from genome assembly GCA_964467475.1 of uncultured Syntrophomonadaceae bacterium. Lineage (GTDB taxonomy): Bacteria > Bacillota > Dethiobacteria > DTU022 > DTU022 > B1SED10-74M. Next base: position 7,487 of record CAYXQO010000010.1, read on the forward strand.
AAGTGATGATCACAGATGATGCCGGCTATCCGGCCAAGTGCACCGGTTGCGGTAAGTGTGCCGAGTTGTGTCCGCGAGAAGCAATCCTTGAGGCAGAAGCGTAGGAAGAAGGAGGGAGCAATAAAGATGCAGTACGGTTATGCCGGTAAAATATTGAAAATAAATTTGAATAGTGGTGATTACAGCGCAGGCAGCATTCCTAAAGAACTAAGCGATCAATACTTAGGCGGCAGGGGGTTTGTAGCCCGCATCCTTTATGACAGATTGAAGCCGGGCACAGATCCTTTAAGTGAAGATAACCTGGTAGTTGTTGCTACGGGGCCATTGAGCGGACACCTGCTGCCCGGGAGCGGTAAGACTCACTTCGGGGCGCTTTCGCCTGCTACCGGAGGTTATGGCGATAGCAACTTAGGCGGCCATTTTGGGCCGAATTTAAAATATGCCGGTTATGATTGCTTGATCATAGAAGGGGCGGCTGAAAAGCTCTCCACGGTTATAATCGATGATGACAAGATCAGGGTGGTCGAAGATGAAAGCCTGCGGGGCAAGGGAGCGATTGAAGCGGAAAAAGCGCTGAAAACCAGGCTTGGCGATGATTTTCAAATTATCACTACCGGGCCGGCCGGTGAAAATGAGGTTGCCTTTGCCTGTATTTCCCACGATTTTGGCCGCCAGGCCGGACGCACCGGGATTGCTGCGGTTTTAGGCTCGAAAAATGTTAAAGCAGTTGCCGTGCGGGGAACCGGGGCACTGCCTGTTTATGACTCTGCCGGGGCTCAAAAAAAGGGAGAGGAAATGTACAGGGTATGCTACAGTAAGCCCGGTTTTAAAACCTGGACACCTTACGGGACTGCCAGCCTGACTGACTGGGCCAACGAGGTCGGGGCTTTTCCCACCCGCAATTTCCAGAGCTCATATTTTGAGTTCCATCATGCCATAAACGGCCAGGCTATCCGGGACCATCTTTTGGTAACAGAAAAGGGATGTTTCGGCTGTCCCACTCCCTGCGGGAAGTACGGCCTGGCGGAGACAACGGTGGGTAAAGCTTATGTTGAGGGGCCCGAGTATGAGAGTATTGCTACCCTGGGTGGAAGCTGCTGCCTGGAAAGCATCGAAGAAGTGGCTTATGCCAACTACGTCTGCGACCAGCTCGGCTTAGATACCATTTCTGCCGGGGTTGTGGTTTCTTTTGCCTTCGAATGTTATGAGAAAAAAGTAATCACCAAAGAAGAGGTGGGCAGGGATATTTCTTTCGGCAGCCTGGAAGATGTGATCTACCTGCTGGAAAAAATCGCCGCCCGTGAGGGTATCGGTGAACCCCTCTCTAAGGGGGTTAAGCATGCCGCCGCAGTTTTCGGTGGTGGGTCAGAAAAGTACGCAATCCAGGTCAAGGGGTTGGAATGGTCCGGTTATGAATGCCGCAATGCCCCGGGGATGATGCTTTCGTACATGACAGCCGATGTCGGGGCCCACCACAACCGTTCCTGGGCTTTGGGCTACGATATTTCTGAGTCCGATGCCGATGTCAGTGCCCTGATCAGTGCGGGAACCAGCGGTGAACTGGGCGTAGCTACTCCCGAGGGCAAGGTGGACCACGTTATCTCCATGCAGCACAGCCGCCCCCTTTTCGATGCCCTGGGAATCTGTCGTTTGCAGACCCAGGAAATCGGTTTTGAAACTGAGCATTACGAGGAAGTTTTTGAGCTGATCACCGGACGCAGAGTTTCCTGGGAAGCAATGATCGGAATTTCTGAGCGGATCTGGCACCTGACCAGGCTTTTTAACGTCAAGCACATAGAAGGATTCGGGCGTGAATATGATTATCCACCCCGCCGGTTGACGGAGGACCCGGTTACAACCGGGCCGAACAAGGGGCGCTTCATTAAGCGGGAAATACTTGATCGGATGCTTGATGAGTACTACGAAAAGCGGGGATGGGATAAAAACGGCGTGCCTACCGAAGAGACCCTTGAGCGCTGGAATTTAAATAACGGACAGGTTGTGGATCTGCGTTGGTAAAGGGCCGGGAAGAGCTCCAAGCCGGCAGCGAATTTATAGTAACCGTTAACCTGGTAGGCTGCCTGAGAGACCTTTATCCGCACCTCGCGGAGCAGGAAGTGATTGAACTGGACCGTCCGGTGAAAGTGGCAGAGATGATTGCCCGGCTGGGGATTAGTTCCAGGATGGTTTTATTTGCTACCGTTGAGGAGCGGCTTGTTCCCAAGGAAGCATTGATTGACCGGAGCTGTGAGGTTAATTTAATCAGTCCCCCCGCCGGTGGTTAACCAGCTTGAAGAGCGGGTGCCCCGCAGCATTTTGTGGTAAAATAACAATCATTTTGGATAATATAATTTATGCAAAAATTTACACAATAGAGAGTGCAAAACGAGGGGAAAAGAGCGACCGAAGCGGCATCACACTAATTTAAAAGTGAGGGACCTTATGAATTTTAAAAGCGAGACAGGACAGGCTCTTCAGTTACAGGTTCTTTCCGGGACGGGCCGGGAAAAAATCCATGCAGCTGTTTTGGAAACCCTGCAGGATGTCGGGGTGGTGGTCCAGGAAAGCAGCTCCTTGGAGCTGCTAAAACAAGCAGGCGCTACTACTGCCGGTAACAGGGTTTACCTCCCGGGAAAAATGGTGGAGCAGGCCCTTGAAACAGTGCCGGATGGATTTTCCCTCTATGACCGGGGAACTGGTAAAAGGCTCGATTTTAAAGGTAAAGAGTTTCATTTTGGTCCCGGGCCGTCTACGACCCATACAATTGATCCTTACTCGGGAGTAAGACGGTATCCCTGCAAAGAAGATACCCGCAACGCTGCAAGGATTATGGACGCCTTAGAAAATATAGACTTTGTGATGGACTTCGGGACCATCCAGGACGTACCTACCCGGTATGCCGATCTCCACTTGCTGCAGGCCATCCTGGAAAATACAACTAAGCCGGTGGTGCACTGGGGCTTTAACGTGGAAAACTGTGAGACTGTGATTGAAATGTGCAAAGCTGTTTCAGGGAGCCTGGAAGAACTGCAAAAAAGGCCCTTTTTAGCCTTTTTTACCTGTCCCAACACCCCGCTTTTACATACCGGGGAAGCGCTGGAAAAAATGGCCTATGCGGCAAAAATGGGCCTGCCTTTAGTTTATGTTTCCGCGCCCACTGCCGGAGCGACTTCGCCGGTAACCTTAGCCGGCACCCTGGTAGTGACCCTGGCCGAGTGTTTGAGCGGACTGGTTATCCACCAGTTAAATGCTCCGGGGTCGCCCTTTGCTATAGGCGGGGTAACCGGGGCTACCGATATGAAAACCATGGCCATGTCCTACGGGTGCCCGGAATTTAACCTGATGCATGCCGGGTTGACCGAAATGGCCCACGCGTACGGGTTACCTCTGTGGGGCACTGCCGGTTGCACCGATGCTAAAACTGTTGATGAGCAGGCGGCGGTGGAAGCGACAGCTTCGATCATCATGTCGGCCATGAGTGGTACCAATATGATCCATGACGTCGGCTACACCGAAGGGGGTAACTGCAGCAACCCGGCCATGCTGGTCATGAGCGATGAAATTATCGGTTATGCCAGACGCCTGGTGAAAGGAATCAGGGTTGATGATACAGCCCTGGGCCTGGACGCGATCAAGCGGGTTGGGCCGATGGGTGAGTTTGTTACCGACAAACACACCTATGAAAATTTTAAGCAGGAATTATGGGTGCCCGGTTTGATGGATCGCTCCTCTTACCAGAACTGGTCCGCTAACGGCAACCTCACCATGGGCGAAAAGGCTATGGCCAGGGCCAAAGAATTGATTGAGAATCACCGGCCGGAAGCGCTGGATCATTCGGCAGCGAAGCAAATCGAAAGAATCATAAGTAAAGTTTCCGGTTACTAAAGCAAGTATAACGGCAGTTTTATGAATAGATCAGCTTTATTTGAAGGAGGTGTTATTTAAAAAGAACAGGGTGATAAATTTTCTCCTATGAAATTGCATTGATTTTTAAGCTTAAATCTTGTTTGAACTGGAGGTTTTAGATTATGTCGAGTGGCAACATGCAAAATGAACCCAAGTATACCGGCACTACTTTTTGGATTGCCCTGGTTCTCATTGTTGTCTTTTTGCTTTATGGAGTCCTGGCAACGGAATCACTGGAAGCAGCCAGCGGCGTTGCCTTTGATTTCATGGTCGATAGTTTTGGTTGGTTATTCCTGGTCGGGGTTTTTGCTTTCGTGGTTTTTGTCGTTTATCTTATGTTTTCAAGAACCGGTAACATAAGACTCGGCAAAGATGATGAAAAACCCGAGTACGGTTTGCTAACCTGGTTTGCCATGCTTTTTGGCTGCGGAATGGGAATCGGCCTCGTATTCTGGGGCGTCTCCGAACCGGTGAACCATTTCATGGCACCGCCCTACGGAGACCCGGAAACAGCCGAAGCAGCGAGAACGGCAATGCAGTATTCATTTTTCCACTGGTCGATCCACCCGTGGGCAATTTATGCGGTTATTGCCGGCTCGCTGGCCTACTTTACCTACCGCAAGGGCTACCCCATGCTGCTCAGTTCTACTTTAGTGCCCCTGATCGGAGAAGACCAGATCGAAGGGCCGATTGGCAAAATAGTAAACTTGATCGGGGTCTTTGCGACCCTTTTCGGCCTGGCGACTTCTTTAGGGTTAGGTGCTCTCTCGGTTGGCGCCGGTTTGAACATGCTTTTCGGCATTGAAGCAACGGCCGGGGTAGGGGTAGTGATTATTGTCGTGATCACCCTGGCAGCGATTGCTTCCACCCTGACCGGGATTGACCGGGGGATCAAGTGGTTGAGCAGGATCGCCATGGTTTTGGGTCTGCTTTTGATGGTGGTCGTTTTCTTAGCCGGCCCGACTATCTTTATCCTCGATACTTTTACTGTCGGGGTTGGCGATTTTATGCAGAATTTCCTGCGGATGTCCTTTTTCATCGATTCGTTTGAGCAGAACCCCTGGCCGGGCTGGTGGACCATCTTTTACTGGGCCTGGTGGCTTTCCTGGTCACCCTTTGTCGGGACATTCATTGCCCGCGTCTCCAGGGGGCGGACCATCAGAGAATTTGTGGGTGGCACCCTGCTGGCACCGTCACTGCTCTGCATCATCTGGATGTCGGTATTTGGCGGTTCGGCGATGGAATTTGAACTATTTGGCGCAGGCGGCCTTACCGAAATGGTTGGTGCCGGGGAAGAGTTTGGCTTCTATGCCCTGCTGGAAAATTTCCCCGCCGGTCAAATGTTGATTTTCCTGGGAGTTCTTGTAGTTTCCATCTTTTTCATCACCTCTTCTGACTCCGGGACATACGTCAACGGTATGCTCACTTCCGGAGGGGCCCTCAACCCGCCCAGGACCGTGCGGGCTGTCTGGGGCGCACTTGAAGGCGGGATTGCTGCAATCCTGCTTCTGGTGGGTGGTTTATCCGCTGTGCAGACTACGGCGGTGGTAGTCGGCCTGCCGGTTTTAATCCTGGAAGTGCTGATGATAATTTGCCTGATTAAGGCGCTGCGCGCCGATTATGCTCCGGAAGAAGTGAAAATCAAAGAAGCAGCCAAAGAGGCAGCCAAAGAAGCAGCCAGAGAAACAGCTTAATCCTAAGCAGTTTCAGATGTGGTTGTTTCCGGTGCTAAAGATTAAAACGATGGCTTGCGGGGGCAGTCTTTAAAGATTGCTCCCGTGGTATAAATGCAAAACGCGGGGCCGCCGGGCTTGATCAAGCCTGCCGGCCTCGCACTTTTTTTCTTTCAAACAGTTTAACCTGATAGCAGGGAGATGGCTAAAATAATTCTTTATATTTTTAGTAGCGACCGGTTTAAAAAGATCCCGGTCCGCCGGACAAAACAGGTGTGATATAATCAATTATAGTAAAGTGGTCTGCTTCCATGCAGGCCGAACGGCTACAACCTTTGCCGCAAAGGCCATTTTAAACCGCTTTACCTGCAATGTCTTTCAGTCTAAAGGCAGCACGGCTGAGTAATTGCCTTTTTGTTTGCTAAGGCCAGGGCGGCACTGTAAACCGGTGCCGGCTAGAAAAATAGCGCAACAAGAACCAATCTAAAATACTTCCCCGGCAGAGGGGAAAAGATAAGGTGCTGAGAAGCTAAAAATGTGCGACACCATGGTAGCCCTGAGCAATGCCACCTTAGATGGCTCGGTAATCTTTGCTAAAAATAGCGACCGCCAACCCAACGAGCCCCTGCTTACGATCAGGGTGCCCCGCAGGCGTTACGGGGCCGGCGAGAAGCTTAAGTGTACCTATATTGAAATAGAGCAGGCCAGAGAGACTTATGAGGTTTTACTGCTCAAGCCTTCCTGGATGTGGGGCGCTGAAATGGGCGGCAACGAGTTTGGCTTGAACATCGGCAATGAAGCAGTATTTACCCGGGAAAAACAGGGGCCTGAGAGTTTGCTGGGCATGGATTTGCTGCGCCTGGCCCTGGAGCGCTGCCAAAGGAGTGAACAAGCCGTCGATTTGATAGTCGAGCTTTTAGATCGTTACGGGCAGGGCGGCAACTGCGGCTATGAAAAAAAGTTTTTCTACCACAACTCCTTTTTGATCGCTGATACTGAATCTGCCTGGGTGCTTGAGACGGCGGGTAAGTACTGGGCGGCACAGAAAGTAAAGGACGTGCGGTCAATTTCTAACCGGCTAAGCATTGGCAGTGAGTTCGATCGCGCTCACCCTGACTTGATCAAAAACGCCGTCGCTAAAGGCTGGTGTAAAAAAGAAGCCGACTTTAATTTTGCCCGCTGTTATACCAACCGGTTGATCACCCGTTTTAGCGGGGCAAACCGGCGCGAAAGCAATGCCGGGTGTGTCCTGGAAACGGAAAAGGGACAGATTACCCCTGCAACGATGAAAAAAATCCTGCGCTCTCATGAGCCCGGGGAAGAAGGAAGGCAGTTTGAGCGCCACATGCTAAGCAGTGTTTGTATGCATGCCGGCTTTATCTTCGGCGATCACACCACCGGCAGCTACGTGGCCCATTTAAAAGGCGATCGTTATACTTACCGGCTAACCGGCGGTTCTACCCCCTGCCTGGCCCTTTACAAGCCGTACTGGATGACTGCTGCAGAAAACTTTACCTTTGACGAAGCAGCGGAAAAGGAAGCCCTGGCCTTTTGGCTGAAGCGGGAGAGGTTGCACCGCGCTGTCCTGGAAAATCGAGTGGCGGATTTGAGCGGTTACCTGGCAGAAAGGGATCAACTCGAAAGCAGTCTAGAAAATAAGCTTGCCACCCTGGCAAGAGGTTCAGGTGAAAATGAAAGCGCAGGAGGAGGCCGGGCAGTTAGTGAAGAAGAATTAAACCGGCTGATGGATGATGCCCTGCAGGCAGAAAACGATTTGCTTGACCGGGTCCTTGCCCGGGCTGAAAAGTCAAGTAAAACCGGTCAGGTTAAGGGCAACCCCTATTTTAAGTATTACTGGAAGCAAAAAAACAGGAAGCTTTTTGAAATGATGGGCGATCTTGCCGGAATACCTTAAATTGTGATATAATTTCTACATTTGAAACAGGTATGCAATAAGAACGGAGGCACTACCGGTGAAAATCTTCCACGGAAACATTGTCACCTGCAACTGGAAAGGCGCTGTTTACAACTACCTGGTTGAAGAAGAAGGCCGCATTGTTTATGTTGGTGATGACTTGCCCGTAGTTTACCGGGACGGCTATTACTACGATTATGAATGGGTAGAACTCGGTTCGAAAGCCCTGCTGCCGTCCTTCGGAGACGGTCATATTCATTTTTCCAACTGGGCGGTGTTTAACGCCACCTTCGATGTGCGGCAGGCGACCAGTTTTAATGAACTAGGAGATATTATTAAAGATTACGCAACCCGGGATAAAAAAGCTAAAGTGCTTTTTGGTTACGGCCATTCCAGCCACAGTGTCAAGGAAAAAAGACTGATTACTCGTTCTGAGCTGGATAAAATAGTTAAAGACAGGCCGGTATTTTTGGTCTGCTATGACGGTCATTCAGCCGTAGCCAATTCTAAAGCTATCGGGATTTTGCCTCGCGAAATCCGCAGTATGCGGGGATTTGACTTAGAATCGGGACAGCTGTTTAACGAAGCTTTTCTACAAGCGGTAGATTTTATATCAGGGAAAATTCCCTTACCCACACTCGTATCTTACCTGTTGCAGGGGATTGACAGCCTGGCCGCTTACGGGGTCGGGTTGGCCCACACTGTCGAAGGGATTGGTTATCCCCGGGATATGGATGTGGACCTGGTCCGGTTTTTAGCAAGGAGTACGCCGCTGCAGTTTCGCACCTATTTTCAGACCATGGAGCTGGAAAAGGTGCTGAAGCGCAAACTGCCCCGTATCGGAGGGTGTTTTAGCTGTGCTCTTGACGGGGCTTTTGGGACGAAAGATGCCGCCCTGGTGGAACCTTATACAGATAACCAGAATAACTCAGGCATTCTTTTTTACCGGGATGAAGTAATCAATCAGTTTGTCCAAAGGGCTAACCGCGCCGGACTGCAGATCCAGCTGCACTGCATCGGGGATGCCGCCGTGGTCCAGGCGGTTAATGCCTTAGAGGCGGCGCTTAAAGATTATCCCCGCAACGATCACCGCCACACTCTGATTCATGCCGCCCTGATCCCTGAAAAATCAATGGAAAAAATTGCAGCATTAAATATCGGGGTCAATATTCAACCGGGATTTTTGATATCACCTCTCGAACCGCCCGGCTACCTGGAAAGCATTATAGGGGATCGCCTCCGCAATGTCTGGCCAATCAAGAAGATGCTCGAAATGGGGATCAACGTTAGCGGTGGTTCTGATGCGCCGGTGGGGCTGCCCGATCCTTTAGTCGGGGTTAGCGGCGCCTGCCGTCACTTTATACCGGAGAATTCAGTAGAAATAACCGATGCTTTGTGCATGCATACATACAATATTGCCCATACTTCTTTTGACGAAGCAGAGCGAGGCAGCCTGGAAGAAGGTAGATTAGCCGACATGATTGTGCTAAGCGGCAACCCCATGGAGACAGATACCCGTAACCTGCCCGAACTGCGGGTGGAGAAGACCTATTTTTCCGGTGAAGAGTATACGGGTGGCAAAACTATTTCCCAGGCAATAATTGAGGGCGTACGCAACCGGGAGCTAAGCACTTAGAAAAATGCTATCATCCTCCAGACATTATCAGAACTTTTTATAGCCTCAAATATCCTTAAAAGCACTTGTTTTTTTTACCGGTGACATCTAAGCGCAGTTAGGGTATCATAAAGAACATGGAATACTTGATACTGCCGGGTGGCGACCGGCTCAACCGCGACGAAAAATCCCTTACCATCGAACTTACAGGACCGCGGCGGGTTTTAAGCACCTCTGTTTTGAACGGGGGCTGCCGGGAGGATTTGTGCTACCTCTTTAATTACTGCGAAGTGCACGGCAACGAAGATGAACGCTGCGGGATGCGGGCATCTACCTACACCGAACATCTTGCTATTTTAGCCCGGGAGCTAGCCCTCGACCCCAAAACTACCAGTGGCTTGAGCACCGCCGCCAAAATGAAATACGCCCAGATTAACAGTGAAAGTTACCGTGATTTTACCGTGACGGCTATAGCCACCGCCGGTATTGATGTAAATGGCAGCCGGGCAGGTGACCCGGCCCTGTGGCATGAACAAGACGGGTTTCCCTGCCCCACCGGTCCGGGGACGATCAACCTCTTTCTTTTTATTGATGCCTCCCTGCCGGCAGGGACCCTGGCCAGGGCATTGGTTACGGCTACCGAGGCGAAGACGGCTGCTTTGCAGGAGGTGCTTGCCCCGAGCTGCTACTCAAACGGACTGGCTACCGGTTCAGGCACAGACGGTACCATAATTGTAAGCAACCTTTCCGCAGCCACCTGTTTAACCGATGCCGGGCAGCACAGCAAGCTGGGTGAATACACCGGGCGGGTGGTGAAAAACACAATCAAGCAGGCTTTATCTGCAGAAAACGGTTTCAGCGCTTATGCCTGCAGCAGCATGCTGCGCCGGATCAGCCGCTTCGGCCTTAACGAGGAGAGCCTGTGGGAAAAATACTGCCATTTAGGAAGACCGGGTGGTATGGAAAAAGCGGTTTTCCGGCGGCGCCTGGCGGGGCTCGACAGCGATAAGATGCTCTCCGGCCGCGCTTCTCTGTACGCGCACCTTTTAGATCTGCTCTACTGGGAGCTAATTGACCCGGCTGAGGCGGAAATGATGGCTGCAGAACTGCTCGGCCGGGCCGGTGAGGAAAAAAAAGCAGGACAGGCAAGCCAAAATTGGGCTGTAGCTGAAAGGCTAATCGACCGGTTCAGCCATTACCTGATCATTAATATTTTATCCACTCAACCAGGGTAACCCTGTCATTTTCCGGTGTGATACCTTCCAGCCAGCGTGGGAACCAGGAATTGATCATCAGCTTCATCGGCTCCTCGGGCAGTCCTTCTTCAAAAGTTTTTAGCAATTCACCATCTACGTAAAAACTGACCTCCCCGGGGTAAAAATCAAAGCGGTATTCATAAAAATCTTTAGTCGGATCAAAATCCAGGTAGGTTTCATGAGTGTTACTTCTTTCTCCTTCGGCGTAGGTGGTAAACCAGATTTTGCCGGACGGATCGTTAACTACTTCGATGTCGATTTCATAGTAGTAATCCGGGGGCCGGTAAAGGAAAAAGCCGGTTATCGAAGAAGGAGCATTGGGCAGTTTCATTGATGCCCGGTAGGATCCGTATAGACAGGCAGTTTCCCTGGTTTCAAGCTGCCCGCCGTTTAGGGTGCCTGCCGGCAGGGTTATTTGCAGCATCTCTGCTGCAATGTTCACATTTTCCGGTTTGAGCTCTCCTAAGCCTAACCGGTGGCTGCTTTTTTCCCATTTATCCTTATCAAAAGCGGTAAAATTCTCGTAGTCCCTGAATACTGTAAATGCATTTTCGATCCTGGTTTCGTCTAATCTTTCCAAGCCTTCTTTACCCGGCTGTTCGGGCCACAGGGCCATTACCAGATCATGGTAGCCGCTTACCAGCTCATTTCCTTGCTTCTTAGCCGGGACTTTCCAGGTAAACTTAAATGTAGCGGTTTCTCCTTGATCGAGAGTGGTTTTTTCAGCAGGCAGGTCATACCAGTGTCCCAGGGGATTTTCTATACTACAGCCGACCCAAATGGTCTCAGTCTCACCGGTATGGTTTTCTACTTCAATGGCAGCAGTGATTTGATCGCCCGGAAAATATTCACCGCCGGTAACCCGGTAATCACGGATGGCAATATCTTTTTTAACTTCCACTGTTTCTTCGGGTGGTTCCGGTTCTTCCTCTCTTCCAGGGGCAAATTCACACCCTGAAAGAGATAAAGCCACCACGGTTAAGATAGCTATTACCGGCAGGCAAAGCAGTTTTAAAATTCCTGCTTCTTTTTTATCTGCAGGAGCTTTTATTTTCAAATTGTCTTTTAACCTCCTGTTTTTTCCTGTTTTTCCGGGGTTTCGGCGAAACTGTACCTGGCAAGGACACCCCAGCCGCGTTTTCTAAAAAGAAAGTCCAGTAATCCCTGGAAGCGCCACCAGCTGTGCAGCTGCCGGTAGAAAAAGTTTTCCAGCACCGCGAAACCGAAAAGGACGAGCAAATCGCGCAGGCGTGGATAGCTGCGGTAAAATATTTCTTCCATCAGCAGGGCTGAAGCGGAAAGTAGGATTCCCAGCAGGATGGCTGCGGTAAGGAATAGCAGCACAAAGGGAGGATTAAGCAGGCCGGTGGCTACCGAAATGATAAAGACAAGGTAACCGGTAATTTCGATGATCGGCCCTAAGAATTCGAAGAAAAGGAAAAAGGGGTAGCTGATCATCCCGGTAGTGCCGTACTGAGGGTTTAAAAACATTTCAAAATTACCGAATAGACTTTCGGCCAGTCCCCTCTGCCAGCGGCGGCGCTGGGTTTGCAGGCCGCGGTAATCTTCAGGCACCTGGGTCCAGCAGACCGGATCCGGCAGAAAAACTACCCGGTACTCCCGGTTTAATTTCTTCATTACGCGCTGCAGGCGCAGGGCCAGTTCCATGTCTTCTCCTACCGTGTCGACCCGGTAACCGCCTGCTTCAACTACCGCCCGGCGCCTGAAAATACTGAATGCCCCGGAAAGGATCATCAACCCCCTTAGCACGGACCACCCGGTCCGGCCGAACAAAAAAGCGCGGATATATTCGACTATCTGGAAGCGCACCCAGAAATTTGGCGAAAGCCTGATTGCAGTAACCTTGCCGTCTTCGATGCGGCTGTGGTTGGCCGGCCTGATCGTCCCGCCTGCGGCTACGGTGCGCCAGTCCCGGGCGAATAGATCCACTACTTTGAGCAGGGAGTCGGCGTCGATCAGGGAGTCGGAATCGATGTTGCAAAATATGGGGAAATGGGAGGTGTTGATCCCGGCATTCAAAGCATCGGACTTGCCCCCGTTTTCCTTGTCCACTACAACTAAGTTCGGGTAATCGGCTGAACTATAGGTGCCCCGGATAGTTTTACAGGGGATATCCAGGCTGTAATCGCGGGCTGAAATTGAAAGGTTGAACTTCTCTTTAAGCACCCCCAGGGTGTTGTCTTTAGATCCGTCATTGACAATGATCACCTCAAATTCCGGGTAGCGCAGGGACAGGGCTGAATTGACGGTTTCAGTAATGGTTTTTTCCTCGTTGTAGGAGGGAATGATGATCGAAAGGGGCTTGTAAAATTCTGAGCGGAAAACCTGGTAGCGGTCGGTGGCCTGTTCGGCTTTCCGCCGGGTGCGTAAACCCCGGTAAGAGATCAGTACCAGCAGCAGGTAGAAACCGTTAATGGCGATAAAATAAAAGAGGACGAATAAGTTGTAGAAAATGATTAGGATAGCTGCGGTTCCCATGTTTTCCTCTCATCCCTCGCTTCGTTGTAGAGCGTAGTTGCTGACAGCCGCAGCGTTTTGTTCTCCTTCTACGGCTTTTTCTTTCAGTATGCTTTGCCCGGCATCACCGGCGCTGCGCAGGGCTTCAGCTGCATGAAAGCGAACCCACCAGTTCCGGTCGCTAAGCAGCTCTGCCAGAATAGGCAGGGCTTCCCGGTCGCCGGTCAGCTTCCAGGCTTTAGCGCTGAAGTTCCGCACTACCCAGTAATGGTGTTTAAGGAAGGGTTTTAAGTCAAATCCCTCCGGGACTTCACCCAGCCGGAGAAAGGCTTTCAAGATATGAACGGTTACTTCTTCGTCAGCTTTGCCGAGCAGTTCCTTTAGTAAAAGCAGGGCTTCCCGGTATTGAAAATGCCCGAGCAAATCGATCATGATGGCGAGATAGATGCTATGATCCACTTCCTTTCCAGGAAGTTTTTTCCTGGAGGTGCGTCCCCGGGAATCTTTTACCGGTTCCGGTGCGCGGGCTGTTTCTTCTTTAAGGTGCTCTGCAATCAAGGGGCAGGCTTCTCTGCCGTAACCGGCCAGGATTTCTGAGGCTCCTTCGTAGGTGAAAAAGGTGTGCCTTAAAAGAGCCCTTGCTGCCGGGAAGAGGGTCTCAGGTTTTCCGGAGCGGGCCAGTCCCTGGGCGGCCGCTTGCACCAGCAGGGGGTTTTTGCTTTCTAATAAGCTCAGCATTTCAGGGAGTGACTCATGGCAGCGCAGGCTGCCGAGTACCCTGGCGGCCTGCGCTTTGCCGGGGATGCTGCCTGTTTTAAGTTTCTTGCGGTAGTGAGCGATTAACCCGGTTTCCCGGCAGAGGTCTTTGGTTTTTGCAAAGTCGGCGCCGCTGAGTGCTCCCAGGTAAGGGGCAAAAAAACGCCACAGCCAGTAATAGCGCTTTTCATCCCCGATGCTTGCGGCGGCTTCTTGCAGGCTTAAATCACCGTGCAGGTAATCAAGGTAGATATTTTCCCACTGTTCAGCTTTTTCCCGGTATTTTTGGCGGTTTCTGACGGATAAAAACCGGACCAGGACCAGCACAGAAAAAATCAGGATCACGCTTCCGCCAAGCACCGCGATGATTATTAGCAGGTTATAAAGATAAGGATCCACTATTTTATTCGCTCCCCGTAACCTGTTTCAACCTTTCAATGAGCACTTCCGGTTGAAAGGGCTTGGTCATATAATCATTGGCTCCCAGTTCCAGGGCCTGGTTTAAATCGCTTTCCCTGCTTTTCACTGATAGCATCACTACCGGCAGGAACGGTTTTTTCTCACGAATTCTTTTTAATACCTGGATCCCGTCTAAAAAGGGCATCATGATATCAAGCACTACAGCTGCAACATCTTCTTTTAGAGCCTTTTGCAGGGCTTCTTTACCGTCAAAGGCGGTTAACGCCCGGTAGCCTTCCTTGCTGAGTTTAAAAGCAATTAACCGGTTCAGCCCGGGGTCGTCTTCGGCTACCAGGATTTGCTTCGCTGCGGACACTGATTTAATCCTCCTCTGTCTGTCTGATAAACCCGGGCAGGTACAGCTTGAAGGTGCTGCCTTCGCCGGGGACGCTTTTAAGGGTAATTTGTCCGTCATGGCGCTTGATTACTCTTTCAACGATGTAAAGGCCTACCCCGGTGCCTTTTTTCTCCTGGTTATCCGGACGGTCGACCCGGTAAAACATTTCAAATATTTTTTGCTGCTCTTCTTCCGGTATGCCGGGTCCGCTATCGCTGACGGTCACGACGATTTCGTCTTGTTCCTCGTTGAAGAAGGCTTCCAGGGTGACACTGCCAGCCTCGGTATATTTGATCGCGTTGCCTACCAGGTTACTGAAAGCCTGGAGCAGGCGGTCGCTGTCCCCAAACAGAGTCAACCCGGGGTTGATATGATAACTGAAGTTCAGCCCCTTGCTTTTAGCGGTGGCGCTGAAACTGCGGGTCAGCTTTTCTAAGATAGCGCTCAGGTTGACGATTTCTTGCTTGTAGGATAAATCAGTGCCTTCGAAGCTGCCCATGTCGAGCAGTTCATCGATAAACCCGGCCAGCTTTTGTTCTTCACGGTAAACGGTAGTTAAGAATTCTTCCTGGACTTCGTTAACCGGCCCGGCATCTCCTGCGAGCAGCAGGTCTAAGTAGCCTTGCATGTTGGCCAGCGGGGTTTTAAGTTCGTGGCTGAGTGAACTAAAAAAACGGGCCTTTTTTTCTTCCAGGTCGGCTTTTTCGCTGATATCCCGGAAGATTTCGATTCCGCCGATAACTTCACCTGAGGGCCCCTGCAGGGGGGTTATGCTTACCTCGACAACAATCCTGGAGCCGTTTTTGTGCAGGGCCTTCAAAGTTAGAGGGGTAGTGGTGGCTTCGCCTGTTTTTTGCATTGCTGAGTGCAGCGGGCACAGCTCTGTACTGCACAGCTGGTTGCCCGCCATATCGGTGTGCATCAAAATATCATCAGCGCAGCGCTTGCCGAGCACCTCTTCCTGCCGGTAACCGGTGATGTTTTCGGCGGCCCGGTTCCAGAATACAATGTTACGTGCCGGATCGGTAATGTAGATGCCGTCGCTGACCTGGTCGAGCACGTCTGCTAAAACCGACATTTCGGCAGGGAGTGAAACCTGGTTTTCCGGCGAGCCGGGTTTATTCCCTTTACTGTTCTGGTAATTATGGTTGTTTTGATCCACACTACTCACTTCCTTTATCACTTTTCGTTATGGTTATTCCGGTTTTGCCCTTTCGGTGTTGCCCTTTCAAAGATATTTTCCAGCACCGGTTCGTACCACTGGAAATAAAAACGGTATTGCACCGGCAGGCCGGGGAGATAGCTGAAAAAACGCTGGATTGAGGCGCTGCCGGTTAAAGATGGCGGCAGCAGGGCGGGTAGTTGGTCGGCAAAGTCGCCGGCAAAGTAAATCCTTTTCGCTTCGCCGGGCGGGTTATGCTTGATCATTGCCGGGAAGCTGGCAGAAAGCCCCCTGGTTTTAAGTGGTTCAAGCGCTTCTTCCTCGAGAGGCAGCTCATAGTGAGCGAGCACTTCTGTGTATTCGCACTCCGGGTCTATTTTAAGCAGTTCCACCCAGTAAAGGTAGGGCACTGCCTGCGCTGCTCCGGCCAGCAATTCATGATCGCTGCTTTGTACCTCCGGCCAGGGTTCGCTAAAATCTTCCCTTTCGACGATGACCAGGTCGGTATACCAGTCCAGGTCGGGAACCCCTTCTCGCACGAAGACCATTCCCGGTCCTTCCAGGTCCCACTCCCTGCCGTAGATCCGGCTGTAGAGTTCCTTGGTCCAGTAGGCGGTCTGGTCGAGATCGTCGTAGTAACGGGCCAGCCAGCCGTCATAGTTTACTGCAAAGAGCTCCTGGAGAGTTTTCGCCGCTTCCGGATCTAAATAGGTAGGGTAACCGAAAATATTATGTTCACCAACCAGGATGCGGTTATCCCGGCTCGAAAACTCTTTAATTGCTTCTGTTTCTTCCTTCTCAAAACCGCCGTAAAGCAGCTCGATATCCTGGTGTTCGTAAGGCAGCCTTTCTTCGTATACTTCCAGGCCTTCTTCGTAATCGTAAATTCCGTAAGTATCTGCCAGGTAGAGCAAAGCTATGTTTTCGAGCTCTTTTTTGGTGAGGGTCTCTTTGGCGCCTGTTTCCGGGTGGTAGCCCAGGTAATCTTTGTCTTTTTGGTAAAACTCACCTTCCGGGCCGGTAAAGCGGTTATGGCGGGCAATCCAGAATATGGCCCGGTGTTCGCGGTAATCTGCCTGGGGCACGGTTTTATCCACCACCAGCATATTGATCTCGCTTTTTGGGAACAGGTGCCAGCTTAAGATATATGCACCCGCTAAGAGGATAATAATCGCTAAAACATGCCTGCGCCGCATTTAAACCTTCCTTTTTTTCTATGGTTAAACCTTAAATTTTTGTTCAATCGAGCTCTGCAAAATATTCAGCAATAATCTGGTAGCTTTCTTTTAAGCGAAACCGGCTTTCCGGTTCTTCCCAGCCTTCCCAGCGATACGGGGCGGGCTGTTCGGTGAAGCTATCTTCTTGCCGCGGCTCGAAATCAATCACCTCAGGCACCTGGTCGGGACTGCCGGCAAGGGACGAGGTTTCATCTTTTTTGCTGTAGGTGGCCGGGTAAAAGATGAACCCTTCACTTTCTGTGGTGGAAAGTTCATCTCGGGCCGGGTGTTCCCGGTACTTGCTTTCATCGTGCAGCAACTGGTGGTCGGAAGGATCGGAAACATTGAGCAGCATCCAGGGCAGGCGGATATAGATGCGGGCGCTATCCGGACATTTGTGCCAGTGGGCAAGCGAATCATAGTCTTCGTGCTCCGGGTTAAACACACCGTGATTAAGGCTGCTTTCGTCAGAATAAATCGCCTCAAAAACCCTGCCGTCTGCGGTGATACGCTCCCTGTTGACCAGGGTTTCAATGCGGGTAAACTTTGCTTCGCGGGAAGCTTCCGGCTCGAAGGCAAATTCACCGCGGTTATAGGAAGGGACCGCCAGCAGTTCGGCTTTGTCCGGGGAGGCCAGGTGCAGCATAAATTCAGTTCCGCCGGGCAATTCCGGTAGACCTTGCAGGGGCAGCTTAAATTCGCCAGCTTCGCTGAAACCGGTATCGATACCGATGACCAGGCCTAGATCTTCCCAGGGGAAATCTTTCGTCCCGGAGTTATCTCCCCGGGCTATTTCTATATTTAAGTGCAGGAAAGCTTCGTCAGCCCCGGCTTCCAGGGACTTAATTTTCCCAAATGATTCGGGGCGGTCTTCTAAGGGAGCGAAGGCAGGGCCGCCGGTCTCTGTCAGCCATGGATCGAACAGCTCTTCATCTTCGCGCTCTCCCGGTTCCACGGCCATGATCCCGTAGTTTTGCTCCGGGCACATCGCGTTTTGCCATAGCACCTGGCGTTCCCAGGGGACCATGAACGGCTCGGTGTTCCAGGTTTTCTTGGCCCATTCGTCGGTCCATTCGAAGATGATGCCCCCGGCATAACCGGTATCGACAATTGAGCGCATCATGCGCACGGTCATTTCCCCCTGGTCCGTTTCATCCAGGCCTCCGTGATGTAACCCGTCCGGGCTTTTGTGGGAGGTATTCAGGGAGGTGGAGATGCCGAATTCGGCGACCAGGGCCGGGTAGGGCGGGTGAATTTCCATGAATTTAGTTAAGTAGCCCTTGTAGCGGAAAGTTCCCTGTTCATCTTCATATTCGGCAAAGGCCGGTTCGTTATTCATAAAATCCGGGTAGTTGGGATAAATGTGGTAAGCGCCGAAAAACCCGGCTTCGTTTTCTGTCCCTGCGCTAAAAATATTCGGATCTACGGTTTCGCGGATGTTGTAGCCCGGGGTGCCGTCTGCTTCGTATTCAGTCTTGTGGTCGAGCGGGTCTAAGGTCGGCCAGCTGACAAAACCCACCGGGTACTGCCAGCCGTATTCCCGGGTGGAGTGGGCCATGGCCAGGTCGCACATTTCGGCAATCCAGGTTTCGGTGGGGGAGGCTTCACCGGGGGTGGCCACCACGTAATCACCTGCATGACCGTCTTTTTCCGGGTTTTTTTCATCGGTTGCTTCCACTTCGTCGGGCTCAAGCTCCCTGCCGATTAAAACTCCTATAAGGTAGGGAGACACATCGGCTGAGTAATTGCCGTAAGCCCGGTAAGGACGGGCCGGGATATCGGCATTGCCGTGGAGCGCATCGATAACCAGCTTGATTTCTTTTTCGTAGGCTTCTAAGTATTCCCGGTCGTAAAAGTTTAAATCCGGCACATCGTCATGGGGCCAGATTTCTTGCATCAGGTAGATCGGATCGTTATCCGGATCTTCGTTGTATTCCGCCAGGACAGTATAAAAAGCTGGATCAAGCAGGGTGTAGACCCGCACGGTGTTGGCATTCATGGCGGCGATATCTTCCAGCCAGTTGCGGTAAAGTTCCCGGTCGGCCGGAAACTCCGTGTACCAGCGGGCGGGAAGGGAAGTGCCAACGTTAACCCCTTTAATCATTATATCCGACCAGTTTTCACCGTCGTAGCGAGAAAAGTAACTTTCGCCTGTCCGGGCCATGAGGGCAGTTTCGTTGATCACGGCCGGTTCATGAAGCGGTTCCGCTTCTTTTTCTGCGCAGCCGGCAATGAACACAGGCGTAAGGCAGAGAATAAGCAGGGAGGTTAAAAACCACCTGTAACACTTTAAGTACAATTAACACCAACTCTCGATAATAATCCTCTATAGATTATAACATGCCGAAATAATTTCGGGACACAATGAAAATTTTTGATCGAAAACAGTTTCTTTCTACTTTTTGTGGTGCCCGTGATTAGGGAGTTAGATGCTGATCATAGCCAGGCTATATACAAAGCGGAGCTTCTCTGTAAAATGAAGTATTTATGGTTGCACTTAGAGAAAGACTTACATGAATGTCAGGCTTTTAAATGGAAGCCCCGAAAGAAAAATGCAAAAACAAAAATGGCTCCTCGGATTAACACTGATAGCTAATTTATTGATCACACATGAAGCATAAAAAATTTCATTGTGTCCCGAAATTTTTCAGTCCAGTCTTGTATGCCTGTAGACAAGCAAAAATATCTATGCTACTATATTTAAAACTTAATAGATACATTCAGGTGCCCGCAAAGGGTGAATAGGGAAACCGGTGAAAGTCCGGTGCGATCCCGTCACTGTAAGCAGGAGCCGACCCCAAGAGTCCACTGGTTAAGAAACCGGGAAGGAGGGGAAGGCGATGATTGTAAGCCAGGAGACCTGCCTGAGTGTCGCTACGTTCCCCTTCGAGTGAAAGGGCTGGTCGCGGAAAGTGCGCCATAGTGTATTCACCACGGCGCTTTTTTATGAGCATGACTCCGGCTTTGGATCGACGAAGGCCGGAGTTTTTAATTTTGCTTGGGAGGACCTGAACCGTTGGAATCATTTTGTCCACTACATATTGATTTAAACAACCAGGAATGTCTGGTTATCGGCGGTGGGAAAGTTGCCGGTCGCAAGGTTAATACGCTGCTTGCTTACCGGGCGGCGGTTACCGTCCTCAGCCCCGACCTATCTCAAGAACTGGCCTCTTTGCTGGAAGCGGGAAAAATAAATTACCAGGCCGACATCTACCGGCCGGTTTACCTTGAACACAAATTCCTGGTTGTCTGCGCTACCGCGGATGAAGTCATCAATCGGCGGGCTGCCGAGGAATGTATCAGTCGCGGTATTCCCGTTAATACGGTGAGCGACCCGGAGAAATGCACATTTTTCCTGCCGGCGCAGTTAAAGAAGGGGCCGCTTACGGTTACAGTCTCCACGGCAGGCAAAAGCCCGGCCCTGGCCAGGCGGCTGCGGGACCGGATCGGTGAAAGCCTGGACCCCTGTTATGAAGACCTGGCCCGGTTTTTGGGCAAAGCCAGGAAACTGGCCTTAAAGCGCATTAAAGAGCGCTCAAACAGAAGGGCCCTGCTGGAGTACCTTGCCGGGGAGGATTTCTTCGCGGAATTTAAAAAATTGCCCGGTTCGGAACTGGACCTGAAACTGGAGCAGCTTTTAAAAGATTACAGTTATGAAGATGACAAGGAGAAGAGCGAATGACTAAAGTAACTATCGGTACCAGGGGAAGCAAGCTGGCCCGGATCCAGGCCGCTATGGCCGGTGAAGCTTTGCAGCAAAGCTTTCCGGAGCTTTTGGTTGAAACTGTAGAAATCAAGACAACCGGCGATAAGATAACTGATATTCCCCTGGAAAAGATCGGTGATAAGGGTGTTTTTATCAAGGAACTGGAAGCAGCTCTGCACAATGGGGAAATCGATTTGGCCGTACACAGTATGAAAGATATGCCTGCAACCCTTACCCCCGGGCTCGCAATCGGGGCAATTATGCGGCGCGAAGAACCCAGGGATGCATTTATTGCAAATGCTCAGGTGTCAGGGTTGTCCGGTTTAAAGCCCGGGTCGCGCATCGGCAGCAGCAGTCTGCGCAGAAAAGCCCAGCTTTTGCATCATTATCCCCACCTCGAGATTTGCCCGGTGCGGGGAAATATTGACACCCGTATAAAAAAATTGCAGCGGGGAGATTTCGACGGCATGGTCCTGGCTTGTGCCGGGTTAAACCGTCTGGGCTGTGCGGATATGATTACTGCCCGGATCCCGGTTGATTTGTGCCTGCCGGCTGTAGGGCAGGGAGCGATTGGGTTAGAGATCAAGGAAGGCGACAATGAAACTTCTACTATGGTCGCTGCCTTAAACTGCTCGCAAACTGCAGTGGCAGTGCATGCCGAGCGGGCTTTCCTGCGCAGGCTTGAAGGCGGTTGCCAGTTACCGGTTGGTGCCCTGGCTGAGAAAAAGGGCACTAAGCTTCATTTGACCGGGATGGTAGCTTCCCTGGACGGGAAAGCGCTTTTTACAGGCGAAAAAGAAGGGGACCCCGGGGAAGCGGAATTGTTGGGGACAGCTTTGGCCGAAGAACTGCTAAAAGAGGGTTGCGGCGAAGTGCTAGCGCAAATCAGGCGGGAAGGTGGCTTTGGTGATGGAGTCAACTAATGCGAATAGGTTTGAAAATAAAGGGCTGGTTTATTTAATCGGGGCCGGGCCTGGTGACCCGGGCTTGATTACCGCGAAAGGCTTGCAGTGCATTGAAAGGGCTGATGTGATTATCTATGATCGCCTGGTTTCTTTAAGCTTACTGCAATCCGCCCCGGACCAGGCTGAAATTATTTATGCCGGGAAAATGCCGGACAGGCACACTCTGCAACAGGAAGAAATCAATGCCCTTTTGGCTGAAAAAGCGCTAAACGGATCGACTGTGGTCAGGCTTAAAGGAGGCGATCCCTTTGTTTTCGGGCGCGGCGGTGAAGAAGCAGCCTACCTGGCTGAAAGGGGCATTGCCTTTGAAATAATTCCCGGGATCACTTCCGCCGTTGCCGCCCCGGCTTATGCCGGAATCCCGGTGACCCACCGGGGTTTGGCTGCCGGGTTTAGTGTGCTAACCGGCCACGAAGACCCGGAAAAGGAAGAAACTGATTTAGACTGGAGTGCCCTGGCTAAAAGCGCTGGTACCAATGTAATTTTGATGGGGATGGGCAACCTGGAAAAAATCACCGGTACTCTGCTAGAAGGCGGACTGGGCCCGGACACCCCGGCGGCAATTATTGAGCAGGGAACCCGGGCCGGACAGAGAGTTCTTACCGCCACCCTGGTTGAACTTGCTGCCAGGGCGGAGGCAGAAAGCTTCAAAGCGCCCGCAGTTATTGTTACCGGCGAAGTAGTGACAATGCGCGAAACCCTGCGCTGGATTGAAGAAAAGCCGCTTTTTGGCAAAAGGATTGTCGTTTCCCGGGCCCGCAGCCAGGCAAGCAACTTTGCTCAGAAACTGGAGGAACTGGGGGCGGAAGCGATCCAGGTTCCGGTGATTAAAACAGTGCCCCCGGATGATTACAGCCCCCTTGATCGTGCTCTCGATAACTTAAGTGGTTACAGCTGGGTAATCTTTACCAGTGAAAACGGGGTAAAATATTTCTTTGCCAGGTTAAAGGAAAGAGGCGGCGACATTCGGTGCATGCAAAATGCCCGGATCTGCGCCATCGGGCCGAAAACCCGTGAAGCTCTTGAAGATAAGGGTTTGCAGGTTGACTGTGTGCCTAAGGAATACCGGGCCGAGGCGGTAGTGGAACAAATCAAGGACGAAATCAGCGAAGGCGAGAGGATTTTGCTGCCGCGGGCCGACCTGGCCCGTTCGGTTTTGCCTGAATCCCTCGAAAAGCTGGGGGCCATGGTTGATAATGTTAGCTGTTACCGCACCATTTACGGTGAAGGCGACGGGCAGCTTTTAAAAAATCTTTTGCACGAGGGTGCAGTGGACATGATTACCTTTACCAGTTCCTCTACCGTGCAAAACTTAACCGGTATGCTTGGCGAGGCAGCAAATAATCTCTTTAAAAATGTAGCTATAGCTGCCATCGGCCCGATTACCGCCGCCACAGCCAGGGATTGTGGTCTCACGGTAGCTGTAGAAGCCGAAAACTATACTATTGACGGCCTTATAGAGGCAATTAAAGCATACTATATGCAAAGCTAAGCGCTAAGGAGGCAGTAAGGGTGATTAATTCGATAACGAAAAGGCCCCGGCGCCTGCGCAGTTCGGAAACAATGCGTAGCCTGGTCAGAGAAACCAGGCTGACTGCAGCGGACCTGATCCAGCCGTATTTTGTAACAAACGGCAAGGATAAGGTCGAACCGGTTGACTCACTGCCCGGTATCTACCGTTTTTCCGTCGACCGGCTGCTTGCGGCAGTGGAAAAAAACTTATCTGCAGGGGTTAAGGCAGTCCTTTTATTCGGAATTCCCGCCTACAAGGATGCCCGTGGCAGTTCTGCCGGCGACCCGGAAGAAGCGGTGCAGAAGGCGGTTGCGGCACTCAAGGAACGCTTCCCGGAGCTGCTGGTGATTACCGATCTTTGCCTGTGTGAATATACCGACCATGGCCACTGCGGGGTTGTCGAAAATGGCAGGATTGATAACGATAAAACCCTGGAGCTGCTCTCTAAAGTGGCTCTCTCCCATGCCCGGGCCGGGGCGGATATGGTGGCCCCATCTGACATGATGGACGGAAGGGTAGCGGCCATTCGCGACGCCCTTGACTGGGGAGGGTTCAGCGATACAGCGATCCTTTCTTACGCGGTGAAATATGCCTCCGCTTTTTTCGGACCTTTCCGGGAGGCTGCCGGATCGGCCCCCAGTTTCGGATGCCGCCGCTCCTACCAGATGGACCCGGCCAATGTCAGGGAAGCGGTTAAGGAGGCGCTTCTTGATGTGGAAGAAGCAGCGGACATGCTTATGGTTAAACCGGCCCTGGCCTACCTTGATGTGATCAGGGCGGTGCGGGAGAAAGTGAACTTGCCCCTGGTTTGCTATAACGTAAGCGGTGAATATGCCATGGTTAAGGCTGCCGCTGAAAAAGGCTGGATTGATGAAAAGCAGGTGGTGCTCGAACAGCTCCTTTCCATGAAACGGGCCGGGGCCGACCTGGTGATCACCTACCATGCGGCCGATGCTGCCTGCTGGTTACATGAAAGTTGAAATTGCCTGTAATAATTTAGGGCTTCACCCGGGTGGATGCAGCATGAAAGTAAAAAGTTAAATCAAGCAAAAGGTCCGCTATTACAATGCGGGTGAAGATGTTCAACAGGCTCAGAAAGCATTTATAGAAGGCGAAATAATGATGCAGCAGCTTAATCAGTTAAGCTCTTACTTTAATCTGGAGGGATAAATTAATGCAAGAAAAATCAAATGCCCTGTTTGCCGAAGCTGAAAAAGTTATTCCCGGCGGGGTAAACAGCCCGGTCAGGGCCTTTAAATCGGTGGAGAAAAAACCGCCTTTCATTGAACGGGCATCCGGAAGCAGGGTTTATGACGCTGACGGCAATGCATATATCGATTATGTGGGATCATGGGGCGCTTTGATCCTTGGTCATGCCCATCCTCGCATTGTCGAGGCGCTCGGTGAAGCAGTGCAAAAAGGAACCAGTTTTGGTGCTCCCACGGCCCTGGAGACTGAAATGGCGTCATTGATTGTTGAAGCTGTTCCCGCGGTGGAACAGGTCCGTATGGTTAACTCGGGGACTGAAGCGGTAATGAGCGCCCTGCGCCTGGCCCGCGGTTACACAAAGCGTGACAAGATAGTCAAGTTCAGTGGTTGTTACCACGGCCACTGTGATAGTTTTCTGATCCGGGCCGGATCGGGCGCCGCCACCCTCGGCTGCCCGGACAGCCCCGGCGTCACTGCCGGTACTGCTGCTGATACCATCCTTCTACCCTACAATGATATAAAAGCGGCAGAAGAAGTTTTTGCACAAATGGGCAAACAGATCGCAGCGGTAGTGGTAGAACCGGTGGCCGGCAATATGGGTATGGTGTTGCCGGCGGAAGGATTTTTGCAAGGGCTGCGCAGTCTTACCGAGCAGCACGGTGCTTTGCTGATTTTTGATGAAGTGATCACCGGTTTCCGGGTTGGACCGGGCGGAGCGCAGGAACATTTTGGGGTCTATCCCGATCTGACCACCCTGGGCAAAATTATCGGCGGGGGCATGCCGGTAGGCGCCTACGGCGGTAAATATGAGGTTATGCAGCATTTAGCCCCGGCCGGGCCGGTTTATCAGGCCGGAACTCTCTCCGGGAATCCGCTGGCCATGACTGCCGGGATTGTCACTTTAAAAATGCTGCAGGAGCCGGGTGTTTACGAGCAACTGGCAGAAAAAAGGCAAAAGCTAACCGTGGGGTTAAATGATGCGGCCTCTGCAGCGGGAGTTAAGATCAGCCAGGCCGGTATCGGCTCCATGTTTGGAATGTTTTTTAATGATGGTCCGGTAACCGGTTTTGAAAGCGCCACCTGTTCCGATGGGGAGCAGTTTAAAAACTTTTTCCGCACAATGCTCCACCAGGGAATATATCTTGCCCCGTCCCAGTTTGAATGCGGCTTTATTTCCGCCGCGCACAGCGAAACCGACTTAGAAGAAACTGTTGAGGCGGCAAAGAAAGCCTTTGCTGTGGTGAAAAGGTATCTTGACGGACAAGACGGCTCTTCAGAAATGATATCTTAAGGAGTTTTTACTGATGCAGATTGTTGTGCTTGGCATTAATCATCAGACGGCATCGCTTGAAACCAGGGAAAAAATAGCTTTTGCCGATAAACATACCCAGGAAGCCTACCGTTACCTGGCCGGCAGCAGCGTTGTCACCGAAAGCATAATTATATCTACCTGCAACCGGACCGAGATTTATGCCTGCGTGGAAGCCGCGGAAGCGGGGCAGAAAGCCCTGGTCGATCTGCTGGAAGTTAAGCGGGGTGTGGATTACCGGGAGATAGAAGATAACCTCTACTTCTACAGAGATCTGGCCGCCGTTTCTCATTTGCTCAAGGTAACCGCCGGGCTTAACTCGATGATCCTCGGCGAAACCCAGATTCAGGGGCAGGTCAGAGAGGCTTACGAGCGAGCGGTGGAAGCCGATGCCGTCGGTAAAGCGCTCCATGGTTTGTTCAAGCAGGCGGCCAAGTGCGCCAAGCGGGTGCAGACGGAAACGAAGATTAACCATAACTCGGTATCAATCAGTTACCTGGCGGTGGAGATGCTGAAAAAAGAACTGGGCAGCTTCGAGCAGATGGCAGCCCTGGTTATCGGGGCGGGTAAAATGTCCAGGTTGACCCTGCAGCACCTGTTTGAAGCGGGGGCGAAAGATATTCGGGTCACCAGCCGCACTTATGAGCGGGCTAAAGACCTGGCCCACCTCTTTAAAGGTCGGACTGTTGATTTCAGCCGCAAGGAGGAAACCCTGCCGGCCATCGATATCATCATCACCTCCACCGGCGCGCCGCACCTGATCTTGCGCCGCGGGGACCTGGAGAAGGTAATGGCAAAAAGAGGTTACCGGCCGCTTTTTATCATCGATATAGCCGTACCGCGCGATGTCGAAGCCTCGGTGCGGGAGGTAAAAAACGTCTATCTGTTTGATATGGACAGCTTACAAGCGGTAGTTGCCGAAAACCGCAAGGAAAGAGAAAAGGAAGCGGCGCTGGCCGACAATATGGTTGCCGAAGAAGCGGAAGAGTTTCAGAGCTGGTTCAAAACCCTGGGCATCGCCCCGGCGATCAAGGCCCTGCGCCGAAAAGCGGACCGGATCCGGCAGGCAGAAACGGAAAAATTCCTGGAAGGCAAACTGGGGCGTTTAAGCGAGAAAGAAAAACAGGCCGTAGAAAGCCTGACCTGTTCTGTGATGAACGCCATGCTTAAAGAACCGATTTTAAATATGAAAAGTACCGCCGTGCGGGAAACTGAAGATTTTCACCTGGACTGCCTGCTTTACCTGTTTAACCTGCAGCAGGAATTTGATCAGTCCGGGCAGGCTGTCTCAGGTAGAGGTGAAGCTGCCCCGGAAGGCGCGGAAGCAAACTACCGGGATAGCCGAAAGGAGGAGGAAACAGGTGGGCGGTAACCACGCTAAAAGCGCTCATTTTCACGATCCTCAAAACCGGACCGTGCTGCAGAGGCCTTTGGAGCCGCGCAGCAAGCTGGTAGCCGGGATTATCTTCGTATTTGGCGTAATCAGCCTCGGTACGCCCTGGCTGCTTTTAGTGGCCTTTGCTTTCGCCCTTCTTTTTGCCGTGCAGGGTGGGCTTAAGGCAGACCAGCTTTTAAAGAAACTGGCCCTGCTTCTACCCTTCCTGGCGCTGATGAGCATTCCCCTGCTGCTGGGAGCGGGCATACCGCCCACCCCGGAAAGAATAGAGCTGGCTTCCCTGATTTTACTTAAGGCCCTGACGGCGATGACTTTTACACTTTACGTCTTTTTTAACCAGCCCGTCGAGGAAATGCTTGAGGCAATGGAACACTTAAAAGTGCCGCCCGCTATTACCGCCGTGATCTACCTGGCCTACCGCTACGGATTCTTATTTATCCAGGAGATGCAAACTACGTTGAAGGCCCTGCAGGCCCGTCTGTTTAGGGCTGAGCTCAGCCGGCAGTCGCTGCCGGTTTATGGTGAGGTGGCTGGTGGTTTGTTTATCAAGTCACTTAACCGCTCGGAAACGGTTTACCGGGCCATGGCGGCAAGAGGTTTTGATGGGAAAATACCGATCGGCCGACCCAGGCCGGTGGAAAAGGTGGACCTGGTTATGGCGGTAGTGCCGGTGGTTTTCCTGGCCTCTTTATTGATTTTTGAACAGGTGGTGCTTTGATGAATTATGCCATGGAAATAGAAAACTTGTGTTATGCCTACCCGGATGGCACCCCGGCTTTGCACGGGATCAGCCTCAAGGTTGAGCAGGTGAAAAAAACGGCTATTTTAGGCACCAATGGCAGCGGTAAAACCACCCTGCTTTACCATCTCAATGGTACTATTCCTGCCCAGGAAGGGTTGGTCAGGGTAATGGACTGCCCGGTTTGCCGGGAAAACCTGCCCCGGGTACGGCGGATGGTGGGCCTGCTTTTTGATAATCCCGACAACCAGCTTTTCTCAACCACTGTCTACGGGGATGTTGCTTTTGGCCCCCGCAACATGGACCTGGTTGATGAAGAAATAGAGAAAAGAGTTGCCGAAGCGATTCGGATGGTGGGGATCGAAGAGCTGGCCGAGCGGCCGCCCTACTGCCTTAGCCTGGGCCAGAAAAAAAGAGCCGCCATTGCCGGTATTCTGGCCATGAGTCCACAGGTGATGGCCTGCGATGAACCTTTTTCAGGGCTTGATCCCGTTGTGGCCGGGCAGTTTAGGACGATCCTCGATCAATTAAAATCACAGGGAAAAACCCTGGTCTACAGCACTCACGATGTAGATCTGGCTTACGGGTGGGCCGATGCAGTAGTGATTATGAAAGAGGGCCGGATATTAGAAGCAGGTCCGGTTGATTTGCTATGTGACGAAAACCTGATGCAAGAGGCCTCTTTGCAGTTGCCCATGTTGGCCGAGGTTTTTAAAAACAGTGGCTACAATCCCCGCACGGTTAAAGAGGCTAACCGGATCATTTCCGGCCTTGGTTGTGCCGAGATCAATAGCAGCGTCAGCGCTGCAGACCGGGTTTAAATAGGACTTCCCCGGGGTCTTTAAATTACCCCGGTGGCAGTTCACAATCAAAACTTAAAGAGGAGGATTTTAATGATTAAAAAGAGCTTGTGGTTGGTAGTTGTAGTGCTGGTAGGAATGCTGGTTCTTGCCGGTTGCGAGGAAGAAGCGGCCGAACCGGTGGATGAACAGGAGGAACATGATCATGATCACGATTATGACGAGGACATTACCTTCGAAGTGATCGACCGCAGTGAAGACGAAGTCGTAGCTTACGTGCATGTTGATCACTGGCACGGTGATCTGCCTGAAGTAGAAGAAGGGGATAATCTTTCCCTGGGCGCATATATCCTCGAAGACGAAGAGGAAGTAGAGCTCGACGGCGACCATCATGCCCTCGGAGTTGACTATGCTGACGGAGCCGACCAGGACGTGGTCAGCTTTGATTTGCACGGCGACCATGTCCATATTATCGGCGAGCATGAAGGTTCGGCCGACGTGGTGTTCCAGCTGTTGCACGATGGCGCGGTTGATTACGAAACCCCGCCGATCTCAGTCAAGGTTGAATAGTTAGAGCAAGCAGTGTTTTTAATCGAGGAGTGAGTGATCGTGCATATTGCCGATGGTGTATTAAGCACGCCTGTTGCGGCGGTTACCTCTGGAGCGACCGCTGCAACTCTGGCATATTCGGTAAAAGGAATGAAAGAAGAAGAGATTCCCAAAACAAGCCTGATGGCCGGCGTATTTTTTGCCGTGTCCCTGATCAGCATTCCGGTGGGACCTTCAACAATCCACCCGTTATTTGCCGGTCTGCTGGGAGTGATCCTGGGGCGGCGCGCTCCGCTGGCTATCTTTGTGGGCCTATTGCTGCAGGCTGTGCTGTTTCAGCACGGCGGCTTGACCACGCTTGGCGCCAATACCTTGATGTTAGCGGTGCCGGCCCTTTTGTCCTACCGGATTTATCATACCTTAAGCGGACGGGCGGTTTTTTTCCGCGGTGCCCTGGTGGGGGGATTGTCGGTGGCAGTTACTGTTTTGCTGCTGGTTGTCCTCCTGGTTTTGACGGATATGGCTTTTACAGAAGGGACCTTTTCGGTGATCAATATCTTAATCCTGGGCCATTTACCGCTTATCGCAATTGAGGCGGTAGTCACAGGTGCTGCCCTGCAGCTGGTGGAGAAAGCCAAGCCGGAAATTTTGGGCAAAAAAGAGGCTGTCGCAAAGGACAGCCGGACCTAAAAAACTTTGTGAACACCCGGAGAAGTGCCGTTTCTTATACTCCTTTCTTCGGCACAGGCCTTAAGGCTGGCCGGTCTTAAGGCATAAAAAGCAATCTCTCCGGTTTTTGAAAACTGTCCCTTCCCGGTGCTTTGAAGCCAACAGGCCGGGAAGGGGCAGGACATTTTAAAAAAACAGCTAGTTTCATTAATACTTTTAACCGAGGTGTTTACCAGAAATGACCCGAAAAACACTGACCTTAGTTATTCTTTGTCTCCTGCTGGTTTTCCTGCCCGCCTTACCGGTTTTTGCGCATTTAATGCTTATTGAACCGGTGGAAGAAGGCAAGGTGCAGGTTGTTTTTGATGATGGCAGCATCTCCCGGCATGCTGAAGTAGTAGTTTATGACCACGATGAAGTTGAAATAGACCGGGGTGATGTAGACGACGAGGGCTACTTCCGCTATGACCCTGAAGAAGCGGCAATGCTGGTGGCAGATGACGGTTTTGGCCACCGGGCGGAATATGTAGTTGGTGAAGATGCACACGAAGCTTTGCCAAGAGGCCCGGTGATTGCCGGGGTGCTTTTTGGTTTTGCCGCAATTTCCGGTTTTTTTCAGTACCGGGTGAGCAAAAAAACCCGGGCATAAAAAATAATAGCGAAGGTTGGAAAGGAAGGTATGAACTTGCAAAATAGTGGATTAATTATTCTCGGGCACGGCAGCCGGGCCCCGGAAGCGGCGGAAACCCTGGCCAAAGTAACCGGCATGGTCAGGGAAAAAACCAAATACGAGCGGGTCGATTATGCTTCCCTGCAGTTAAGCGATCCCGATCTGCCCGCAGTGGTGAGAGAACAGGTAAAAGCGGGGATTAAAAGCATCACCGTCGTCCCATTCTTAATTGCGGTGGGGCAGCATGTCAAGGAGGATATTCCCGAAGCGCTTGTTGCTTTGAGCGATGAATTTCCGGGCGTGTCCATGCGGCTGGGCAAGCCCCTGGGACCGGATCCCCGCCTGGCCGACATCCTGGCGGAAAGGGCCGCGGAAACGGAGCGAGAAAAGTGAGAACATTTATAACCGACCCCTCTGGGATCGAGAACAAGAGCATGTTGATTATAGAAGAAGAGCTGGGTGAGAGGATCAATAAATTTACTCCCCCGCAAGCGGCGATTGTAAAAAGAGTTATTCACACCACGGCCGATTTTGAGTATGCCGACCTGCTGGCAATTTCCCCGGTTGCCTTAGAGGCGGTTAAAACATTTCTTTTGCAAGGTGGTGGGGTGATTGTTACCGACACCAACATGCTTGCTGCCGGGATTAACCGGACCTTGCTGGAAAAATTTACGGGCAGGGTAGAATGCCTGGTGGGAGACGGGGAAACCAGGCAGGCAGCGCTTGATACAGGCTTAACCCGTTCGATGATCAATGTCAGGCGAGCTGCCGAAAAATACCCGCAGGCAGTTTATGCTATCGGCAACGCGCCGACAGCGCTCTATGAACTGCTCCGGCTAATTGAAGCAAAGCAGGCAAGCCCGGCCCTGGTGATCGGGGTGCCGGTGGGCTTTGTCGAAGCGGCGGAATCGAAAGAGGCACTCTTAGAAAGTGATATCCCCCACATAGTTACCCGGGGTAGAAAAGGCGGCAGTACGGTAGCCGTGTCCATGATCAATGCCCTGATGAAACTGGTCGATGAAGGGAAAATGATTTAAATGCCTCCTGATTACACGGTAACTGAAGGGCGCAGGTTGCGGCGGGGACGAAGCACCGGTTCATGTGCCGCCGCTGCGGCGAAAGCAGCTACGATGATGCTTTTTAGCGGGACCAGGGTGGAAGCAGTCAGTATTACTGCGCCTGTGGGAATAAAGCTTGATTTTGCGGTAAAGGATATTGATCTTGAGGCCGGACAGGCCAGCTGTGCCGTGGAAAAAGATGCCGGAGACGATCCGGATATTACTGATGGCATGGATATTTATGCCCGCGCCGTGCAGAGTAACGAGCCCGGTGTGAAACTCACCACGGGTCCGGGGGTTGGCCTGGTGACCAGGCCTGGTTTGCAGGTGGCCGTGGGACGACCGGCGATCAACCCGGTACCGGAGAAAATGATCTTGAAAGAAAGCGGGACGGCCCTACCGGAAGGGCAAGGGGTGATTATCGAGATCAGCATCCCGGACGGGGAGCGCCTGGCTAAAAAGACCCTCAACGGCAGACTGGGTATAAAAGGGGGGCTTTCAATTCTTGGAACCAGCGGTTTGGTCGAGCCGATGTCTGAGCAGTCTTACAAGGAAACCCTGGCAATGGAGTTGCGCACTGTCCGTTATGACTGTGAAGGGCCCGTGTGCCTGGTTACCGGAAATTATGGGCGCGAACTGGCCCGGGAGCACTTTATGCTGCCTGATGAGGCAATAGTTAAGATCGGCAACCTGGTCGGCTTTTCCCTGGACCGTTGCCTGGAACTGGAATTCACTAGAATTTTGCTGATCGGCCACATTGGTAAATTAATCAAGGTCACTGCCGGTATTTTCAATACCCACAGCAGGGTGGCCGACGCCCGCTTTGAAATATTTGCCGCCCGGGCGGCCGAGCTCGGGGCCGGTCCGGCAATAATTGCCAGATTGCGGGAAATGGTGACCACGGAGGACATGGTTGAGATCTTAGAAGGCCTTGGCGGGGCAGGTTTATTTAACCGGCTGGCTGCGGAAGTGAGCGACAGGAGCGAAGCGTACCTCTTTAACCAGGTCAAGGTGGGCACGGTGCTTTTTAATTTTCGCCGGGGTTTGCTCGGCAAAGACGAAAAAGCGCGCAGGATAATGGAGGAGTTTTAGTGGAAAAAATTTATGTTTTAGGGGTAGGTCCCGGGTCTCCCGATTATCTCCCTCCTGTAACCGGCAGTATTGCCGCAGAATGTGATCTTTTAATCGGGGGCAGGCGAAACCTGGCTCTTTTTGAGGGATCAAACCGGGAAAAAATTGAGATTAACGGGAAGCTGGACGAGATTTTTGATTTAATCAGGATAAGAAGGCAGCGCGGTGAACGTATTGCCATTCTTCTTTCCGGGGATACCGGTATCTACAGCCTTTTACCGAGGCTGGCAAAAGAATTTGGCCGCCAGGGCCTGGCCGTTTATCCGGGAATCAGCGCGGTGCAGTATCTCTTTGCCCGCCTGGGCCTGTGCTGGCACGATGCCTGTACTGTAAGCCTGCATGGACGCGAACCGGATGATTTGTTGGAGCTGGCCACCACTTCGGCCAAACTGGTCGTTTTTACCGATCCGAAAAATACGCCGGCAGAGCTCTGTTGTTACTTAACGGAGGCAGGGCTGGGAAACAGGAAAATATATATCGGGGAAAATCTCTCTTACCCGGAAGAAAAAATTTGCCAGGGGCGGGTGAAAGATTTTACCGGTTACAGCGCTTCCGAGCTGAACCTGGTGCTGATCGCCCCGGAAGAAACTGATGAATAAGCGGTGGTGAGAAAAAAATGAGCAGCTTCAGCGGTTATGTTTCGGCCGGGATTCCTGATGAGCAGTTTGAGCGGGGCAGAGTCCCGTTGACCAAGGAAGAGATCCGCTGTTTGAGCCTTTCTAAACTAAAGCTGAAAAAGGGGCAGACCGTCCTCGATGTGGGAGCGGGCAGCGGCGGTTTAAGTATCGAAGCAGCCCTGCTAATGCCCGGAGGACAGGTTTTTGCCGTCGAAAAAGACAAAGAAGCACTTGCGCTGATCCGTGCCAATCTCGATAAATTCGGTGTGGAAAACGTAACTGTTATTGAAGGCCCCGCTTCCCTGGCCTTACAAAAGGAAAATCTGCCGCAAAGTTTTGACCGGGTGATCATCGGGGGCAGCGGCGGGGAGCTTGCTGATATAATCAAGAGGATTTTTGCGCTGCTGGTTCCGGGAGGCCTTGTGGTGATCAACTGTATCCTCCTGGAGACGCTGCAGGAAAGTCTTTGTTTGTTAGAAGATGCCGGGTTTAAAGAAATCAATTTTATTCAAGCATCTATCGCCAGGTCGCAGCAGGTGGGCGCTGGCAATGCCTTAAAGCCGCTTAACCCGGTGTTTGTTGTTTCGGCGGAGAAGGCTTGAGAGGAGGACTTTAATGAAAGGACAGTTTTACGGGATCGGGGTGGGTCCGGGTGATCCGGAGCTTTTAACCTATAAGGCGGTGCGGATCTTGGAAGGCATCGATTGCGTGGCGGTGCCGGTGAGCTCTCCGGGTCAGGCAAGTACCGCTTTCCGGATTGCCGGGAGTTTTATCAACCCGGCAGCCGAAGTAGTGGAAATCGACTTTCCCATGACCAAAGACCGGGACTCTTTGGAGGAAGCCTGGCAGCTTGCGCGCGATGTCGTGCGGCAGCGGTTAGACCGGGGGCAAGCTACAGCTTTTCTAACTTTAGGCGATCCCATGCTTTACAGCACCTATATTTATCTCTATCACCACCTTGCGGAAAAGGGGTACCCGGTGGCCACCGTACCCGGGGTTACTTCTTTTGCGGCATCAGCCGCGACGGCGGGGGTGCCGCTTGCTTTCGGCGATGAAAAGGTGGCCCTTTTGCCCGGCACTGCCCTGGTAAATGCCTCGGCCGGCGATCTGTCTGCTTTTGATACCGTGGTTTTGTTCAAGGTAGCCCGCTGTTATGAAAAGATTGTTACCCTGCTTGAGAAGGAAAATCGCCTGGCTGGCAGTGTCCTGGTGGTTTCCTGCGGTCACCCTGATGAAAGAATTATTACTGACTTAAAAGAACTATCCGGAAGAGATCTTTCCTATTTTTCCCTGATTATTTCGCGAAAGGAGCCGGTGCTGCAATGAAAAATGAACCAATCTACATCGTGGGGGCGGGTCCGGGCGACCCGGAATTGATCACTGTTAAGGGAGAGCGTTTGTTAAAGGAAGCTGACCTGGTGGTTTATGCCGGTTCGCTGGTTAACAAAGCACTGCTGGACCTGGTTAAAGAAGGGTGCGTGCTTTATGACAGCGCCGGGATGGATTTAAATGAGATCTGCCGGGTTATGATTGATTATGCCGGCAAGGGGAAAAAGGTAGTACGCCTGCACAGCGGCGATCCCAGCATTTACGGCGCCCTGCGGGAACAGATCAATCAGTTTAGCGAGGCCGGGATTGCTTATAAAATGGTGCCGGGAGTTAGCTCTTTTGCGGCTGCTGCCGCTGTAGTAGGCAAGGAATATACCCTGCCCGAGATTTCGCAGACTATAATCCTGACCCGCATGGCCGGGCGCACCCCGGTGCCGGAGACGCAAAACCTGGGCAGCCTGGCGGCGCACCAGGCCAGTATGGCTATTTTCCTTAGCATCGGCATGATTGACGAAGTAGTCCGTGAACTGCGCAAAGGCTACTCCGACGACACACCGGTGGCGGTGGTTTACAAGGCTTCCTGGGAAGAAGAAAGGGTGATCGAGGGCACCGTTGGCGATATTGCCACCAGGGTCAAAGAAGCAGAAATCAAGCTGAGCGCCCTGGTGCTGGTCGGTCCTTTTCTCGGAGATCCCTGTAGCAGTTCTAAGCTTTACGATCCGGAATTTTCCCATGGCTGCCGGGAGGGTCGCCAATGAGGGCGGGTGTTATTGCCGTAAGTAAAAGCGGTGCCGAACTGGCTAAAAAATTGAGCGGTGCTTTTGAAGAAATTGATCTTTATGTGCCGGAGCGCCTGTTTAAAGAGATAGAAAATGAAGCTGGCAGCCAGAAAAATAGCGAGTTTATTGTGAAGCCCCTGGAAGAAGGGTTTTATCCCGGCGTGGCGGGGCTTTTTCATGCTTACCCGGCCCTCATTTTTATATCTGCCACTGCTGTAGCGGTGCGGGCCATTGCGCCCTGCCTGGCAGGTAAGGAACAAGATCCGGCCGTGGTGGTAGTCGATGAAACAGGCAGGTATGCGATCAGCCTTTTATCCGGGCACCTGGGCGGGGCTAATGCCTTAACTGAGAAGGTGGCCGGCAAGCTCGGGAGCGAAGCGGTAATTACCACGGCTACCGACGGGAAAGGGATCACGGCCTTTGATGATTTAGCCCGCCGGTGGGGGTGGCAGATTGAAAATTTGCCTGCTTTGAAAAAAATCAGTGCTGCCATGCTCGAAGGGCGGGAAATAGTGCTTTACTGCAGGGGCGGTCAGGAATTTTTACCGGAGGAAACGTTATCCGGCAATATCTATCTTACCGGGAACCGGGAAGAGCTATCCCGGGCGAAACACGGCCTGGTGTTAATCGATAATCGCCTGGAAACCGGCCCGCTTCCGGAAGGGGTGCCCTTTATAACCCTGCGGCCGCGCAATGTTGCCGCGGGCATTGGCTGCCGGAAAAACGTCCCGGCAGGGGCTATTATCCGGGCGGTCAGGCAAGCTTTCAAAGCTGCCGGGCTTTCTGCCGGGAGCCTTTCCTGCCTGGCCAGCGGAGAATTTAAAGCCGGGGAAGAAGGCCTGGTAGAGGCGGCTCGCTATTTCGAAGTGCCTTTAAAAATATTTACGCGGGATGAAATTAATGCGGTCCTTGCAGAAAAGGCCTTGCCGGTAAGTGAAAATTCGGCTTTTGTCAAAGAGACAGTCGGTGTAGGCGCGGTAGCTGAACCCTGTGCGCTGCTCGCCGGTGAAAGAAACAATCTGGTATTGCCCGTCCAAAGAGGCGAGGGGATTACCGTTTCGCTTGCAGAAGGGAAGCCGGTATTTGCCGGGCAGCTTTAAACGCGGGACGTTTTACAGCAGCTTAGACGGATCACCTGGAATAAAATGAAAATAAGCAGATAGTATTGGAGAGGAGTTAACTGGCAATGTCCTCAGGGAAAGTGAGTGTGGTTGGTAATGGTCCCGGGTTGCCCGGGCACATGACTGCCCGGGCCAGGGAAGCGATTGAAGAAAGCGATATGGTTATTGGCTATAAGCTTTACCTGGAACAGGTGGCAGAATTAACCGAAGGCAAAGAAGTTGTTGCCTCGGCGATGGGTAAAGAAGTGGAGCGCTGCCGCCGGGCCTTGGATGAAGCCCGGAGCGGTAAAAAGGTGGCCCTGGTAAGCGGTGGCGATCCCGGTATTTATGGCATGGCCGGCCTGCTCTTCCAGGTGGCCGGCGAAGATGAAAACCGGGTGGAAATAGAAGTTGTTCCCGGGGTGACTGCGGCCGGGGCGGCGGCAGCAGTGCTTGGAGCGCCTTTAATGCATGATTTTGCAGTGATCAGCTTAAGTGATCTGCTCACTCCCTGGGAGCAGATCGAAAAACGCCTGGCAGCAGCAGCTGCGGCCGACTTTGTAATGGTAATCTACAACCCGCGCAGCCGCGGGCGCAGTGATTACCTGGCCCGGGCCGGTGAGATAATCCTGACGCACAGGCAGGAAAAAACTCCGGTGGGGATTGTCCGCGGTGCCGGTCGCCTGGACCAGCAGCAGTGGCATACCACCCTGGGAGAATTAAGTTCTTACCTGGAGGTGGTGGATATGGCCAGCTTAGTCATTGTCGGCAACAGCAGCACCTACCGGGAAGGCGATAAGATGATTACTCCGAGGGGGTACCCTTTATGATTCTCCTGTTAGCCGGAACCGGTGAGGGGCGCAGGGCAGCAGCGGCTTTAGAAAAGGAAGGACATGCGGTGATCTGTTCAACGGCTACCGCATACGGAGCTGAAATGCTGGCCGGTGAGTTTCACGGGGAAATAATCTCCCGTCCCCTGGATTATTCAGAGATGCTTAAGCTAATCGGTGCTAAAAATATTGAAAAAGTGATCGATGCCACGCACCCTTTTGCGGAGGAAGTATCGCAGAATGCCCGGGAAGCCTGCCGGCAGCAGGGAATAGCCTATGAGTGCCTGGAGCGGGAAGCAGAAACGATTGCAGGGGGTGACGGTGTAATTAAGGCCCGGGACCTAAAGGAAGCGGTGCACCTGGCTGCGAGTACCACGGGTAATATTTTCCTGGCGACAGGCAGCAGCAAACTGGAGCACTATACTGCCGTGCTCGCCCCAGAAAGTCTGGTAGTGCGCATTTTGCCTGTAAAAGCATCCCTTGATAAATGCATCCACCTGGGGATCCCGCCGAAAAACATCATTGCCATGCAAGGACCCTTTGACGAGGAGCTCAACCGGCTCCTGTTCCGGCGCTATAATGCTTCCCTGGTTATCACCAAGGAAAGCGGCCCTTCCGGGGGAACCGGGGAAAAAATTGAAGCGGCCAGGGCTTTAGAAATTCCGGTAATCTTGATTGGTCGTCCCAAGATGGCTGGCAGCGGTGATTAAAACAAGTTTTGCCGCT
Source organism: uncultured Syntrophomonadaceae bacterium (assembly GCA_964467475.1). Classification (GTDB taxonomy): domain Bacteria; phylum Bacillota; class Dethiobacteria; order DTU022; family DTU022; genus B1SED10-74M. The sequence continues at coordinate 45,356 of CAYXQO010000010.1, forward strand.
CTATGGGTTTGCGTTTAAGAGCTTCCGGCAGTACCAAAAATTTCAGCGTAATCCTCAGAGGCCAGTTTGATAATTTCGTATGCCTCTGCACGGCTGTAAGTCGAGTCGAGGACGCATTTTTGCTCTGAACCACCGGGCATCTGCTTATAGGTCAGGAAAAAGTGCTCCAGGCGCCTGATTACGTCGGGTGAGATGTCTTCGATACTGTTGCTTTGACCGTAAAGGGCGTCGCCTACCAGGACGGCCAGGATCTTGTCGTCTGCTTCCCCGCTGTCGAGCAGCCTGAAGCCACCGATCGGTCTGGCCTGTAAGAGGATATCGCCATGGGGCACGATTTTTTCCGTCATTACGCAGATATCAAGGGGGTCTTTGTCACCGGTGATCCCCTGCTTGCCCGATTTTTCACTGCAGAAATTGCCGATTCTTTGTCCGCAGTAAGTGCGGGGCAGCATGCCGTAAAGGGTGGGGTAGATGCTGGAATAAAGCTGGGGCCGGTCGATCATTAACATGCCCGTTTCTTTGTCGAGCTCGTACTTTACCGTATCGCTTGGCACCACTTCGATGTAGGCATTTACCACCTCCGGCCAGTTTTCTCCGAGGGAGACACCGTGCCAGGGATGGGCGCGGTAGCGCAGATCACCGGGTAGATTTTTCAATTGGTCTGATCCAGGCAAAGTTTTATTCCCCTTTCTGTTAAGGTTAAAGTAAATTTTTAGTTTTAATAAGAGAGGCTAAATTAAGTATAGGGGAAAACTTTCCGTTATGCAAAGTTTCAATGGAAAAACATGGTTCAAACATTTAACAGTTAGTGACATCTCGATTATTTTAAGCTATGATTAATAAGCAAGGAGTGAAAAGATGAAACAGGGATATCTGCAGGTTTATACCGGGAACGGCAAAGGAAAAACTACCGCTGCCTTAGGGTTGGGGCTGCGGGCCGTGGGGAGCGGTTTTAAGGTAATCATGTTCCAGTTCTTGAAGGGTATCTACAGCGGTGAACAAGATAGTGTTAACATGCTTGACGAGAAGTTTAAAATTATCCGTCTCGCGGAAAGCAATAAATTTATCGGTGCGCTAAATGATGAGGAAAAAGAGAAACTGAAAGAACAGCTGCACCGGGAGCTGGAGCAGGTTTATGAGGTGCTGCAAAATAAATCCTGCGACATCCTCATCCTGGATGAAATAATGGCAGCTATTCACGGCAATTTGCTTACCGTGGATGAAGTTTGTGCCCTGGTTGAGGCCAGGCCGGAAAGTATGGAAATGATATTAACCGGGCGTAATGCACCCCGGCAAATTTTAGACCGGGCCGACCTGGTAACGGAAATGAGCTGCATCAAGCATTACATGGACCAGGGGGTGCCCGCACGCAAGGGTATTGAGAAATAAAAATTTATATCCTTAGGAAAGGATTGCCTGGCAAACAGTAATCTGACACAGTCCATCCTGGTGGCTGAACATATAGTTAGGCATAGTTTTATGGCTATCCAGTTTTACATGTCATTTTCCTCGAGCTGGCTCCACTGGTTGAAGAACACCAGGTAACCGAGCCTGGTAAGTATGAATACAGTGATGGTCACACTCCCCAGGATGCTCAACATGATGGCAATCTGGTACTCGATTGCAACCAGGGGTGAGAGCCCGGCTAAAATTTGACCCGTCATCATGCCTGGCAAAAAAACGATCCCCATCCCGACCATGGAGTTAATGGCCGGCATGATTGCCGCGGTAAAGGAATTTTTGACAATTATTGCTGTGGCGTCGCGGGGGGTGGCCCCGAGCATGAGGGCACCTTCGATCAGCTCTTTCTTCGATTTCATTTCGCCGATCATCCGTTCAACCCCTATGGAGATGCCGGTCATGGAGTTGCCGATGATCATCCCGGCGATGGGGATAAAATAGCGCGGTTCATACCAGGGTTCGATGTTGATCACCAGCAATAGAAAATAGAAAATGGTAGCGCCCGTGCCGGCGACCATGGAGAGGATGATGACATGGCGCAGCTTCTTTTTAATCGGCACCTTTACCCGGCCGTAGATGTTGCGCACGGCAAAGAACTGCATTGCCACCAGGATAAGCAGGGTAATTGCCACATGTTTTTGTTCAAAGATGTAGACCAGGATGTAACCGACGGCGATCAGCTGCACGCTCATGCGCATGGCGGAGATGAAGATCTCTTTTTCCCTGCCGATGCCCTGCCGGTTGACCAGGAAGAGCAGGATTACCAGGAATAAGTAGGCTGATGCAAGCCGCCATGGTCCGATTTCCACGATTTCATTCATTTTATGCTACCTCCTCGATGCCTGAAACAAAGCCGTTTTCAAGCGTAATAATCTTTTCACCCGTCTCTTTAGCAAGCTGCTTGGAATGGGTGACCATGACCAGGGTTTTTTGCCTGCTTTTGACATAAT
>CAYXQO010000011.1:0-38451 GCA_964467475.1 uncultured Syntrophomonadaceae bacterium
CGGCCATTGCAACCGCTCTATCGCAATGGCCCTTGTCCGAAACGCAGCAAGGCTGTGCAAACACGATTTTGTTATACTTTTTTCATATCCTCATCAACCACCTTCTCCAATTACCCTAACATATACACTGTGTTTTTTTGTCGGTATATCTTCTATACTTTATTACCGGGAGCTACGCTCCGGCGTTATGCTTTTTTTACAACCTCCCGGTGAGCACTTCCTCGAGCTGGCCAATCGTGTTGCAGGGCCACATTTCCACCAGTTCCGCTACCGCTCCTACCGAGCGAAATTCGGGCCACTGTTCTTTAGGCAGCGGATTCAACCAGATCACCCTTTTGACCCGGTCTTTTAACTTGTCCAATTCCCCGGTTGCCTGATTAAGTGAAATGGTGCGGGTGTCGCTGACCACGATCACAGAAGTTCTTTGGTTAAGCAGATCGGGGTACTTACTGAGCAGCTGATTTAAAGAAACCCCGAGATTGGTACCGCCACCCCAGGTTTCACTGCGCCTGATCACCCGGTCCAGCAGGTGATTCAAATCCTGCCTGCTTCGCAATTCACCCTCCAGGTTCTCCAACCTGTCGGAAAAGATAAAGCAAGAAAGGTCACGGACAACCTCCCTGAGACCATGCAAAAAGTGGATTACAAAGGTGCTGTAACGCTTCATTGAGCCCGAAACATCGCAAATAAGCAGGATTTGCTGGCGGGAGCGGCGCCTGGGCTTGTGTTTCAGCTTAAAAATTGTACCTCCGTAGCGCATATTCTCCCGCAGGGAACGGCGCAAATCGAGTTGCCCGCTGCGGGGCCCGCTGCGACGGCGGCGTAAAATTTGGACGGCTAGTTTTCGCGATAACTGCTGCAGAAGTTGCTCCGCTTCGGGTAAATCCTTCTCCTTGATCGCTTGAATGTCCATTTCACATAAAAACTCATCTTTTTCAGCACCGCTTCCGGCTCCCTGCCCTGCAGAAGATCCGCTTCCCTGCTTGCCGGAGCGGTCGGTTTCATTTTTGTTGTTTCCCTCATTTAAACGACTATACCGGAGGTGGCTTTTTACTACCGATTCGAGGATTGGCCGGAAGCTGGACTCCACATTTACCCCGGTTTCTGTTTTTTGCATAAAGTCCTGCAGCCTTTCACGCTGTTCTTCGGACATACTTTTGTACTGGGCTAGTTCGGTTTCGGTAAGCTGCAGCGACTCGCCCTTGAACTGTAACTCCCGGCGAGCCTGGTCAATTTCACGGTCGATTTGTTCCCGTCTGGCTTCAACTTGTTTCTTTTTTTGTTGATATACCTCGGGAGGCACAAAAAATTGATCGAAAAGGCGGTTGAAACAGTTCAAGTCGCGGCTGTTTTTGATCAGGGTAGCCTGGAGCGCAGCTTTAAATTCTTCACGCGAGGCGAGATCTACCTGTTGAAGCGCTTTAAGGGCATCAAACATTTCGGCAGTACTTACCGGGAGCCCTTCTTCCCTGAGAGAGTTCACAAAAACAGCTAAGTTTTCCTCAAGATATTGATCGGAAAGTTCGTTTTTTAACGACACTGGGAGATTTCACCACCACCGCCGGGCTTAATCATCTGTTCAATCCCTTGCGGGCCGATTTCCTGTTTAAAATACTCCTGGTCAGCGTGGGTCTTCAAGACCAGGTTTAAAGTGTCGCCAACCAGTTTTCCGTCCAGGCGATTGCGATTCAATGCTACCAGGGCCCTTGCCCAATCCAGGGTTTCTGCAATGGAAGGTTTCTTGCGCATTTCACCTTCCTGCCGCAACCTGGCAACTACCCGGGCAATTTCCCAGGCAAGGCGATCGCCGATTCCGGGAATCTTTGCTTTTACAATCTGCACTTCCTGCTCAACCGTGGGAAAGTCAAGGTAGAGGTAAAGGCAGCGCCTTTTTAGCCCGTCAGACAATTCCCGTTCGTTGTTGCTGGTCAAAACTACTACCGGGATATTATTTGCTTCAATAGTGCCCAGTTCAGGAATCGAAACCTGGAAGTCCGATAAGACTTCAAAAAGAAAGGCTTCAAATTCCGGGTCACATTTATCCACTTCATCAATCAAAAGGACCGGCTGCCGTTCAGCCTGGATTGCTTTCAAAAGGGGCCTTTCCATCAGGTACTTGGAAGAAAAGAGGTCCTCCTCCCTGACCTGTTCATCTTCCAGGTCGCGGTTCATCTGGATTTTTAAAAGCTGGCGCTGGTAATTCCATTCATAAAGGGCCTTGGTTTCGTCCAGGCCTTCATAGCACTGCAGGCGAATCAGTTCGGTGTTTAATATATCAGCCAGGACCTTACCCATTTCCGTTTTGCCAACCCCGGGAGCGCCTTCAATGAGAAGCGGCTTGCCCAGCTGAAGGGTAAGAAATACGGTCAGGGCTGTGCTTTCCTCGCAAATATAGCCCACCTGGTTAAATCCATTTTTCAAATCTGTTAGCGATAAGCTCATCAACATCTTCCTTTTGCTTATAGTATTCGTAATCATAATCAGCATTTATAATGATACTATAATTACCCTTTCCGGGCAAACAACCCGGCGGGATAGTCCAAGGAAGGCCGGTATGTTAAAATGAAGACGAACATTGAAGCCGCTTAATAAATCAGATAAAAGAAAATGCATGGAGGTTTAATATGGTGGCATACAACGGTCAATCTGAAGTAAAAAAAATAAAGTCTGTGCTGATGAAAAGCCCGGCCAAAGCCTGGTATGGCCAGGAAAACGTCAACCGGCAGTGGCAGAAACTGCACTACCCGGAGAAACCGAATTTTGAAAAAGTGCTGACTGAGTACAACCATTTTGCAGCAATTATCGAAAATAACGTGCCGGATGTATACTATCTGCCTGAAGATGAAGCGACCACACTCGATTCAATATACACCCACGATCCGGTGGTAATTACCAGTGCCGGGGCAATATTGTGCAACATGGGAAAGCCTGAGCGGAAGAACGAGCCGGAAATGGCGGGTAAATTTTTAGAGTCAATCGGCGTCCCTGTAATCGGCCGCATCGAGCCGCCGGGCAAGCTTGAAGGCGGAGACATCGTCTGGTTTGATGACCAAACTGCAGCAGTGGGATTGGGCTACCGCACAAACCGCGAGGGGGTGGCCCAGCTGCGGGAATTAACCAGGGGGCTGGTTGATGAAATTGTGGAAGTGCCCCTTCCCCACTGGAACGGCCCCGAGGAGTGCCTCCACCTTATGTCCATGATCAGCCCTGTCGACAGCGATCTTGCCGTAGTCTATTCAAAAATGATGGTAGTACCTTTCCGGGAATACCTCCTTGCAAAAAGAATTAAGCTTATTGAAGTCCCGGAAGAGGAATATGACAACTTTGCCTGCAATGTGTTGGCACTTGAACCGCGTAAATGCATAATGGTAGCAGGGAGCCCGCAAACCAAAAAAGCGCTGGAAAAAGAAGGTGCAGCCGTTTTAGAATACCCCGGCGAAGACGTTTCAATCAAAGGCGGAGGCGGCCCGACCTGCTTAACCCGCCCAATCCTCAGGGCATAGTGAAACGCAGGGACGGTTCCGCGTTTCATAGAAAAATAATAGCTATAATGGAAACTTATATGGTTATAGCCAATAGAATGAAACGAGTTATTATATCTTCTGCAAGCTGAAAGATTTTAGTTCTTCTACTAAGTCAAAAAAACAGCCCCGGAAGACTACTTGACCTCCGGGGCCGCTTGCAATTATTTCGAGGTTTTGCATTTTTGAATTATCCGTTTAACTTTTTGAGTTATCTTTTAACTAGGATAACTCCACCAGCGGGGTGAAACGCGGAACCGTCCCTGCGTTTCACCCCGCATTTTATTTGATCAAATCCCGGGCATCAATAATTACACTGTCACTAACTACCGCTGTGCCTCCGTAGGCCATAATAGTATTTAGGCTATTTTTCTTGTCTGTTAAGTATTCTTCTATTTCTGATGGAATGTTGTCTTTGTTAACCAGCAGTACGGGGGCATTATACCCGGCAGCGTTAACCCCTCCGGCCAGGGCATCGGGGAAATTAAAGCCGAAAGCCAGGGCTGCTGTTTCGGGCGCGGGGAAAAACTCCTGGGCGATTAAGCGGGCTGTATCGTAACGCCCTGCGCCACCAAATCTTTTGACATTGCCCGCACCGACCAGGCTCTCAACCTGTGAAAATGTCGTGCTTGATATGACCCCGGTGCCTCCGACCACGTAGACTTCGCTTACATTGTAATCACTCAAGTAGCTTTCGGCATCGGTGCTTAACGTAGCGGTGCCGCTGGTCAGGATGGGAACACCTTCCCGGGCAGCATATGATGATATCGCCAGGGCATCGGGGAAGTTATGGGAATAGGCAATAATCGCTTTCCCGGAATCATCTCCTACTTCCTGAGCTATCTTGTAAGCTGTCTCTGTCCGGTTTGCCCCTTGTAGGCGGATTACTGTATAGTTTGCCATGTTCTTAAGCTGGTTTTCCGCGGCATTTGAGATTGCTGCAGTGCCACCTAAAATATAGACCGTGCCGTCATCTTTTAGGACCCGTGAAATTTCAGCTTCCACCTTTGAGTGTAACCCGCCTGACATAGTAATCAACAAAGGTCCATTTTCCTTGTAAGCCAGTACCCCACCGGGAAGGGCATCGGCAAAATTATCAGCGCGGGCAACTACTACTGCGTCCGCACTCTTCGGATTGGGGTAACTATCCTGGGCGATTGCTATGGCGGTCTCGTAGCGGTCAATCCCTGACAGTCTTCCGTCTATACCAGGGGGTTCAACAGCTTCTACAGACTTGTAGAGCACTTCTGAAAGCTTTGTTGTTGTGTTTGCGCTTATCCCGGGAATAGTGCCAAATTGTGCTGTGGTGCTGGTGGTGCGAATACCCTCGCCCGCTGCTAGCGGGGCAGATAAAGTGGCCTGCCAGTTGCCATTGGAATCAGCTGTGACAATGGCCAACGATTCAAGGGCTTCCTCTGGAAAGTCAGTGTTATCCAGGAACAACTCGATCTTGTTATTGGGTCCCGGGCTGCCGTCACCACTGGTTCCGCTGACACTTGTACCATCGATTGAAGTTACTTTGGCGGGCAAGTATTCTGCAAAATCTTCGGGCAAACCATCACCATACTCAATAGTAGTTCCCCTGATGATATTGCTGCGCAGTTCGCACTGGTTATACATTCCACCGTTGAGAAAAATTCCAGCCTGTGCTGTGTTCACGATGGTGTTGTTTTCAATAAGGGTGTTACGCATATTATTGTTCAAAGTAATTCCCCGACCGCATGAACCAACTTCCTCGTCATTCATATCAAGACCAATCGTGTTGTTTCGAATAGTATGCCCGGCGTTAGAAAAATCATCTGCAGTCACAGTCAGGGCATTGGGCGGCTGTGATTCGATGAACTGGTCCCAGCGCAATCCGGCAATTAAATTATTTTCTACCAGGTGTCTCCTGCCTTGAATGGTAACACCACCGCCACCAAGCCAGTGATCTTCGGTGCAACCGGGATTGGTGACCGTGCCGTCGGCAGCTGTTCCCACGTAATTGCCAGTGAATTCATTATCCCTGCCGCGTATAGTCGCGGCAGTGCCAAAAAAGCCTAGAAAGGCATTGTTCCTGACAACATTATTGCCATTATCGAGGGCTACTGTAGAAAATGCAACGCCATTATAACCGCTACCTTGTTGGGGGTTATTAGCACGGAATAATGGCTCGGTCCCTTCATCGTTAAGACCGAACCAGCAGTCCTCAATGAGGTTTTCTCTAGAGCTGATGGTTACACTGTCACTGAAGTTTTGAAAGGCCAAACCGCGAAGTACGTTTCCATTCTGGGTCTGGTTTTCTCCCAAAGTCAAACCTTTTTCTGAACCTGTCAGTGAATGGCCATATAAGATAATCTTAGGCCCGTCATTACGTCCACCGGGTTGAGTACTGCCATCTATGGTAATTTCACCATTCAGCTGGCGAAGCGTATTGCCTGCTCCACCGGGGGCAAGACGTTCAAATTCAATTTTCCACACCTTCAGTGCTGCATTATAGCTTGGACAAGTGGTGGGAATATCAAATTCAATCTTTACAGGCTTATCAGCAAAACGAGCATCAACAACAGCCTGACGCAATGTGCCGCTTGCAGAAGGGCTATCAAGACCGCTGGTTACAGTAATCACTGTATTGTACGAAGAGTAATTTATATCTGAAGTATCCACTGAATTTAAAACTGATTCCACTGGTGAAGCTGCTGCAAAACTGCCAGCTAACAGCATTAATCCAAGCAAGACTAAAAAAACTGGCAAAAATTTTCGATTCATTCTTTTTTTCCTCCTTCAAAATAAAACTTATCTCACAACCGCAATTACGAGAAAATAGGCCGTATCCAGACCAACGCCCTTAATGAAGGGCTCATCGGGCCCTCGCTTGGTGGCGCCTTCTATGGCAAAGTCACCGGTCAAACCCCTGAAAACAAATCAAATAACAACAGAAAAACCCGACTTTCCATGTACCAAGGTCGCTGTTATTGACCACAGCGGCGATGACAGTCACCACCTCCTTTAACAAGCGCCGTTTCCGATGGTAGCAATTCTCGTTGTTGCATAGAAACTTTACCCCCCCGGCGCTGCAAAATGAAAAGCTTCTTTCATCCACAGCTTGGCTGTATAAGCTGTTTTTAATATACCTTTGCAAGTTAAGCATAACTGCTGCTTGTTTGGAATGCTATAACAGTATTGCTTTTAATTTGGATCATATTGCTGCCAGGAAAACTACATCATTACAATAAGGTTTTAGCAGGATGGCTTTAGCAGGAAAAGAATCGAAAATTATTATAAATAACCCTGATTCCATAATTTATAAAACTAAGTTTACTCCATAATGTAAAATTTTATAGTATAATATAGAAATCATAACTATTATTAAAAATAAAAAAATGGTGAGGCTCGCCAATATGGATGTAGCAAAAATTTTTTTAGGAGAAAATTTGGATACATCTTCCATTGACAAGACTTTATTTGACAAGTTGTTTCATGTTGGGATGAATAATGAACTTTTTGTTATAAAAACAAAAATTCCCATTCCCCACCAGGATATTAGCAACCAGCATATACATCGTAACTATGAATTAACAGTACCCTTGTCCCATAGCCCCAAATTATTAATCGAGAAAAATTTATTTACTTTGCCCAAAAAATGTATCTTTCCATCAAATCCGGGCCAGTATCACGGCCCGGCTGAGGTTGCCCATCAACACAGACTTATTGCTTTGCAACTAACACCAAACTTGCTACAAGAAATTGCAAGCTTATTATCTACCGGTAGAAACGAAACCGTAAAATTTCAGAACTGCCCTGTTCCTTTTGATCTAAACATGGATAACTTAATCAACATGTTTATTGAGGAAACCCAGAATAAGCAAGCTGGTTATGAATTCATTTTGGAACATCTAAGTAATTTGCTCGGGGCAAGCATTTTGAGAACATTAAAAAGTAATGTTCATATAAGCGATAAGAAATTAAGTAGCGTAAGCAAGAAAGAAATTAATAGGGCCCTGGAATTTTTTCACGCTAATTACAATCAAGATTTCTCTTTAGCTGATGTTGCAGAGTTAGTCGGCTTAAGCAAGTATCACTTTATCCGGGTGTTTAAAAAAGAAACCGGCAAAACACCCTACCAGTATTATATAGACGTAAAGATAAATAAAGCTATAGAACTTATTAAAACACGTAAATACTCCATTACAGAGATATGCTTTATGTGCGGCTTTAAAGATCACAGTCATTTTAGCAGGGTATTTTTAAATAAAACCGGCACAACACCATCCCATTTCAAAGCACACTTTAATTGAAACGCGGGGACGGTTCCCTGTTTCATCATAAAAATAGCTGGCACAAAGGAAACTTAGATGGTTATAGCCGATAAAATGCAACGAGTTATCTTATCTTCTGCAAGCTGAAAGATTGTAGTTCTTCTACTAAATCATAAAAACAGCCCCGGAAGACTACTTGCCCTCCGGGGTGAAACGCGGAACCGTCCCCGCTAATCACTTGTTAGGTTCTAAGTTACCGTTACTATAATAAAAAACTGCTTAATGGAAAAAGCTCCCCGTCCCCGTATTAAGGAGGGAGCTTTATTTCTGGCAAAGAAAAGATAACTACTTGGAAAAAGTCACTACAGGCTACACCCGGTTAACCTAAAAAATCTTGCCGAACCTGTTCTGCTAGTTCCCGGTCATGGAAGAATTTAAGACAAGCCAGGCTCAAAATTTTTGCGCCTTTGAGTATTGCCTGGTGGGCATGTTCACCCTTAACAAACCGGGCAAATTCCCGGGTGTGCAGTCTTGCCCCGGTCTCGGCTATGGCCAGGCGAGGGTGGAGAGTGGGGCACTGGTAACTGGTGCTGCCGATATCGGAAGAACCTGTCCCGTATTCTTCCCGCAAATCGGGGATCCCTATTTCCCGGAAACATTCCGCCATGAGGTCATCACCGGCCTGGTTGGGCTTAAGATCAGAAAGGGTAGGGCATAAACTACCGGTTTCCACTTCCGTTTGTGTAGCAATAGCTGCCCCTTTAGCGCAGTCCAGGACCATTTCTTTCACCCTGTCCAGGTATTCCCTCTCCCTGGCCCTGATAAAAAAGTGAGCCTCCGCTTTCTCGGGCACAATATTGCAGGCTTCACCACCGTCTGCAATGATCCCGTGAATCCTGACATCATCTTTTAGATGCTGGCGGAGCATATCAATAGCATGAAACATCAACTGCACCCCGTTAAGGGCATTACGGCCTTCCCAGGGGGCAGCAGCGGCGTGGGAAGCCTGACCGCTAAAGGTAAAGGCAAGACCATCTAAGGCCAGGAAACAAGAGTTGCACCGGTTCCTGCTGTCCAGGTGAATCATCATGGCCAGGTCGTACTCCTTGAAAATCCCCTGCTCAGTCATCTTTACCTTGCCCCCGGCACTTTCTTCAGCAGGCGTCCCAATTATATCCACCCTGCCGCCAAAAGTATGGGTCAACTTAAAAAGGGCAAGGCCGGTCAGTACACTAATACTGCCGCTCACATTATGGCCGCAGGCATGGCCAATTCCGGGCAGGGCATCGTATTCAGCCAACAGGGCCACTTTTTGATCACCATTTTGTTTACCATTAAACCCGGCCCTAAATGCAGTGGGCATTCCTGCAAACGGTTTTTCTACTTCTACCCCGTGTCGCGATAAAAGATCGGCCAGGGCAGCTGAAGACTTGTATTCTTCATTACCCAATTCCGGCTCATCAGCCAGTTGATCATTCAAAGCATAAATTTCCGGAGCAAGTTCCTCAATTTTATTAAACAGGTTTTCTTTCAGCTGTGCATAAATCAATCAATGATGTCTCCTTTCAGAACTCGGCTGCAAGAAGCGAGCATTTACCAACATATTACCACATTTGGCCCACAATTGGGTGTAAGATGAAACGCAAGGAGGTGAAACGCAGGGGCTGAAACGCAGGGACGGTTCCGCGTTTCATAGAAAGGATAGCTGGTATAACGGAAACTGTTAGAGCTATCGCCAATAGTATAAAACGAATTGCTTTATCTTCTGCAAGCTGAAAGATTGAACTTATGCTAATATTTGCTGTTTGAAACTTAAGTGAAACAGGGAACCGTCCCTGCGTTTCACCGGTCTCCTGGTTTTTAGGCAACTTTTTCCCTGATAAAAGCGGTGATGTCTTCAATCCTGCTTTCCGGGCCAAACACTTCGGCAATCCCGGCTTCTTTTAATTTGGGGATATCCTCAGGGGGTATAACTCCACCCATTAATACAAGGACTTCCTCCATCCCTTCTTTTTTAAGCAATTCCACTACCCTGGGGCCCAGGGTTAGGTGGTTTCCGCCAAGGGTGCTCAAGCCAACCACATCGGCTCCCTCCTGGATGGCTGCACGCACGATACTTTCAGGAAACTGGTTGCCCAGGTAAACAACTTCCATGCCCTGGTCCCTTAACAGGCGGGTTAAAGCTACAGCCCCCCGCCAGTGAATGTCCAGGCCTAATTTCGCCATTACTACTTTTATGTTCTGACTCACGAGATCACTCCTAAAAAAGATATTTTCCTTAAACCAGTGGAAATTGCCACAAGCCAAATTCTTCACGAAACACTTCCTGGATCTCACCCAAGGTGGCGTAAGCCTCCACCGCATCTTTTACATAAGGCATAATATTTTCTTCACTGCTGCACTTTTCGCGAAGCACCGCCAGGGATTTTTCGTGGTTTTCCCGGTTTCGCTCCATCTTTAATTTGGCCAGTTTATCTTTTTGGCTGGCTTCAGTTTCAGGATACCTGAAGACGTCTATTTTGCTTTCCTGCTTCTTCTCCGAAACAAAATAATTTACCCCGACAATTTTTCTTTCACCGTTTTCGACTTGTTTTTGCTGGTGGTAAGCAAAATCGGAGATTTCCCGGTGCAACCAGCCACTTTCGGCAGCCTTGATAAGTCCGCCCCTGTCTTCGATGGTTTTAATATAATCTCTGATCTTCCGGGCCATCTCCCGGGTCAGGCTCTCAACATAGTAAGAACCGGCCAGGGGATCGACCGTGTTAACCACGTTAGTTTCAACTTGCAAGATTTGCTGGGTTCTTAATGATACGAGGGCAGCTTCTTCAGTCGGTGCAGAGTAAGCTTCATCGTAAGAATCGACGTGCAGCGACTGGCACCCGCCAAGGATTGCCGCCAGACCCTGGACCGCCGAGCGGGCGATATTGTTAAGCGGTTCAACAGCGGTCAGGGTGTTGCCCGCAGTCTGCACATGAAAACGCATTAACTGCGATTTAGTATTCTGCGCCTTGAAGCGCTCTCGCATGATCTCCTGGTAGACTAAGCGCGAAGCCCTGCATTTGGCTATTTCTTCGAAAAAGTCGTTGCATAGATCCCAGAAAAAAGACATTCTCCGGGCGAAATCATCTACATTATTGCCCCTTTTGACCAATTCCTCCGTAGTAGCAATACAGTTTGCCAGGGCAATGGCTACTTCTTGAACCGCGGTCGTCCCTGCTTCCCGCAAGTTGTAACCGTTATAGCTAACCGGGTTCCAGCGAGGCAAGTTTTTGGCGGCGTACTCGATAGCATCACACTGCAGTTTAAAGGACTTATCCGGAGGGATAATTTCAGGGGCGCTCCCAATGGTGGTTTCCATCAGGAAATCATTTTGCGTGGTGCCCCCCAACTTTTCTAAGGGAATTTTTCTTTTTTCTGCCATTACCGTGTACATGGCCAGTAATACTACGGTAGTGCTGGGCAGATGGGTCACTACGGAGGATGTCAATTCATCAAGCGGGATTTCATCAAAAAGGCTTTCCATATCAGCAAGTGAGTCTATCGCTACACCGCAGATGCCGACATTGCCTTCTGCCCGCCGATCATCAGAGTCATAGCCGCGAATAGTGGGCAAATCAAAAACAATATTTATTCCCGTGGCTCCCTTGTCCAGTAGAAATTTAATCCTTTCGTTACAATCTTCGGGCCCGCCGAATCCTGAGAGCTGGCGGAGGGTGAAAAGCCTTCCCCGGTACATGTTCGGATAAACTCCCCTGACAAAGGGAGGTTGGCCGGGAAAGCCAATTTCCGACATATAATCAAGGTCCGCCAACTGCTCCGGGGTATATAAAATATCGATAGGGATACCGCTTTCCGTGTAGTATGTCTCCTCCCCGGCTTTATCTTTCAGGGTTTCTTTTTCCCATTTTTCTCTTACAGATTTAAGTTTTTCCAGGGTCTTACTGTCGAACAACTTGCTGTAATCCATTGTCTTACCTCCAAATCCACATTTATTATCCTGCTCAAGGATCAACCATTTTTATCATGTGAGTTTTGATGTGAGGTTTGTTGCCTCAATGCTGCTTCCATAACTTCCTGCAAAACCGTGTAAGGTTCACACTTTTCCTCTTCCACCATATTCAGTTTTTGCCGAATAGCTTGATCATGGTTAACCAGTTCCTTGATTTCTTTCAGGCATTTTTCGAATAAAAGTTGCATAAAAAAATTTCGATTGCGCTCACGGCGCTTTTCCTGTAACAACCCGGTTGAATCCAGGTAGCTTTTATGCTTTTTTAGTGCCTCCTTGACTTCTTCGATACCACAGCTGATCGTGGCCACGGTTTCGATTACCGGGGGCACCCAGTCCAGGGAAGGGGTTTCAGAAACCATCGCTCTGATGTCGCGAGATGTTTCTTCACTACCGGGCCGGTCGGCTTGATTGACCACGTAGAGATCGGCAACCTCCATGATCCCGGCTTTTATGGTTTGGATGGCATCGCCGGAACCGGGACCGGTAACCAGGGCTACTGTATCAGCCACTTCAGGGATACGGTATTCGAGCTGACCGGCACCTACAGTTTCAACCAGGATCACCTCTTTCCCAAAAGCCTCGAACAGTTTGATCATTTCATAGGTATATACCGGCATGCCACCGACCGCTTCCCGGCTGGCCAGGCTTTTGATGAAAATGCGCTCATTTTCAGCCAATCCCTGCATTCGCACCCTGTCGCCCAGTAAAGCACCACCGGTGAAAGCGCTGGTAGGGTCTATGCAAAGAATCGCAGTTTCATAACCTTCCCCGGCCCAGTTAGCAGCCAGTTTTTCAATTAACGTGCTCTTGCCTGCTCCGGGAGGGCCGGTTACTCCGATAATATGGGCTTGATTGCTCTTTTCCCCGTAAATATGGCGCATGATTATGGAAGCGGCGCCGGTGTTGTTTTCTATTTCCCGGAGCAACTTTCCGAGGGCAAAATGGTTTTTTTGTTCTAAAAGATGTTTTATTTTTTTTTCGTCCACCGACAATCCTCCGTTTTATAAACCGGATTAACTTAGGAAAAACAGTTATTGCTCAGCCGCGCTGTATTTCAGACTGGTGCCGGTTCATCGCAAGGCTTTGGCGGCGACTCAGCCTGAGCTTAATATTTCATAAATATTCCTTCCGGGTCGACTACATTTCTGAGCGCTTCGAGTTCTTCCACGTAAGGAGGCTCCATGGGAACAGCCTGCGAGGTGTCAAGTGTAAACCCGGTGGCCTCAACCACCTGCTCTTTGGATACCCCCAGGTCTTCATAATAGGAATGCAAATACATTTCCCGGGTGCCAGGGTGAAATTTTAATACCCCCATGGTACTGACTACCGCGTAGGGACCGCCTCTCAAACCAAGTTCCCGGCGGTTGATTAGCCTGGTGCCATCAGGAGTCCGGCAGTACCACCCCGGGCTGGTAATATAATCTACTTCTTCGACAAAGCGTTTCTTCTCGTGGGCAATAGTAATCACCGTTTTACCGGCCATGGCGGCTATATCGTTTGCCCCGCCTGAACCTTCCATCCTGCGTTTCGGCTGGTTATAGTCGCCGATACAAGTGGAATTGAGGTTACCGTAACGATCCACCTGGGCTCCCCCCAAAAAGCCGATATCCACTTTGCCTCTCTGGAGAAACTGCCCCATTACTTCAAAAGCTGTCGGACGCCACGCAGTTTTATAAACCGCCCGTGGATCGGCAACACAGAAAGGCAGCGCCTCGGGATCACAGTCGAAGGCTACAGCTTCCATGAGGACCTTCATTTCCCTGGCATGAGTTTTTTTTGCGAGAATTGCACTAACCAGGGGCAGACCGGTTCCTACCAGGACGGTATGTTCATTTTGTAATATCCTGCTGGCTGCAACCGCCATCATTTCCAGGTTGCTGTACCGGACAAAAGTAGCACGGTTATTCAATCTAGCGGCACCTCCTCAAGTTGATCCAACCTTCTTTTCATCCCCGGGTTATAACCCTTTTGACTGTCGGCACATAATTGATCAAGCCGCTTTTTACCCAGTTTGTCCAGGTATTCCCGGTAGTTGTCCAACCCGTAAATCCATTCTTTACTCCAGGCCTGCATTTTATCTACATCCTTGGATGCTTCAAGGTATTCCTTGAACCACCAGGGATCATTGTCGTAGCAACCGTACAAAGCAGTAGGATGGGCTCCATACGGCACCTCTAAAACTGCATCAACCGCCATGCCGGGGATTTTGTTCATTTCCGCAGTTTTTTCTATTTCCTCCTTGCTGACAATTTTTTCTGCTGAAACAATAGTTACTTCCGAAGCAAGCGCTGCATGATAATCCAGGAAAGCTCCGCCGGTTATCAACACTGTTCCGTCTTCACCGACTTTTTGGGCATGAATCAGGCAAACATCGGGATTTAGGGCCGGCAGCAGCACCACCGTTCCTTCGTCCCAGAAAGGATCGTCCATAATTTTAATTTTCTTTTTCGGCACCTTTTTATCCCTGCCCCTCAATTCACTAAACCCGTCATAATCGGGGTTGATAATATCAGAGCCCATCAACGATCTGGTAGGGATGAAGGGAATCCCCATAGAGCCGGCCATAATTCTTAATGCCCCGGTTTGCACGGTCCAATCGTCGTGGTGAAAATCTTCACCGTCCGGTTGATCGAGCTTGCGCCGCCAGTTATAAGGGTGCCCAAAAACTTCATGGCCGATATAATTGGTTTCGGTCTTTGAAATACAATTGCAGCCGGCCATCAGATCAAATTCAGGCCCGCCGGGGTTGGCTACCAGGTGCAGCTTTTTTTTGCCGCTGCGAATTAATTGCCAGACCATGGCCATTGGCTTGCGGACCACAGTCCAGCCCCCGGTCCACACCCTGTCACCTTCCCTGATATATCCCGGAATATCTTGTAGATTAATGAGTTTATCTTCTTTAACCATGCCAACACCTCTCACTTTATTTAAAAGCCTTGATCAACAAAGGATAAAGCTTTCAAAATTCTAATACCCAAAAACCGCTTAACCCTCAACCGCGAAGAGTTCGCGGGGAACGGTAGAAAGAAACTCATAACCGGTTTCTGTTACCAGGACATCATCTTCAAGGACCACTGCACCCCAACCGGGAATGATGAATTTAGGCTCTATAGCAAAGATCATTCCGGCAGAAAGGGCCGTCCGGTTATCTACCTGGAGAACCGGGGGTTCATCTATTTCCAATCCCAGGCCGTGGCCGATGTAATTACCCTGCATATCTCCGTGGCCCTGGAAGTATTGCACCATCTCCATTTCGGCAGCCTGCTCATAAGCCAGCCAGTAAATATCTTCAGCTAAAGCGCCGCCTTTAAGCTCAGAAAGCGCAGCTTCTTGAAGGGAGTAAACCTTACCAAATATTTCTTTTTGTTTTTGATCCGCCGGGCCAGCCACATAGGTGCGAGCAATATCGGCATGATAACCCCGTAAATTTATGCCGAGATCAACCACGACAAGCTCTCCCTCCTCGATAATATCTTCGGAAGCGCCCCAGGGCAGGGTAGGTGACAACCCTTTCCCGGTCACGGTCATGGCATGCCCGGAAATTTCACAGGCATTTTTCGAGGAAGCGATTATGCCATCCGGGGCCAAAGAAGCGTCCCAGCGCCGATTACGGATAATCATATCCGCCCCCGTTCTTCTAACTGCCTCCAGGATCCTGGCAGACAGATATAGTTCGCTTACTCCCGGCCTCAGCTCTTCCAGTATCGTTTGATGAACTCCTTCATAACAACGAGCTGCAGCCCGAACCATTTCGATTTCTTCGCTGTCTTTTATGCTGCGCTGGGCAAGAATAAGCGGAGAAGCATCGAAAAACAAAGACGAAGGAAAGTGCTTTTGCACTTTATTGGCCAATGATACAGGGATCGCTTCCATCGCTAACCCCAGGTGACATTTTGGGTGGTTCAGGGCCTCGACGGAAATGCTTAACTCCCTGAAACTGCCACCTTTTAATAAATACTTATGATCAATCCGGCATTCCCGGACAGCCTGTTTCCAGGCTCTCCTGATCTGTAATAGCGGGCCGCCCTCCCGGGGGATAAGCAAGTTTGCCGGTTGCCCGGTACCGGTGTAATAATAAACATCCCTGGGATCCATAACCAGGACTAAATCCAAATTGGCTTCTTCCATCTGTTCCTGCAATTTTCTTATCCGGTGGATCAATTAATTCTTCCCTCCATCCCAGCAAAGACTTTATTTATAAACGAAGAAATGCTGTGTCTTGATAATTAGGTTGCCAGATAAATTGTAAAGCCCTTAAAACCCTTAATAAAATATATCCGCAATATCCATGCCAACTTAAAAGGCCAAAACATTAACAAACCTGGAAGTTCTGATACATTTATGAATCAGCACCTCCAGGTAAAATGGTAATATGCTCTTATTTTTGCTAAGTATTTATGCTAAGGAGGGAGGGTGGAAGGAAATTTCAATTTATTCAACCAATAAGCAGGGGTGATAATAATTTTAATCGCCGATACAAAATCGCATCAAGCAACCAGCTGCAAAACTAAAGGGGTTTTTATTTATTAAGCTTGCGGACAATAGTGGGCTGGCTGACACCGAGCTTTGCTGCAGCCTTCCTGGTGCTTCCATATTTTTGGTAGGCCTCGTTAACAACTTTTCGCTCAAATTGATCAACAATTTCCTGGAGGGTTTTTTCCTGGAGATCATTAAACTCAGCAGTGCCGGCAGGAGCAGCATAATCAGCCAACCTTTGTTCAAGTTCAAGGTTATTATCCAGCACGACCAACCTTTCTATGGCATTCCTTAGCTCCCTGATATTCCCGGGCCAGCTGTAGTTAACCAGCTTCTCCATGGTTTTTTCTGGCAGCTTTTTCGTAGATTTAAAGTATTGCAAAAAGTGATTGGCAAGCAGGGGGATGTCTTCCTTTCTTTCTCTAAGGGGAGGCAGGTTGATTTCAATCACATTAAGCCGGTAATAAAGGTCTTCCCTGAAAGTACCGGAAGATACCATATTGCGCAGATTTTTATTTGTCGCAAAGATCCAGCGGATGTCAACCGGAATTTCCCGGTTGCCCCCGACCCGCCTTATTTTACCTTCTTCTAAGGCGCGCAGAATTTTTACCTGGATTTCCAGGGGCATTTCCGCTATTTCATCAAGAAAAATTGTCCCCTGGTTTGCCGCTTCCAATAAGCCTATTTTGCCTTTCCGGTCAGCACCGGTAAATGAACCGCCTTCATAGCCAAACAACTCCGATTCAACCAGTGCCGGGGGAAGCACGCTGCAGTTGATCGCCAGGAAAGGAGCCTCTGATCTTTCACTGTGTTTGTGAATTAATTTGGCTGTAAATTCTTTACCGGTGCCCGATTCACCGCAGATAAGGACATTGGAATTAACCCGGGCAGCCTTGTAAACCAGTTCCTGGACCTCTCTCATCACGGCACTTTTTGCCACATAGTTAACATAAAGTTCGGTTTCCTGTAACTTTTTCAGCTCTTCCCGGTAACGGTCGGTCAAGCTGTCCATGTCTTTTAATTTTTCCTTGAGCTTGTTTAGTTCGGACATATCGCGAATGTTGGCGATAATGCGGATTAATTTGCCATCATGGTTGAAAACCGGCCTCCCGGTTAAAAGAACTTCTTTCCCGTTCACATCCAGGTAAAGGGTTTTTGCTTTTAGGTCTTTTAAAACGTGCAGGCTGACGAGATCCTCAAGGTAACCTGCTTCCTTGATGGAAACCACCGGTTTGCCGATAAAAGAGGCCGCATTGATTCCAACTATTTCTTCATATGCCTTATTGATCCGCAAAATCCGGCCATCTCCGTCTACAGTAACTATCCCGTCAGCGCTGGTCTCGACAACATCATCAAGCTCCCGGTTTGCTTCCTGGATTTTTTGTTCCATCTCTTTCTCAGCAGTTAGGTCCTTCAATATTACCAGACACTGAAAACCGGGCAGGGGCACAAGGTTGGCCTTAAATATATACCGGCCTATTACAACTTCAAAATTTTGCAGGGGCTTATTTCTTTCAAGCACCTGTTTAACCGAAAGCTGATCCAGTAATTCCCGGAATTCTTCACTGGAAAAGCCGGCAGTAAGCTGTTCAGCCTGCGGGTTTGCAGATATTATTTTCATGGAATGGTCAATTACCAGGGCGGGCTCAAAACTATTTTTCCACAAGCAATTCTCCTGTTGCGATATCGGATAATTCCCGGTATTGCTCAAAAAATATGCCTCCTTACGCCAGCCAAAGAAGCGCCTTAAAGGTATTTCAATTATATCACAATGTAAAGCGGTCCTGCTGATTTAGGCGACATTTGCCCCTTGGCCGACCCCGAAAAAAGTTATTCCCGGGATCAAGAGCATTCATAAGCAGGATTGTGCAATCATCACCACTGGCTAAGCGATTTAATTTTGCGTAAAATAATAATTGTTATGATTTTAATATTATGATATACTTATATAGACCATTTAGTATTGAGAAGCAGTCCGTTTTTAATCCGGGCATTCTTATTAATTTAAATGAAGGGAATGAGCAGCTATTAAGATTGATATTGTAAAAAGCCAGGTGTCCTTAGCTCCCGAGAGTGATGATGAGAAAGCCAAGCTTACTGCCCTGTGGAAAATTTTGATTGATTGTGTTGGAGACAGCGGAAAACTGGTGCCGGTAGGAGAGTATATCCCCGAAAAAGGCAATAAGAGCGCTTCTTTTTATATTGAAGGAGTTGACCCGCAGGATAGCTCTTTTACCGAAGTAAGAGTAGACCGTGATGAAAGCGTTTATTGTAAAACCTGTAATAAGTTAATAAACCTAAAAGCAGGTGAGATAATTCCTATCTGCTGTGGTAAAGTCATGGACGTCGTGGATTAATTACGCCCCACTTCTAATCCGGAGTTGCGGCGGCCTAATTTCTGTCGCAACTCCCACACCGCCAAGTTAACGCCCATGCCCGGCGCACCGCACTCCAAAAAGGGGCCTGGATATTTCATCCAGACCCCTTAAACCCTTTAAAGTATGGAGCCGGCAAGAGGACTCGAACCCCCAACATGCTGATTACGATTCAGCTGCTCTACCAATTGAGCTATGCCGGCTTGTTGCAGTAAATATTATAGCGCAGTTTGTTAGACCGTTCAACCACCCGCGATCAATCATTTAAATATGTCCGGGCCAGCTGGAGGTAATTGCGATACATTCCTTCTTGTTCCGGTATTTCTTCTTCAGTGAGGGTGCGAATCAGTTTAGCAGGTGAACCCATCACCAGGGAGCGCGGTGGAAATTCCTTACCCGGGGGCACCAGGGTTCCGGCGGCAACCAGGCTGTCTTTACCGATTACGGCATTGTTCATCACTACGCTTCCCATGCCGATTAGAACTCCATCTTCGATGGTGCAGCTATGCAAAACGGCATTATGGCCAACTGTAACCCTGCTGCCGATTGAAGCAGGTTCTCCAAAGTCGGTGTGTAATGTGGCATTGTCCTGGATATTGGTGTCTTCACCGATTGTGATCCTGTCCATATCTCCGCGAATCACTGTGCTAAACCAAATCCCTGTCCGCGAACCGATGGTTACCCTGCCGATAACGTATCCGGAAGGTGCGATAAATACTTCGTCACCCAGCACAGGCTTTTCTCCTTTATAACTTAATAATGGCATAAGTCAGCTACTCCTTTTAATATTTTATACAAAGTGGATGTCGCCCCATGCTGCTGCTTTGTCGTTATAGATGAGCAATGCGCCGGTGATTCCCTCCAGCTGGTCAGCGTAAACGAGCGCTTTTTGCAAATCTTCTTCTGTTTTGACCATGTTGCCGAGTGCGGTGGCTGCGGCATCGGCCAGGGGCACGGAGGGGGATAAGGCAACCGCGGCGTCGGCTTTGCCAAAGCTACGGGAGGGGCCGACCGTGCCTGATGAAGTGCACACCCCAAGGGGGGTTTTTTCCGGTGCCACCTGCAAGGCCAGCTTGCCGTTCAACGGGGAATTGCCGGCATAGATGCCTACTTTCAAGGGATGTTCTGTTTTAATGTAGAGATCCCCGCCGTTTTCGACCACTACTTCGCTAGAGTATTCCAGCAACAGGTGGCCGACAGCTTCCGCGAAAGCCCCGGCTACTGCAGCCATCATGCCTACCCCGGCCCGGTTGGCCTGGATACTCATCACCCGGGCAATCTCCGGCGCATTGTCGTTTAAGAGGACGGGACTAAAGGAAGATGCCAGCCGGGGGTTGTCGCCAAGGTATTCTTCCAGCTGTTTTCGCAGGCGCCATACCAGTTGCTCCACCTTACCGGGCAATTCATCTGTACGGGCATTTTTGTCCACGGCGATCCATAAATCAGTTTCCTTCACTTTTACGGAAAAAGAAGTTAACCTTGCTCCTTCATGTTCTTCGCGGTAAATCCGTCTGCTGCTCATTTGACCGAATTGTTGTTTTCAACCAGGGTTTCCATAGCCCGCGCCGGGCAAGCCCGCAGGCAGAGTTCACAGACGATGCATTTATCCTCGCTGAAACTGACCGTCATTTCCGGGCGGTTAAAGGCCAGGGCCTCGGTAGGGCAGATAACTGTACAGGCGCCACAGTGGGTGCATTTTTCTTCCCGCCAGATAATCTGTTGCTCAAGGCCCATCACATGGAGTCCCTGTTCCCGGAGCCATTCCAGGGCACGCTGGTAATTCAGTTCCTCGCCGCTTAACTCCATCATCAGGCGCCCTTCTTTTTTAGGATTAATATCTGCCCGGAGGATATTAACCATTAAGTCAAAATCTTTGATCAGGTGGTATATGGTAGGCTGTTCCACAACATGGGGCGGGTAGCGCAGGACAATTTTTTGCTTGATCACTTTAACCATCCTCTCTTTCCGGGTTTCTCTGGGGCAATGAATTTAGCTGGATACCCGCTTCTGTTGAGGGTAGTCCTTTTGCCGGGACCGTCAGGGTAAACCGACCCGAGGTAATCCATTCTTTCAGCTCAGCGGCAATTTCCCGGGCGCCGGCATAACTGGAAAGGGAGGCCGTGGGCACTTTTTGCCCCTGGATTGTAACCTGACCGCTTTTCAGCTCGGCATAGCTCACCTCACCTAAGGGCTCGCCTTCTTTATATGGATAACCGCGGTGGTAGTCGACCACCGGGGCCATTAGTTCTTCATCGCGCACCGCACAATATTTCATAATTTCTTCATTGAGGATCGGGATAGGAATGCCCACCCCAACTTGCATGGTTACTCCGTAACCCAGGAAACTAAGCCCTCGCAACCAGCGGGCATTCATCTGTTTTAGATCCCCGGTAAGGGCGAGGGTAGCGCCCGGTGCCCGGGGGGTGCCGTTTTCGCATCTGGGGGCGGAAGGATTGTGCTGGGTCCCGTGCCAGGCCACATAACCGGTGCCTCCCCCCAAAAAGATCCTGGTGCCCATGCCGATCGTTTGAAGCAATGGATCATTAAACAGTGGGCTAAGTTGACCGGCTGAACTGTAATTGGCGTTACCCAGGTTCGGTTTTAATATTCCCATGTAAGTATAAATCGTCTTTGAGCTCAGGTTCACGGCCACATTGTAGTTCTGGTAGGCATTGCGCGGGTTATAGAGGGTGGCCTCGTTTATTTCCGCAAGCTTGAAGCCGGTATTGATTGATTTCCGCGGGTAACAGTCCGTGCCGTAAGCTGACGCCTCCATGCGGATTTCTTTTCCCGCAACCAGGTCCTCGATGACATGGCCGCCACCGTAAACAAATTCACCGGGGTAATTGCTGTTAGCCGGATCTTTTGCCGGCAGGGCGGTAGCTCCAAGGTAGAAGTCTACAGCAGCGATGCCGGCATAGGCGGGGACATCATTTAAGTATACCTCGTTAAACTTGATCCGCGGGCCGGGGTGTCCCACATTTAAAAACACCCCGGAAGAACACATGGGGCCAAATGTGCCGGTGGTAACAACGTCTACTGAGGCCGCTGCTTCATTGACTCCTTTTTCTTCTACAAAATCAATTATTTCTTCCGCCGTAAAAACAACAGCGCTTCCGCTTTTAATTTTTTCATTAATTTCTTCAATACTTCGGTTGACTTTCACCAAACCACCTCATTTGATACTGATAGGCAATATTATAACATTCTCTGGTGAACTCGTCACCGTGAAGATAAACGAAATAAGTCCCGTAAAACAAGCAGGGTTTAACAATCGATCTGCCTGCACGGGACTTTTCCAACTACCATAAAAGAATTTCAATCTAACCTGCCGGCTTACCACCTGATGCTTTGCATGCCTGAGCTTGCCACTTTAGGTGCTTTCTGCGACACCAATTACCGGTGGTAAGTGATGTATTGATCTCATTTCCAGGCCCGGGTAAAAAAGAAGATCCGGCTTTTAGCAGCTCCCTATTTTACGGCAATTAAAGATGCCAAATCAACCAGGCGGCAGGAATAAGCCCATTCGTTGTCATACCATGCCACTACTCGGACCAGGTTTTCCCCGACTACCATAGTGGATCCTCCATCGACGATTGAGGAGTAAGGGTTCCCCGTGTAATCTACCGATACCAGGGGAAGATCACTGTAATCAAAGTAGTCAGAAGCCGCAGCTTCTTTTCTAAAAGCCTCGTTTATTTCATCTGCGGTAGCACCTTTTTCAAGCTCGGCTACAAAATCAACCATTGATACCGTGGGAGTGGGCACCCTGATAGCAAAACCATCAACCTTGCCTTTTAACTCCGGGATCACTTCCCCGACAGCTTTGGCAGCGCCGGTTGTCGTCGGAATCAACGAAAGTGCTGCCGCCCTGGCGCGCCTTGGATCTTTATGGGGAAAATCAAGCAGCTGTTGGTCATTGGTATAGGCATGAGTAGTGTTCATCAATCCTTTTTTCAGGCCAAAATTTTCATGTAAAACCTTGGCCACCGGGGCGAGAGCATTGGTAGTACAGGAGGCGTTGGATATAATGTAATGCTCATCGGGATCATAGAGGTACTCATTCACCCCGAGCACAACCATCAAATCAGCTTCACCGGGAGCGC
Source organism: uncultured Syntrophomonadaceae bacterium (assembly GCA_964467475.1). Classification (GTDB taxonomy): domain Bacteria; phylum Bacillota; class Dethiobacteria; order DTU022; family DTU022; genus B1SED10-74M. Next base: position 22,726 of record CAYXQO010000011.1, read on the forward strand.
TGATAATAACTCTTTCTGCCCCGGCGCTCAAGTGACCCGAGGCGCTTTCTTTTTTACGGAAAAGCCCGGTAGCTTCGATCACCAGGTCGACGTCGGCATCTCTCCATGGTATTTCTGCCGGCTCTCGTTCGGAAAAAACCATTACCTGCTCCCCGTTAATCAAAAACCCCTGGTCGTTGGTTTTCACCTCGGCATCTAAGATCCCGTAAACCGAATCATACTTGAACAGGTGCGCCAGTGAAGCGCTGTCAGAAAGATCATTTATTGCTGTAACTTTTACCTTATCCTGGTTTAAAGCCGCCCGCATGGTCAGCCTGCCAATCCTGCCGAAGCCATTAATCCCGATTTTAAGCATTGAAATCCCTCCATTATTTGATACGTGGTTTCTGCTAAAGCCCGTGCTGCATTTTGGACTGCTACCGGCTCATCGCGGGCAATGGAGGTGATTAAAGCTGCAGGCTTCCGCTTTGGTTGCCCCTTAGCACTCGCCATCTAAGGCTTTAGGCCTGAAGCGACCTGCCTCCATCAAGGAAGCAATACCCCCGTCCCCGTGCTTCCGTGCTTCCCCCTTGCTTCCAGCCAAAATGCTGCACGGCTGAACAGAAACATTGATTGACGCTACTTCTAAACGATTAATTAATCGGTGAAATAGTAGATCAATTGTTATAATATCTCATATAAAGCCTCACTGCAAGGTAATCTTCACCCGGACAAAAAAGGACTTCGGAAGATTAAGTTTAAAAATTAAATTCTGCACGGCTGAGTAGAAAGTTAAAATTCGGTTAGGTAAATTGGATTGCTATAGATCCAGGGGCGGGGGCGGCCAAAGCGAGGGCAGTAGTATACTTCAACCCGGTAAGCGCCGGGTTTCAAAGGCTTATAAGCAAGTTCCCGGGTTTGCTCTTGCAAAACAAGCTCACCGTTACGGATCAGGCGGACAAGAGGCTTTTTACCTGGCACCTTAACCTTTAAGGTAGCATCGTGATCACCGGAAATTTCTTCCCCCATTATAATTTTAGCTTTACCCGTGTCGGCATAATAATGAAACTGCCCACCCGGGCAAAGGCTGTCAAAAGATAGGTAACAGTTCCCCGAGCGCAGGGCCTCGTAAATCTGCCTTTTCGCCGTAGTAAATTTATCACTCAGCTTTTCTTTTAAAACAATATAAGTATTAATGGTTTTAAAAATATACCGGTAGGAGAATACCGGTATCTTGAACAACCCGAGAACATAGATGGTAGCATGGGCATCGCTGCTTCCAATAGCGGTTAAGCGGTAACCTTTTTTGAGATAACAATCCCAGAGCTGCAGCGCCTCCGGCGGCGGACCGTCCATTGCCGCTTTACGGTTAAAAAAGAACCAGTAGAGGGTTTTTACGGGCGAGGGATCGCGGCCGCGCCAGTGTGAAGTGTAGTTCCATAGTTCAAGGCCGTCAAAATTAAAGACCGGCCAGTGCCTCCAGGGGTAAGCTTTCCCGTTTTCAATATAGGGGTGCCCTTTCTCAAAAGGATGGGCCAGGAAACCGAAGCCACGATTATCTTTTACCCGGTCAATTACATTTTGCGGATTTTCTTCGTCTGAATCAACCAGGCGCTTTAAATCAAGGGCTAAATAATGGCTGTGCTTGCGATTAATCTCCGCCCCGACCAGGACCACAACCCCTTCCTGCACAGCTTCCTCAGGCAGGCCTTCCAGGGTCTCGTGGTCTGTAATAATGACATAATAAAGCCCGGCAGAAGCAGCTTCCCGGGCTATATAATCAAAGTCTCCGCTTCCGTCTGAATAGCGGCTGTGGATGTGGATGTTACCGGCATAATTATACAAAGCTACCTCCGGAAGCCTTGTGCTGTACCGGGCATAGAATTAAACGGGGTTTTATAAACCCGCATCTTTTACCCGGCCCCTGGCCAATCAAGTTTCAGCCCTGACGATATCTTTAACTTTCATCAAGCGGGTAAGGGCTCCCCGCTCACTTTCATCCAACTTCATCTTGATATATTTAATTGATTCTTCCAGCCTGGGAATGAGCACATGTTCAAGAGCATTCACCCGCCGCCTGGTCTTTTCTATTTCTTCAGCCAGTAGCTGGACCGATTTTTCAACCTCCGCAAGCTCCATTAACTGGGGCAGGATACTGGAAAGGGTTTCAATGGAAGTATCCAGTTCTGCGGAGGTATCGACAAAACCGTAAGGATAGATGCTTCCGCCTTCACCTCCGCTGCTTTCCTCAACCCAGTCGAATTTTGGAGCAAAAACGCTCATAATATTTTGCCTGGTAATTTCAAGGCTTAGTTTTTTGGTCGGGTACATCAAAGCTTCTTCAAGGTTTTCCGCAGGCATAACCGCCCGGGCTAATAGAAACTTCCCGAAAGCCCCGGTTAGTTCTTGTTCCATGTGCTCGCGCAACTCTTTATTTTTACGGACCAGGATCATAAACTGGCGGATCAATTCATCTCTTTTGTCTTTCAACAGCTTATGACCCCGCTGAGCCATGGTTAACCTTCGTTTCAGGCGGTTTAGCTCCATGCGGGTTGGGTTAACCCTTATTTCCATATGAACTAACCCTCCTCCTGGTCACTTTCCTGGCTGGGCAGGTATTTCTCCAGGTATTCATCACGAACTCGTTTTAATTCGACTCGCGGCAGGTAGGTTAATAGGTCCCAGCCAAGATCCAGGGTTTCAATCACACTGCGGTCTTCTTCCTCTCCCTGGGCTACGTAACGCCCTTCAAATTGATCGGCAAACTGGGAAAACTTCTTGTCTGCCTCGGAAAGGGCGGCTTCACCGAGGATTGCAGCCAGTTCCTTGGCTTCTTTCCCCCGGGCGTAAGCTGCGTAAAGCTGGTTCAAAGTATCGGCGTGGTCTTCCCTGGTTTGATCGGCACCAATTCCTTTGTCCTTGAGCCTGGAAAGGGAGGGAAGCGCGTCGATGGGCGGATAAAGCCCTTTCCGGTGCAGTTCCTGGCTCAAGATAATCTGCCCTTCGGTAATATAACCGGTTAAGTCGGGGATGGGGTGGGTTTTGTCATTTTCCGGCATGGTCAGGATAGGCAGCTGGGTGATCGAACCTGCCCGGCCCTGGATCCGTCCGGCCCGTTCGTAAATGCTGGCCAGGTCGGTATAGAGGTAGCCGGGGTAACCACGCCGTCCGGGAACCTCTTTACGGGCCGCAGAAATTTCTCTCAATGCTTCGGCATAGTTGGTAATATCGGTCAAAATAACCAGGACATGCATATCTTGCTCAAAGGCCAGGTATTCGGCGGCAGTCAGGGCCAACCGCGGGGTAGAAATTCTTTCGATAGCCGGGTCGTCGGCTAAGTTGATAAACAGGATCGAACGCTCAATGGCCCCGGTTTTCCGGAAGTCATTGATAAAGAAATCCGCTTCTTCAAAGGTGATCCCCATGGCGGCAAACACAACAGCGAACTTGGTTTCCCCGCCCAGCACCTTGGCCTGCCGGGCAATCTGGGCTGCCAGGGCGGAATGGGGAAGGCCCGAACTGGAAAAGATAGGCAGCTTTTGCCCCCGCACCATGGTATTCAAACCGTCAATCGCCGATACACCGGTTTGGATAAATTCCGAGGGGTAATCGCGTGAATAGGGATTGATCGGGTTTCCGTTAATATCCTGGCGTTTCTCGGGGATAATTTTCGGGCCGTCGTCCCGGGGCGAACCGAGACCGCCGAAAACCCGGCCCAGCATATCCATGGAAACGGGCAATTCAATGGATTTACCCTGGAATCTTACTTTCGCACTGCCAATATTTAGACCGGTGGAACCCTCAAAAACCTGGACCAGGGCTTTATCCCGGTTAATTTCTAAAACCTGGCCCCGCCTGATATCACCACCGGGCATTTCTATTTCGACCAGCTCATCATATTTTACGCCTTCAACTTGCTCTACCAGCATTAAGGGGCCGGCTACATCAACAATTGTTTTATATTCTTTAAGCATATTCTTCCCCTCCTTCACCGGCAAATGATCCGATTTGCTCCTTGATCTCGCTCTTTATATTTTCCATCTCTTCAATATCTTCTTCCGGCATATACCTGGCCCGGGCAATCCTTTCTTTTACCGGAACAGAAAACAATTTTTCCAGGTCCAGGTCTATTGCAGCCTTCTCGATAAGCGCTCCCGCCTCGTGGTGGTACATCAGGATTAACTCCATCATCTTGAACTGCTTCTGGAGGGAACTATAGGTGTCAATTTCATGCATCGCATTCTGGTGCAGAAAGTCTTCCCTGAGCGATTTAGCCGTTTCCAGGGTCAGTCTTTCCTTAGCAGAGAGGGCGTCAATCCCGACGAGGCGGACAATCTCTTCCAATTCCGCTTCTTCCTGGAGCAACCGCATCGCTTCCTTACGCATATCATTCCACTGTTCGCCGATGGTTTCGCTGAAATAATCGGCAACATTATCCAGGTAAAGTGAATAGCTCATCAACCAGTTAATTGCCGGGAAGTGGCGGCGATAAGCCAGGGAAGCATCAAGGCCCCAAAATACCTTCACAATACGCAGGGTGGCCTGGGAAACAGGTTCTGAAAGGTCACCACCGGGAGGGGAAACTGCACCCACCAGGGTTAACGCTCCTTCTCTTTCATCGCTGCTCTGGCAGATCACCCGTCCGGAACGTTCGTAAAAATCAGCAACCCTTGATCCAAGATAGGCGGGGTAACCTTCTTCACCGGGCATTTCCTCGAGGCGACCGGACATTTCACGCAATGCCTCCGCCCACCGGGAAGTAGAATCGGCCATCAAGGCCACGCTGTAGCCCATGTCCCTGAAATATTCGGCGATGGTAATCCCCGTGTAAACTGAAGCTTCCCGGGCGGCCACGGGCATGTTGGAAGTATTGGCAATCAAGACTGTCCGCTTCATTAAAGGTTCGCCCGACTGGGGGTCCAACAGCTCCGGAAACTCCATCAACACGTCGGTCATTTCGTTGCCCCGCTCACCGCAGCCAATGTAGACAACGATTTCTGCATCGGCCCACTTGGCCAGCTGGTGCTGAGTCACCGTTTTGCCGCTGCCAAAAGGCCCGGGGATACAAGCCGTCCCGCCCTTGGCCACGGGGAAGAAGGTATCAAGGATGCGCTGGCCGGTAATCATCGGGATATAAGGTCCCATTTTTTCCTTGTAAGGACGCCCCTTACGAACCGGCCACCTTTGCAGCATGGTAACATCTTGCACTTCATTTTCAGTTTCAATCCTGGCAATTACATCGGTAACGGTAGCTTCTCCGCTATTTATTTCCTTAACGGTTCCGGAGGCAATCTCGGGAGGCACCATGACCCTGTGTTCAACCAGGGTAGTTTCCTGGACGGTCCCGATAATATCGCCCGCCTGAACCTGGTCGCCTTCCTTTACTTTTGGCTGGAAATCCCACTTGCGTTCGCGATTGAGAGCATTGATTTCAACCCCACGGGTTATAAAATCGCCAACCTGCTCTTTAATCCCATCAAGGGGCCTCTGCACCCCGTCAAAAAAAGATTCAATCATCCCCGGCCCCAACTCCACACTTAAGGGTTCCCCTGTTGTGTAGACCGGTTCACCGGGGCCAAGCCCCCCTGTTTCTTCATAAACCTGTATGGAAGCCTGGTCACCGCGCAGCTCAACAACTTCCCCCATTAAACGGGCGTCGCTGACTCTAACCATATCATACATCCGCGCATCCCCCATTTGCTCAGCTACAACGAGGGGACCGGACACTTTAACGATCCTGCCAACATCCAAGTTATCACCCTTCTTTCCTGAAAAGAATATCTGCACCAATCGCTTTTTCCACATTTTCTTTGATTTGCTGGATGCCGATCCCTTTAGTTCCCTTGCTGTTGGGGATCAGGACTACTGTCGGCAAATAGCGCTTGTGCAGTTCATTAATTACGTCTTGCATCCCGCTGGCTAATTCTTCGGTTATAAAAATGACCCCGTAGTTTTCTGAAACCAGCTTTTTTAAGGTTTCCAAAGCCGCATCACCGCTGGTGACAGGAAAAGTATCCACTCCAATTGTTCTAAAACCAAGGATGGAGTCTTTATCGCCAACCACGGCAATCTTATATGTAGACATCTCGAATTCGCTCCCTAATCGAATCGGAAGGTAATTGATTAATTTTACCGACCAAAACGATACGGATATTTTTTATCTCAATCTCTTTCGCCCACAGGTAACCAACCAGGGGCTCGACCCCGAAGGGCTCCCATTTACCTTCTCTTAGATAAGCAGTAATATAATCATCGGAGAGCTTTTCTAAGTGCGAAGCAGAGCCTTTATCCGCCCATTCCCGAATGCCTTCACCAACCAGGTCGGCGTAATCACTGATCGCCAGCATCGAAATCACAGATTCCAGGGGCTCTTCGATCATCGCAGTAAGCCGCTCAGCCGAAATGGAACCGTGGGGCAGAAGGGCTGAACGCAAAAAATCATGACCCATTCCCATATGTTTTACCCTGACTAAAGTTTTCAGGTTGATTAAGTCTATTTGCCTGGTAAAAAGATTTTCCAGAAAGGTCGCGTTTTTTTCCCTGGCATCACAGATTAACTGATCATAGAGGACACGGTCAAGGGTCAAATCAATGATCTGTGGATCACGGTTAACTAAAAAATCTTCTGTAATTTTATCCGCAGCACGGCGCATTTTTTCCGGCAGATCCCTAAAATCTCCTTCGGCCACGATATTCTCCAGCCTGGTCAAGTCCAGGGATCCAACCGGGATTAAAAGGTCGCTTTTGACCCCTAGGAAGTTGGCTTTAAACAACACCTTCAGGTTATGTACATCGTAGCGCAGGGCCAGCATCCCGATTAATTCAGGCTGGGGAGCAATTTTTATTACCACATTATAGGCATACTGCAACTCATCAGCCAGCATAGCTTCAAAGTTATGGATATCCTCCAATTCAGCCACTGCCGCTGCGTAATCTGATTCAGAAAGCACTTTTAAAGCCTCTTCAGCAGAGTTAGAGTTAATCATCCGCTCAAACTGGCTCTGCTCAAGCAGCCGTGTCTCCATGGCCTTAACTCGTGCAACTGAATAAGCATATACTGTTTTATCAATGGGCATCTTTCTTTGCTCTCCTTTCCTGGAGGAAAGCTTCTCAATTATTTAAAAAGTAACCTGGCTATTTCAGGCTCCAGTTCATCTCTTTTCATATCCAGCAGTGCTTCAAATGAGCAGTTCATTTCTACCCCACTGACCTGGAGAATAAAACCGCCCTTAATATTCCTGGTTTCCTCTGAAAGCTTCAGCTCTCCTTTTTTCCCTTGCTTGCTCAGAGCTTCATTTATCTCTTTCCAAAAATCATCGGTAATCCGCTTCCGGTCTTGTTCGGAGAAAATCACAGTTTCAGAACCGGTCTCCGCCATATTGAGCAGCAAATCACGAACAACTTTAAGATATTCTTGATCATCAAGGTTTACCAGTTCATCGAGGGCTTTATCAAAAGCCTCGCTAATCATTTCCTGCTTGGCGGCCAGCAAACTTTTACGCGTTTCCAGTTGGGCGACACCAATGATGCGCCCCTTTTGCTCTGTAGCTGTTTTGCGGGCCTGTTCCAGGATATGCGCTTTCCTGCGTTCTGCTTTTTGCCTGGCATCCTCTTCTATTGCGTTAGCCTTTTCTTGTGCTTCCGCCTTTATCTGCTCGGCTTTCGCCTGCGCATCATCCTGGACACGCTGGATAATCCGGTCCGCTCCCTCTTTCATACTCTTCACTCCTTTACGCAGCCGGTTCTATAAATCAATACCAAACAGCATCAAGATTGTTGCCAGCAAAGCAAACACAGCGTAGGTTTCTACCATAACCGCGTAGACAATGCCTTTGCCCATTTCTTCAGGCCTTTTGGCAATCAAGTTAATCGTCGAAGAAAGCACTCTCCCCTGGTAAATACCAGAGCTCAAACCGGCTATAGCGATCGGGAGCGCGGCCATTAAAAAGGCATATCCCTGCCAAACGGTGAGTTCGACAAGCTCTTCCCCGACTATCCCGATATCCTGCATAATCAGGAAACCGGCCAGCAGGCCGTAGATCCCCTGGGTCCCCGGAAGGGCCTGTAACAAAAGGGTTTGGCCAAACTTATCAGGGTCTTCGGAAATAAGCCCGGCTGCACTCTGGCCCACAATACCGATACCGATAGCCGAACCGCTACCCGCTAAGCCAACCGCCAGGGCCACTCCTAACATTGCTATTTCAATTCCTTCCATTTTAAGCAAAAGCCTCCTTTTTTCACGCACTTTATTTATTATTGCCCAGGAGCCAGGAGTTAAGCCAATCATAATTAAACGCCTGAATCCTGTATTTACCTGGTTTATTCTTCAGTCTCCATAACATCTACATAGTTTTGTTTAACCTGGAAAGGCCGAAACGACCTGCCTCCACCTTCAAAAAACTTGTTAAAGAACTCTAAGTACTGCAAACGGCTGGTGTGGACATAAGCGCTTAAAGAACTGATAATCATATTGAAGAAGTGGCCCCCAACCAGGATAATCACCAGCGCTACAGCGCCGATAATACTCCCGGAGACCAGGTCACCCACCGAGTTGACAACCATCCCGATCACTACCGAGGCTAACCCGAGAGCAAACAAACGGGAGTAGGAAAGAATGTCGCTTAAATACTGGGTTACGTTATACAGGCTCATCAGCCCGCTGAAGAATTTGAGCACGATGCTTCGCTGCCTCCGGCCCTGGGTAAAGACAAGGCCGGCAGCACTTGCTATGGCCAACCATTGCGCCGGCGGCCATTCGAGCACCAGCAAAATCAAGCTGTTTAAGAAAATAAACCAAAAACCCTGGTCATAAATGGCGCTAAGTGGTTGTCCGGCCTTGATATTGCGATAAGCCTGCAGTCCCATACCGAAATAAACCTGGAACAAGCCAATTGCCAGCGAACCGATTAACATTAGCATCGGTTCTTCAAGGGGATCGAACAGAAGCGGAGGCAGGTGGATCAAGTCTCCGAAAACACCGCCAAACATAAGACCAAAGGCAAAGGCCGAGATACCACCTAAGATCAACAACCTGAGCAGCTGCTGACCCGAAACACCGACTTTTATCTTGCGCAGCATTACATAAGAAAGCAACCCGAGAATAAGCCCGTACCCGGCATCGGAAAGGCAGATGCCAAAGAAGAGAAAGAAAAACGGGGCCATAAACGGGGTTGGATCGAGTTCGCTTCTTTTGGGGGTGTTGAAAAGCTTGGTCACCACTTCATAGGGTTCAGCCGGTCCGCTGTTATGCAAAAGCACCGGCACGTTTTCATCCGGTTCCGGATCGCGCGAAACCAAAACGGCAGTCTCGGTTTCATTAGAAACCGCCTTCTCGAGGTCATCGATCACAGGCACCGGCGCCCATCCTTCAAGCAAAAAGCTGTTTTCTGTACAGCCCAGGTTTGCTACAGCCTGGTTCTTTTCATATTCATTGTCCATATAATCAAAGCAGGCCATCAGCATGGGCCTGTATTCAAGATAACTCTCCACTTCTCGCAAAACAGCGTTTCTTTCTTCTTTTAACTCTTCCAGCCTGTTTTGCAGACTCTCGACGGATTCGGCCGGGGTCCCGGTAAGGTCAGGAAAAACCACACTGCTTACAGTTTTTTCCCGGAACAAGCTTTGAATTGTTTCTTTTTCCTCGGTTAATGCGGAAAAGAAAAAGTGGACATTATCTTCGTCCGAAAACACTTCCTCAAGGTAAAAATCAGAAACATTTTCCGCGAGGGATTCCTGTAACCCGGGAAACTGCTCGGCGGGTATAACATAAAGCCCCATGGTAGTCCAGCTGCCTTCTTCCAGGTCTTCCAGGGGCAGATCCATTGAAGCCCAGGGCTGGAGATCGGCAATCAGGTTGTGTGACTGGGTTTCTTCGTTACGGATGCGGACCAGTCTTTCTTCTGCCTGGCGAAACGCTTTATTGATTTCTTCTACTTTGTCAAGGGAATTAATGTACTCGTTGAACTTATCTTCCGTCAAGTCAAGCTTTTTGCCGGTAAACTGTTCAAGCATATTTTTGCGGACCGGAAAGTGCCTCTGCAGAAAATCGAGGCAAAACCGGATGTCACTACGCTTGGAATCTATTTTTGATACAGAATCGGGGAGTTCTTCCGGGCCGAGGAGATCTTGAAACTCTTCCCAGGAATCAGTCGTTTTCACATCAAGCATTTCCACGGTGCCCATTCGGTGAATCAGGTCGAAGATCCCTTCTCGTTCCTGCCGGTGCCCGAGGAGATATACTTTTTTCATATCAATTATCGGCATCAGTTTTCACAACCTTGTCCTTTAGCAGTTTCACCGCCTCCGGCATATTAGCAGAAGCTTTCTCTTTCAACTGTGCTATCTCGTCTTCCCGTTCTTTTTTCAACGGTTCCGACTCTGACCTGGCTTCATTCTGTGCCTTTTCAACAAGTTCCCTGGCTTCTTTTTCTGCACTGGATACAGTTTCTTCAATTATGCTTTCGGCTTTGGCCTCAGCTTCCTGCTGGATCCGGCGTGCCTCTTGCCGGGCTTCGCGAACAATTTCTTCGGCTTTTGCTTCAGCTTCCTTTATCGATTTAACCAGTTCAACTGTCAATTTATTCACTCCCCGTCGTTTATTTGCTTAGCACAAAAATTGAACCTATAAACCTGTTGCAGGGGATAAGGGGTTAATAATTTCACAAGGAAGGTTTACAGGCTAAATATGCTGACAATTTAAACAACATGCTTTTATCATTTAGAGTATATTATACTATAAAATTTACGGTGATGCCAGACTCGATTAATATTTTTTTTGCCAGTGCATCGGGGTAATTTTCTGCCAAAACCAGCGATCTTACCCCTGCATTCACCAGCATTTTGGCACAAACTGCGCAAGGATAATGGGTGCAATATAATACTGATCCCTTGATGGCCACCCCGTAGAGAGCGGCCTGGATAATGGCATTTTGCTCGGCATGCAATCCCCGGCAAAGCTCGTGCCTCTCTCCTGAGGGCACTTCGAGCTGGGTCCTGAGGCAGCCGACCTCACCACAGTGGCTTAAGCCTGCGGGAGCACCGTTATAGCCCGTGGTCAGAATCCTTTTTTCTAAAACCAGCAGGGCTCCTACTTTCCTTCTTTCACAGGTAGAACGGCTGGCCACCACTGTGGCAATCTGCATAAAATATTGATCCCAACCAGGACGTTCAGTCACTGCTCCACCTCGATCCCGGCAATCTTGTTCACCCTGGCCTCATGCCTGCCTCCGGCAAATGTGGCCTGCAAAAAAACCTCTACTATTTCAAGGGCAAGCCCGGGCCCGGTAACCCGCGAGCCTAACGTTAAAATATTTGCATCGTTATGCTCCCTGGCACAGCGCGCCGAATACGGCTCCGCACAGAGAGCCGCCCTGATCCCGGTATGTTTGTTTGCCGCTATAGACATGCCGATACCGCTACCGCAGACGAGTATACCAAACCGGTATTTGCCGGACTGCACCGCCGAGGCTACGGAGGCAGCAAAATCCGGGTAATCAACGCTTTCTTCGCTGTACGCTCCAAAATCATCAGGCAAATGCCCTTTCTCTTTTAAATAAATAGCCAGGTTGTCTTTTAATTCCTTCCCGGCATGATCACTGGCCAGGGCAATTTTCATTCCGCCCCTCCCCTTTCATCTTTCAGTTTAACCAGTACTTTCTTGACACAGGAACGAATATCCTCCATAATCGCACGATATTCCTCGCTACCAAGGGTTACAGGATCTTCAATATCGTATTCCAGTTCTTCCGACTCGGCAAATTCCTTTAGCAAATAAGTCTTATTTGCGACATGGGGGAAAAATGATAAAAGCTGCCGGCGGTGATCTGCAGTCATCACCATGATTAAATCGGCTGTATCTACAGCTTCACTCGTCAAGGGAGAGGCCCGGTGCTTTTCAATCGCTTCGATTCCTTCTGCTCTCAGTAGCTGGCGGGCTTCTTCTGCTGCCCTTTGCCCGGCCATTGCCGCCAGGCCGGCAGAAGAAGCCTCAACCGAAAAGGGCAGTTCCGCCCTCTTTGCCTCACTGTTAAACAGAGCTTCAGCCATGGCGCTGCGGCAGGTATTGCCCGTGCATACAAAAAGTATTTTCAAAACTGCCACCTCCATAAGTGATTATCACTCCCCGGAAGATTACCCCCGGCATACATTTTACATTTCCTGCTTGGCTCGTCACCTGTTAGTTACTACTTTAGGCCCTTACTTCTGAAGTCCTGCGTTAATTTGGCGAGACTTTTTTTAACAATTCCAAAAACGCCGATGCACGCTGAGTTTGTAAGGGGCAATTCGAAATCCAACTTTTATGGCACCGGCCTGTCCGGGTTTAAGATTAAAATTGTGTCAACAACCCCGTCCCCTTGGCACACTAAGCTTTTAGCACCCGGGTTGCTGCTTTCCGGAGGCGATTCATTATAGCCAGGCCGAGGCCTGTTTCGGCGGTTTCTTCAGCCAGGATTAAATCCATCTTTCGCTGATCCATTTCTCGCAACACCCGGTATAGTTTCATCGCCACATGTTCCTGTTCAATACTCTGGGGGAAATCTCTTTCGATATAAGCATTAAGGAAGCCTACCTTTAAACCCTGCTGCCGGTAAAAAGCACTGAGTAAATTAATTACCCGCCTTCTTCTCGCTTCAGGGCCGGTTATGAGAATAAGCGGCGCCTGCGGAGAGTAATGCCTGTATTTCATCCCCGGGGAAGCGGGGCTATCAGGAGATCCCTTGATCCCGGCCACCACGACCGGGCTGCCCAATGTTTCTTCGAGTTCTTCTTTGGATACCCCGCCAGGCCTTAGAATTACCGGCGTCTCCTGAGTTAAATCAAGGACTGTCGATTCCACGCCCACGGCACAATCGCCGCTTTTGATCACTGCATCTATGCGGCCGGCCATATCCTCGAGCACATGCCGGAATGAAGTAGGGCTGGGCTTCCCCGAACGATTAGCACTCGGGGCTGCTATCGGCACTCCCGAAATATTGATCAGATCGATAGCCGCGCGGTGATCAGGCATGCGGACAGCAACAGTGGACAGTCCCGCACTGGCTTCTCCAGGAATGTTCTCCGCTCGCTTTAAAACCAGGCTCAGGGAACCCGGCCAAAATTTTTCAGTCAGGCGGTAGGCTGCATCCGGCACATTATCCGTTATCTCTGCAAGTTGACCATGACTGCCCAGGTGCACGATCAAAGGGTTATCCTGGGGACGCCCCTTTGCTTCATAGATTGCCTTGATTGCCTTAGCATCAAAAGCGGAAGCACCCAGTCCATAAACTGTTTCCGTCGGGAAAGCAACCAGGCCACCACTGGTAATAATTTTTGCCGCCCGTTTAAGCGATTGATCATCACTATTTAAAAGCAGGGTCCCTTTTACCCGCAAGAATGAAGGAGACATTGTCAATTACCCCGGCTTTCCGATTTTGCCATCTCAGGAGCTTTGGGAATGCGATTCTTCTATGACCAGCTCTGCAATATTTTTGGCATGGTCGCCAACCCTTTCAAGGTTGCTTAAAAGATCCAAAAATATCACCCCGGCCGAGGGGTAGCACTTTTTCGTGTTAATTCTTTCAATATGAGCATTGCGCAATTTTTTCTCCTCAGTATCCACTTCATTATCCTGCTGAATTACTTCTAAAGCAAGTTTATGATCATTCGTTTCAAAGGCCCGGATCGCTTTTTCGAGCATGTCGCTGATCTTTGATCCGAAATAGGAGATTTCTTCTAAGGCAGTATTGGAAAAGGGAAGGCGGTCTTCAGTTTTCATTTCACCAAGCTGCATGATATTTTCGGCGTGGTCACCTACCCGTTCCAGGTCATTAGCCGCAGACATCAGGTTGCTGACCAGCTTGGTCTGCTGCTGGGACATGGAATGCTGGGAAAGTTCCGATAGATAGACATTAATTTCTTCCTCAAGACCATCAACCAGTTCTTCCATCTGGTAAATATGCTTGATTTTTTTCATGTCCTTTTTCAAGAAAACCTGGAGCGAATCATCGAGCATTTCTCTGGCAATACCGGCCATGCGTAAAAGTTCCTGCTTGGCTCCGCCAATAGCCACGGCCGGGGTCTTCAGGATCCTTGAGTCGAGGTACTTGGGCCCAAATTCCACTTTTTCACCATCACCGGGAATGATCCGGCAAATTAACTGGTTGAAGTATTTCAGGAAAATAAGGAAAACAAAGGTGTTGAGGAAGTTGAAAGCTGTGTGAGTATTGGCTACCTGGCGGGGGACTGTCTCTGCGGTCTGGACTAACAGCCCGGAAAAAGGTTCTAAGAAAATCAGGATCAGAACCGCCCCGACTACGTTGAAAACCACATGCGCAACAGCCGCTCGCCGCGCCGCCACATTAGCGCCTATACCGGCAAGAATCGCCGTTATGCATGTTCCCACGTTTGTGCCGAGAATCAAGGGAACTGCCGATTCAAAGGGGATCAGGTCCTGGGTAGTCATTGCAATAACTACCCCGGTCGCGGCACTGCTGCTCTGGATCAAGGCTGTAAAGATAGCCCCGGCAAGGAGCCCAAGAATCGGGTATGTGCTGAAATATAAAAGCATATCATAAAAAGCATCCAGCTCTCGCAGGGGGCTCATGCCGTCCGACATGGTAATCATGCCGAGAAACAGCAGGCCAAGCCCAAGGACAGTCTGGCCAAGGTAGCGCTGGGTACGCCGGCGCCCAAAGAAGTTAAGCAGCGAGCCGATCCCGATGGCCGGCAAAGCAATTACCCATATTTCAAAAGAAACCAGCTGCGCAGTAACCGTGGTTCCTACATTGGCGCCGATTATCACGCTGATTGCCTGGGAGAGGTTCATCAATCCGGCATTGGCAAAACCAACTACCATGACAGTAGCGGTACTGCTGCTTTGAACCAGGATGGTGACAACTATGCCGGTGATAACCCCCAGGACCGGGTTGTTTGTGAGCACCTCCAGGATACGCCGAAAACGATCACCGGCTGCTTTCTGCATACCGGAAGCCATGATCTGGATCCCAAATAAAAACAGGCCCAGGCCACCCAGCGTAGTAAAGGCGATTTCCCAGAACAATACCTGACCTCCCAGGTTTTGCTAAACTTCTTTCTCCGTGCAAAGTGCCGTAGTTATTATAAAGTACCTTCGTTGCTTTTTCAATTCATTCGGCAAAGCTGCAAAGTTATGACATCATGACATATCGGGAAACTATGTAAGTATTAATTCGACAATAATCCCAGGTAAATCCTGCCCTGTGTTATAATCATACCAGTAATATCCTTGGAGGTGTTTAATTAATGCCTGATTTGATCCGTTTTGGGATCTCCATGGAAAGAGAACTTTTAAGCCGCCTGGATCGCGAAATTGTTAAAGCGGGCTATCCCAACCGTTCAGAAGCAATCCGGGACATGATCCGCAACCAGCTTGTCGAGCTTGACTGGTCCCGCGAAGACGAAGAAGTAGCCGGCACGATCACCATTATTTACGATCATCATGTTCGTGGTCTAAGCGATCTTTTACTCGAGCTCCAGCATGAGCACCATGAAATGATTGTTTCGGTTATGCACGTGCACTTAGAACATGATAACTGCCTGGAGGTAATGGTAATCAAGGGCAAAGCCGCCGAGGCCAAGCAATTGGCCGGCAGGCTAATCGGGGTAAAAGGAGTCAAACACGGCAAGCTTACCATAACTTCAACCGGCGAGAAACTGAACTAGGAAGCAGAGGAAGCAGGAAGCAGAGGGACGGGGGTATTGCTTCCTTGAATGAAAGCAGGCCGCCGGGGT
>CAYXQO010000011.1:38551-47633 GCA_964467475.1 uncultured Syntrophomonadaceae bacterium
AGGAAGCAGAGGGACGGGGGTATTGCTTCCTTGAATGAAAGCAGGCCGCCGGGGTATGAGCCATAGATGGTAATTGTTAAAGCGTAACCTGAGCGAAAGCCTGCAGCTTAACGCAAAGCCATTTTCTTTAAATGAACCGTCACCGGTCCATAAGCAGCACGGCTTAGCAGTTACAGGATATTACCCGGCAGTTTTTGATGAAGCTTCTACCACCCTGGGCCAACCGCTCAGGTCATACCGCCAGGTTACCATATGGAAAATTCCTGCCCCGGCAAGCAACTCCTCGATTTTTTCTTTTTGCCCGGCCCCGGCTTCCATAATCAACAGAAACTCATCCCTGGTAAACCGGGGAACCTGTCTAATAATTTCCCGGTAACCATCCAAACCATCTTCTCCCCCGGCCAAAGCCTCCAGCGGTTCGTACTGTTTCACTGCAGTGGGTAATGTTTCTAATTCCTGGTTTGCCACGTAAGGTGGGTTGGCGATAACCAGGTTGAATTTTGGTTTCTCAGATAATTTTTCTAGAGCAAGAAAGTAATTCCCCCGGTAAAAACGAACTTTTTCTTCCACTTTGTGTAATGAGGCATTATAGCGGGCCACTTGGAGAGCGAATTCTGAAATGTCGACCGCCCAGACTTCCGCTGCAGGCAGCCGGATAGCAAGGGTAACCGCCAGCACCCCACTGCCGGTTCCCAGGTCCAAACACCTTATTGCTTTACCTTGCGGATCTTGTCGCCCGCCGGCCCAATCGAGGGCACTATCTATAAGCAGCTCGGATTCCGGGCGGGGAATTAATACATTATTATTCACATAAAAGCGGTATCCGTAAAAATACTTTTCTTCATTAATGTAAGCAACCGGTTCGCCGCGGCAACGCCTTTTAACAGCGGCAAGATAACGGTTGAACTGTTCCGGGGATATTAAAGTGGATTGCTCTAAAAACAACCGCAGCCTGTCGGTTTGCATAAGCCGAGCCAGCAGAATCTCCGCTTCCTGGCGAGGTTCTGTTACCCCGGCTTTCTGCAAGCAAAAAGAAGCTCTTTTCAGAGCTTCTCCTAGAGTCATATTTTTCAAGGGTCCTGTTAGCCCTCCGCTTCTTTAAGCTGTTCCGCCCGTTCGTTGGCCACCAGTTCATCGATAATCTCATCCAAATCACCGTTCAATACCAGATCCAACTTGTGCAGGGTCATGCCTATCCGGTGATCGGTTACCCGGTTCTGGGGAAAGTTATAGGTGCGGATTCTTTCACTGCGATCACCGCTGCCGACCATGGTGCGTCTAGCTTCTGCCTGTTCGGCAGTTTGTTCGGAAATATACTTGTCCAAAAGCCTGCTTCGCAAAATTCGCAGGGCCTTTTCCTTGTTTTGCAGCTGCGATTTTTCATCCTGGCAGCTTACCACCATTCCGGTAGGCAGGTGGGTAATTCGAATCGCAGACTGGGTTGTATTGACACTTTGCCCCCCTGGTCCGGTCGAACAAAATGTATCGATCCGCAAATCTTCCTGGTTTACTTCCACTTCCACGTCTTCAACTTCGGGAAGGACGGCGACAGTTGCCGCCGAGGTATGGATCCGCCCTCCTGACTCCGTGGAAGGAATTCGCTGGACCCGGTGGACCCCGCTTTCGAATTTGAGACGGCTGTAAGCGCCTTTGCCTTCAATACCCAAAGTCACTTCTTTGAAACCACCGATATCGGTGGGATGGGACTCGACAATTTCGGCCCGGTATTTTCGTTGTTCGGCGTAGCGAGAATACATCTTCAGTAAATCGGCGGCAAAAAGGGCTGCTTCTTCGCCACCGGTGCCGGCCCTGATCTCAATAAAGACGTTTTTCTCATCATAGGGATCTTTGGGCAGCAAGTGCTCTCTTAATTCATTTTCGAGTTTTTCCTGCTCTTTTTTCAACTGCTCTATTTCAGAACGAAGATAGTCATCCATTTCGTCATCTTCGTCACCACGGAGCATTTCTTCTGCATCGGTAATTTCTTTTTGCACATCTTTTAGACGGCGGGATAGCTCGACTATCGGGGCGATGGAAGCCAGTTCCTTGGACATTTTCTGCCATTCTTCCCGCTGTTCCATCATTTTAGGGTCGCTTAATTTTTGTTCAAGCTCATCGTAGCGATTTTCAATTACTTCCAGTTTATCTTGCATCCATACTCACCTCTGCCTTGCTCTCAGCGGCAGTCTCCTGCTGTTCTGCAGGTTCAAGCACTGCTTTTAGTGCACAGAGAGCCACTTCCAGCTGGCTCTTGTCCGGTTCTTTTGTGGTAAGCCTCTGCAGCCATAAGCCCGGGGCAGTCATCAGACAGACAAGCGGTGACTTGCTTTTGGCGGAATAACGAATCGCTTCATATGAGAAACCGGCTACAAGCGGCAGAAGAATCAATCGCAACCCTATGCGCACCGGCAAATCCGGCCAACCGAAAAAAGAAAACAGGATAATGCTGACCACCATAACCGTTAAAATAAAGCTTGTCCCGCAACGCGGATGCCTGGTGGAATAATGTTCATTGATCCTTTCCAAATCCTGGGTTTCATTGTCTTCGTAACCGTAAATCACTTTATGCTCGGCACCGTGATACTCGAAAAACCGCTGCACGTCGCCCCACCGGGTAATCAGAAAAATATAGGCCAAAAAGATGAGCAACCTGACTACACCTTCGATTAAATTCATTATCACCGGGCTCCACTCCGGTAAAAACCGGACCAGGTAAGTGGGCAGGATAAAAAAGAGGCTAACGCCCAAACCAAGCCCGAAGACAACCATCAGGAAGCTATGCCACCCGGTCAGCTCTTCCTCTTCTTCAGCCAGGGCTTCGGCAGCTGAAATATTAAGAGCGCGCACACCGAGAATGAGCGCTTCAAAAAAAGCAACCGCTCCCCGGATTACAGGCCACCCGAGCGGGGCAAATTTTTTTGCCGGTGAATTAAGGGTTTCCTGGTGGATACTGATTGTATTATCTGCACGACGGCAGGCGATCGCCATACGGTCACGGTAACGCATCATGACCCCTTCCAAAACCGCCTGCCCGCCAACCTTTTGTGGGCTGTTCATCTGGATAATTCCTTTCTATGCCGGAAAAAAGCAGTAGCAACCGGTAATAATCCCGGTATTTTTATTCCTCAATCCCGTACTTGCGCTTAAAACGTTCAACCCGTCCACCGGTATCGACAAATTTTTGCTTGCCGGTAAAAAACGGATGGCACTTTGAGCAAATTTCTACCTTCAACGATTCCCTGGTGGAACCGACTTCAAATGATTCACCGCAGGCACAGGTTACCTGGGCCCGGTGATATTCAGGATGTGTATTTGCCTTCATCTGATATATCCTCCTTAAAATTTCCTTAGATAGCCTTGTAGATTCCTCGACTTCAAATCATAGCATATCGCCCTTTATTCTGCAACTACATAAAATCGAAAAACGGAAAGTATTTATAGGAGGCTGCCCCGGAAAAATACAGGAACCGTGGCCCTGTCCTAGATGCAGCAAGGCTTAGCGGTAGCCCCTAAAATACACCTGCCCCGATTACATAAATAACAATCAAGGCTACTACCCCTACCAGGAAGGTATAGAGCAGTGAAGCAGGCAGGTTGCGCCTGATAACAAACCCTTCTTTGCCGACAATCCCGCAGACAGCGCAGGCGGCAACCACATTGTGCACGGCAATCATATTACCGGTAGCTCCACCTATGGCCTGAGTAGCGGATATAACCGTCGGGGATATTCCCAGTCCATCGGCCACGCTAAACTGAAAACCGCCAAACAATATGTTGGAAACTGTATTGGAGCCGGAGACAAAGGCCCCCAGGGCACCAACAAAAGGTGATACCAGCGGCCAGGCCTGGCCAACACCGGCAGCAGCGGCCTGGGAAAGGACCATGAGCATACTGGGATAATCAGCCGCATTGATATCGGTTTGCACCAGCACCCTGACCATGGCCAGGGCAAAAAAGAGGGCTATGGCCGCAGGAATTATTTGCTGCACTGTTTTTCCGAAAGCCTGGCTTATCTTATCTCCCGGTATCCGGTGCAGGAAGAAAGTTACAATCGCAATCAGGACAAACGGTACCGTCCCCGGTAGCCAGAAAGGTGTAATATCCCAGGCGACGCCTTCCTGTCCCAGGATCTGATCCCATTCTATCACCACTGCCCGCAGGAGATCATCAAGCCCGAACAGACCCAGGCGGGTAATAATTAAAATAACGGCCACCAGGATGTACGGTGTCCAGGCCATCACCATGGACATGGACGGGCCCTTAGCATCTTTTTCTTCCACTTTCAGCGGTTCGCCCCAGTCTTCTTCCCATTCATTTTCAGCAGGGAAATCCCAGGTCTCTTTGGGGACCAGGAAACCATTTTTAGCAGCGGTAATCACGATAAAAAGTCCGATTAAAGCCCCAACGACCGAGGGTAGTTCGGGACCGACAAAAGCGCCCATCACAAAATAGGGCACGGTAAAGGAAAGACCGGCAAATATCGCAAAGGGCGCTGCTTTCAGCCCTTCCGCAAAGGACTTATTTTTCCCGTAAAACCGCGTCAGCATGGCTACAACCAGGACCGGTAGAAATGTCCCCACGATAGCATGGTGGAGCGCAGACCAGTAGCCAACTTCTACCAGAAACTCCCGCATAACCATCCCCTCGGGAAGCATCCCGGAAACCGCTGCCTCAGTACCCACAATGATCGGGGTGCCTACCGCTCCAAAGGTTACCGAAGTGGAGTTAAAAATAAGAGCACACATTACCGCAGCCACCGGGGGAAAGCCAAGACCCATTAACAGGGGCGCAGCCAGGGCGGCAGGGGTGCCAAAGCCGGCTGCCCCTTCAATGAAAGACACGAACATCCAGCCAATGATCAAAACCTGGATGCGGCGGTCCGGGGTAATCCCGTCAAAGCCCTTGTTGATAACGTCAAACGCCCCGCTGTTGCGCAGGGTATTCAGTAACAATATCGCTCCGAAAACGATCACCAGGATATCAATAGCGGAAAGGACTCCTTCCAGCGAGGCGGCAATAATTCTTACCAGGTCCACCTGCCAGACCAAGAGGCCCAGGATCACAGCCAGGCCCCAGGCCAGGGGCATCGCTTTTTTAGCCGGCCACATAAACCCGGCCATTAAGATAATTACCAGCAAAATAGGTAGCGCTGCTATCAATGCCAATAAACCCATAGGCATTTTTAATTCCTCCTTTAAATCTTTAAAATCAAGGTTAAAATTCACGCTTTGCAATTTTTACAATCGATCAAATCTCATTTAGTTTATTTACCCGGCATGGGCAGGGTGGTCCCACCATGGGGCATGATATAAGCATCCGGAAAATCACCTCCAAATTTCTCCCTGACCATTTCCAGGGCCTGATCAATTGAAGTTACTGCTGTCATACCCATTTGGGCGACTTTTTCCTTCTCGAGCCCCGTCAAAGCCAGGACCTGGTTATCTGCGGCGATAACTGCGGTATGATAGCCCATGTAGCCGCCGATGGTATATTGCCGTCGCAGGGATGCTTCCCGGTCGGCATTGTTGTCAAAATCGGTAAAAATAGAAGCAAAATCGTCGTTGCCGATATCTTCCCGGCTTTCACTTAGAAGAATCATCGTTCCTTCCTTTTGCAGGGCAAAGTGAGCATTGTAGATTGTTTTGTAGGTCTGGTAGAAGTTAATATCCTTGGGATAACCGCCGCAGGAAGCAATCACCAGGGGGGCAGGTTCGTCGATTTGCACAGCCATATGCTGATCCACAAACTGACAGCCCCGGTTGAATGCAGTCAGGTAGTTTCCGGCCACTGCCAGGGCAATTTTATGTTCTGTTTCATTGATTACGCTGTTTACCAGGAAATCGGGGCCGACCAGGCTGGCCCCCTGGACCATATCGTCACTGCAGGGATTGCCTTCCAGCTTGCCGGCTCGCACTTCCGGGTTGATCCCCTTGCCCGGCTCTGGATGCAGGGCCAGGGTATGGTTAGACATGATTGTATCGTAACCGGCCACCCCGGGAATGAGCGCCTTCTTGCCACCGCCCCAACCGGCCAGGAAGTGATAAACAATCCCGCCGGTGAGGATAACCCGGTCGGCCTCCACTACATTGCGGTTAATTAACACCTGGTTGCCGTAGGTAGTAGCCCCCAATTTAACCATCTCTTCTTCTGCCTGGGCCCGGTGGTCTGTTACTTTTATCCGGCGGTAGATATCATCGCCCACCAGTTTGCGATGTTCTTCCGCTGTATGTTCCCGGTGATCACCCGTTGCGCTGACGATCAAAATATCTTTATCTTCAATGCCACCCTGGTTCAACTGATTTATAATCGGCGGCAAGAGCACGTGGTGTCTCACCCAGAGGCGGGTAACATCGCCGATAATAATGCACACCTTCTCTCCCTTTTTTACCAGCTGGGAAAGCGGCGCCGAATCAACCGGGTTTTCTAAGGCCCGGCTTACCTCTGCTTCCTCGGAAGCGGGGCACTGCATAGCCACCCCTTCCAAAACCCCTTTAACTTTTTCTTCGGGGTAGTTTAAGAGATATTCACTGTCCCCGTAGGGCAGATTGCATTGCATCAGGCAGATGCCTCCTTTAAAGGTCGAATATTTTCCCCGGGTTAAGGACGTTGTTTGGGTCAAGGGCTCTTTTGATGCTCTTCATCGATTCAATTTCAGTTTGACCCAGCACCAGGGGCAAGAACTGCTTGCGCTTGTTGCCGATACCATGTTCGCCGCTAATCGTGCCGCCAAGCTTGTTGATCTCCGCATACATATCGGCAAGCACTTTCGGCAGGATATCCTGCCACTGCTCTTCGCTGTGTTCGGGATTTTTAACCACGGTAGCGTGCAGGTTGCCATCCCCGGCATGCCCGTAACAGGGGATAAAAAGATCATACTTTTTGGAGAGTTCCGCTAAGACAGGTAAAACTTTTGGGATTTCGCTCATGGGGACCACAATATCTTCCAGGGTCTGGCGGGGGCTGATTGCCTTAAAAGCTTCTGCAGCATTACGGCGAAGTTTCCAGATCTTTTCCTGGTCGGAAGGTGTCTGAGCTACGAAGGCGTCGATGGCACCGTTATCAGTGCAGAGGTCACCGATATCAAGACATTCATTAAGAACCTGCTCTTCGTCATTACCGTCCACCTCTATGATTAAAAAGGCACCGGCGTTCTTGTACTGTTCCAGGCTTTCGCCCAAATGCTTGCAGCTTGTTTCCAGGGTCAGCCGGTCCATAAACTCGATTCCGGTAGGGGTGACCCCGACTTCAGTCATGATTTTCGGGACTATACCAATTGCTGTCTCTAAGTCTTCAAATAAAACCATCATGTCGGTCTTGGCCTTGGGAAGAGGAATTAACTTGACAATGATTTTGGTGAAAATACCCAGGGTTCCCTCTGAGCCCACCATCAACTGAATCATGTTGTAACCGGTGACATCTTTAACCCGTTTACCTCCATAGAAAGCAATTTCCCCCGAAGGTAGAACCACTTCCATTCCGAGGATATAACGGCCGGTAACCCCGTATTTGATCGCCTTGCCGCCGCCGGCATTTTCAGCAACATTTCCGCCAAGGTAGCAGGTTAAAAGACTCATGGGATAACCGGCAAAAAAAAGCCCTTCTTTTTCCACGGCGGCACTAAAGTCGTTGGTAATAATCCCCGGTTCGGCAATCGCCATCATGTTAGCCTTGTCAATTTCTAAGATCCGGTTCATCCGTTCTACCGATAAAAGGATGCCACCCATTACGGGCACCCCGCCTCCTGAAAGCCCGCTTTTGGCCCCTTGCGGAGTCACCGGTATCTTTTCCCGGTTGGCCAGTTTCATTATCGCCGATACTTCTTCTGTCCTGTTTGGC
Source organism: uncultured Syntrophomonadaceae bacterium (assembly GCA_964467475.1). Classification (GTDB taxonomy): domain Bacteria; phylum Bacillota; class Dethiobacteria; order DTU022; family DTU022; genus B1SED10-74M. The sequence goes on from CAYXQO010000011.1 coordinate 46,388, forward strand.
TTAACCACCACCTCCGGCAACCCGTGATACTTTTCTTCCGCTACTTCATCATGGGAATACTCTTTTAGCTTTTCTTCATCATCAACCAGGACATACTTTTCACCGACAATACTTTTCAGTTCTTCTACCACTGCCGGCGTTACAGGTTGATAATTCGCCGCCTTCTTCTCTTCAGTCATTTTAAAGCCTCCTCATCAATATTTTTTATTAGCCGCTTTGATCTAAACGGCCTCTGCCAGGCTGTTTGTTGAATCGCCTGAAATAAATATTTGTGCACTTAATTTTTATTGCCACGTTTCGAGCTTATGGTCTGATGGTATGCGGACTGATGGTCTGACCGCCTTTATAAAAGAAAATACGACACCGAATCATAAATTCCTGCTAAAATATAATTTTTTTTGAAATTAATTTTTAGGTAGATTCGGGCAGAAGTTCGTTAATCGGGAAGGGTTCCCGGGAATGAATATGACAGATCAGTTATGCGAGGAAATATATAAGCCATGTCTGTAAAGACTGGCAAAAAATAAGCTCTTCAATGCTCACTATCCGCCAGCGCAGTTTCCTGCCGGACAAACTCCAGGTGCCTGTGAATGGCTTTGCGGGCTTCTTCCGGATGCTTTTCAACTACCGCTTTACAAATATCGCGGTGCTGCTGCTGCAGGATCTCGCGGTTTTCGGGCTTGGAGAACATCTTTTGCCGGCTTTCTTTCATCGTTTTTGCCAGGAGGTCGGAAACCTTGCTCATCAGGTTTTGAAGCACCCGGTTGCCGGTTGCTTCGCTTAAGGCTACATGAAAGCAGGCATCTGCTTCCTCGCCCAGGGAACCTTTTTGATAATCCTCTTCCATCATGGCCAAATAATCTTTAATTCTTTCAATCTGTTCTTCGGAAGCTCTTTCTGCGGCCAGGTAAGCAGCCTCTCCTTCCAAAATCCGCCTTAATTCGAGCAGTTCGTTGGAGGTGCCCTTTTCCATCAGCAGCATCATGGTCAGTGGCTGGATTGATTCAGCCGATCCGGAAATTGAACTAACGAAAGTTCCTTCACCGCTCCGGCTTTCCAAAACGCCCATTAACTCAAGAGCCAGAAAGGCCTCCCGCACGGAAGAACGGCTGACCTGGAGCTTTTCGGCCATTTCCCGTTCCGACATCAATTTATCTCCGGGCTGCAATTCGCCACTTTCGATCAACTCACGCAGCTGCTCGATGATTTCTGTGTAAACCCGTTTGCGTTTAATCGGTTGAAACAT
>CAYXQO010000012.1:0-43885 GCA_964467475.1 uncultured Syntrophomonadaceae bacterium
AAGATTTGGGGGATAAAGCAGCCGGGCTTAATGATTTGGGCTACAATATTAGTTATAAGCTTATGACGCGGGCCCTGGTAAAAGGATTTTCCATGGTTATACCGGCAGTGTTTACCAGCCATAATGGAGTAATCAAAAAATAGGAGGGTGGATAAATGAGTGAAAAATACCAGATAACTATAGTGGGCGGGGGCCCCGGGGGTTACCTTGCTGCACTGAGAGCTGCATCGCTGGGACTTAAGACAGCGATAATTGAAAAGGAAGCCCTTGGCGGGGTTTGTCTGAACCACGGATGCATTCCCACCAAAGTCTTAACCCACGGGACCAGTCTTTACCGCCGCATTTATTCTGCGGAAGAGTTTGGATTTGATTTGAAAGAGATAAATTTTTCTTTTGCCGGTCTTCAGAATAAGAAAAAAGAAGTAGTGAAAGAACTGACCGATCATGTAGAAGAGTTGTTGAAAAAAGGTAATGTTGATATTTATTCAGGAGAGGCCAATCTACTTTCCCCTGATCGGGTAAAGGTAGATTTGACGGACGGAGAAGCAGTTGAGCTTTCCACAGAAAATGTTATTTTAGCCACCGGAAGCGAAGAATTTTACCCCCCTATACCGGGGCTCGATTTGCCCGGGGTAATTACCTCCTGGGAAGCGTTGGCCTTAGAAGAACTGCCGAAATCGCTGGCGGTTATTGGTGGAGGAGTAATTGCCCTGGAAATGGCCTCAATCTTTTCCGGCCTTGGAACAGAGGTGACTATTGTCCACCGCAGTGAGCGCCTCTTGAGGCGAATGGACTTAGAAATGGTGCGCAGGCTTTCTACCTACCTGAGAAAGAGCGGTTTGCAGGTAAAAATGAACACCCCGGTGGAAAGAATTGAACAGACAGAAAAGGGACTTAAAATTACTGCTACCGGTAAAAAAGGCGAAGAAGTAATCGAGGCCGATAAAGTACTCCTATCAGTTGGACGTAAAGCCGCTTTTGGCGGGCAAGATCTGGAGTCACTAGGCGTTGATTACAGCGATGCAGGGATCAAGGTTAACAGCAAAATGGAAACTACTGTCCCAGGTATTTATGCCGTCGGAGATTGTACCGCCCCGGGTTATTTTCTAGCCCATGTTGCCTATCATCAAGGTCTTGTTGCCGTGGAAAATATAGCCGGGCTAGAGGCTAATTTTGATGGGTCGGTTGTTCCGGGATGTTTGTTCACCGATCCGGAATTGGCCTGTGTAGGAATGAGTGAAGAAGAGGCCAAAGAAAAAGGCCTGGAGAAACTTGAAGTGGGCAAATTCCCGTTTTCTGCTTGCGGTAAGGCATCATGCCAGGGAGAAACCGAAGGAGTGGTCAAGATTATTTCTGCAGGCGAGGATCAAAAGGTGATTGGGGTGCATATTCTCGGACCCCATGCATCAGACCTGCTCCAGGAAGGAACCCTGGCTGTCGACCAGGGAGTAAAGGCTGCGGACTTAGCGAACCTGATTCACCCCCATCCGACCCTTTCGGAATCAGTTTGGGAAGCGGCCATGGCGATCAATAAAGCGCCTCTCCATTTCGGACGCCGATGAAAAAAGTAGGTTTGATTGTCAATCCGGTAGCGGGTATGGGGGGCAAAGTCGGTTTAAAGGGGACCGATGGTCCGGAAATTGTTGAAAAAGCCAGGGCAATGGGGGCGCGCCCGGAATCCGCAGACAAAGCTGCGCTTGCTCTTCAAACTTTGGCCGGGGGCATCGCTAATCTTGAACTGATTACCTGTCCTGGGACGATGGGTGAAGATACGGCTTGCCGCTGCGGCCTGGAGCCGCAGATCATCGGTAGTATCAGCGAACCAACTTCCGCAGATGATACTGAAAAAGCAGCGCGGGAATTAGTTGATCAGGGAATAAGCCTGCTGATATTTTCCGGTGGCGACGGTACCGCCAGGAATATTTTTAACGCCCTGGGTGATGAGGCATCGGTGCCGGTAATTGGCATTCCTGCCGGGGTGAAAATTCATTCTGCCGTTTATGCTACAACCCCGAAAAATGCCGGGGAACTGGCGGTACAGTTCCTTAAGGATACCGGGTTGCCTGTGCGCCGGGCAGAGGTTATGGATATAGACGAAGATGCTTTCAGGCAGGGCCGTTTATCTGCAAGGCTTTATGGCTATCTACCGGTTCCTTGCGCCGGCGAGCTGATGCAGCATTTAAAAGTAGGAGGAGCAGAAACTGAAGAATCTGCGTTGGAAGCGATCGCAGAGGGCGTAGTTGAAAAAATGGAACCGGACGTAGTTTATATTATTGGTCCGGGTTCTACTATTGATCCGATCATGAAAAAATTAGGGTTGAGCAATACCCTGCTTGGGGTGGATGTGGTTTTAAACGGGGAACTTTTGGCCTCCGATGTTAACGAAAAACAGTTGCTCGAGCTTATCGAAGGGCGAAGGGCGAAGATCGTAGTTACAGTTATCGGTGGTCAGGGCTACATTTTTGGTCGCGGCAACCAGCAGATCAGTGCCGCAGTAATCAGGAGAGTAGGCAAAGAAAATATCATCGTTGCAGCAACCAGGGATAAGATACTATCCCTTGAGTTTGGGCGCCTTCTTGTGGACACAGGCGATGAAGAAGTTAACAAAATGTTGTGTGGGTACATGAAAATAATAACCGGCTATCATGAAGAGATGGTCTGCAAAGTTTCCTGTTGATTCCTGCATGGCAAGGCAAAAAGTGTTATAATGGATAGCGAGGTTCGGAAGCCGGAATTTATTTTTAAAGATCAAAGCAGTTCCAATGCGGCTGCTGAAATAAAAAGCTTTTTACTATAAAACTAAAAAAAGCAGATCAGGTTACCCGGCAGCGATCTGTTGTCAATGGGCGTCAAAGCAAAGCTAAGGATCTGTAAACTCCTGGCTTCTGATTCCTTAAATTAATAATCATTAGACGGGAGATGTAAAGTTTGCAGTTATTGGAAGGCGAGAAAGAGGAAATACTTGCCTGCGTTAAAGAAGTCCTTGAGAATAACTCCAAGGAAAGAGAAAATTTAATCCCCATTTTGCAAAAGGTCCAGGAAAGGTTGGGTTATCTGCCGGCCCTAGCCATGGAAAAGATTGCTGATGGTGTAGGTGTCCCTGCAGTAGATGTTTATGGGTTGACCACTTTCTATAATCAGTTCCGCCTCAATCCTCCCGGTAAACACCAGGTCAAGGTATGCCTTGGGACTGCCTGCTACATGACCGGTGGCGACATTACCCTCGAATCATTCGAACGTCGAATGGAAATAAATGAAGGTGAAACAACTGCAGATAGGCGTTACAGCCTTGAACGGGTGGCCTGTGTTGGTTGCTGCAGCCTGGCCCCGGTAGTGGTAGTTGACGATCAGGTTGAAGGCAAGGTAACTCCCACCAGGGTTGATGGAATTATGCTTGCGCTTGAAGAAAACGGTGAAGTTCAACAAGATAAAGGCAAGCCGGAGACAGGGGAGGACAGTAACCATGGGGAAAGCTAATTCGCAAGAACAGTATAATCAATTACAGGAACAAGCCCAGCAGTGGTTGAAGGCCAAAGAAGAAAAACCCAGAGTCCTATTGGGTACGGCTACCTGCGGTCGGGCTGCCGGTGCGCTTCAAGTTAAAGACGCGTTTATCCGGGAACTGGATAAACGAGATATCGATGCCGAAGTTGTCGAGGTAGGTTGTATTGGCCATTGTTATGCCGAACCCCTGGCTATTATTGAAAAGCCCGGATTTCCGGCTGTTTGTTATGGTTATCTCGATGAAGGCCTGGTTAATCGCCTGGTGGAAGATTTCCTGGCCGGGGATGATCCTTCCTATGAGTTTGCCCTGGCTGCCCTGGATCGAAATGATGTATTTCCCACTTTTGAGGATTTTCCGCGTGGGATTTACGAAGAAAAAGTAATCCTGGATAATTGCGGCCTGGTCGATTACCGCAAGATTGAAAACTACATCGGCATAGAAGGGTACAGTGCTCTTGCCGATGCTCTTTCTAAAAATCCGGAAGAGGTGCTTTCCGAAGTCAAGGAAGCTAACTTACGCGGTCGTGGTGGCGCAGGATTCCCGGCAGGCATCAAATGGGAAGCTTGTGCAAACTCCAATGAAGACGAAAAATATGTTATTTGCAACGGTGATGAAGGTGACCCCGGGGCTTTTATGGACCGGAGTATTTTAGAATCCGATCCTCACCGGGTCATCGAAGGAATGTCTTTATGTGCCTATGCTATCGGTGCAAGGAAGGGCTACTTTTATATCAGGGCTGAGTACCCCCTGGCCGTGGAACATGTGCGAGATGCGATCAAACAGGCCCGAGAAAAAGGTTTGCTCGGAACCGGGATTTTAGGTTCTGAGTTTGATTTTGAACTCGAAGTGTTTCAGGGATCGGGAGCGTTTATTTGCGGGGAAGCTACTGCCCTGGTCAATTCAATGGAGGGGAAAATGGGGCTTCCCGAAAGCAGGCCGCCGCGCCTGGTCCAGTCAGGTTTACGGGATAAACCGACTGTTTTGAACAATGTTAAAACATTTGCTTATGTTCCCCGGATTGTCAAGGAGGGGGCGGCATGGTTCAAAGGGACCGGTACGCCTGAGAGTCCCGGCACTGCTGTTTTTTCGCTTGTTGGTAAGGTTAACGGAACCGGCCTGGTCGAGGTCCCTATGGGTACAACCCTGCGGCAGTTAATCGAAGAGGTAGGAGGAGGTTTGCCTGAAGGCAGGGAATTCAAGGCAGTCCAAATTGGTGGACCTTCAGGTGGTTGCCTACCCGAATCGTCCCTGGACGTTCCTATTGATTTTGATTCCCTGCACGACGCCGGAGCGATTATGGGTTCAGGCGGCCTGGTGGTGATGGACCAGGATGACTGCATGGTCGCTGTGGCTAAATATTTCTTAGAGTTCACCCAGCATGAGTCCTGTGGTAAATGCACTTTTTGTCGTCTGGGGACCAGGCACCTGCTAGACATCCTTACTAAAATCACCCGGGGAGAAGGTGACCGGGAAAGTCTGCAGTTACTGGGCGAGTTGAGCGAAGATATCTGTGAAGGTTCATTGTGCAACCTGGGAAAGACTGCTCCGAATCCTGTACTAACCACCCTTCGTTACTTCCGTGATGAATACAAAGCCCACATCGAAGAAGGAAGGTGCCCGGCCCTGGTATGCCGTGATTTGATTCTTTATTATATCGAACCCCGGCATTGCAGCAAACTCTGTAACGTTTGTGTGGGCAGCTGCCCGACTGAAGCGATTTATACCAGGGATGACGGGTTGAAAGCGATTGATCAAGATAAATGTGTTAAGTGCGATAATTGCCGTAAGGCTTGTCCACCCGAATATGATGCCGTGATTAGATTGTCCCCTCCGGTGCTGCCCGAAGAAAAGGAGGCTAAATCCTGATGGGTAAAGAGGTAAATATTACCATTGATAACCGTAAAATAAAAGCTAAACAGGGAGAGCGCCTGCTCTGGGTGGCCCTGGAAAATGATATTTATATCCCTCACCTGTGTGCGATCAAAGAAGAAAAAAGGCCCAATGCTTCATGCCGCCTCTGTTTTGTTGAAATTGAAGGAAATGACAATCCGGTTGCTTCCTGCATTACTGAAGTGGAAGAAGGTATGGTGGTGAAAACCCGCAGCGACAGGGTGGATCGCCTGGTAAAAACAGGTTTTGAACTGCTTTTATCCGACCATAACCTGAACTGTCGCCAGTGCCCGGCCAACCGTAGCTGTGCTCTCCAGCGAATTGCTAAAGAGCGCGGCCTGAAATTGCGCCGTCAGCGGTTTGCCCCCATCGAAAGGGAATATGAATTAGATGAGAGTCCTGCTGAATTTGCTTTTGACCGCAGTCGCTGTGTGCTCTGCGGTCAGTGTATTTGGGCGGACCGGGTAGAGGCCGAAGTTGGAGCAATCGGTTTTAAGGGACGTGGTATTAAACGTGTGGTAACTACCTTTAATGATCTGTCGCTAGCTGAATCAATTTGTACCGAATGCAAACTTTGTGTAGATGCCTGCCCGGTGGGAGCCCTTTATTACAAAGATGAGCAAAAAGCCTGAAATTAAGGGTTTTTTTTTACAGAACCCTCAAAATGTGCTATAATAATTGCAAGTCTTCTACAAGGATAGGTAGGAGATAAAAAATTTACAGGAGTTGATTTTCCATGCCCGGATTGGTTGCCGTATACGGCGATAAAGACGATACGGCCAATATGGATCCCCTGGTAGAGAAAGTTAAATTCAGGGGAAAGTGCAAAGAAAAAGATTGTGACGAAGATTGCCATAGTCTGGCTGTTTTAAGCAGCACATCGCTGGAATACGATGAAGAATCTTCTGCGGCTTTAGACGGTTACCTGGTATTTTCAGAACAGGAAGGAGAAGCCCTTCAGGGCAGTGAGGGCGAAAGCAAGTTTATTGAGCTGCTGAAAAAAGAAGGCCTTTCCTGCTTCGAGAATATTGAAGGTGAATTTGCCCTGGCCTATTTTGGAGATGACGGCAGGTGCCTGCTGGCAAGAGATCCGTTTGGCGTAAAACCGCTTTACTATACAATTAAAGACAAAACCCTTTATATTGCCCCGGAAATAAAAGCACTGATTGACGTTGGTAGCCCGATCAAGGAAGCTCCCCCGGGAAGCTATTATGAACGGGGTAAGGGTTGGATCAGGTACTACAGCCTTCCCAAGGTTTCTAAGAAGAACGACCTTTCGTTGCAGCAAGCTGAAGAAAAAATGCGCCACCTGCTGTGGTTAGCGGTGGAAGAGCGGATGACAGATGTTGAAAATCTCGGGGTATATTTAAGCGGTGGTCTGGACAGTAGCGTAGTTGCCGCCCTGGCTTCCGAAATTTCACCGGAACCGATTAATACCTATACTGTTGGTGTTAAGGGCAGTAAGGATATTGAATACGCCAAGATTGTAGCTGAACGTATCGGTTCGAAACCGCATGTTTACACTTATGAGGTTGACGAGATGCTTGAAGTTTTACCGTCTGTTATTTATCACCTGGAGTCTTTTGACTGTGCATATGTCCGTTCGTCGATTCCTAATTATATAGCAGCTCGGGAGGCTGCCGCCGACGGACGCAGGGTAATGTTGACCGGAGAAGGATCTGATGAAATTTTTGCCGGGTATAGCTACCTTAAAACTCTTGATTCCGAAGAAGAGATTACTGCAGAAATGGAAAACTTTATAAAGAATTTGAGCCGCACCGGCCTGCAGAGAGTAGACCGGATGAATTCGGCTCATGGCATGGAATGCCGGGTGCCGTTTTTAAAACCAGCCTTACTTGAGCTTGTCCAAAAGTTTCCCCTTGATTGGAAGCTACATGAACGTGAAGAAGAACCGGTAGATAAATGGATTTTAAGACGTGCTTTTGAAGAAGAATTAGGCTCCAAGGCTGCCTGGCGCGAAAAAGAACAGTTTGACCAGGGATCGGGTTCTTCTGACATGCTTACCGAAATAGCAGAAGATGCAATTAGCGATGAAGAGTTTGCCAGGGAATCGGAAGAAGCACCTGTTCCGGTAAGGAACAAAGAAGAGCTTTACTATTATCGTATTTTCCGTAGATATTATCCGGAATCAGTTCTGCCGTTGGTAGGGCGTTGGACTAAAACCAGCTAACCGTTTAAAGGTAAAAGGTTATGGCAGAGATCAAAATGCGGGGACACAACCGAAATTCCTATTTAAATGGGTGAGGGGGATGTTCCCGCATTTTTTAGGTTTTAATAATAAGGGAGAAGGAATAATGAAATACACAGCGATCATTTTCGATCTTGACGGAACCTTGCTTGATACTCTCAAAGATCTGGCTTTATCGGTTAACACGGTATTAAGACAGCAGGGATTTGATGAACATCCGGTGGGAGATTACCGTTATTTTGTCGGTGAAGGGATTGAGATGTTGGTTAAGAAGGCTTTTCCCGGAGAGGGCATTTCAGAAGAAAAATTTAACAATCTGGTTCAAGCTGTTAAAGAAGAGTACAGCAGGCGTTGGGCTGATCACACCCGACCTTATCCCGGGGTGCCTGAATTGCTGGATTTTCTTGAAACAAGAAATATCCCCAAGGCGATATTTTCTAACAAACCTCACGAATTTACAACCATTACTGTAGATACCTTGCTGCCTGGATGGAATTTTACTGCTGTTTGTGGCATTCAACAGGGTACACCCCGAAAGCCAGATCCCTCGGGCGCTTTGCAAATAGCCCGGGAAATGCAGTTGAAACCGGAAGAAATTGTTTATCTTGGAGATACCATTACAGATATGCATACTGCGGTGGCAGGTGGTTTTTACCCGGCAGGAGCCCTGTGGGGGTTTCGCTCCAAAGAAGAGCTTCTCGAGGGAGGCGCTTTAAAGTTGGCGGAAAATCCTCTTGATTTGACCGATTTATTTGAATGATTATAGTATTATAATGCATTGGTTCAGGTTTGCCAGGTTTAACCTGAACCAAACCCGGGCAGTTATCTTATTAACTTTAAAAATGCTCTTAGCAGCTCAGAAATCATCCATTGGAGGTGTCCATGGCTTTAAACCCGGTTTATTTCGTAGATTTTGATGGGACGATTACAGAAGGAGATTTATCTTCTGAACTTGCCGCTCATTATGGCGGCAGTGTTTACATGAAGATTGAAAAAGAATACAGGCGTGGAGAAATACCGATTCGTACCTGGCTGCAATCAATTGCTGGAGTATTACCTGCAGACATAGAGCTTCTTATGGAAAAGTCATTGAGATGGGCGAAAATAAGGCCCGGTTTCGATCGTTTTCTGCAGCATGCGAAAGCCCAAAAGAGCCAGGTAGTTATTGCCAGCGATGGTTTTGGTTTTTATATCGAGCCTATTTTAGAAAAATATGGGTTACTGGATCAAATCGATTATATTTATCGCAATAAAACGGTTACTGGGCAACATAATAAGCTTGTCGTCCATACCCCACACAGCCACCCCACCTGTAGTGTATGTGGGAACTGTAAAGCTGCCCATGTGGTCAGAATTAAAAATAGGGGTTGCCCGGTGATTTACATCGGTGATGGTTCTAACGATCGGTTCGGCGCTTCCTGGAGTGACAAAATTTGTGCCCGTGAAAGGCTTGCTGAAGTTTGTCGAGAAAACGGTTTTGACTACTCGCAATGGTTTGACTTTTACGATATTATAAAAGTGAAAAGGCCCGGTTTGAAAAACCGCGAAAAGCACGCTTTATGCCAACCTCAAGGCGATGGTGTAAATAAAATGGCGGAGAGTTGAAGATCTAATAAATGAAACAGGAGGTTAGCGGATGTGAGTAATAATGAAAAAATCAAAAAACTTGCCAACTTAATCAGGGAAAGCAAAAATTTCTATGTACTCACCGGGGCCGGGATTAGTACTGATAGCGGAGTTCCTGATTTCCGTTCACCGGGAACGGGCATGTGGGAAAAAGTTGACCCGATAGCCACTTCCTCAGTGGACGCTTTATATAACAATCCTCGCTTGTTTTATGAAGAAGGGTTTAGCCGGTTTATCAAGATTTCTTCTGCTAAGCCTAACCAGGGTCACTACATGTTGTCCAGGCTGGAAGAGCTAAGGTTTTTAAAGGGTTTGGTAACTCAAAATGTTGACGGGCTCCATGTTAAAGCCGGATCAAAAAATGTTTGGGAAGTCCATGGTCATCTGCGTTCCGGCTATTGTCTTGGTTGCAAGAAGAAATACCCATTCGAAGAGCTGGTTCAGCAGATAGAGTTAAAGAGGATTCCACCTCTTTGCCATAACTGCTACAGCATGCTTAGACCTGAAGTTGTGCTTTTTGGTGATCCAATGCCGCAGTTTTTCCTTGAATTGCACCAAAAAATTCAACGCGAATGTGACTTCATGCTCGTTGTAGGAAGCAGCCTCGTGGTTTACCCTATTGCTGATTTGCCACGTCTTGCCGGTAAGGTGGCTATAATCAACAAACAGCCAACCGACCATGATCAGGAAGCAGAGGTTGTAATCCGGGAAAATATTAGTGAAGTCTTAACCGGCCTGGTTGAGGAGCTCGAAAAAGATTAAAAGGCATGAGAACTAAAGTTTTTAAGAAAATTCAAGGAGGTTGGTTTAGTGCAAATGAAAAAGCCGCCGGAAGTATTGTTACTGGGTCCGGGACCAAGCCCGGTTCACCCAAGGATCTTGGAAGCTTTGAGTAGGCACACGTTGGGCCATCTTGACCCCGATTTTTTAGAAATTATGAACAAGACCAGCGATCTTTTACGCTATGTATTTGAAACGGAAAACCAGATTACCTTTCCGGTTTCCGGCACGGGCAGTGCCGGGATGGAAACTGCCCTGGTCAATATGCTTGAACCGGGAGACAAAGCGGTTATCGGGGTTAACGGTGTTTTTGGTCAGCGTATGACCGATGTAGCTTCGCGTTGTGGAGCGGAGGTTATTCAGGTTGAAAGCGAGTGGGGTGGTCCCGTAGATCTCGAAGCAATGGAAAAGGCCTTGTCCGAACACCCAGAGGTTAAACTAATCGGTGTGGTACATGCTGAAACTTCTACCGGGGCACGCCAGCCCCTGGAACCGGTTGTGGAGTTGGCCCGCAAATACGATGCCCTGATCCTGGTCGATGCAGTCACTTCACTTGGTGGATTACCCGTCGAGGTTGATCGGAGGGGCCTGGATATTGTTTACAGTGGAAACCAAAAGTGTCTTGGAGCACCTCCAGGGTTAGCCCCGATAACTTTTGGCGAAAAAGCCCTGCAGTGTTTTAGAAATAGAAAAAATAAGGTGCAAAGCTGGTACCTCGATCTTTCCTTCTTGACCCGCTACTGGGGAGAGGAACGATTTTACCATCATACCGCCCCGGTTAACATGATCTATTCACTTTTTGAAGCGCTTTCAATAATCAAGGAGGAAGGCTTAGAAGAAAGATATAATCGTCATCTTTTGCACAGCAGTGCTCTGGTAGCCGGACTGCGTGCTCTTGGGGTTGAGCCGGTTGTGTCAGACAAGTACCGCTTGCCCAGTTTGATTGCCGTATGGATCCCGGAAAATATTGAAGATGGCGAGGTCCGTGCCCGCTTGCGTAAAGATCACTTGATCGAAGTAGGAGGAGGGCTTGGTCCATTCAAAGGGAAAGTTTGGCGTATAGGTTTAATGGGCCATGGCTCCAGGCGAGACAATGTGGAGCGCTTGCTTAAAGCACTTGGCGATACTCTAAATATCCTCGATCACAAATGTTCCCGGGAGGAAGCGCTGCTAGAAGCCGATAAAGTTTACCAACAGCAAATCTAAAAACTTAAAAGCTGCGGTGGTATTACCGGCGGGGGGGGGAGATCTAAAAAGTGAACAACTTAAGAGATGTGATGGAACAGGCGCGCTACTTTTTAAAAGACATCTGCCGGGTATGTCCTGTCTGTGATGGCCGATCATGTCCCAGCGGAGTCCCCGGTATGGGTGGCAGGGGCAGCAGCTCAGGCTTTCGCCGCAACCGGGCTGCATTTGAAAGAATTTTGCTTAACCTGAGAACAATTCACAGTATATCCAACCCCGATACCGGATACGACTTTTTTGGAGTAAAACTTTCTTTTCCGGTTATGGGAGCGCCCATGTGCGAGACAACCTACAATTTCTTAGGTAATGTGGAAGATGACAAGTTTATCCAGGCCCAGGTAGCCGGTGCGGAAGCTGCCGGAACTCTTGCTTTTACAGGCGATTCACCGGATCCTCCTCTTTATGGAATGGGTCTAGAATCAATTCGGGAAGAGGCGAACGGCAAAGGAGTGCCGATTATTAAACCCCGTGAGACCGGTGAAATCATCAGACGCATCAAGATGGCTGAAGATATAGGGGTTCTTGCTGTGGGGATAGATCTAGATGCAGCAGGATTTGAAAATTTTAACCGGGCTGGCCAACCGGTAGCGCCCATTCCCACTAAAGAGCTTCGTCAAATTATAGCCGGCACCTCTCTACCTGTAATTCTTAAGGGGATTATGACACCTGATGAAGCGCTCTTAGCAGCCGAGTGTGGAGCTGCCGGAATCGTAGTTTCGAACCATGGGGGCAGAGCTCTGGATTTTACTCCCGGGACGGCTGAAGTGCTCCCGGAGATAGTTTCAACGGTGCAGGGAAAAATTAGGGTTCTATTGGACGGTGGGATTAGGTCAGGCGAGGATGCACTGAAAGCAATAGCTCTAGGAGCAGAGGCGGTACTGGTTGGTCGTCCCGTGGCAATTGCTGCTATAGGTGGGGAGAGCCGGGGGGTTGAGCTCCTGTTCCAGCAGTATCATCGTGAATTAATCAGGGGAATGCTTTTAACCGGTTGCGCCGGACTTTCCGGGATTAGTCCCGGGACGATAAGACGAGCAGACTGCTTATAGAATTGGTATATGCTACTGAGGTTGGACTATTGCAATTGATGAAAGAGGTGGACCAGTGCAGCTTGTATACCTGGAAAACCCGGCTATAAAGCCGGAAACAGTAGCTTGTCTAAGGAAGGCTGTAGGCTGGGATAGCCGGCTTGAACAATTAAAAAAAACTATTGATTCTACTTATTTAATTATGACTTGCTTTCATGGCAAGAATCTGGTAGGGTTTGTAGATGTGATTAGTGATGGGGTGGATGACGCATTAATCCGCAATTTAATGGTCCACCCACACTACCGTGGAAAAGGGATAGCTTTAAATCTCTTGAAGTCTACGGCTGATAGATTAAGCAAAGATCGCATCAAAACTGTAAATGTGCTTTTTGAGCCGGAATTAGCAGATCTTTACCACAAAGCCGGATTTAAGATTATTTACGGAGGAGTTATTGATAATGAAAAAGGGGAGTCATAATTAGATGAAAGTCGCTTTTTTCTTGATTCCAAAAAGTGAAGTGGTATGTTTAACCCCTGAAACCTCGATGCGGCAAGCTATGGAAAGAATGGAACGACATAGTTATACCGCGGTCCCACTGGTGGACGAGCAGGGTTATTATGCCGGAACAATTACAGAAGGGGATTTACTTTGGAAGTTGAAAAATACAAATGGCCTGGATCTTAATGAAATGGAAAATGTCACGCTTAAAGATATTGCTTTTCAGGCCAAAAATAAACCGGTGCGGATTGATTCCCGTATTGTAGATCTTCTGACAGTGGCCAGTGAACAAAATTTTGTTCCCGTGGTGGATGATCATGGTATCTTTATCGGCATAGTGCGGCGCAGGGAAATAATTGAATACTGTGCGGAATTGATCCGGGAAAAAGAAGGCTACAGAATTGAAAATTGAGGGGGGCTAACCGGTGACCAGGCTAAACAAAAACACAGAATTAACCGGGAGTAATAACTTGCCGGAACGGGTGCGCAGTGTTAAGCCTTTTTTGGCCATGGAAATATTGGAAAAAGCTCAGCAATTGGAATCACAGGGGGCATCTGTGGTCCACCTTGAGCTGGGCGAACCCGGCGGCGATACTCCGGATAACATAAAGAAAGCCGCTGTTGAAGCAATTTATAACAACGACACCAATTATACCCACAGCCTGGGCAAGCCCGAATTAAGAGAAGAAATAGCTAAATACCATAAAAAGATGTATGGTATTGATATTTCACCTGAACAAATTATTGTTACTTCCGGTTCTTCTGCCGCAATGCTCCTCGCATTTTCCGCTTTACTGGATTCCGGTGATCAACTGGTTATGTCGGATCCTTATTATGCCTGTTACCCAAATTTTGTTCGATATATTGGGGCGGAACCTCTCCCTGTCCAGGTCTGTGAAGAAAACGCTTTTAAACTTCAAGCAGCCGATGTCAAGGAACACCTCAACCCTAAAACCAAAGGAATCTTAATAAATTCACCGGCTAACCCCACCGGTGCGGTTCTCGGTGAAAAAGAGCTCAAAGAACTGGCGGGGTTAGGACTGTATATTGTTTCTGATGAAGTATATCACGGTATTAATTATACCGGTCGAGATCATTCTATTTTGGAGTACACCGACCGGGCCATAGTAATTAATGGTTTTTCCAAGCGTAATATTATGACCGGGTGGCGCCTTGGTTACTTGATCGCCCCTCTCGAACTTGCCAGGAATATGCAGAAGCTGCAGCAAAACCTGTTTATTTGTGCCTGTGCGTTCAACCAGGCCGCTGCAGTTGCCGCTCTCCAGGAAAGCCCTGAGGTTTTGGAAAAGCGTTTTAGCGAATACAATGATCGCCGTCTTTATTTGTACAGAGCACTGGAAGACATGGGTATTGCCCCTGCAGAGCCACCGGATGGTGCTTTTTATATGCTGGCCAATGTGAAAAAATATACCGGTGATTCTTATTCGTTTGCTCTGCGCATTCTTGAAGAATCAGGTGTAGCTGTTACCCCCGGAATTGATTTTGGACCGGGTGCGGAAGGCTACATCAGGATATCCTATGCCTGCTCCATGGATAACTTAAAAGAAGGACTTGCTCGCCTGGCAAGATATTTTGAGAAACTGTCTTAATGAGATAAATGTAATTATAGAAAGTCACCATCTAAGCGTTAATAAAGAAAGAAGGGGCGCTGATGCCTTACTTGAAGAGAGCGGTAATCATCGCAAATGGTGTTCTGGAAAATTTTGATTATTACCGGCGCCTGGTCTCTACAGAAGATCTGATTATTTGCGTTAACGGTGGTTCTACTCACGCAGTGCATCTGGGATTGCAGCCTGATCTAGTTATCGGCGACCTGGATTCATTAAGCAATGACGGGCGAGAGAAAGTAGAAGCGTTAGCCTCCCGGTTGATCGAATATCCTTCTGAAAAAGATAAATCTGACCTGGAGTTAGCCCTGGATCATACAGTGGCAATGAGGCCTGCAGAGATAGTAATTTTGGGCGCTCTTGGCGGGAAAAGAACAGACCATGCTTTTATTAACCTGCTCTTGTTGAACATCCCTTTGAAAGAAGGAATTGAGGCCAGGATAATTGATCACTC
Source organism: uncultured Syntrophomonadaceae bacterium (assembly GCA_964467475.1). Classification (GTDB taxonomy): domain Bacteria; phylum Bacillota; class Dethiobacteria; order DTU022; family DTU022; genus B1SED10-74M. The sequence continues at coordinate 14,862 of CAYXQO010000012.1, forward strand.
TCAGGAAATTCGCCTCATAGACAAAGAAGCGCTTATTGAAGGCAATCCGGGTGATTACCTTTCACTATTTTCCCTGGTGCCTGAAAGCAGGGGGATTTTTACTGATGGGCTGAAATATCATTTGCAGGGGGAAAGCTTATTATTTGCTTCTACCCTCGGCTTGAGCAATGAGTTTGCCGCTTCGGAAGCAAGGATTAAGGTTCATTCCGGACTTTTGATGATGGTTAAAACCCGTAAAGAAAGCTTATAGTTATTCTTATATTTTGTCTGCTAAAGCCCGTGCTGCATTTTAGACTGGTGCCGGCTCATCAAAGTAATTTGTTTACGATAGAGCAACTTCAATCTTCCAAATAATCCGGGGGAGTAAACTTAGTTTCCTTCCATGCCTCCGGCCAGATGATTTTCTCTTCGCCTTCATAATATTGAACTACCGGAAAAGTGAAATAGTCTTCACCCACTTTAGGGTCGGGAACGGTTTCCGGGGTGTACTTGTATTCTTCCATTATAATTCCCTCTGTATAAGTTATCTTTCCGGTCCAGAGCTTATCCTGGCCGTAGCGGTATAAAGAATCCCTGTCCAATACTCCATGCTTTTCTAAGGTGCCCTCGGCAAGCTGAATAAAGAAAGAGGCCAAATCATAAGCCATTCCACCGCTGGAAGTGCTTGGTGTAAAACCATGTATTTCTTTAAATTCTTTTTTGAATTCTATGGCTTCTGGAGTAGCCCAGACCTGCCCCTGGTCAAGCACATAATCAGAAGCAGGACCGGCTTGTTCGTGCCATTGACCAATCCAACCAAGTCCGTCGGCAATAACGACGCTTTGTAAATTCGCTTCCCTGGTTTTATTTAAGAAAGCCCCAAGCGAAGGAGCTGTAGCCATGGAACCGGCAATTATGGCAGGGTCCATTTCCTGAAGTCTGTCGATTACAGTAGACAGTTCCGTAGCTCCTGTAGGGAAAAGTTCTTTTCCGGTTACTTCCCAACCGGTTTCTTCAAATTCCGAGGCAACTGCGCTCCCAAAACTTTTACCCCAGTCTGTGTCTTCTCCGTAAATAGCAACTCGATTGTTGCGTGGATACCATAGCCCATCTTCGATGGCTTTTTCAATAGCTTCAATATATGCTCCGGCTAATTTTTTTGGGGCAGGCCAGGTTTTGCCCATCCAGTAACTGTAATATTCAGGATCGTGTTCGTATTTTTCATTAACTACTTCAGTGCCTCCGAAACCAAAAAAATGAGGAATTTGGTTTCTGGCGGCTGCATCCATAACAGCAACTGCAACAGAACTGTGCCAGTTAAGAATACAGGCATCGATATTATCTTCATTTGCCGCTTTTTCGTAGGCAAGTGTTGCCTCTTTCGGATCTGATTGGGAGTCTATCCAGATAAACTCTACCTCGTAATCGCCGATCTTGTGATCTACCTGCTCGAATGCCATTTCGACAGCGCCCTTGAATTCCTTCCCCACATCAGCGGAATCACCTGAATAGGGTCCGAGTACTCCCAGCTTGAGAGTTTTATCATCTGCAGGTTCATCATTTCCATCACATCCGGCTGTTAAAACGATTAGAGCACTAGCTATAAATATAGAAAGAAGCAGAGTTTTTGCATTATTTATCATATATTGATAAATCCTCCCAGTATTTAACGACAGTTTACCTGAGCAGTAATTTAAGATTTTACTTATCCAGAATTTAAATATTCCACTCTTACAGTTATTATCCCTGCCTGTTGATAATATTTTAGGAGAAAGTGTTTACAAAAACGTGGTACCTTTAAAGTTATTGCCGGCTCAATAGAGGCAATCGTGGTAACCCTACCTGCAAGCTTTCGCTTTGATTACATTTATTTCAAGAATAAATAGTAAAAGATACCTGACTAGTTTGCCTGTCAAAAGGTTAAAGTGGTATGATTACTTAAACAATCTATGCTTGGAGGGTTAAAATGTCGATTAAGCCCGTTTCGCTAGTTTATTATGAAGAGCCCTATCATTCTGTTAAAAAAGCTGTTTTGGATTGTGATGGTTTTGCATATCTCCCTGCCAATCCCAGGGTGTTTATAAAACCCAATATTGTTTATTGGACCAAAGCCTGTGATTTCCCCAAATGGGGAGTGATTACAACTTCCAGGGTAATTGAAGATCTAGTAGTATTGCTAAAAGAGCATGGAGTTGAAGATATTACTATCGGAGAAGGTATTGTAGCCGATCCGGAGGATACAGAAACACCGGCCCATGCCTTTCATAGTCTTGGCTATCAATCACTAAAAGAGCGGTATGGAGTTAAATGTGTTAATGTAATGAAGCGGCCTTTTAAAAAAGTTGATTTAGCGGACAACATTACCCTGAAATTCAACGAGGATGTTTTAGCAAGCGATTTTTTGGTTAATATCCCGGTTTTAAAAACTCACAATATGACTGTAGTCAGCCTTGGATTGAAAAACTTAAAAGGAACAATTGATATTCCTTCGCGCAAAAAATGCCACAGTACTGATCCCAAAAAGGATTTGCATTACCATATTGCCAGGTTGGCCGACCCAATGCCGCCTTCTTTTACCCTTATTGACGGTATTTACAGCCTTGAGCGCGGCCCCGGTTTTGATGGGAAAGTAAGGAGAAACAACCTCTTGATTGCTTCACGAGATCTTCTCTCTGCTGATTTAGTTGGGACAAAAGTGTTGGGTTATGAGCCTGAAAAAGTATCTCACCTGGTGAAGGCTTCGGCAAAAGCAGGCCGTTTAACCGATCTCTCCGATGTAGATATAATTGGTGAAAAGATAGAAGATGTTGCTTCACCTCATGACTATGATTTTCCTTATATAAGCGATGAAAACGGGGAGATGCCCCGGGCCCTGGCCAGGCAGGGGCTGCAAGGGCTTTTTTACAGGAAATATGATGATACAATGTGCACTTTCTGTTCCAACTTAAACGGTGTTATCCTCACCGCTATACGCCAGGCCTGGCAGGGCGAGCCCTGGAATAATGTGGAAGTATTAACCGGAAAAGCGATGGAACCTTCCCCGGGCATGAATGCAACCGTGTTGATTGGACAGTGTATGTATGCTAAAAATAAAGATCATCCCAATATAGAAGAGATGTATGTAGCTAAGGGGTGCCCTCCTGAACCGCAGGGAGTAGCCAATGCTTTAAACAGCGCAGGGATACCTGTAGATTCAACTTTGTTTGAACAAATTGAAAAACTACCCGGGTTTTTCATGAGCAGGTACGAAAATAAGCCCGAGTTTGATGAATCGTTTTTTCAAATAGTGTAATTATCTTTTTTAAATTGATTATTGAATTGTTTGGATCACAAGGATTTTTTTAGATATTGTTGAAATTGCAAATAAAATACGTCATCCGGAGAGGCGCTTGTTTAATGATCGGAGGAAGCAGTAAAACCAGTCATAAAAAAAGTTACCTGAAGTTATTGCTGGCACTTTTTGCACTGCTGATGGTAATTATGCTTATGTACATTTTTATAATCCTTCCTTCTCTCCGGGATGATATTCAACAAGAAAAAATGCTGCAAACCAGGGAAATGGTTGATGTAGGGCTCTCTGTACTTCAACACTACCATGACATGGAACAGCAGGGGATTATGAGTCAGGAAGAAGCCCAGGAAGAAGCCGGAATGATGATCCGGACGCTTCATTACGGCGAAAGAGGGCTTGATTATTTCTGGATAAACGATTTTGACCATCAAGTAATTGTTCATCCTTTCAGGCCTGACCTTGAAGGAGAAGATGTGTATGATTACGAAGACCCGGAAGGTTTTGCCCTATTCCGGGAATTTGTTGATATTTGTAAGCAACAAGGGGAAGGCCATGTTTCTTATTCATGGCAGTATTATGATGAAGCCGACCGTTATGAAGAAAAACTGTCATATGTAGCCGCTTTTGAGCCCTGGGATTGGATAATCGGTACCGGGGTTTATTTGACCGACATGGAAGCGTTGATTATGCAGCGAAGAAACAATGCCCTGGCCTTGATCGGCCTATTTTTTGTAATTACCTCTGCCCTTCTTGTTTATTACTACCGGAGCAAAGAGACTGAACAGGAACTACTTGAAAGTGAAGAAAAATACAGACTTATAGCCGATAATACGGCAGATATAATAAGTATTCTTGATTTAAACTTCCGCTATATATACATCAGTCCCGCAGTCCGGAAAATTAAAGGCTTTACCCCGGAAGAAGCCATGTTAAGAAACCTTGAAAATACTATGTTGCCTCATTCCTTGAAAAAGTTTTTCCGGTTATACGACAACCATATTGCCGGTGAATTACAAAACAACAAAACTACAGAAAGTATATATCAATTGGAGACCGAGGAATACTGCAGTGATGGTTCGACAATATTTGTCGAAAACACGATTACCTTGTTGAAAAATGAAGCAGGCAGGGCGATGGGAATCTTAATTGTTTCCAGGGATATAACCGAAAGCAAGCGTCAGCAAGAAATAGTGGCAAAAGAACAGCGTGAGAAAGAATTAATCCTGGAAAACCTGGATGAACTGGTCAAATATCTTGACCATGAGATGCGGGTGGTCTGGGCAAATCCTGCCGTAGGTAGAGGTCATCAAAAAAATTACGAAGATTTTATTGGTCTTAAATGTTATGAAGCTTTTTTCGGAGCTTCCGAACCTTGTGAAGGGTGCCAGAGTGTTTTAGCGTTACAGGATGGAGAAATACACCGGGGTGAGGTGCATTCGCCTGATAACCGTTACTGGCAGGCAACAGCTGCCCCGGTGTTGAATGAAAATGGAGATATTATTGGAGTTCTTGATGCTGCCCTGGAAATTACTGAACTAAAGCTTACCGAGCAAGAGTTAAAAAAACTTAACGAGGAATTGGAGCAAAGAGTGCAAGAGCGCACCGCTGAGCTGGAATGGGCTAACAAAGAGCTTTCAGCTTTCACCTATTCAGTTTCTCATGATCTGCGAGCTCCTTTACGCAGTATCAAAGGTTTTAGTGAGGCCTTGTTGGAAGATTACAGCGCTTGTCTTGATGAAGAAGGAAAAGATTATGTTAGGCGGGTAGTTTCTTCGAGTCAACGAATGAGCGAACTAATCGATGATTTGCTGAAACTCTCCCGGGTCACCCGGCAGGAAATATACAAAGACCGAATTAATCTTAGTGCAATGGTTGAGGCGGCTGCAGCTTACTTAAAAGAAACCGAACCGGAAAGAGAAGTAGAATTAAATATAAAAGCGGACAGGTTTGTTACCGGTGACGCCGCTCTTATGCGTATAGCCATTGACAACCTTTTAAGCAATGCCTGGAAATTTACTGACGGTTTCAACCCAGCCAGGATTGAGTTTGGAGTGAGTGCGAGCAACGGGGAAACAGTTTGTTATTTGAAAGATAATGGAATAGGCTTTGAAAAGGACTATGCCAATAAAATATTCAATGCTTTTCAAAGACTCCATTCTAACGATCAATATAGCGGTACCGGTATCGGGCTAAGTATAGTTCAGAGGATTATCGAGCGTCATGGCGGAAGAATATGGGCGGAATCAGAGCCGGGCCGGGGTGCTACTTTTTACTTTGCCCTTCCGGATTAAAGGGGTTATTAAACCTCCTGTACAGCAAAAATTAGGCAAGGCTGGTCGTGTTAAAAGATACTTTGAATTTATAACCGGGGAGGAATGTATTTGATGATTGATTTGCGCAGCGATACTATTACCAAACCTACTGAAGAAATGCGCAGGGCCATGTATGAAGCAGAACTCGGTGATGATGTATATGGTGAGGATCCAACCGTAAACCGCCTTCAAGAATTAGCTGCCGAAAAGATGGGAAAAGAAGCAGCTTTATTTGTACCCAGCGGAACCATGGGCAACCAGGTGGCAGTTTTAACCCATACCAATCCGGGTAGTGAGATGATTATAGAAGCCGATGCTCATATATACTACTATGAAGCTGCTGCTACTTCTGTTTTTGCCGGGGTGCAGCCGAGGCCCCTTGCCGGCAACAGGGGGGTTTTATCTGCTGAATTAATAGAATGGGCTATCAGGGAAGATGACATTCACCTGCCGCCTACTTCATTGATTTGCCTGGAGAACACCCATAACCGCGCCGGAGGAGTGGTTTTTCCACTGGAAGAAATGAAAAAAATACACCAGGTTGCTGTAAGGCACAACCTGCCTGTTCATCTCGATGGAGCCAGGATTTTTAATGCTTCTCTCGCTTCGGGTGTTTCGGTGAAAGAGTATACAGAATGTGTCAATTCCGTGCAATTTTGTTTTTCCAAAGGGCTTAGTGCCCCGGTGGGGTCAATTTTGGCCGGTCCAAACGATTTTATTGAAGAGGCCAGGCGTTGGCGGAAAAGGCTCGGCGGAGGAATGCGTCAGGCCGGGGTTATTGCCGCGGCAGCCATTGTGGCACTGGAGACCATGGTTGATCGGTTGGCCGATGATCATGCTAATGCCAAATTGTTAGCGGAGGGCCTGGCTTCAGTGAAGGGGCTAGATTTTGACCCGGCAGACGTAGAGACTAACATCGTAATTGTCAAACCAACTACCATCTCGGTTCATCAACTTGGTAACGAACTCGAAAAAAAGGGAGTTTTGAGCGTGGTGATGGAACCCGATCGAATTCGTCTTACAACCAACAGACAGGTGAGCAGGGTAGACATTGAAAAAACTGTGGCTGTCTTTCAAGAAATAATGAATGGTCACTTTTAATTTAATGGAGGGCTATAAGTATTGAGTGTCAAATATAGATAAGGAATAACAATTAAGGGACACAAAAAATTGGGAAGCAAAAAGAAAACAAAACTAACAAACTAATACCCGTTGAGAGGAGCAGGTATATTGGAGATAAATCAAATTGCTAAAGATATTCACCAAAATGTAATTAAATGGCGCCGTGATTTGCACCAGGTTCCTGAAATAGGGTTTGCCCTGGAACAAACTTCGCAGTACGTTCGGCAGAGGCTAGATGAACTGGGTATATCCTACCATGTAGCAGCTGAAACCGGAGTAGTTGGCTTGATCGAAGGAGAATCAGCCGGTCCTACCCTTGCATTGCGCGCTGACATGGATGCGCTGCCAATAGTGGAGGAGACAGAATTATCTTTTGCTTCAACTAACGGCAATATGCATGCCTGTGGCCATGATGCCCATATGGCTATGCTACTTGGCACGGCTAAAATGTTGAATGAACTTCGACCGCAGCTTAAGGGGAATGTGAAGTTGCTTTTTCAACCGGGAGAGGAAGGACACGGGGGAGCGGAAAAAATGATTGCCGATGGGTGTTTGGAGAACCCCCGGGTAGACGCAGCTGTGGGGTTGCATATCGGGCAAATATTCCCCGAGGTTGGAAACGGTCAGATCGGTATTTGTGAAGGTCCCATCCTGGCGGCGGCTACAAAATTTGCGGTCAATGTTTTGGGTAAAAGCACTCACGGAGCTCTTCCCCACCTGGGAGTGGATGCTATCACCACAGCTTCAGAAATAATCTTGGCCCTGCAAAAAATCGTCAGCCGCGAAGTAGATCCGTTGAGCCCGGCAGTGTTTACCGTTGGTAAAATCGAAGGCGGGGAAAGTTTTAATATTGTTACCCCAAAGGTAAATTTTATAGGTGATTTTCGCTCACTTGATGATTCACTCCGTCAATTTATCAGCCGTCGTCTGGTTGAACTCTGTCATTCTATTGCTGAAGCTAACCGGGCGGAGGCGGAAGTTGAATTCCTGGGGGGTTATCCTCCAACGGTTAATGATTCCGGGATTGTTCCCAGGGTTATAGAGGCTGCTGAAACAGTAATCGGAGCGGATAATATTATCGAAGTGAAAAGACCTAACATGGGCACCGAGGATATGTCTTTATACCTGCAAAAAGTGCCCGGCGCTTTTTTTGTCCTGAGTACGGGAAATCCGGAAAAAGGAATTACTTATCCTCACCACAATTCCCGGTTTGATCTTGATGAAGATGTCCTGTGGATTGGACCGGCGATTTTTACCCGCTTTGCCCTGGATTATTTAGGGTAATCAGATCGATATCCTTAAAAAAGAATGGAGGGATTAATCTTGGCCAGGAAGATTATAATTACAGCCGATCAGGTGGAGATGAAAGCGGAATTAAATAATTCTGTCACAGCTGACCTGGTTTGGGAAAAATTGCCTATAGAAGGCAAGGTTAACACCTGGGGTGAAGAGATTTATTTTTCAATCCCTGTGGATACCGGACCGGAAAATGCTGTTTCAGTAGTAGAAGAAGGGGATATTGCCTACTGGCCGGAAGGTAAATCCTTTTGCATATTTTTCGGTGAAACCCCGGCATCTACTGCTAATGAGATTAAACCGGCCAGCCCGGTAAATTTGGTTGGCCGTTTACTGGGCAATCCTAAGGATTGGTTAAATGTCAGCGAAGGCACAGGAATTACCCTGGAAAAGGCAGAGTGATTGGCCTTCGCTGCACTTATGCACGCTAGAACCGTCTCCGCTGGCTTCAGGTCTGAGACATGGATGACGAATGTTAAAGAATAACCAAAACGAAAACCTGTAGCTGAGTCGCCTCCTTTGCCCGCGATAAGCAGGCACCAATCCAAGATTGAGCATGATTGAGTAAACAAGAATATAATAAAATTGTGTAATAAAAAAGAAGGACTCCCGGGCACTATCCCGGGTCCTTCTTTCTTTTTTTATTTTGGCTTAATTAATGAAGTGGGAAGGTGGCGGTCACAGTCATGTTTCCGAAATACTGGCCCATATTTTTACTGCCACAGTGTTCGCAGGTTACATCCAGGCCCTTTTCTTTTTCTTCATAGCTTGTCTTCACTTCGGTAATTTTCTTGCAATCTTTACAGATATACTCATATGCCGGCATTTACCTATTCCTCCTTTAAAAAATATAATAAAAAAGTTTAAGAGGGAACAGACTGCAGCGTATTCTTCATTTTCTATATTACAGCAATATTTGCTCAATAGCAACCTTTATTTTAGATATATACCCGGGGTACCCGCTTACTGATTGCACATAGAACTTCGTAGTTGATGGTACCCAGCAAATTGGCGATTTCTTCTGCAGAAATGTTATCAGTCCCTTGATTTCCGATCAAGACCACTTCGTCACCTTCTTGGATTTCTGAATCTGTGCTCACATCAACCATAAACTGGTCCATGCAAATTCTGCCAATCACCGGGAAACGTTTGCCCCTGATTAATACTTCTGCCTTGTGAGAAAGAAGCCTGCTATACCCATCTCCGTAACCTAAGGGGATAGTAGCAACCCTGGTGCTTTTTTCTGTGACATAAGTGCAACCGTAGCTTATGCAGGTCCCTGCCGGCACTAATTTGAGATAAGAAATTTTGCTTTTCAGGCTCATCAAGGGTTTCAAAGACAGGCTATGGCGAGATACCTCGTAGGAGGGATAATGGCCGTACATACTAATTCCCAGGCGGACCAGGTTAAGCCAGGATTGGGGAATTTCCATGGCTGCTGCGCTGTTGGCTGTATGGAGAATCGGCGGGCAAATTCCTTTACTTTTGAGCTGCCTTACCACTTGCATAAACCTCGCAAGTTGTTTCCGGGCATATCCTTTGTCTTTTTCATCGGCAGTGGCAAAATGGGTGTAAAATCCTTCAACTGTTAAACCGGGCAGGTTTCTCGCATATTTAATAGCCGGCATGGCTTCAGTGTAAGGGAAAAATCCTACTCGTCCCATTCCTGTATCTGCTTTAAGGTGAACTCTTTTGGTTAGCTTATACTTTTCGGCCAACCTGGAAAAAGAATCTGCCATTTTTAGACTGTATAGGGTTGGGGTCAAATCAAAATCAAAGAATAAATCGTATTGATCTTTAATGGGTGGGTTAAAGACCAGGATTGGTACACTAAGGCCACCTTTGCGAAGCTGGATGCCTTCTTCGACAAAAGCGACCCCAAGCCAGCTTGCCCCGTGCTCCAGGGCTGCTTCAGCAATTTCAATGGCCCCGTGACCATAGCCTTCAGCTTTGACTACTGCCATAAGTTTAACTCGGTCATTGATATGTTCTCGAAAGCTTAACAAGTTGTGTTGCAGGTTCTTCAAGCTTATTTCCGCTCTGGTTGCTCGTAATGGTGTTGTCAACTGGTTCACCACCCGTCAATAATTGAATCTCACATTAAAATTCCAGGGGTTCTATTGTCATTCCTGCTTGATTTAATTTCACTTCTATCGGTAGTATTGAAAGACAAAGCCCCCGGCTTTTAAAGTAACTAAGCCGGGAGCCAGCCTTAAAAAGTTAACCCGCTATTTACCGGTTTGGTCGGTTCCTATTGATCCGGTGGTTTTATTTTGCCTTTTAATCCTGTCAGGTAGTTATTTTTTTCCTTGGCCAGGACACCGGCCAGCACCAGCAGGGCGATGAGGTTGGGAGCAGCCATCAAGCCGTTCATGGTGTCTGCAATATCCCAGATTAATACCAGGCCGCCAATTGCCCCCACAAAGAGAAATGCTAAGAAGAGCAGGCGGTAGGGTATAACCACGCCTTTACCAAAAATGTATTCCCAGCTTTTTTCTCCGTAAAAATTCCAGGTGAGCATAGTGGTATAAGAAAATAAAATTAAAGAAATCAGGACCAGGTAACCCCCCGGACCGGGTAGTCCTTTGGTGAAGGCTGTAGAAGCCAGTTCGGCTCCGGTAGTTCCTGTAGGTAATGCCCCGGTTAAGATAATCACCAGTGAAGTCATGGTGCACACTACAATGGTATCAATAAATGTTTCCCAGATTCCCCACATGCCCTGGCGGGTGGGAACATTTCTTGCCTGGGCGTGAACGATTGAAGCGGCACCAAGACCTGCTTCATTTGAAAAGATTCCGCGGGCAATCCCGTAGCGGACAGCTGCAGCCACACCGGCCCCGGCAAAGCCGCCGGTTGCGGAAATTGGGTTAAAAGCATAATAGAAAATTTGGCCAAAGGCCCAGCCTAAATTGCTGATATTCATAATTACGATAATCAGTGCGGCAACCAGGTAAATAACGGCCATTGCCGGAACAATTCTTTCTGCGGTCATAGCAATACGCTTAATCCCCCCAAGGGTAACCAGTGCTACAAGGACGACAATAACTATTCCGGAGATGTAAGGGGGAACGCCAAAGCCTGTTTCGAAAGCGTGAGCCGCAGTGTTGGCCTGCACCATGCAGCCGATACCGAAAGCAGCAATGCCGGCCAGCAAGCCGTATATAACTGCCAAAGGCTTCCATTTAGGCCCCAGTCCCTTTTCGATGTAATACATGACACCACCGGATATTTCTCCGGTTTTCTCGTCAATTTCCCGGTACTTCAGGCCCAGGCTGGCTTCACCGAATTTGGTGGCCATGCCAACAAGAGCAGTAATCCACATCCAAAAAACTGCACCGGGCCCACCCAGGGCAATGGCAGTACTAACTCCGGCAATATTTCCCACCCCAATCGTTGCAGCCATGGCGGAGGCTACAGCTTGAAAAGATGTAATCGCCCCGCCTTCTTCTTCCTTGGTTTTTGAAAGGAAACGTCCAAAAGTTTGTTTCCAGGCATGCCCCAGATGAGTGAACTGGAAAAAACCCAGGCGGATAGTTAAATACAAACCGGTGCCAACTAAAAGAACCATAAAAGGCGGTCCCCACACAATGTTGTTTAGCCAATCATTGAATGCTAAGAGGGCGTCTGCCATTTTAAAACCACTCCTTTATTAGGTTTTCAAGCACTTTAATACCCACCTACCATTGTCCGAATTAAGTTTTATGCACCCCCTTTTTGGAAAAACAGCATGTTGAAAATTCCAGGGAGTAGGGATGCCGGTCGTATTTATTTATCCGTCTCCTCCCTGCGCAAATCAAAAGTAGTATTCGCTGCCGGATTTGAAAATCCTTCTTTTGAAACAATTTTCCCAAAAAAATAATTGTTTTCCCTGTAAAGGTAACCTATTTCCCGAGGAGCCAAAATTATTTAACTAAACTCTTTTTATAGTTGACAAATATAACAACAAATTATTATAATTAGTGAAAGTAATAAATACCCATATCCCGGTATTCCCACTCTGGGAGCACAATTCGATTATAGACAAATAAAAAATTAATTGTTTCAAGGGTTTTTTTATGTTTTAGCGAAATTAGTATAAACGCTAAAAACTTAAGGGCAGGAATAACTTTTAATAATTGCATTGCAGTTTGTTTTTTAATGCATATTGCCAATGATATGATTTGTTGGTTTTTGAAGGAGGACGGGCTTCTGAAAATATCCTCTTTACTGCAGGAGATGCCGGCTGCAAATATCTACAGGTTATTTAGGGATTTATTGTTTTTAGGATGGAGACCAGTGCCCATTGATAATGATGGTTAGACGGGTCCTTTTTTATTGTTTTGTTGCATGAGATGAAAAAGTACAGGGGTTTCTAAGGCAAAGTGCTATTTTTGCCGGAATCCAGATTATATATTAAATTAAAAGGAGATGTGAAGTGATGAAATTCGGTGGCCTTACTATCGCAGTCCCACGGGAGATTATGGCCGGAGAAAGAAGAGTGGCGGCTACACCGCAAACTGTGGAACAATGTGTAAAAGGTGGTGCCAGGGTATTGGTGGAAAAAGGCGCCGGGGTTAAATCTTTTTTCAGCGACCAGGAATATGAAAAATCCGGGGCAGAAATTGTAGAAGATACCGTAGAGGTTTACAAGAATGCTGATATAATTGTTAAAGTCAAGGAGCCTCAGATGAACGAAGAACTAAGAAAGCATGAAGTTGAGCTCATGCCAGAAAAGAGCATTCTTATTTCTTTCCTGCACCCGGCTAACCCTGCTAACCACGAGATGGTGAAAATGCTCGCAGATCGGGGCATTACCAGTTTTACGTTGGACAGCATTCCCCGTATTTCTCGTGCCCAGCATTTAGACACTCTTACTTCAATGAGTACTGTGGCTGGTTATAAAGCGGTAATCACGGCAGCATATAACCTTTCCCGCTTTGTTCCGATGATGCCGACCACGGCCGGGGTAATCCAACCCGCCCAGGCTCTCGTGGTCGGGGTTGGTGTGGCCGGTTTACAATCTATTGCTACCGCTAAGCGTCTTGGGGCAAAAGTGAAAACCCTTGATATCCGGCCGGAGGCCAATGAACAGGCCCGGAGCCTGGGAGCTGAATCGATTGACTTTGAACTCCCGGAAGGCCTGGGTATTGGTGAAGGAGGGTATGCAAAAAGGCTTCCTGATGAATGGTACACTAAAGAAAGGGAACTTTTGACTTCTCATGTTCAAGAAAGTGACATTGTTATTTTGGCTGCTCTAATCCCGGGGGAAGAGGCACCCATCCTGGTGGATAAATCCATGGTGGAATCGATGAAAAAAGGGTCGGTGATCGTGGATGTTTCTATAGACCAGGGAGGCAACTGCGAACTATCCCAACGGGGGGAAGAATATGACTATGAAGGCATTTTTATCAGCGCATTGCTGAACATACCGGCTTATTTGCCGGTCGATGCCTCCAGAATGTTTGCTCAGAATACTTATAATTACCTCAGTTATTTAGTAGAAGAAGGAAACCTCAAGTATGATCTTGAAGATGAGGTAATCAAAGAATCACTGGTAACTAAGGATAAGAAGGTAGTCCATGAAGGAACTTTAAAAGCGATGGAAGGGCATTAATTACCAGGTTATATATTCGATAGCGGGGAGGTTATAGAATTTGACGCCTACAATTATTATTTTCCTTGTGGTATGCGCGATCCTGGGATACCAGGTTATATCAAGAGTGCCTTCTTTGTTGCACACTCCGCTAATGTCGGGAATGAATGCATTGTCCGGGATTACGGTACTGGGCTCAATTGCCATATATGCTACCGCCCCGCCAGGTGTAAAAAGCCTGGCGGCAGTTGCGATAATTTTGGCCATGATCAATGTAGCCGGTGGTTTTTGGGTTACAGAAAGAATGTTGCGCATGTTCAAGCATGAAGAAAAGCAGGAAAGCGAGGGGTGATCACAATTACATTGCTCGAACTGGTAATCCCGGTCCTGATAACAGTAGGTTTTTTAATTGGTATCAGGTTAATGCAATCACCCAGGACTGCCCTTTGGGGTAACCGCCTGGGCGCTTTTTGCATGGTTTTAGCCATTGGATATGTTTTTCTGGTATTAGGTGTAGTTGATTCCCTGGTTTGGTTATACATTTTTCTAGGCGGGATTGTGGGAATTTTTCTTGCCCGCCAGGTTAAAATGATTCAAATGCCCCAAACTGTGGCCCTTTTTAACGGTCTGGGGGGTGGAGCTTCAGCTTTAGTAGCCGGGACAGCCATGATCATGGAAACAAATGCCGGGTTATGGTTATTTTGGCTGACTGCAGCCCTGGCCCTGGGGATTGGGACTCTTACCTTTACCGGAAGTGTAGTTGCCGCTTTGAAACTGCAGGGGCTTATATCCCAGAAGCCGGTGTTTCTGAAAGGGCATGGCCTGTTGCTGCGACTTTTATTACTGGCGGGAGCGGCTTTTATAATAGTTATCCTTTTTCAGCAAGCACCAACTTATCAATTGTTTGTCCTCGTACTATTTGCCCTCTACGGGTTTTTGATGGCCTTACGAGTCGGTGGGGCTGATATGCCGGTAATTATATCTTTTCTGAACTCCCTATCCGGGGTGGCTGCTTCCGTGAGCGGTCTGGCGGTAGGTAACTTCCTATTAGCCGGGGTTGGTGCCCTGGTCGGGGTGGCCGGAATGATCCTCACCCAGTTAATGTGTAAGGCTATGAATAGAAATTTGCCCGCTGTGCTGGGAGGCTTTAAAACAGAGGCTAAAAAAGAAAAAGATAAGGAAACTGTAGATAAAGCCTCGGATGCAGCAGAAGCAGGACAATTTGTTAATGGTGGCCAAACAGTCGAAAAGGAAATAGGAGACGCACCGGAAGGAAAAGCAGCTGGTGAAACCCCGGGGAAAGAAGCATCCCCTGCCGGTGAAGAGGCTGCGGTTCCTGCTGGTGATGCACCTTCGCTCTTGCGGGAGGCCGGCAGAGTGATTATTGTGCCCGGTTACGGTATGGCTCTGGCCCAGGCCCAGCAGGCGGTGAAGTCGTTGATCGATGCTTTGGAGCAGGACGGAAAAGAGGTCAAGGTGGCGATCCACCCGGTTGCCGGTCGTATGCCGGGGCATATGAACGTACTGTTAGCCGAAGTCGGGGTTGACTATGAGAAACTTTATGAAATGGATGCGATTAACCCTGAATTTGCGGAGACGGACGTGGTTGTTGTAGTGGGGGCCAGCGATGTCATCAACCCGGCAGCAGCTACTGCCGAGGGGACCCCGATTTACGGGATGCCGGTGCTTCATGTTTCCGAGGCAAAATCGATTATTATCTGTAACCGGGGCTGGCGTTCTGCTTACTCGGGAGTGGACAACCCGCTTTATGAGCAGGAGAATACAGTTACCCTTTTTGGCGATGCAGCAGAAACTGTTCCCAAGTTGCTCGAAGACTACAAAACAAGTCCCGGGGACAAATCTCCCGATGCTGCTGCAAAAGAGGAAACACCCTCAGCCGGTGAAGAGCCTGCGGTTCCTGCTGTTGATGCACCTTCGCTTTTGCGGGAGGCCGGCAGGGTGATTATTGTGCCCGGTTATGGTATGGCCCTTGCCCAGGCTCAGCAGTCGGTGAAGTCTTTGATCGATGCTTTGGAGCAGGACGGAAAAGAGGTCAAGGTGGCGATTCACCCGGTTGCCGGTCGCATGCCGGGGCATATGAACGTACTGTTAGCCGAAGTCGGGGTTGACTATGAGAAACTTTATGAAATGGATGCGATTAACCCTGAATTTGCGGAGACGGACGTGGTTGTTGTAGTGGGGGCCAGCGATGTCATCAACCCGGCAGCAGCTACTGCCGAGGGGACCCCGATTTACGGGATGCCGGTGCTTCATGTTTCCGAGGCAAAATCGATTATTATCTGTAACCGGGGCTGGCGTTCTGCTTATTCAGGGGTGGACAATCCGCTTTATGAGCAGGAGAATACAGCTGCCCTTCTTGGCGATGCCGCAGAAACCGTCCCCAAGTTGCTGGAGGATTACCGAAAAGCTAAATAAAGTTGAGTAATATGATGGAAAAAGGCAAGTTGGGGTAAGCTTAAGCATGTTACCGGTTTAAGTGGATCAGATTTAGGATAAAGCTGTCTTAAATTTTCCTTAAAAGCGAGGTTTGAATAAACCCCGCTTTTTTTTGCCCGGTGGTATTGCCTGATTATTTAGGTATATATATAATTAGCCTATATTATAGATCTATTTTGGACATAGTTTATATGGACAGATAGACAAACTGATAGGAGGGGTTCTATAGTGCTGCACGCTTCAGATTTTTTTGCTCTTGATAAAAACCCCTACAGGGATATCTTTGAAGGAACGGAATATGTGTGGGAAGCTCTAGCCCGTTTGAAAGAATATCTTAAAGGCACCTTGCGTTCAAACGTTGAAGGAGTAAGTGAAAGTGGTGAGCCTGTAATCGGAAAAACCACTGTTTTATACAAGGGTGAGATAATAAAAACCGGATTTACTATTGATACCAGTGGGAAAAAACCGGTGGTTGTAAAAGATGGCATTGTTCTTGAAGGAGCCAGTATTATCTTCAGCGGGGCTATTTTACTTGATCAGCAAATCTTTATTGGCGAAGATGTGGTTATTGAGCCCTCGGCCCTGATTAAAGGGCCTGCAATTATCGGTGATCGCACGGAAATCAGGCATGGTGCTTATCTTCGCGGTGAAACCCTGGTAGGAAATGACTGTGTGGTAGGTCACACCACCGAAATGAAGTCTTCGATAATGCTGGGTGATAGCAAGGCCGGGCATTTTGCCTATATCGGGGATAGCATCCTCGGTAAGGTTAATTTGGGGGCAGGCACCAAGCTGGCTAATTTAAAAATGGTGGATTCTCCGATTCTGGTGAATATCAACGAGATTGAATATCAGACCGGTTTACGTAAATTCGGGGCAGTGCTTGGAGACGGGGTAGAAACTGGTTGCAACAGCGTAACTGCTCCGGGCACCCTGATCAGTAAAAATTCATTGCTTTACCCCAATGGGACTGCAAGAGGTTATTATCCACCGGGGACTATTATTAAAGTAAAACAGCAGCAAGAAACTATCGAAAGGGACGGTTAAGATAATTACATCAAAACAAAGCATGGAGCAACTGCTACTAGAATTACTAAAAAATGAGGGACCTTTGACCGGCAAAGATATTGTCCAGAAAACCGGCCTGGAAACTTTTAAGGCCTGGAAGACTTGCCGGCTTGATGAAAATATTGCGACCTATGTGGTGGGCAAGCGGTATCTCCGGTTAGATCAAAAAGTGGATCGCTTTGCCCGGTTGTCACCTTCGATCATGCGAGAGTTTTTAAATTACACCGTAATCGGTCTGAAGGAAGAGGAAGAGGCCGCAGTTATAAAAGCAGATGAAATTACAAAAGCAATTACTTCGATTAGCAGGAATAAGTTTGATCTGGCGAAAGAGGCTGTGGCTCGCATTATTGAACAGGGCATTGTAAGTAATACTATTGCTGAGGATATTGTTTTTATTATTGCCGGTGATGTAGTTTTTAATATGGCTCATGCAGAACCAAGGCCAGAGGTTTCAACCGGTGAGCTGGTTAGAGGATCTGACTTAGATATTATAGTAGTTACCGAAGGAATTCCTGCCAGTGAAGTTAATCTATTAGACAGGCTGATGTACATGGAAAAATATAATTTACTGGTTAACCCGGCATTAAAAGAGGAGCTTGATTATGTAGTGAAAGACATAGAAACAGTTAAAGAGCAGCTGCAATTTTGTGATTTCAAAGGGATGGTTGCCTCGAAGATACTGGACGAAGGTGCTTATCTTTATGGGAGTTATGACCTTTATTGCCGGATTAAAAAACTATTGAAAGAGCATGGCATTAGCGATAAACTTAGTAGACTTGAAGAAAAAGCCCACCGGGATAGAAATGAAGCAGAAAAAACCCTGCTTTCTGCTCCTGAAACTGCCTGCCGGGATGATTTAATGCTGTTGTTTTACACCACCGAAGAAAAAGAAGAAATTTTTTAATGGACGGAGGTAACGGTAAAATTGGAAATTCACATAGTCGATGATTACCGGGAAATGAGTGAAAAAGCAGCAGCCTTTGTTGCCGAACAGCTCCGGGATAAAAATAATTCTGTGCTGGGTTTGGCCACCGGATCCACTCCTGAGGGCATGTACAAAAAATTAGTTGAAATGTATAAAAAAAGCTGTCTTGATTTTAGTATGGTGACAACTTTTAACCTTGATGAGTATGTTGGCCTTTCTCCCGAACATCCCCAGAGCTACTATGCATATATGCATAAACATTTTTTGAATCATACTAACATAAAGCCTGAAAATATCAACTTGCCTTGTTTGAATGAAAATGAGGCTGATATAACCAGGGTTTGCCGGGATTATGATCAGAAGATAGACCGGGCGGGAGGAATAGATTTACAAATCCTTGGTATCGGTGTAAACGGGCATATCGGGTTTAACGAACCTGCCAAAAGTCTACCTGTAGGGACTTACCTGGTGGAGTTAAGCGCCGAGACCATCGAAGCTAACAGCCGCTTTTTCAGCTCGCCTGAGGAGGTGCCCCGTAAGGCGATTACAATGGGGATAGGGCCGATTATGCACGCAAAAAAAATTTTACTGTTAGCCAGCGGCAAAAGTAAAGCTACAGCGATCAGGGATTCATTTAAAGGGTATGTAACCACGGAAGTCCCCGCTTCTCTACTTCAACTGCATTCTAATTCAATTATCCTTATCGACAAAGATGCTGCTTCCCTGCTTTAATATAAATTACTTCTAATGCACTGCTATGTCCTATGAAAATTTAGTATCTTTATAAGCACATTTCAAATTTGGAAGGATTTATGGTAAATATAGAGAAAATAAATTAGCAGCGGGTATTAATTTCCCCATAATTTTACCGGCGATTATCAGGGTGGATGCTGTTCGTTTGGAAGTAGAGTATTACCGGGGTCCAGGGAGGGTATCCTTTTGGCTGCGAAAACGAATCGTTTTCAATCATTACTGGAGAATATTAATGAAGGACAGCTGCAGTATTATGCCGAAGTTGCCCCGGTTGGTGTGGTAATTGCCGATAAATATCATAATGCAATTTATATAAACCAAAAGTTTACCGATATTTTTGGGTATACGATCGAAGATGTGCCTACCCTGGATAAATGGTTGCAGCTGGCCTATCCAGACGAGAAACAGAGGGAAGAAGTGCGCCTGGCCAGCATGAAGGCATTTGCAAAATCGGCCCAAGAACAAACTGAAATTGGCCCCATCGAATACAAGGCTTGCTGCAAAGATGGAACACAGCGGGATGTTGAACTGCGTCTTTCTTCTATAGGAGAAGTCCATGTACTTCTATTTGCAGATATTACTGATCGTGTTGAAGCTGAGCAGGAATTAAAAGAAAGTGAAGAAAGGTTCAGAACCCTGGCGGAAAATTCGCCGGTAGCGATCATGATTTACCAGGATGATTACTTTGTTTACTCCAATCCTGCCGGTGAAAAAATTTCCGGTTACACCAAGGAAGAACTGTGCAGTATGCAGTTTTGGGAGATTATTCACCCTGATTTCCAGGAATTAGTCAGGTCCCGGGGGCAGATGCGCCAGTCTGGTAAACAGCCACCTCAACGCTATGAATTTAAAATTGTTACCAAATACGGGGAAGAAAAATGGGTGGATTTTTCCGGCTCTGCTACCTTGTACCGAGGTAAGCCGGCCGGTTTTGTCTTGGCCATCGATATTACCGAACATAAAAGTACAGTTGAGATGCTACAATTCCAGTTAAAATTTGAAAAATTAGTAGCCGATGTTTCAGCGGCCCTGGTTAATGCCACCCCTGAAGATCTTGATTATAGGATTGACCGGGTGCTTAAACTTTGCGGAGAATTTTTGGGAGCTGATCGCAGTTACCTGTTTAATTTTGCTAGCGATGGCAAAAGTTTAGACAATGTTTATGAGTGGTGCAGGGAGGGAGTTACACGTCAATCTGAGCGAGTTAAAGATTTGTCGATGGATCTCAGGAAATGGTGGATGAAGCAGATTCTACAGCATGGGATCATCAATGTGTCCGAGGTTGATGAACTGCCTCCGGAAGCTTCCGCTGAAAAAGAAGAGTTTAAACGGCAGGGAATTAGTTCATTTTTGGCTGTTGCTGTGCAAAGAGAGGGGCTTTTGGGGCAGGTGCTTGGCTTTGATTCCGTTGTTGAAAAGAGAGAATGGAGCGATGATCAAATAGCCCTGCTGAAAGTGTTGGCTGAAATATTAAGCAATACAGTATCGAGGCAACTTGCTGAAGAATCCTGGAGGGAATCTGAAGGAAAATACCGGGAAATCCTGGATACCATGGAAGAAGGATACTACGAAGTTGACCTGGCCGGAAATTTTACCTTTGTAAACGATTCAATGTCGAGAATTATCGGTTATGAGAAAGAACACCTTTTGGGGCAAAGCTACCGCATCCTTTACCGCGATCCAAATATAGTATTTGAACCTTATAACCGGGTTTATCGGACCGGACAACCTGAAAAGGCAGCTAATATTCCGGTAATTAGAGGTGATGGCCGGGAGATTTTTATCGAAGTTTCGATTACCCTGCGCCGAGATAACTATGGTGAACCGATTGGTTTCCGTGGTGTTGTGCGGGATGTAACTATGCGCAAACAGGCTGAAAAAGAGCTTGAAGAAGCTCATCGCCGGTTGTCGGAAATCATTGAATTTTTACCGGATGCCACTTTTGTCGTTGACAATGAAGGTAAAGTTATTGCCTGGAACCGGGCCATCGAAGATATGACCGGAGTGCCTAAAGAAGAAATGGTTGATAAGAGTAACTATGAATATGCCTTGCCTCTGTATGAGGAGCGCAGGCCTATCCTGGTGGATCTGGTCCGTGATCCTGACAAAAAGCCTGAATCGAACTACTATACCTACCTCAACCGTGAGGGAGATACTTTATACGGTGAAGCTTACGCCCATAACGTTTATGGGGGTAAAGGCGCTTACCTGTGGGGTGCTGCTTCAGTGCTTTATGATACTGCCGGCAATCCTATCGGTGCGATTGAAACGATGCGCGATATCACCGACCGAAAACTCTACGAAGAAAAGCTCGAGTACTTAAGCCTTCATGATCAGTTGACCGGGCTTTATAACCGCGCTTATTTTGATGATGAACTAAGTCGTCTTGATGAAAGCAGGGAGCATCCAATCACAATTATTGTCTGTGATTTAGACGGGTTGAAGTTAATTAACGATACCCTGGGGCATGACAGCGGTGACCAACTGCTGGTTTCCTGCGCAGGCTTGTTAAAAAACACCCTTCGCTCCTCGGATGTGCTGGCCCGGGTGGGCGGTGATGAATTTGTGGCCATTTTGCCCAGGATAAACAGTGAATGCGGTGAAAAAGTGGTTAAACGGATCATGGAGGCCGTGAGTCGGCACAACGATGCCAATAATCATCTGCCGCTGAGCATTTCTATCGGTTTTTCCACCCTGGAGGACAGTTCAGGCTCATTATGGGAAGTTTACAAGGAAGCCGATGACTTGATGTACCGGGATAAGCTGCATAAAGGAACGGGGGCAAAGTCGCAGATTATCAAATCGCTGATGGCCGCCCTGGGTGAGCGCGACTTTATAACCGAAGGCCATGCCAACAGACTTGAAGATTTATGCCGGAAGATGGGCGAAAAGCTCAACCTTTCTCAAAAGCAGCTTTCCGATCTGGCGCTTCTGGCGAAGGTCCATGATTTGGGCAAAGTGGGGATTCCCGATTACATCTTATTCAAGGAAGGGCCCCTGGATGATGAGGAATGGCATATTATGCGCACACATCCGGAAAAAGGGCACCGCATTGCTTCGGCTTCTTCGGATCTCTATGGTATTGCCGACTTAATTCTACTCCACCATGAACGCTGGGACGGATACGGTTATCCATCAGGGCTCTCCGGTGAAGAAATTCCTGTAGAATGCAGAATATTAGCTATAGTGGATGCTTTTGATGCGATGACCAGTGACAGGCCTTACCGGAAGGCTATTAGTGAACAGGAAGCAATAAATGAACTTAAGGATAAAGCAGGAAGCCAGTTTGATCCCAACCTGCTGGAAATATTCCTGGGCATAATTGAATAAATAACCCGGCTTCATTGATGCGTGCAAGTAGCACATACAAAAGGTGTCCATCTGTGCCATTAGATCATGCCGCTATACCTGTAATCCATGGACAAATAATGATATACTATAGGTAGCCTGGCAATTTTCTTGAGGTGAGCAGATGGATGCCCAGTTCAAATCGGGAGCGCTCGAAGTAAACCTGGCCCAGACAAAACAAGAGCATAAAGAGCTTCCTCAGAAACATAGATGGTTTGTTTCCCTTTCGGCTTCCTATTGGGGGATTAACAAAAGGACGGAGGAACTTTTTGTTGAATATAACCACCCCCATCCCAACTATAGCTTTATTATTGGAAGCCTCCACACGATCAGTTTGAATGACCTGTGGTTATACAGCTCAATCGAAGAATCTGAAGAAGCACTTTTATTCCTGGTTACTATTTTCGAAGACTTGTTTAACAAGGAATTGGAGGAAAGTCAGCGGGAGCAGCTGGTTAAAACCTTGTTTAAGTTTATCGACCGCCTGCTTAACGAAGGCAGTTATCCACCCGGGGTAATAAACCGGGCTATGGTTTTGATTGAAAAAGGTATGGAGAAAGATGAAGAAATATTTCTGCGTAACGCCGGTTATTTTAAAAAATACCTTTACCGGGCAGCAGCTTTGCCGGAGTTCAATAAAGAAGTATGCCGGCTAACCAAGGAAGTTTTGCGTAAAAGTTGTGATTACTGGGAAAAGACTACTGATGCAGAAACCTGGTTTGAAAGTAAGGCCCATTTATTCAAACCTATTTACCAGGACAAAATCAAATTGATTGGCAAAGAATTCTTCGACGAGTTATCAGAGCGTATAGAAAACTCTCATACCTGGGAAGAAATACAATCCAACCTCTTTTATAACGATATTGCCAACCATTTTCGTCATTTTAGCGAGGAATTTGAACTTTCCGTAGAAAAGGTTTATTACCTGGTTTATGCTCTCCATATTCCCGGTATGGCTCAACTGAAAAAGCACTTACTTTACGATCTCAACCGCCTGCTTAAGACCTCCCTTATAGAATTGGAGCATGCACAAGTTTATCACTTTGTGGATATGCTTTTTGACTTTTTCAGTGAACTGAAAGAACAGCAAACAGACACAGTTTTGGACTGTATTTTCACCCTGGGAAAAGAAATAGTCAGTATGGATGATGAAAATATTACCGCCTATTATATGCAGAAATTGATCGAATTCGGTTTTGTTTATCCGGGAAAAGTTGAGTTTAGTAACAACTGGGAAACAAAAGTCAATGCCGATCACGTGAAAAATATTCGGATCTGGCTGGACCTGATTGAGACTTCCCCATACAAATTCAAAAAGCTTCTTTCCGCCCTGGTGGTCAACTTAAAGCTGGGCGGTATTTTTATTTCCGATACCGATCTTTTTCAACGTGATGTAACCAGGCTTTTGAATGCTGATATTGCTCCTGTTTATAAGCAGGTCAAACAGCTGGCTCGCTTCTTCCCGGTTTATTTCAATGAAATCGGGGCGGAAGGGAAATTGCGAGAAGTTAGCACCCTGATCGATGAAGTGGGCAGCAGGAAAGATAAAGTGATTCATTTTGTCCGCAAGCAGGTTCATGCTGAAAGCAACAATACCCATATTGAACTGGTAAACCGGGTTGCCGGTTACTGGTTGACAGGTGAAAAGGCGCCCCTGGAAGAATTTCTCCCCTCAGATGTTGCGTTTACGCTTGATGAGAACAACGATTTATTTAAAGGAGTCAACCGGTTGATGGTTGCCGCCTGTGAACATTTTCAGGTTGACCACACTGAACTGCTTAAACAGCCTGAAGAAGAGGTGGCTGCCTACCTGGATACTTTAGCGCAGGTCCGTAACAAAGATAAAAAACGCCTGCTTTACCTGATCCAGCTAAATCAACTCTTGCTGGAGAAATATTCGTTTGAAACCCGTAACATCAAGGGTTTGCTTTTAAACAGCCGTTTTTTCAATCGTGATGATATCGACAACTTTGGTGAACTGCTGGAGCAAAGTCGTTACCATGAAGCACTGGAGCAACTTTATTCCTTCATGTCCCTCCTTAAAGAAGTGATTTTAGACAATTCGCAAACCGAAGCGATTGAAACGATTTACTACAAGCGTCATATTGCTGCAGGGATTCCTTCCATGTATGGTCAGTATAAAGAGCCGAAATTTGAAGCCCTCGGGTTGATGTACAGACTTGAACAGGTAGCTTCAAATTTAATTGAGAAAATTCTCCACGAAGTTGAATTGCAATACATTTCGGCCAAGACATTACAGAAAATCTACGATGTCCTGGTTTTATTTCAAAAAGGATTGGAACTGGATGGCATGATCAACCAGAATTTTAATTCAACTTTGGAAATGTTTCGCTATAGCCTTACCTCAACCAGTGTCACTTTAGGCCAGTATATGAATATATTCCAGTTTATGTCCCAGCATATCAGGGAACTGATCAACGAATATTTTATCAGGGTTTACGATGAAACAATCAACGTAGTAGTACCCCAAATTTTTGACGGTTCCCCGGAAACGGTTGCCCGCGAATCAGAAAAGTTTTACCGAGATATTCTTTCTTCCGCTTTCCTGGTCCAGGAGTTGGACCAGTTCATTACCAATGCTTTAAACATGATTAATAGCATGCTCGAAAACTATTCGGAAGAGCATATAAACAATATGATGAGCTATAACCCCGATTTGGCAATCAGCCAGCTTGACAGGGAAACAGTGGAGATGGATAACCAGGTATTTCTTGGAGCCAAAGCTTACTACCTGAAAAAGTTAACTGCATTTGAATTGCCCATTCCACCCGGGTTTGTCCTTACTACAGAGGTTTACAGGCACAAGGAAACAATTTTTAAACATCCCTACATGAGCATGGAACTGCATAAGATGATTGCACAACAGGTCGAACGGATCGAGAAAAAAACAAACCTTAAGTTTGGCTGTCCCAGCCGTCCAATGCTTTTGTCGGTCCGCTCCGGGACGGCGATATCCATGCCCGGGGCTATGAGCACCTTTCTCAATGTAGGCATGACCGAAGAAATTGCTCGCTCCCTCGATCAGAACCCGGAAACAGCCTGGATGGGTTGGGATTCTTACCGCCGCTTTATCCAGAGCTGGGGCATGTCACATGGTATTGACCGGGACCACTTTGACGAAGTGATGATCAGAGTTAAATTAAAATACGGAGTGGAACGTAAATCAAATTTTAATGCGGAACAGATGAAAGAATTGGCCCTTGAATACAAGAAAACCTTGAATGATCATGGTGTTTTTATCGTTGAAAATCCTTTCGATCAACTGAAGCAGGCAATCAACAATATTTTTAACTCTTGGTCGTCTGAAAGGACGGTAGCTTACCGGAGACATCTGCAGATAGCTGATGAGTGGGGAACGGCGGTATTGGTTCAAAAAATGGTGATGGGGAACCGGTCCAAACGCTCCGGCTCCGGCGTTGTTTTCACCCACAACCCCAAGTTGAAAAAACCGGGAATTAACCTGTACGGCGATTTTACCCTCTGCAGCCAGGGAGAAGACATTGTTGCAGGTCTGGTTTATCCCCTGCCTATTTCAGAAAGCCAGCGCAGTGACGATTATCCGGAGAGCGATATATCTTTAGAGTCTGCTTTTCCCAGGATTTATGAGCGGTTGCGTGAAATTGCCACTGAGCTGATCGAAAAGTATAGCTTCAACAACCAGGAAATAGAATTTACTTTTGAATCTGAAGATCCTGAAGATCTTTATATTTTGCAGATTAGAGAGCAAAATATTGTTCAGCAGGAAAAAACAGCTGTTTTTAGTATCTCGGATGCTGAAATGGCCCCGCTCGGTCGTGGTATCGGAGTTGGTGGAGGAGCCTTAAGCGGGGTTGTCAGCTTTGATATGGAAGACCTGAATGAGAATAAACGAGGCCACCCTGACAAGCACCATATCCTGATCCGGCCTGATACTGTTCCTGATGATATCCAGATGATATTTATGTGCGACGGATTAATTACAAGCCGCGGCGGAGTTACTTCTCATGCTGCCGTAGCAGCTGAAAAATTAGGTAAAGTTTGTATTGTTAATTGTAAAGAACTGGTCGTTGATGAGCAGCAAAAACAATGTTCGATCAATAATACTTTAGTTCGTAAGGGCGATTTGCTCTCGATAGACGGTAGGTTGGGAACTATATATTCCGGCAGTTACCCGGTCGTGTATGTCTGACCGGGGATCGTTATCAATCATTCCTTGAAGGAGGATTAAAAGTTGAGTAGTTATCTGCAGAGCAAAAAAACACTGGGTATCAACGGCGCCGGGAGGATCGGTAAACTTACCCTGTGGCATCATCTAAACCACGGGCATTTTGATTACTTTGTCATCAACACCGGCCGTAAAGCAGGCAAAACCCTGGAGGATGTTATCGATTACCTGATTAAAGATTCTACTTTCGGCTCCCTGGATCGTTTTTTGTATGGTTATTCCGGCAAAACCTGCAGAATAGAAATAACTGATCGGGAAGCAAACTTATTTACGATCAACGAAATTCCGGTTAAAATAACGACTTATTCCAGGAACCCGCGTGAAATAAACTGGGCCAAAGAAGGGGTCCAGCTGGTTATAGAATGTACCGGGGGCTATGTTGATCCGACCGCCCCGGCTGATCAACCTAAAGGTAGCGTCCGTGGACACCTGGAAGCCGGTGCAGAAAAAGTTATTGTCAGCGCTCCATTTAAAGTGGCAGATGGTCCCCAAAAAATGCCACCGGATAGCTGTATGTTTGTTTACGGGATCAACCATGACAAATATGATCCTTCCGCCCATCATATTTTATCCGCGGCCAGCTGCACCACCACCGGATTGTCGCATATGATCAAGCCGCTTTTAGAAACAAGGGAAACGGCTGAAATCATTACCGCTTCGATGTCTACTGTGCATGCTGCGACCAATAATCAAAAAATCCTTGATGCTTTACCCAAGTCGGGAACTTCCGACCTGCGCAAGAACCGTTCAATATTTAACAATATCATTCTTACCAGTACCGGTGCCGCCGATGCCCTGGAAGAAATTATGCCGGAGATTAAAAACGTTGGCTTCATGGCTGATTCAGTTCGCATTCCTACTAATACCTCTTCGTTGATAATGCTCAATGTTACTTTCAAAACTGCTCTTAATGAATCCGGTGAGCCCAGGGTAACCAGGGATTTAATCAATGATATTTATGAAAAAGCTGCTGCTGGTGCGCAAAAAGAAATGGTCGTTTACAGCGAAAAACAAAATGTTTCCACCGACCTGGCCGGTTTTCCGGCGGCAATCGTGATTGAAGGGGTAGAAACCCATTCTCGCACCGGTTTTATCAGGGTTAATACTGCCACTATGCAGGAACACGGAGTAGAAGCGCCTGCCGATATTAATATACCGGTTACTCATGCCAAAATATTCGGGTGGTACGACAACGAACTGGGTAGCTATGTCAACCTGCTGGGCAAACTGGCCGTCTATGTTGATAAAAATATGCCCTGATCCAAAAAAGGAGGCGGGCAATGGTTAATCCAGGGTCCCAGCTTACAGTTGCAATAGAAAAATGTTCGCTTTATAATTTGCAAACAGTGCGCCGGAGTCTAATCCAATTGTTGGACCGTTTGGGTGGGATAAAAAGCCTGGTCTCTCCGGGGCAGAATGTTTTGCTCAAACCAAACTTGCTCTCGGCAGCTTCCCCGGTTGAAGCGGTAAGCACCCATCCCGTGGTCATGCAGGCAATGGTTGAAATAGTCATGGAAGCAGGAGGTAACGTTTATCTAGGTGACAGTCCCGGAAGTGATTCTCAAGAAAAGGCTATGCAAGTTTGCGGGATGAAAGCAGTAATTGAGAAAACCGGGGCACAATACTTAACTTTTAGCGATAACACCGGTGTGGAAGTAAACAATTATAAAAAAAGAATTATCCCCCTTGCTTCTACCCTTGCGCAAATGGATTTAATTATAAATATGGGCAAGCTGAAAACTCATGCATTTACCGGCATGACCGGGGGAGTCAAAAATGTATTTGGTTGTGTTGTGGGGGCTAAGAAGGCGCGTTTCCACTTGGACTATCCTCTGCCTTTAGATTTTTCACGTTTGTTAATTGATGTTTATTTGGCAGTAAAACCCTCTTTAACTATTTTGGACGCAGTTATTGCCATGGAAGGCACCGGTCCGCGGCGTGGTAGACCGCGGCAGGTGGGGCTTCTTGTTGCCTCGCCCTGTGCAGTGGCCCTGGATCGGGTTGTCGCAGAAATCACAGGCTTTTACCCTGAAGAGGTAACTACTTTGGTTGCGGCCAGTGAATTAGGCCTACCCGGAACGGAATTATCTGAAGTTAGGCTTGAAGGAATTTCTCTGGAGGAGGCCAGGGTTTCCGGTTTTGACAAGGGGCCTGCCGCAGGCGGGAAGTTGAGCCGCCTGGTGGCGCTGTTTCCGGTGGCCCGGATCAGAGATATGCTTTCAGCCAGGCGTCCCTATCCAAGAGTTAATCCTGAGATTTGTACCGCGTGTGCGGTGTGCCGGGACAACTGCCCGGCCCAGGTAATAGAAATAGCAGATGCCCTCCCGGTGATTGATCATAAGAGCTGTATTCGCTGTTACTGCTGCCAGGAGTTTTGTGCTTATGGGGCAATTGATCTTACCGGGTAGCAGCCAAATCATCTTGCCGGTGGCGCATTTTAGTAGCGGACTGCTATTTGCCCGTTTCCCCAACGAATAACCTCTATTTTTACAGAAAGATGAAGCTTTCCTTTGGACTTCGTAATAATTTATGATATAGTAATCCTAAATTGCTATGATTAAGAAACATAGATTTTGCCGGAGGTGTTGAAATATTGAGGGTTTTGGTCAGTGATTCCTTTTCCCCGGAAGGATTAAAAATACTTGAAGAGAATGCAGAAGTCGATTATAAGCCGG
>CAYXQO010000013.1:0-40540 GCA_964467475.1 uncultured Syntrophomonadaceae bacterium
CCAGGATTGAATCCCGGCCCTCCAAGCAGATGATTGGCGACTGGCTCTTTTTCATCGACTGCGAAGGGCACCGCAGTGAACCGGAAAAGGCTGAATTGTGGGAAGAGATCAGGGAAACAGCGCCCTTTTTTAAGCTTCTCGGCTCTTACCCGAAAGCAGATCGTGATTGACGGGGCCTAAAAAGGCAATTATACTTTTCATTGAACGCGCTGCATCCGGCCGGGTGGTTGCCCGGCAGAAAAGCGGATAGGGCGATGGTTGCTACACATAGCCTTGCTGCATTTTGGAGAAGGGCCATTGCCCTTAGATGAACCGGCACCAGTCAAAATGCAGGACGGGCTTTAGCCACGGGTTTTAGCAGATACGGGGGATGTTATTATTTCCCCTATCATTTTGGTGTACAGAATATTTGATCTTGTTTAGCAGGAGGACTGCTGTTGACGGAAAAACTGCTTGAGCTTTGGAAAAACGAGGAATCCTTTTCTCACATAACCGGCAAAATTTCCAAACAGTCCGGGTATAAGGCCATGGTTTACGGCCTTGACGGGGGAGCCAGGGCGTATTTTATGGCCGCTCTTGCTGCCAACTGCCGCCGTCCGGCCCTGGTTATTACCCGTGACGCCGGCCGTGCGGAGAAGCTTAGTACTGAACTGACTGCTTTTTACCCGGATTCAGTGCATATGCTCCCGGCCCGAGAATTTTTCATGAACACAGAGGTGCTTTCGCGCAGTGAAGAGTACCAGCAAATGCGCCTGCAATTCATGGAAGAGGCCAGAAGCGGACGAAAGGGTATCTATGTGGCCGCGGCCGCTTCCCTGCTTTCAAAAGTAGTGCCACCTGAAACCTGGGATGAACTAATAATAAACTTAAAGCCGGTCGGGAAAGTGGACCGGCAGGAACTGATTGCCCGGTTGACCGATCTTGGTTATGAGCGGGTGCCTCTCACCGAAACCAGGGGGCAATTCAGCGCCCGGGGAGAAATAATTGATATCTATCCTCCTACCGGTGAGGTTCCAATCCGGCTGGATTTATTCGACGATATAATCCAGTCATTGCGGTTTTTTGATCCCGCTACCCAGCGCTCTACCGGCGATGCCGGAGAAGTTACGATCACCCCTGCGCGTGAACTGATCCTGCCGCCCAAGATCTACCGGCGCGGAGAAGAACTGGTTCAAAAGAACAAGAACCAGGCTGTTTCCAGGCTAAACCGGCGCGGTGAAAAAGAGACGGCAGCAAAATTGCAGCAGGAAGTGGAGCGCCATTTGGCAAGGCTGGCTCACCCGGAAGGGCTCGACTATTTGAGCAGCTACTTCCCATTTTTCTACGGGGAAGGTGCCTCCCTGCTGGATTATTTAACCTCGAACTATTTGGTCCTTGTGGAGGATCCTGCAGCTGTTGCCGAAGCAGGGGACAATTTCCGGCGTGAAATTGAAAATCAGTTCAACAGCGCCCCCGTAGAAAGGGAAATGATCGGTTCTGCGGCCAAACTGTTATGGCCCGTAGATGAACTTTTTTCCGGGCTATCCTCTTCCCTGGTTAGCTGTTCTCTTTTCCAGGGGAGCGGGGGGTTGTTTAAACCGAAAGAAGCTTTCAGCCTGGAAACCAAGGCAACTCCCCATTATCATGGGCAATGGGATTTATTTAAGAGCGATTACCGGGAATGGCTAAAAGGCGATTACCGGGTTTACCTGATGTCTCCTGCTAGCAGGCGGGGGCAAAGGCTGCTTGACCAGCTTTCAGAGCAGGGGGTTTTTGAAAAAGAAGAAGCCCGGGAGGACGATGGGCGCATCACCCCGGGTAAAAAAAATTATCCCCGCCCGGCGGTGATTGAAGGTGGTCTGGAAGAGGGTTTGGTTATCCCCAACCTGCAGCTGGCCGTGGTAACGGAACAAAATATCCTGCCCGGCCGGCAGAAGCAAAGAAAGATTAAGCCGCGGGAAGGCATTCGTTTAAGCGATTACCGGGACCTTTCTACCGGGGATTATGTAGTCCATGAACAGCACGGAATCGGGAAATACCAGGGCATCAGCACCATGGAAATAGGCGGTGTGAAGCGCGACTATTTACTGCTGCAGTACAAGGGTGCTGATAAACTCTATATTCCGGTAGAACAGATCAGCCTGATCCAGAAATACACCGGAGGTGAGGGGCCTGCGCCAAACTTGCATAAACTTGGCGGCGGGGAGTGGCCCCGCCTGAAAAAAAGAGTGAGCCAGTCGGTAGAGGAACTGGCCCGGGAACTCCTATCCCTTTATGCCGCCAGGCAGGCTTCCGAGGGTTACAGTTTCGGGCCCGATCATCCCTGGCAGCAGGAATTTGAAACTCATTTTCCTTACGAAGAAACCCCGGATCAGCTGCAGGCTATCCAAGATGTAAAATCAGACCTGGAGAAAAATTACCCCATGGACCGGCTGGTTTGCGGCGATGTCGGCTATGGCAAAACCGAAGTAGCAATGCGCGCCGCCTTCAAAGTGGTTATGGAAGGGAAACAAGTGGCCGTTTTAGTGCCTACCACCGTGCTTGCCCAGCAGCATTACCGCACTTTCAGTGAACGGTTTGAAGGGTTTCCGGTCAGGGTGGCCCAGCTGAGCCGCTTTGTTTCCAAAACGGAACAACAAAAAATTATTAAGGATGTTAGAGCAGGCAAGGTAGATATCCTTATCGGAACTCATCGCCTTTTATCTGATGATATCAGCTTTAATGACCTGGGTCTGCTGGTTCTTGACGAAGAACAGCGTTTCGGAGTTCGCCAGAAAGAAAAACTAAAAAAACTGCGCCTTGAAGTCGATACCCTGGCAATGACTGCTACTCCTATTCCAAGGACGCTTCACCTGTCCCTTGCCGGGGCCCGCGATTTAAGTGTGATTGATTCACCGCCGGAAGATCGTTACCCGGTCCAGACTTATGTGCTTGAGTACAGCGAAGAGCTGGTGCGTGAAGCGGTGCAGCGCGAACTTAGCCGGGGCGGTCAGGTATTTATTGTTTTCAACCGGGTTGAGTATATCGACTCCTTTGCCGCCAGGATTCAAAAAATGTTTCCTTATGCTTCGGTTGTGGTCGGGCACGGCCGGATGCCCGAGGCTACCCTGGAAAAAATCATGGCCGACTTTCAGGACGGCAAGTACCAGATCCTGGTATGCACGACCATCATTGAATCCGGCCTGGACATCCCCAACGTCAATACCCTGATTGTTCATGAAGCAGATAAGTTCGGCCTGGCCCAGCTTTACCAGATCAGGGGGCGGGTGGGGCGCTCTAACCGGCTTGCCTATGCTTACTTGACCTACCGGAAAGATAAGGTGATTTCAGAAACCGCCCAAAAGCGGTTAAAAGCGGTAAAAGAATTTACCGAACTCGGTTCCGGGTTTAAAATCGCCCTCCGGGACCTGGAAATCCGCGGCGCGGGGAATATCCTGGGCGCAGAGCAGCACGGTTTCATAGCCGCAGTCGGCTTCGACCTCTACTGTAAAATGCTGGACCGGGCGGTAGCGGAGCTAAAAGAAGAAAAACCGGCTCAGCCGGTCGATCCCCGGCTTGAACTGCAAATCAGTGCCTATCTGCCCTCCTCTTATATCGCCGACCAGGGGCAGAAAGTAGATTTTTACCAGCGAATTTACAATGTTAAAGCGAGAGAAGAGCTGCGGGAAATCGAAGAGGAACTAACCGACCGTTTCGGCTCTCCGCCGGAACCGGCGCAAAATTTACTCACAGTTGGCGAACTGCGGGTTATGGCCATGGAATTAGGAGTGGAATCAATCCGCCAGCAGAAGGAAGTGATGATCCAGTTTACTCCCGGGGCGGCATTGCAAGGTTCGGTTATGAAAAAAACGGCTGCCATCGAAGAAGACAGGGTCATGGTAAAATCTGCTAATCCTCTAAGGGTGAAAATCAAGGGAGCTGCCGACCGGGGGGACCGCTTGTTCGAACTGACAGCTTTTTTTGAAGAACTGCTTGAGCTGCAGAAAACCTCTGGCGGTAGCAGTAAGGAAGCGTAACTGTTATAATAATATGCAACTATCAGTAAACTGTGAAGAAGGTTAAACATTTGACCAGCGGCAGCACTTCATTTGTCAAAGGAGCGGCAATCCTGGCAATAACCGGCATTGCCGCCCGGGTAATCGGGGCCCTTTTTAGGATTGTTTTGGCCGCTATCCTCGGAGATGAGGGGATTGGCCTTTTTATGTACGCATACCCCGTTTATTCCACTTTGCTTGTAGTTTCAACCGCGGGAATCCCGGTCGCTTTATCGAAAATAATGGCAGAAAAAATGACCCTTAATGATTACCGGGAAGCATTAAGGGCCTTTCGCATTGCTTTTTTGATCCTCACCCTGACCGGTTTTGCCATTTTCCTGGTTTTATACCTGGGCGCTGAGTTTTTTGCCGGGGCGGTGGTCAGGGACATGGATGCTGTTTATCCATTAATGGCCATCTCCCCTGCCATCTTCTTTGTAACAATAATGGCTGCCCTGCGCGGGTTTTTCCAGGGCCAGCAAAACATGATTCCCACCGCTGCTTCGCAGATGGTTGAACAGCTGGTGCGGGTTGGTTTTTCGATCGCCATGGTGGTCATGTTAATGCCGGTAGGCCTTGATTATGCCGCCGCCGGGGCTGCCTCCGGGGCTGCTGCCGGCGGCCTGGGCGGGTTTTTGCTGCTTGCGTTATTTTACCTGCGCAAACGCGGGGTTCTTTTAAAGCAGGCTGAAAGGCAAACAAAACATCTGCCGGTGCCTGTCTTTGCGGTAATTAGCCGGATCCTGCGCCTGGCGGTGCCGGTGACCGTGGGAGGCCTGGTTATCCCCCTGATCTCCTTGATTGATTTAGCGGTGGTTCCCCGGCAGCTGCAGGCAGCCGGCTTTGATTTGGAAACCGGGCGCGCTCTCTACGGGCAGCTTACCGGTATGGCCGGGCCGGTAGTTTATTTCCCCAACGTGGTAGCCCTGGCCTTAAGTATCAGCCTGGTGCCGGCAATTTCTGAAGCTTTTGCCCTTGGAAATAAACTCTTGATCAGCACCCGTTCCGCCACCGCGATCAAGTTGACCACGTTATTTTCCTTTCCTGCAGCAGCGGGCCTTTACCTGCTGGCAGAACCGGTTACGCTGCTTTTGTTTGACAACAGGGAGGCAGGGTATTCTTTGGCTTACATGTCCTGGTCGGTGATCCCCCTCTGCCTTTATGTTTCCACGACCGGCATCCTCCAGGGACTTGGCCGGCCCATCCTGCCGGCATTGAATATGTTCTACGGCGGCGTGGTTAAGACGATTCTATCCTGGATTTTGACCGCCCAACCGGCCCTTAATGTTGGTGGGGCGGCACTGGCCACTGTGATCGGCCTCGGGGTGGCCGCCCTCTTTAATCTTTACCATGTCCACCGGTTTGCCGGGTGGCAACCGCGCTGGCGGGAACTGCTTTTGCTGCCGGGTGCCGCTGTTCTTGCCATGTCTGTATTGGTACCGGGGGCTTATCATGTTATTATCAGGGGAGCGGAGCCTTTGCTTTCACCCGGGACACTTAACGGGGTGGCAACCCTCGGAGCTATCGCTGTAGGCATTATAACCTACGGGGCCTTTATCCTTGTAACCGGGGGACTGACCAGGGAAGAAATGCAGATGATCCCCTTTGCGGGGCCAAAGTTGGTTAAACTGACCGAGCGCTTCCGGCTGCTGAAGAACAATTGATCGAAGGGTGAAATTATGAGTAAAATCGTAATAATAGGGTTGGGACCGGGCCGGCCGGATTATATTTCCCGGGAATCTCGCAAATACTTAAAAAGCGGGATCCCTGTATACTATCGCACCTTAAGGCATCCGGCGGTCCGCCGTCTTGCAGGCGGCAAAAGGATCCGGAGCTTTGATTGGCTGGATCAACACTCAAGCGATAACGACAAAATTAACCGGGCCATTGCTTTTAACCTGATCAATTATGCCAAAAAACACGGCACAATCTGCTACGCAGTTTCCGGCCACCCGCTCTTCGGTGAAGCATCTGTGGCTTATCTTCGAAAACTTTGCGGCAAACATGATCTAAAATTGCAGGTTTTACCGGCTCTTTTGCCGCCTTCCCCGGAACGCGTCATGGAAGAGCTGCTTGAAGTTATGGCCGGCTTGCGTGCTGAAAACGGATGTCCCTGGGATAAACAGCAAAACCACCATAGCTTGCGGCAGTACTTAGTTGAAGAAGCCTACGAAGTAATTGCCGCTATCGATCAGGAAGATGACAGCATGCTCAAAGAAGAACTGGGCGATCTTCTTTTACAGGTGGTTTTTCACAGCCAGATTGCCCGGGAAGAAGGCCGCTTTGACTTTTATGAAGTAGTCCGCGGGATTACGGAAAAATTGCTCAGGCGCCATCCTCATGTATTCGGAAGCGGCAATGCAGCCGATTCGGCGGAAGTAAAAGTCTTGTGGGAAGAGATCAAATCTGATGAAAGAAACCGGAAAAAAGAAACAAAAAACGGGCAAAAGAAAGCAAAAGGCAAAGAGGATCTCAAGGACAGGTATTCTGTAGACCATTCCCTCCCTGCTCTTCTCAAAGCATATAAACTTCAAAAAAAAGCAGCCGAAGCGGGTTTTGACTGGCCCTGTGTGCAGGGGCCGCTTGATAAGGCCAGGGAAGAGCTGGACGAGCTTGAAGAAGCTTACGGTGATATGGACCGGGCGGCCATTGAAGAAGAGCTGGGTGATTATCTATTTACCGTAGTTAACCTGTCACGCTTTATCGGGGTCAATCCGGAACTTGCCCTGGGCAAAACAGTCGGTAAATTTATGGACAGGTTTCATTACGTTTTGGAGCAAGTTGAAAAAACGGGGCGCCCAATTACCAGTTTTTCCCTTGAAGCCCTGGATAAATGGTGGGAAGAAGCTAAAAAGTTAAGGAAAATGCGTAAATAAAGCAGGAATCTTCAAAACAAGGTCGAATAAACATGAGAATAAAGGGAATTTCATTATTGAACAAGGAGGGTTTTAAGCTGTGAATAAGACTGAGCTTGTAGATGTGGTTGCAGAAAAAGCAGGGATGTCAAAAAAAGATAGTGAGAAAGCGGTAAAAGCGGTATTGGACGGCATTACTGAAGGGTTGTCTAAGGGAGATAAGGTTCAATTGGTCGGCTTTGGCACATTCGAGGTAAGAAATCGCAAAGCGCGGGAAGGCCGGAATCCGGCAACAGGTGAGAAAATTCAAATTCCGTCCTTGAAAGTGCCTGCTTTTAAGCCTGGCAAAGCTTTAAAAGAAAAAGTTAAGTAAGTAATTTGCCGTCATTATAGGTTCCAAATGTTTTTTTGAGTCCGATCCCCCCGCTTTGGGGGGATTTTTTCCACATTGCGAGCGTGATAAAAA
Organism: uncultured Syntrophomonadaceae bacterium; assembly: GCA_964467475.1. GTDB lineage: Bacteria > Bacillota > Dethiobacteria > DTU022 > DTU022 > B1SED10-74M. Next base: position 7,335 of record CAYXQO010000013.1, read on the forward strand.
TGGAACCAAAGGGTAACAAAAAGAAAAAAGCGGTTTCCAGTTTTCCCCGAAATTACCGGGGTAAAAGTTACAATATGTACAGGTTAATCACTACGGTGGGCATTTTTTTGATTATTGTCCTGCTGGTGATTATTGCTGCGCAGCATTTCAGGCAGGAACAGGCCAGGCAGGAACTCGAAGAATACGAAAGAAGAATCAAGAAATACGAAATGCGCAAAGAAATGGCCGAATTGGAAATAGAGCGCCTGGAAGATTACCATTATCTAGAGGTCCTGGCCCGGGAAAGGTTGGGCCTGATTAAGCCTGATGAAACAATTTTCCAATTAGAGGATTGACAATAAAATCAAAAAAGTTATAATAACATTAGTTTACAGTGTGTACCTGATCGTACAAGCCAGGTGCTCGCGGTTAATTTATTTTTTTTACTAAACTTTCAAGGAGGAGTTTTTCATTAAGAAAGAGATTGTTGTGGGCAGTATTGTGGAAGGGGTGATCACCGGGATTACAAAGTTCGGTGCTTTTGTAGACTTGCCCGGAGGCACCACAGGTCTGGTTCATATATCGGAAATAGCTGACGAATACGTCAAAGACATTAATGATTTCTATAAAAAAGATGACAAGGTCAAAGTTAAAGTGCTGACAGTGGAAAACAACGGTAAAGTCGGCCTTTCGATCAAGCAGGCCCAAAAAGATTCCGCCCCGTCCGGCAAGGTAAATAAAAACAAGGGAAAGTCGGGTGGAGCAAACAAGGCTTCATTTGAAGATAAGATGAGCCGCTTTTTTAAAGAAAGCGATGAGCGATTGCTTGACCTGAAGCGCAATACTGAATCCAAGAGGGGTAGCCGCGGCGGTTCATGCCGTGAAGCGTAATTATTAATTTACCACAGCAAGATGACCAGCTTAAAGGCACTCTGCTACAGGGTGTTTTTTTATCTTGCCTGCAATCTAAAGGCGGCAGGTTGACAGGTCGTGATTGCTTCTGGCATTGATCAATAAGGTTAAAGAATATATTTCCCGGGAGAACCTTATAGAAAAAGGCGACACCGTGATTGTCGCTGTTTCCGGGGGGCCTGATTCTTTTTCCCTCCTGCATATGCTCAAGCAAATTTCTCCGCAGTTTAACTTAAAACTGGTTGTAGCACACTTAAATCACTGCCTGAGGAATGAAGCGGGAATTGAAGAAGCTGCGGTGAACGATATTGCTTCCTCATGGTCGCTTCCTTTTGAATCCAAAACGGTCGATATCCGGAGCTTAAAAAAAGAAAAGGGTATTTCGGAAGAAGAAGCCGGCCGCCTGGCCCGTTACAATTTTTTGGTGGAAATGGCGGAAAAATACGGCGCTTCCAAGATTGCCCTGGGACACCATCTTGATGATCAGGCGGAAACTGTCCTTTTAAATGTGCTCAGGGGCACCGGTGTTGACGGGCTGGCCGGGATATTGCCCAGGTCGAAGAGAGGCGGATTCTTTTTGATTCGGCCTCTAATGTGCCTGCGGCGCTCCGAAATTGAAGAATACTGCCATGAAAATAACCTGCGCCCATTTACCGACAGCAGCAACCTTGAAACCAACTATACCCGGAATAAAATGCGTCTTGAGCTGATTCCGCAGTTGGAAAGGGGATATAACCCCCGGATCAGGGAGGCATTGTCCGGGCTGGCTTCGCTTGCAGCCGCGGATCGTTTTTACCTCCAGGCCCGGGCCAGGAAAAAATACTTAGAGATCGCCCGGCTGGCACAAAATAAAATTATTTTCCGCAAGAAAGAACTGGTGGCCCTCCCCTCTGCTTTGCAGAGCAGGGTGATCCACGTGGCTTTGAAGAAGTTTCTTTCTCCGGGACAAATCGGGCGGCAGCACATCGGCCAGGTGCTCAGGCTTCTCGAAACCGGGATAACAGGCCGGCAGGCCACCCTCCCCGGTGGAGTGCTTGCTTCTTTGGAATACTACAACCTGGTCATTTATGGTCCGGGTTACCGGGAGAAAAAACCGGCTGTTAAAGAGCTTAATCTTCCTGGGAAAGTTTTTTTGCCGGGAGGAGCGGCGATCAGGGCAAGCATAATTGATGCGGATGAAATAAACTTTCAACCCTCTGCCAACCGGGCCTGTCTCGATTATGATTCGCTTCCGCCCGGTCCTCTCAAGGTATGTCCCCGGTGGCCAGGAGCCCGGTTTTACCCCCAGGGCGCCGGGGGGAGCAAAAAACTTAAAAGCTTTCTTATCGATCAAAAAGTGCCCCGGGAGAAACGCGATACCCTGCCCCTGGTCGCGGCCGGTAATGAGATTATCTGGGTAACAGGGGTCAGGATTGCCGAACCTTACCGGGTGACGGGAAAAACTAAACGGGTGCTGCTTTTGGAATACCTGGTGCCGAGGCTGCCGTCGAAATAAATATTTGTTAAAATAAATTCAACTGCTCAGCCGTGCTGCCTTTGGACTGAAGACATTGCGATAGAGCGGTTGCAATGGCCGACGAAGCAAAGGTTGTAGCCGGTCGGCCTGCATGGAAGCAGGCCGCCGAGGCCTGAGCCATGGATGGCGAATGCCGAGGGCAACCAAAGCGAAAGCCTGCAGCTGAGTCGCTGCCATTAGCCTCAGGTGAGCCGTCAACAGTCCAAAGGCAGCACGGCTCAGTAGACACAAATTAATTTATTGTTGAATAAAGGTGGTAGAAAATATGGCTGAAGAAAAAGCAAAAAACGCAAATGAGAAAACCGGCGCACCAGTAGACTATAAAACCGGCAAACCTTTGGAAGTGCTGCTTTCCGCTGAACGAATCGAGAGCAGGGTAAAAGAAATGGCCGGTTTGATCTCCGAAGATTACCGGGATAAAAGACCTTTAATGGTAGGGATTTTAAAAGGAGCGGCTATTTTTTTAAGCGACCTGATCCGCTTCATGGATATTCCGGTGGAAATAGATTTTATCGCGGTATCCAGCTATGGGGCCAGTACTTCTTCCTCGGGAGTGGTCCGTATTCTGAAAGATCTTGAACAGAGCATTGAAAATAAAGATATTATCATTGTCGAAGATATAGTTGATACAGGGCTTACCTTGAACTACTTGATTGAAAACCTGGGCAGCAGACGTCCGCGTTCACTAAAAGTGGTGACCTTGCTTGACAAGCCTGAGCGCCGGGAAGTCGAACTGGAAGCTGATTACTGTGGCTTTAACATACCGGACTATTTTGTAGTCGGTTATGGCCTGGATTATGCGGAAGACTACCGTCAGCTTTCTGACCTCTGCATCCTTAACGCCTAATGCTGCTCATGCCAGGAAGGGAATAACTTTTGTTTAAGGGTTTTGGTTTTATTGCTTCAACCCAACCGGTGTGTTACAATTTACTTCAGGCTTTTCAGGCCTTTGTTTGATGGAGAGGAGGGTACTTTTTGAGCCCAGTTGTAAGGCAAATAATGTTCTACCTGCTAATAGGTTTGGTAGTAGTAATTTTGCTAGCTACTTTTAATACCGGTGTTGAACCGGAAGAAATAAGCTACAATGAATTTGTGAACAAAATAGAGCGCGGCGAAGTGGCAAAAGTTTCCGCTTACGGCAATGAAATTGAAGCTGTCCTTGATGACGGTACCGAAATAGAAACCACCAGGCCCGAGGACCACCAGCTTACTGAACTTTTGTTGGAAAACGAGGTGCCTTATACACCGCATCCTGAACGTGGTCCCGAATGGTGGCAAACCGCCCTTACCTACATGATCCCCTTTCTTTTGATCATCGGGATATTTTTCTTTTTCATGCAGCAGTCCCAGGGCGGGGGCAACCGGATGATGAACTTCGGCAAAAGCAAGGCCAAGCTCCAGGAAACCGAGAAAGAGACAGTTACCTTTGATGAGGTTGCCGGGGCTGACGAGGAAAGAGCCGAGCTGGCCGAAGTGGTGGATTTCCTGAAAGACCCCCGCAAGTATATCGAATTAGGGGCGCGCATTCCCAAGGGAATACTCCTGGTCGGCCCCCCGGGGACCGGTAAAACTCTGCTTGGCCGGGCTGTCGCCGGAGAAGCGGGGGTGCCGTTCTTTAGCATCAGCGGTTCCGACTTTGTCGAAATGTTTGTCGGCGTCGGCGCTTCCCGGGTGCGGGACATGTTTGAAAATGCCAAGAAAAATTCCCCGTGCATTGTTTTCATCGACGAACTGGACGCCGTCGGCCGCCAGCGTGGCGCCGGGCTCGGCGGGGGACACGATGAAAGAGAACAAACCTTGAACCAGCTGCTTGTAGAAATGGACGGCTTTGACGTCAACGAAGGAATTATTATCATTGCCGCTACCAACCGTCCCGATATTCTTGACCCGGCCCTGCTCAGGCCCGGTCGCTTTGACCGTGAAGTAACAGTTACTCTGCCGGATGTGAAAGGACGGGTTGAAGTATTAAAAGTACATACCAGGAAGAAGCGGCTGGCCGAAGATGTGGATCTGAAAATCCTGGCCCGGGGAACTCCCGGGTTTACCGGGGCCGACCTGGAAAACGTGGTCAATGAGGCGGCCTTGCTGGCAGCCCGCGAAAACAAAAAGAAAATTAACATGAAACACCTGGAAGAAGCGGTAGAACGGGTGGTTGCCGGCACGGAAAAAACCAGCCGGGTAATCAGCGACTTTGAGAAGAGAATTGTCGCTTACCATGAAGCGGGGCATGCCCTGGTGGGCTACCTGCTTCCCTATACCGACCCGGTGCACAAGGTTTCGATTATCCCCCGCGGCCGTTCCGGTGGGTATACCCTGATGTTTCCGGAAGAAGATCGCTATTACATGACTCGCTCGGAACTGCTTGACCGGGTCAGCACGCTGCTTGGCGGAAGAGTAGCGGAAAAACTGGTGCTCAATGATATCAGTACCGGGGCCCAGAATGATCTCGAGCGGGCTACCCAGATAGTGCGCCAGATGATCATGGAGTATGGCATGAGCGATGCTCTAGGCCCAATTACCTTAGGCCGGAAACAGGACCAGGTTTTCCTGGGCCGTGACCTGGGCAGGGATCGCGATTACAGTGAAGAAATTGCCAAGGCGATCGACCAGGAAATCAGGAAAACCATCGATAATAGCTACCAGCAGGCCCAGGATATCCTGGAAGAAAACCGCTCCAAGCTTGAAACTATCGCTAAAGCATTAATCGAAAGGGAAACTTTAAATTCAAAAGAAATCAAGGCTCTGGTAGAAGGCAGAGAACTGCCGCCTGTAGGAGAAGGTGAAGAAGAAAGCGAAGAAGAGGACTTAGTTGAAGAAAAAAGCGCTTATGCTTCATCCGAAGATGAAGAAGAAACGGAAACAATTGATGATGGAGATAGTGAAGAAATTACTGAGCTAGCTAGCGAAGAAACAGAAGCCGAAACTGAAGAAGCTGCCGGTACGGGTGAAAAAGCTAAAACAGAGGCCGGCGACGATACCGGTGAACAATCAGATCGCCGGGCTTCCTTTCAGCAGCAGAAAGAACGCGGCGAAAAGACAAACGAAGAGCTCTAAAATGCCAAAGAAAAGCAGGAAAAGAATAGCTCATTAAACGTTATCTAAAAGGGTCAGGTTAAAACCTGGCTCCTTTATTTTATAAGGCCATCAACTTGTGCAAAAACCGCTGAGCATTCTTAAAAAACAAAGAATCGATTACCTCCGGGGAGAGGCCGAGCTCGAGGATGCGCTCAATCCCGTTTTTTGGCGGTTCCATGATAAAGGGATAGTCACTGCCGTAAAAAAAACGGTCCGGGTAGTCCGCTATAATAGCGGTGATTTCTTCAAGCGGCGGGATGAAACCCCGGTTTTGGAAGACGAAAGCGGTGTCCAGGTAAAGACTATCGTGTTTTTCGAGCAAAAACCGGTATTCTTGCAGTTCATCAAGCCCCAGGTGCGGAATAACTAAGTTCAGCCCGGGGAAATGCTCTAAAAGGTTCTTGATGCGGGCACTACCCAGGCAACCTTCCAGCTGTTGGGGGAAAGTGCTGGCATGGATGATTACCCCTTTTGAGCGCTCTTCGAGTGCCCGGTAGACCGGGAACAACCGTTCATCATCCGGAGGGTGTCGCTGGACCAGGCAGTGCAGTTTGATTCCGGGGAACCCGTAGTGGTCCAGGCATTCAATCACTGTCCCGGCCGGATCGGAATCACCGGGGTGGACAGCTCCAAAGGGGACGAGCCAGGGATATTCACTGCAAAGGTTGTCAAGCCAGCTGTTTAACCGGCGGGAAATCCCGGGCTTGTGGGCATAGGCCAGGATAAAAGCCTTTTCGACACTTGTATCTTTTAATTTTCTCAGGAGGGTTTCCGGTTTTTTTGAGAAAGGCGGCCTGAAGTGGTAATGGTTGTTGAAATAAGCATAAACCGCTTCCATCATCTGTTCTGGGAATATGTGAACATGGCTGTCCCAGATCACGGCCGGTAGATTGCTCCGGTTAAGCAGGGTTTCAGCCCCCTTTTACAGTATGTACCAAGTATAACATAAAATTGGGAAGCAGGGGGGAAGCGCGGGGACGGGGGTAGTGCTTCCTTGCATGGAGGCAGGTCACCCGAGACCTGAACCATTGATGGCGAATGATAAAGGACAACTAAAGCGAAATTCTAAAGCTCAAGTTGCCGCCATTGCCTGTGATGAACCGGAACAATTCTAAAGAACACCGTGGCTGAATAAACACAAAAAAAGGAGTGGTTAAGCATGTCTCCGGGTTTGACTGATGTTGAAGGTATAAAAGTAGGAATTGCTTCTGACTTAGAAGCCGCAACCGGGGTTACGGTAATCCTGGCTGAACGCGGAGCCAGGGCGGCCGTGGAAGTGCGCGGTTCAGCCCCGGGAACCAGGGAAACCGATTTACTGCGCCCCGGTCAACTGGTTGAAGAAGTGCAGGCTATCGTTCTTACCGGGGGGAGCGCCTTTGGACTTGAGGCTGCTACAGGAACAACCCGGTATCTTGAAGAAAACGGCCTTGGTTTACCCGTTGGCCAGTTTAAAGTGCCAATTGTCCCGGCAGCAGTACTTTTCGATCTATTTATTGGCGATGGCAGGATCCGCCCAAATGCGGATATGGGTTACCGGGCCTGCATGGAAGCCTCTAATGGGCCTGTCCCGGAAGGCTCCCTCGGGGCCGGCTGTGGTGCAACAGTAGGTAAAATCCTTGGCATGGAAAAGGCGGTTAAATCAGGCCAGGGTTCTGCTTCAATAAAAAAAGGAGAACTGGTAGTTTCCGCACTGGTTGCGGTAAACGCATTTGGCGATATTTACAGCCGTGAAGGCAAGCTGCTGGCCGGTCCGCGCAACCTTGAAACCGGGAGGCTGGAGAAAACCTCGGAACTTCTATATAATATGGCCTCCGGCGGTTTTTCCGGCAACACCACCCTGGGAGTGGTCGCGACCAATGCTTCTTTTGACAGTGCCGCGCTGACAAAAATCTGCCAGCTGGCTCATAACGGCCTGGCGCGTTCGATCTGGCCCGTGCATACCATGTGGGACGGCGATACAATTTTTGCCCTTTCTTCCGGGGAGGTTGAAGCAGATGTCAACGTCGCCGGGTTATTGGCTGCCGAAGCGGTTGCCGAAGCGGTAGAAAGGGCGGCTATGACAGCGACAGCCCTTGCCGGCATTCCGGCAGTAAAAGACCTAAAGTAAAGGTATATTAATGATGCAGTTTATAACCACTATGCTTTGTATGCTTACTGAGCCCTCCTGCATTTTAGAATGAAACCGGATCATCGCGGGCAATGCTGATGACTTGAGCTGCAGGCTTTCGCTCTGGTTATATTTAATATTCGCTATCCATGGCTGAAACCAATGAGAGCCAGGAAAAAATATGTGAAATACTGAACACTGTTGCAGGAATAAAGGCGTTTACGTTGAAATAAATAATTTGTCTGCGAATTATCGTAGCATCCATAAATAATCAAAAATACCAAGGAGGTAGATTTAATGCCGTTAGATCCCACAAAACATGCTGACTGGGAAATTGCTGAAGCTGCTGAAAAGAACATGAAAAAGGTTTATGAACTGGGCGAGGAGCTTGGGCTGGAGCCTGAAGAGCTGCTCCCCCACGGCCATTACGTGGCCAAGGTTGACTACAAGAAAGTTTTAGAGAGAAAGAAAGATGTGCCCGACGGTAAGTACATTGATGTTACCGCGATTACCCCCACCCCGCTCGGGGAAGGGAAATCAACTTCTACCATGGGCCTGACCCAGGGTATGGGCAAACTGGGCAAGGATGTTATGGCTACTATCCGCCAGCCTTCCGGTGGGCCAACCATGAACGTTAAAGGTTCCGCCGCCGGCGGAGGCCTGGCCCAGTGCATCCCGTTGACTCCCTTTTCCTTAGGGTTGACCGGGGATATTAATGCGATTATGAACGCTCACAACCTGGGCATGGTTGCCGTTACTTCCCGCTTGCAGCACGAATTCAACGCTACCGATGCATTTTTAGAGCGCAGCGGGTTGAAACGATTGAATATTGATCCGCGCAATGTCTCGCTTAACTGGATCATCGACTTCTGCGCCCAATCCCTGCGGAACATTATAATCGGCCTGGGCGGCAGAAGAGACGGGTTCATGATGCACTCAGGATTTGACATTGCCGTGGCTTCCGAAGTTATGGCCATCCTGGCCGTAGCTAATGACTTAAAAGATATGCGTGAGCGCATGGGTAAAATTGTGGCTGCTTACGATAAGCGCGGCAACCCGATCACTACAGAAGATCTCGATGTAGCCGGCGCTATGACTGCCTGGATGGTTGAAGCAATGAATCCCAACCTGATGCAAACCCTGGAAGGACAGCCATCATTTGTCCACGCCGGACCGTTTGCCAACATTGCCATCGGTCAGTCCTCCATCGTAGCCGACCGGGTAGGTCTGAAGCTCAAAGATTACGTGATCACCGAGTCGGGCTTTGCCGCCGATATCGGCTTCGAGAAATTCTGGAACTTAAAGTGCCGCATGTCCGGCCTCACCCCGGATTGCGCAGTGCTGGTTGCTACTATCCGGGCACTCAAGTGCCACGGCGGGGCACCGGTTCCGAAACCGGGACAGCCGCTTGACCCGGCATACAACCAGGAAAATGTCGAGTGGGTTGAAAAAGGCTGTGACAACCTGGTCCATCACATTAATACGATCAAGAAGTCCGGCATTACCCCGGTAGTCTGCATCAACCACTTCCACACCGATACGGACAATGAAGTGAAAGCTGTCCGCCGCATTGCCGAGGAAGCAGGCGCAAAAGTAGCTCTATCCAAGCACTGGCAGTATGGCGGTGACGGGGCTGAAGAATTTGCTGAAGCAGTTATCGAAGCCTGCGAAGAGCCCAGCGAATTCAAGTTTCTCTACGACCTGGATACTCCGCTGCGCAAGCGGATTGAACTGATTGCCGAAGAAGTTTACGGGGCGGACGGGGTTGACTTTGGCCCGGATGCCATGGAAAAACTGAACAAAATGGAAGGCGATCCTAAATTCCAGAAGATGGGTACCTGCATGGTTAAAACCCACCTCAGCCTTAGTGACGATCCCAGCCTGAAGGGTGTGCCGAAAGGCTGGCGCTTGAAAGTGCGCGACATTATGACCTATGGCGGGGCAGACTTCCTGGTGCCGGTAGCGGGAACTATCTCCCTGATGCCAGGAACCGCTGCCAGCCCGGCATTCCGCAAGGTTGATGTCGATGTGGAAACCGGCAAGGTTGAAGGGTTATTCTAAACCTGGATTAAACCGACCTGCCTGATTCACTCAGGCTAACCTGATTCTTAAACTAATAGAAGCGCCGCTCTGCAGCTAGTTTTTAGCCGGGGCGGCGCTTTTTATTGCTTTTCCGCCATTGTCCGCGAATCGTCTGCGAGAAACCGGCTCGCATTTTTTATCAATCACCCCAGTCGCTATAGCAGTAAAGGTTAACCCCGGGGTTGTTACCCCTTTCGCTTAGTATTTCTTTAACGGTTTTTTCTTTGCCGGGAATATACAGTGCGGGGGCAATATCAGCCAGGGGTACAAGCACAAAATCCCTCTCTGCCAGGCGGGGATGGGGAAGTTCTAAAAATGGGGTTTTCATAGTAATGTTTTCGTAGAAGAGCAAATCAAGGTCCACAGTGCGGGGTCCCCATCTTTCCCGACGAATTCTTTTTAGCTCTTTTTCAATCGTTAGCATTTTTCCCAGTAACACAGTGGGGGAAAGGTTTGTTTTGATTGAAATACAGCCGTTTAAAAAGCAACCCTGCTCCGGGCCGCCGACCGGGGCAGTTTCATAAATGGGGGAACAGGCAATTAAATCAACATCCGTACAATCGAGAAGTAAGGCTAAAGCTTGTTTCAAGTTGGCCAGGCGATCGCCCAGGTTTGAGCCAAGACCCAGGTAAGCTATTTTCATATGGCAGATTATTTTCTCCTGTTGATAATTACACTTACCCCGCCCCGGACTGTAGGGATCGGTGGGTTGGGTTTGCGTACCTCGACAGAGACTTCAAGCACATGGTCCAGGTCAAGCAGTTGATCGGCAATCCGGCAGGCCAGAGTTTCAATAAGCTGGCAGGCTTCACCCAGCATTGTTTCTTCCACGATTTGCACGGCCTGGCGATAATCTGCCACGGCTTCGATCTGATCATGATCGTGTCCGGTTAAATCAATACCCAGTTCCAAGTTGACCAGGAATTCCTGGCCCAGGCTTCTCTCTTCGGGAAGGACGCCATGATAGGCGTAACAGCTGATTTCTTCAACAGTAACCCAGTCCATAAGCGACTTACCTCCTGACCATGGCATCAGTGATCACTGCCACCCGGCGCATTTCCTTTACATCGTGAACCCTGACAATATCGGCGCCCGCGCTGATGCCATAGGCAATAGTGGCCGCGGTCCCTTCTATGCGTTCATCGGCGGGCAAATCAAGGGTTTTTCCGATCATCGATTTCCGAGAGGTCCCGAGCAGCAGGGGATAACCAAGCCCGGCAAATTCTCCGAGGTGGTACATGACATCGAGGTTTTGCTGTAAATCTTTACCAAAGCCAATCCCCGGGTCAATGATAATTTGCCAGTCTTCAACACCTGCTTTATGGGCCAGGTTGATAGATTCCTTCAATTCACCAATCACATCCGGGATCAGGTCCCGGTAATCGGTATTATCGCGGTTGTGCATCAGGCATAAGGGCACCCTGTAACTGGCGGCGACTTCACCCAACTTGTAATCTTCTTTCAAACCCCATACATCGTTGAGCATTTCCACCCCTTCGGCCAGCACTTTTTCGGCGACTTCACCCTTATAGGTATCGACGGAAACAGGGTGCTTGAAGAATGAGTCATTTTTTAGAGCCTTAATTACCGGCATAATCCGGTTTAACTCCTCTTCCGCGGTAATCCTGACCGAGCCCGGGCGGGTCGATTCGCCGCCGATGTCAATAATATCGGCGCCCTCTTCTGCCATTTTATACGCCTGTTCTAAGGCTTTTTCCACCTGGTTGAAACGTCCTCCATCAGAAAAAGAATCCGGGGTGACGTTGAGAATACCCATAATAATAGTTCTTTGTCCCAGCGGTAAAGTATGGTTACCAAGATGTAATTCCTGTATCAATATATCAACCTCTCTTTCTGGGGTTGTTGGTTGATTTTTTTGCATTTTTCTCTGGCAGTGCAGCGAAAACAAAGCCGGGAAAGCTTGTCTGCCTTACTGAGCGCTCTGCTCAGGGAAGTGAGATGGCTTCTATCGTTTTCCTCCAGCCGGTGCCGGGCGATTGCGTCTGTAACCAGCCTGTTTTCTCTTTCTTCGAATCCGGCTTCTTCTAAAATTGAGGCAGCCAGTTTGGCCGAGTATTCTGCATGATCGGTTGAAAACCTGTGCTGGTGCCAGCGGCCGATATCGTGCAGGAGGCCGGCCGCATAAGCTGTTTCTTTGCAGACGGTGCTCTCTCCTTCTTCAAGCAGCAACAGGTATGTCAGCCTGGCTGCATCGAGCAAGTGCTCAAAGTGGTGGCCGCAAAATTCCCTGCCTATTTCCGCTTCCCGGTTATATTCCAGGTAACGCCGGTAATTCTCGTTGGCAAGCAACTTGTTGACCCGTTCCATCTACTGGCTTCCTTTGATCAAGCTGAAAACCTCTACCCGGGAACTCTGGTTGCGGCGGAAAAGTCCGCGCACCGCGGAAGTAACCGTTACTGCCCCGGGTTTAGCGACCCCGCGGATGCTCATGCATAAATGCTCGGCTTCTACAACCACCACTACTCCTTTTGGTTCCAGCTCTTCAGTAATGATATCGGCAACGTTGCTGGTCAAACGCTCCTGGAGCTGCGGCCTCTTCGAAAGGGTTTCAATTACCCTGACCAGTTTACTTAAACCCACAATCCTGCCACCGGCCGGAAGGTAAGCGATATGTGCCGTTCCGTAAAAAGGAAGTAGATGATGTTCGCACATCGAGTAAAAGGAGATATCTTTAACCAGTACTATTTCATCGTGTCCGTCTTCGACAAAACAAGTTTTTAAGTGATCACGCGGGTCTTGTTTCAAGCCGTCGAATAGTTCTGCATACATGTTAGCCAGGCGTTCCGGGGTGCCGCGCAGGCCTTCCCGGTTTAAATCTTCACCGACTGCTTCGAGAATCAATTCCACGCCTTCCTTGATTTTTCCCTTATCCACTGGGACACCGCCTTTCTAGCTAATCAATAATCAATCCGGGCAAAAACAGGATTAAGCTGTGCAGCAAAGCACAGGACAGGATGTTTTCTGTGCGCAGGTAGAGGTAGCCAAGAATTGCAGCTATGCCTGGAACCAGCACGGCAACTTCAAGATAAGTATACGGGTAAAAGATCATCCATTCTTCAGTAGTCATAATCAAAGCAAAATGAACCGCAGCGGCCAGGATAATCGTAATTAAGAGGCCAACATTTGGACCCAGCAGGCGGCTCAGGAAAGTTTGGATGTAGCCCCGCCAGATCATCTCCCGGGGCAGCGCCAGCAGCAGGAAAATGAGAGGTAGGCCGCTCAGGGCATGTCCCCCATCCAGGTCTACTCCTTCAGGCAGCCCCCTGATCGACATTATAATCAAAAACCCGATAAACACAGCCGTAAAATAACCGTTGCCGATTTTATCCCGGCGCAGGCCAAAATCAAGGTAATCAATTAACTTGAACCGGTGCAGGAGTATTGCTGTAAGGATGGCAGCTGCGTAGCCAAATGCGGCATAATTGTCGGGCCAACCGTATAAAACAGGCATGATCTCACTGGCGTAGTAAATCAAAAGCATGATCGGAATCAAAAACAGGCTGAGGAAACCGGGACTGGTTTTCCGTAAATGGATCCAGTAGCGAGAATAACGGTAATCGGGGGAAAAAATTGTGATTAAAAGTATAACAATCAGGGTTAAAATTATATACAAGGAAAAGGTGGCGGCAAGATTTTCCGTTACTACTTTCGTCTCCGGCGGGAGCAGGGGCTCGCCATCCTGGGAAATAAAGTAGTAATAAATCACCCCTTCCTCGGCATGGAAGGTAAGGGGCATGATATCTTCCCATATGGCCGGGATCCCCTTTTGTTTTTCGGCAATTTCTGAGTAATTATTCAACCTCCGCTGCTCTTCGACCGGGGTGAAAATATTGTCGCCCCGCATCTCGTCAAAAAGATTGTTATCAATCACCATGAAAAGCCCGCCAGTTGAATCACTGTCCAGGTTCTCTCCTTTCATCCGGAAGGTCCCGTCGCCGACCAGTAAAACGCTTCTTATATAATCGGTTTGCTGGAGGGTGATGATTGTCCCCCCGTCCGGGAAAAGGACGTACAAGCCATTTTGTTGAATAGACCAGGGTTCAAAATCACAGATGGATTCAGCTTCATAGCTGTAAGGTTCTTGACCCAGACTTTCAGGAAAAAATGCGGTTATCGCAAAGGCGGATATAACCAGTACGGTGGTGAGGACTAACAGTATCAAAAGGGCAATCAAGTAATTCTTGCCGGCCAGTTTTTTCAGAAGCAAAGTGTTTCCTCCTTGTGTATATCTATCTGTCATTTTTCATTTTTGCGGTTCCACTTAATTCGACAGTAAAAACGTTTTTCCTCTTATCAAACCGCACGTGTCCTTTGTAAAAAGGGTAGCAATACCGCTGATCAAAAGGTGCTGCTTTTCAAAAAAGGCCTGATCTGCTATAGTGTAGATGCTTAATGGTTTATAGTCAAGCTATATTTTTTAATGCTTAAAGGACCTTTTCTTTATTCGTGGCTAGCTGGCTTAGCCTGGGTGCGCAAGTAACCGGTTAGCAGCAATTTACCAGTACCGGGGTGAAAAATTATGCTTCTTACAATTGATGTCGGCAATACTCACATTATGCTCGGTATATACCGGGACCAGGAAATCATGGTCTACTGGCGTCTGCCCACCAGGGAAGACAGCACTGAAGACGAGCTGGGCATGGTTGTAAAGAACCTTCTTCACAACAGCCGCTTGAGCTTGAAAGATATCAATGGCATTGCCATATCTTCGGTGGTTCCTCCCCTGATGTATTCGCTCGAACGCATGGCCACCAAATTCTTTAAAATTGAACCTCTTGTCATCGGCCCCGGGATCAAAACCGGCTTAAACATTTTAACAGACAATCCCCGGGAAGTTGGAGCCGACCGCATTGTGAATGCCGTAGCGGCTTATAATTTGTACGGCGGCCCCTTGATCATCGTTGATTTTGGGACGGCGACCACTTTTTGCGCAGTTTCAGACCAGGGCAACTACTTAGGCGGGGTTATTGCCCCCGGAATAGGAATTTCTTTAGAGGCCCTCTACGATAAAGCTGCCAAGCTGCCGCGGGTGGAAATTGCCCGGCCGGAGCGGGTTACCGGGAAAAACACGATCGCTGCTATGCAGTCCGGGATTATTTTCGGCTTTGTCGGCCAGGTGGACGGCATTGTGCGGCGAATGAAAAAAGAATTTAATAAAGATCCCCTGGTGGTTGCAACCGGTGGTTTTGCCTCTTTGATCGCCCGGGAATCTGAAATGATCAAGGAAGTGAACACCCTTTTGACCCTCGAAGGCCTAAGGATTATTCACAACATAAATGCACAGAAAAGTTAAAGCTAAAATATTTGTAAACGGCGAGGTGATCCTTTATTTTAGTGGTGCCCCGAGCCAAAAATAAACTATAATTACTTATAGCGTTATTATTAATCAGTGGTGCTACATTTTGTACTGGTGCCGGCTCATCGTGGACAATGGCTGTTGAGTCAAGCTGCAGGCTTTCGCTTTGGTTACACTTTAGCATTCACCATCCATGGCTCAGGTCTTTAACGGCCTGCTTCCCTACAAGGAAGCAATACCCCCGTCCCCCTGCTTCCCCCCTGCTTCCTCAGTTAAAATGTAGCACGGGCTCCAGCAGATAGACATTTGGTGTTTAATTTTATTAAACCAGGGAAAACAAGGAGGCTGGGAAATGAGAATTGGTCTGGCTTTAAGTGGTGGAGCAGCCAGGGGAATTGCGCATATCGGGGTTTTGCAATACCTGCAGGACCGGGAGATTAAGCCTTGCTGCCTGGCCGGGACAAGTGCGGGCAGTATTGTGGGCGCTCTTTTTTGTTCCGGCAAAAGTATCGATGAACTGGCCGAGATTGCTGCGACTATATCCTGGGGAAGCATGATTTCTTTTTCTTTCCCTAAAATGGGCTTAATTGATTCTACCCGCCTGCTTGCTATCCTCAAAGAGCACATCGGCGATCTTACTTTTGAGGAGCTCAAGGTACCGCTGATAATAAATGCGGTTGATTTACGAAGCGGTAAACAGGTGGTCTTGGACAAGGGCCCGGTAGCCAAAGCTGTCCAGGCCAGCTGTGCTATACCCGGGATTTTTACCCCGGTTAAGTGGAACGATTGTCTCCTCGTTGACGGTGGGCTTTTGAACAACCTGCCCACATCCTTCATCGATAATGACGAAGTAGACCGGATTATTGCGGTTAACGTGGGCGCGCAAAGAGCCCTTGAAAAAGAGCCGGGCAACATCTTCGAAGTGCTGATCCAGTCTTTTGACGTGGTGCAGCGCCATCGTGACATGCCTGGCCGGAGACATGCTGACTACCTGGTTGAACCGGAACTGGGCGACCTGGGCTTTTTCGATACCCGCAACAGCAGTATGCTGATTGAGCGAGGTTACCGGGCGGCCAGGCAGGCGCTGGATCAAGTCGATTTTAAAGCAAAGCCGGGGTTGCTTGCCAGATTGTTTAACCGATCCAGGATCAAGAAAGGGGGAAGTTTTAATGGAGCTTAGATGCAGTGAGGCGATTGAGGCTCGCCGCAGTATCAGGAAATTTGACTCTGAAGCCGTGCCGGGAGAATACCTGGACCAACTTATTGAGGCTGCCAGGAAAGCGCCTTCGGGAACAAACCGCCAGCCCTGGCGCTTCGTGGTGCTTGATACTCCGGAAAAAAAGGAAAAACTTAAAGGAAAGGTAATCCAGCCTTTTATCCTGGAAGCGCCGGTAGTATTTGTCTGCTGTGTAGACCGAAAATCTTTTACCCGGGGCCTGGTGGAAAAAAGGATGGAAGAACTTATCAGCAGTAATGTAGTCAGTGAAGAAGCCGCGGGCTATATCAAGCAAAGGAAAATGCCTGAAAAAAGCGATGAGGTGGTAACTCCCGCTTCCGCTTACCTGGATTTGGGTATAGCGGTTGAACATATGGTTTTACAGGCTACCGCCCTGGGCCTGGGCAGCTGCTGGGTGCGGCTGTTTAAAGCACCGGAAGTACACGAAGACCTGGGCTTGCCTGAAAATATTGAAGTGATAGCATTATTGCCTGTCGGCTATCCGGCCCAGTCTCCCTCGCCCCGTCCCCGGTTAAACAGGGAGGATATATTAATCGAAATAGAATAGAAGAGCAGGGCTGTCCCAAAGGTTTTTGGCACAGCCCTGTTAACTATCTTCCTTGTAAATTTACAACTTAAAAACTACTCTTTTTCCCCACTAAGTCGCTTGATTCGCTCCCATTCTTTGTCTACATATTCCTGGATTGATTTTAATACTTCCTGGTTTTCTTCTTTAAAAAGATGAGCAAATCGGCCCTGTTGTTTGAGATATTCTTCTACAGGTTTTTTCTCTTTTGGTTTAGTAGTGAGATTCCATTCGCCGTTTTCTATTTCATAAAGGGGCCAGACACAGGTTTGCACTGCCAGGCGGGCCAAATCTACTGTTTTTTCCATGGGGTAGCGCCACCCTCTATGGCATGGTGCAAGAATGTTGATAAAAGACGGACCGTCGGCATCAAATGCTTTCTGGGCTTTCTTTACAACATCGCGCCAATTGCCGATTGAAGCCTGCGCCACGTAAGGAATGTTGTGCGCTGCTACTATTCCGGTCAGGTCTTTTCGGTTTTCAGTTTTCCCGTAACTTTCTTTGCCGTGAGGGCTGGTAGTGGTCCAGGATCCTTTCAAGGTTGCCCCGGACCGCTGTATGCCTGTATTCATATAAGCCTCGTTATTATAACAGACATAAACCATCCGGTGGCCTCTCTCCAAAGCTCCAGAAAGGGCCTGTAAACCGATGTCATAAGTTCCCCCGTCTCCGCCGAACACAACAAACCGGTAATCATCATCTAGTTTCCCCTGTTTTTTTAAAGAACGATACGCGGCTTCAGAACCACTTATAGTGGAAGCCGCATTCTCGAAGGCACAGTGTATATAGGAAGCATTCCAGGAGCTATATGGATAAATTGTAGTTGAAACTTCCAGGCAGCCAGTGGGGTTAGCAACAACCAGTTCCACATCGTCAGGTGCGCCCATCAATATTTGACGTACTGCTATTGGAGCGCCGCAACCTGCGCACAAGCGGTGTCCACTGGTCAACACATCTTCTTTTTTAACTAAATCCTTTAGTTTTGTGGACATTATAGATCACCCCTATTCCCTGAGTCCCAGGTAATTTATTTTCTGTTCTGCTTTGCCGCTGGAATTCATTGCGAGTATTTCCTCCATCGCTTTTTTAACCAGTTCGACTGACAGGTCACGTCCTCCAAGACCGTAAACATAATTGACCATAAGAGGCTTATTTTCTTGTTCGTAGAACGAGGAGCGCAGCTCATTAAATACAGGGCCGCCCATTCCACCGGCGAATGTAGTGGAGCGATCGAAGACCGCTACTGTTTTTACGCCGGATAATGCTTCGATTAATTCCTCGGCGGGGAAAGGCCTGAAGCTGCGAAGTTTAATCATTCCGGCACGGATCCCGTTGGAGCGAAGGCATTCAATCTGGTGGCGTATTGTTCCTGCACCCGATCCTTGAGCAATCACCGCAAACTCGGCATCTTCCATTCCAAGAGTTTCAAACAGCCCGTAGGAGCGACCGCTGATTTTTTCAAATTCATTTGCCACGTTTTTAATGACCGGTAAAGCATTGGCCATCGCTTCTTCTTGCTGCCGTTTAAATTCGAAGAAATAACCATGCAGTGTATCAAATGCTCCTACACAGGCCGGGTTGTTGGGATCAAGCATGGTAAATGGAGCACTTCTTTCCCCGGCAAAGTTTTTAACTTTTTCATCTTCGATCATGTCCATTCTGTCTACAGCGTGAGAAATAATAAAACCATCCATCAGCACCATCACAGGCAGGTAGACATCAGGATGTTCGGAAATTCGCACCGCCTGGATAATATTATCGTATGCTTCCTGGGCATTTTCGGAGAATAACTGGATCCAACCGGAATCTCGCGCTCCCATGCTGTCGCTATGGTCACAGTGGATATTAATTGGAGCAGACATTGTTCTGTTAACGTTGGGCATTACGATGGGCAACCTTAATCCTGAGGCAATGTAAAGCAATTCCCACATCAGGCCCAGGCCTTGCGAACAAGTAGCGGTCATAACGCGAGCCCCGCTGGAAGCGGCACCGATACAGGCACTCATGGCGCTGTGCTCACTTTCAACATTTACTAACTCTGTATCTACTAAGCCATCGGCGGCTATAGCTGAAAAAGCCTGCACGATATCAGTTTGAGGGGTAATAGGATATGCTGCCACAACATCGGGATTTATTTGGCGCATTGCTTCAGCCACTGCTTCATTTCCTACAATGGCAACAGTTTTGCTGTTTTTAACAGCCATGTTTTTCCTCCTTTCAAAACGAGGGGTTAAGAGACTATTTTTCCTTACTTTGCGCTTCTATTTCACTTATCATCTCAAAGGCGTCTTGAGGACATTCTTCAGCACAGATACCGCAGCCTTTACAGTAATCATAATCGATACCTGCAAATTCATCATTAGCAAAGCTTATACAAGCTTCGGGACAAAAAACAAAGCAGATGAAGCAATTGTTACACTTTTCTTCATCGTGGATGGGGCGTAAAGAGCGCCATCCCCCGGTTTTTACTTTGCGAGAATTACCGGTATCTTTAATTACTGCCCCTGTAGGGTGTTCTTTCCAGCTCCATTCATTAATCTTACTGATATCCCAGCTCATTCACCCTTCACCTCCTCAAAAGCTCTTTCCAGGGCGGTAATATTACTGTCGACGACTTTTTGCGGGAATTTTTTCCCGAACGATTCTTTCAAATACCCGGCTGCCTCCTCTTTACTTAAGAGCCCGGTAATACTTAAAAGAGCTCCCAGCATCGGGATGTTTGGCATAAAGCGGCCAAGTGATTCGTAAGAAATGTTAGTTGCGTCTACTGTGTACAACTTGCGCCCTTCGAGGTTGATCCGTTTCCTGGTGTCAGATGGATTTTCATGTGAATTGATTAAAACAATTCCATCTTCAAGCAAGCCAGTGGTAATATCCACTACTTCCAGTAAAGTATGGTCTACAACAACCACAATTTGAGGATAGTTTACCCCACAGTAAGTGGATATTTTATGCTTACTCAACCTGTTAAAACACTGTATAGGCGCTCCCATCCTCTCCGGGCCGTACTCCGGAAAAGCCTGGAAAAACATATCTTTAACCAGTGACATTTCAGCAAGCATTTTCGCAGCTGTTACAGCCCCTTGTCCTCCCCTGGCATGCCAGCGGATTTCAGTAATCTCATCCGTTGTAATCATGATAAAGCTACACCTCCAGTCTAGTTATTGATTCAAAACAACACGAGAGATCGTCAATAAACGTTCCAACAAAACGTTTTATAAAAAACAAAAAAATATCCCAGGAATTTTGAATAATACTTTGGTAAGTCAGATGAACCCAACCAGTATTCGCCGATTTATAAGGCGGAGTGTTGTATGTGATTGTGGTGATATTAGATCAGAATATTTTCTATTATCCATTTATTTCCGTTAACTCCTTTATGATAATACCATATCCGCTTACCATAATCAATTTATTATCCTGTAAAGTGTGTTAAAATATGGACATGAAAAACTCAGGTGACAAATACCGGCAAAAGCGGATCCTGGTGGTGGAAGATGAAGCAGATATCGTCCGCCTGCTTTCTTTCCACCTGGAAAAGGAAGGTTACCGGGTAGTAAGCGCCGGCAGCGGAAGAGACGCGCTTACAGAAGCCCTGGAAAACCCTCCTGATTTAATCATTCTCGATATTATGCTCCCCGAGATGGATGGCCTGGAGGTCTGCCGGCGCCTGCGCGGAAATGATAAAACTGCCTTTACCCCGGTGCTAATCCTCTCGGCCAAAAAAGAAGAAATTGACCGGGTGCTCGGGCTGGAACTGGGCGCCGATGATTATATGGTTAAACCGTTCAGCATGCGGGAACTGCTGGCGCGGGTGAAGGCAATGCTCAGGCGGCTAGAACATATCACTACCTTCCCGGCGGATACCGGCAGCAGTGAGGAGAAAGAGCAGGAAGCGGTATTAAAGGCCGGCCGGATTACCCTTTACCCGGAAAGGCACCAGGTATTTATAGATGATCAGCTGTGCAATTTGACCCACAAAGAATTTGTTTTGCTCCACCTGTTAATGACTAACCCCGGCAGGGTGATGACCAGGGAAGTTTTGCTGGACAGGGTTTGGGGTTACGAGATGGAAGTTGATACCCGCACCGTCGATGTCCATGTACGCTACCTGAGGCAGAAAATAGAAGAAGACCCGGCAAAGCCGCGATTGATTGAAACTGTGCGGGGTGTGGGTTACCGCTTTACCGGCTCCCCGGAATGACAGAAAAACAGCCGGTAAAATAAGCCGATTTAACTTTTAGATCAACCGGGTCGTGACTGTTTAAGATCAACTTGCTTAACGGGGGCAACCAAGATGTTTAAGAATATCCGCAGGCGCCTGATTGCCTATTACCTGGTGGTTATTGCCGTGGTAGTAATTATAATCGGCGTTATATTTACCTGGTTCGTTAACCGCTATTACATGGATAACCTGCGCGAAAACCTGTACAGCCAGGCAACTATTGCTTCTTCCCTGGTTGAAGAAATGCTTGACCGTGACGCTTCTTCCCGGGAACTTGATATGCTTTGCAAAGAGCTTGGTGAAAAACTGGACGTAAGAATTACCCTGGTCGCCGCTGATGGCGTCGTTTTAGGCGATTCGGCGGAAGATCCCGCTAAAATGGACAACCACGCGGATCGCCCGGAAATAGTGAAGGCGCTTAAACAGGAAAAAGGTGTAGCCACCCGCTACAGCGATACTTTAGATGATGAAATGTATTACCTGGCCGTTCCGCTTACAGAGCGGGACCGCGGGGAAGGCGAGGCTGTTTCCGGAGCGGTTGTTCGCCTGGCCTTACCCTTAGAGGGAATCAGGACCGCTTTAAACAACCTGGTTTTATTTATGCTCGGCGCCCTTTTCCTTTCTTCCCTGTTTGCCCTGGGTGCTGCGGTATTTCTTTCTTCAAAAATCACCGGTCCGATCGGCAAAATCAGCGCTGCCGCCCGGGAGATAGCTGCCGGTAATTTTACCCCGCCCCTGCAGGTCCCCGGTAAAGATGAACTCGCCAGGCTGGCTGAAAACATCAGGGAAATGGGGCTTTCCCTGCACGATAAAATGGAACAGGTTTTATGGGAAAAAAGCAAACTTGAAACCGTGGTTTCTTCGATGAACAGCGGGATTATCCTTATTGATCGCGAATCAAAGATTGAAATGGCCAACCCGGCGGCTGAAGAACTGTTTGACTTTAACAGCCGGGAAGTTGCCGGCAAGACGCTGCAGAACGCCGTCCGTCACCACACCCTTGGAGAAAACCTTAAAACTGTTTATAGCGAAGGCAAATCTCAGGTAATCGAACTTAACCTGTACTACCCGCGCCAGGCAATTTTAGAAACTTACATCCTGCCGGTAACCGGTTCGGAAAACGAAATTATCGGAGTGCTGTTACTTTTTCATGAAGTAACCCGGCTGCGCTCGATTGAAAAAATGCGCAGCGATTTTGTGGCCAACGTCTCTCACGAGCTGCGCACTCCGCTTACCAGCGTTCGCGGTTATACCGAAACGATTATCCAGGAAGAGCTGCCCCGTGAACAACTGGTGGACTTTTTGCAGGTGATTGACCGGGAGACCAGGAGGCTGACTACCCTGGTTGATGATCTTTTGGATCTTTCCCGGATTGAAAATGAAAAAGGCTTTGTTGATAAGGAGCCGATTAATTTAAAAAGCCTGATCGATGAAGCTAAGGGTGAGGTTAAAGGGTTGTGCCGGGACCGGGACGTTAGCCTGGAAGCCGGCGCTGTTCCGGAACATCTGGCAGTTTCAGGCAACCGGGAATGGCTTCGCCAGGCGCTGATCAATATTTTAGAAAACAGTATTCGCCATGGTGGCCGCCGGGTCAGGGTTTCAGCCCACTCTACCGGCGATACGGCCACCGTGGAAATAGAAGATAACGGCCCCGGCATACCGGAAAAAGATCTCCCCTACGTGTTTGAGCGTTTTTACCGGGTAGACAAAGCCCGTTCCCGGAAAAGCGGCGGCACCGGGCTCGGCCTATCCATAGTCAAGCACATTATGGAAGCCCACGGGGCTTCATACACTATGGAAAGCACTGAGGGCAAAGGCAGTATTTTTCGCTTTACCCTCCCACTTGCTTCCAAGTAATTTAACTTCGATTTAACTTTGATTTTACATAAGCTTCCTTTGCTTTTAACCTTGAGAGGTTACGCTGTAAGTAACCTGATCAAGGTTAAATTATTTCATAGGAGGATTCGCATGACTAACAAAAGGTGGTTAACTGTTCTCGGGTTGATGGTACTGTGCATTGCACTGATTGCAGCCGGATGCGGCGAAGAGGAAGTAGTTGAAGAAACCGCGGTCGACGAAACTGTCGATGAAGTAGAAGAAGTTGAGGAGACGGAGGATAGTGGGGAAGAAGCGTCGCAGGAACAGGCTTCATTGATGTTGGGCGGTTCAGATTCGGAAGTCAATGTGGTAACGAGACTGGCTGAAGAATATATGAATGAGAATTCTCATGTATCAATTTCTGTTACCGGGGGTGGCTCCGGTGTGGGCATATCTTCTTTAATTGATGGTGATATTGATGTGGCCAACTCTTCGCGTCCCATGCGGGATTCAGAAGTAGATGAACTAATGGACAATCACGGAAAGGAACCCTATGCCGTGCGCTTTGCCGTTGACGGTGTAGCAGTAGTTGTTAATGAAAACAACCCGGTCGAAGAATTAACCATGCAGCAAGTTGGCGCCATCTACCGGGGTGAAATAACCAACTGGTCGGAAGTAGGCGGGGATGACCAGGAAATCTCGCTTTACGGTCGCCAGAGCACTTCCGGGACTTACCACTTTTTTATGGAAGTGGTAGTGCAAGATGAATACTCGGAAAGAAAACGCAATATGGCAGGCACTTCCGATATTGTTGAAGCGGTTATCGGTGATACCGGCGGGATCGGTTACGCTGCCATCGGTTATGCCGATGAAGACGGCGTTAAAGCGCTTTCCATCGCTGCCGATGAAAATGCAGAGCCCTATGATCCCACCGTTCTTGAAAATGTTACCAGCGGTGATTATCCGCTGACCCGGCCGCTTTACCAGTACATGATCGGCAAACCGGAAGGAGCCCTGCTTGATTTCCTCTTATATGAAGTTAGCGATGAAGGACAGGATATTGTTTTGCAGGAAGGGTTCTATCCAATCACAGAAGAAGACCGGGCATTTAACCGGGAAGCATTGCAGTAAATAAAAACAATAAAGCTAAGGTTACCCTGCAGCTTATCGATAAATATTAAGCTGCAGGGTAATAACAGTTAATAGTAACTTTTATATAAAGGGGGATAAATGTGTTACCCATCACCGAAAAAATGATGAAAGCCATCTTTATTATAAGTGGCCTGGCGATCATTTTGTTTTTAGCCGGGATTCTTTATATTCTGCTGGCCAACAGCGTGCCGGCTTTGCTCGAACTCGGCATCGGTCCATTTTTTTCTCCCGGGAGATGGAACCCGGCGGCTTTTGGTGAGCCCACTTACAGCCTTATTAATTTAATCTACGGAACATTCATGGTTACCGTAGGGGCACTATTATTTGCTGTGCCGATTGGGGTGGCTGCAGCAGCCTATTTAGCTGAAATTGCCGCTCCCTGGGAGAGAGAATTGTTCAAACCGGTTGTGGAGGTTTTAGCCGGGATCCCTTCGGTGGTCCTGGGCTTTTTCGGTTTGGTGGTCCTCGCTCCGCTCATTGCAAGGATATTTAATCTTAACAGCGGTTTGAACGCCCTGAACGGAGCCCTGCTGGTTGGCATTATGGCCCTGCCCACTATAATAACTCTGGCTGAAGATGCCATCACTGCCGTTCCGAAAGAGTACCGCCACGCCTCCCTGGCCCTGGGTGGGACCCGCTGGCAAACTATATGGAAAGTAACTATCCCGGCTGCCTTTTCCGGGATTACAGCTTCTGCCTTGCTGGGCATGGGCCGGGCGATTGGAGAAACAATGACTGTCTTGATGGTTACCGGCAATATGATTGCCCGCCCTACATCCCTTCTGGATTCCGTGAGGACTTTAAGCGCCAATATTGCTATCGATATTGGAGATGTAGCTTTCAATTCAATTCACTTCCATGCTCTATTTGTGGTTGGTTTGGTTCTATTTATGATTACTTTTATGGTTAATTTCCTGGCCGATATCCTGATCCACCGTAAACCGGAGGTGAATAAATAAAAATGGAAGCTATTGGCAAACGAGCAGCAATGAGAAGTAAAAGTACCGGGAAAAGTGAGTGGCGAAGCACTGAATTACTCGGTTACTGGGTTTTGCGCTTCACTTTAGTTTTAGTTCTATTCATTCTTGGCGTAATTGTTTATGACATTGTAGCCAAGGGTATTGGGGTGATAAACTGGGAGTTTTTAACCCAACCCCCGCGGACAGGGATGACTGAAGGAGGCATCTTTCCGGCCCTGGTGGGCACATTATATGTCACTTTAATTACGATAGCATTTGCGGCCCCATTTGGAGTGGCGGCAGCTATTTATCTGAACGAGTATGCTATCCAGGGACGCTTTACCCGCCTGGTGCGTATGTCTTTGCGCAATTTGGCCGGAGTGCCCTCGATTGTTTTTGGCCTTTTTGGCATGGCTGTATTTGTTAAATTATTTGGCTTTGGACCTTCCCTAATAGCAGCCGGGCTAACCCTGGGACTGCTAACTTTGCCGGTTACAGTTACCGCATCCGAAGAAGCGCTGAGGACTGTACCCAGGGTCTACCGGGAAGGGGCATTTGCCCTGGGAGCGACCCGCTGGCAGGTGATTCGGAGCATAGTTTTACCGCGGGCTATCCCCGGAATTTTGACCGGAACTATCCTGGGCCTGGCCCGGGCTGCCGGAGAAACCGCGCCGATTTTGGCTACAGGTGCCGCCTTTTTTCTCCCCCATCTGCCCGATTCAATAAAAAGTCAGTTTATGGCTTTGCCGTATCATCTTTTTATCATGGCTACGCAGCATCATGCCATCTCCCAGGTGCGACCGATTGCTTATGGAACCGCCCTGGTTTTGCTGCTTTTAGTCTGCATCCTGAATTTTGGTGCGGTGATTTTGCGCAAACGCTACCGGGATAAGGCGGCAAAAGGGCTTTGATCAAGGTTTATTTTAGTATAAGCGAAAGGAGTGTTTAAAAATCCCCGGCTATAGTGAGGGATTATACCAGATGCAAATTACAACAAATCAACAAACAAAAAAGGATCAAGGTGAAATGGTTGAGCCTGCTTCAATAAATGCAGAAAGTGATCCTGCAGTTGTAAAAAATGGTTATGGTGAAGATTATTGCGAGGTCAAAGTAAAGGGGCTTAACTTTTACTACGGATCCAAGCAGGCTCTTTTTAATGTGAACCTCAGGGCTAAAGAAAAAGGAGTTGCCGCCCTGATCGGCCCATCGGGCTGTGGGAAGACTACCTTTTTAAGGGTGTTAAACCGGATGAACGACTTGATCCCGGACACTTACCTGGAGGGGAAGGTTTGTATCCATGGGGAGGATATATATGATCCTTCCACGGATGTCGTTGAACTGCGCAAAAAAGTCGGCATGGTTTTTCAGCAGCCCAATCCATTTCCCAAAAGCATTTATGACAATGTAGCATATGGCCCCCGCATCCATGGTTTGAAAAATAGAGCGCGCCTGGATGAAATAGTGGAAAAAAGTCTTCGCGGCGGTGCGCTGTGGGAAGAAGTAAAAGACCGGCTCCATGATCCGGCTTTATCGCTTTCCGGTGGACAGCAGCAGCGCTTATGCATCGCCAGGGTGCTGGCTGTTCAACCGAAAATCCTGTTAATGGATGAGCCGACTTCGGCAATTGACCCGATTGCGACGCAGCGCATCGAGGATTTAATTAGAAATTTATGTACAGATTATACCATTATTATAGTTACTCACAACATGCAGCAGGCTGCCCGGATTTCAGACTACACCGGGTTCTTCCTGCAGGGGGAAATGATCGAATGGGGTGAAACTGCAAACTTGTTCACCAACCCTAAAGATAAGCGTACAGAAGACTATATTACCGGTCGTTTTGGTTAAGCCTGGTTATTTTAGTAAGGAGGGAAACAGGATTGGCTAGTTCAGTAAATAAAGACCGCAAAATTGTGTTTGCCGAAAAAATGGAGTGGCTGCAGGATAATTTACAGCACATGGGCAGCCTGGTGGAAGAAGCAATCGGCCGCTCGATCGAGGCTTTAAAAAAACAGGATCTGGACCTGGCAAGAGCGGTAATTGACGGCGACGATCTGATCGATAAGCTTGAAGTAGAAATAGAAGAAAAGTGCCTGGAAGTGATTGCCACCCAGCAGCCTATGGCTAAAGATCTGCGGCGGGTGGCTACCCTGTTCAAAATGATCAATGACCTGGAGCGGATGGCCGATTATGCGACCAGCATTGCAAAAATCACTATCCGCATTGCCGATCAACCCCTGATCAAGCCGCTGGTGGATATCCCCCGGATGGCTGTTTTAAGCCAGAAGATGGTCAAACAATCCCTGGATGCCTACGTCCGTGAAGACGTCGAGCTCGCTGTCGCGGTAGGCACCGATGATGATGAGGTGGATAAGCTTTTCGGGCAGATTTTCAGGGAGCTGCTAACTATCATGATGGAAAACCCGAAAACCATTACCCAGGCAACGCAGCTCCTTTTTGTCGGCCGCTGGTTGGAGCGGATTTCCGATCACGCTACCAATATTTCAGAAGAAGTGATTTTCTTGTCAACCGGGGAAAAGAAAAATCTCAACGATTGAAAACACCTGGTATAGTCCAGTTTTTGAAATTTAACATGATTTAAACATGGTTGTAATCAAACAGTAATCTAAATCAGGCATAATATAAATAACCCCCCTTTTAAAAATAGATTAATTGACGGCGCAGCTTTAAAAGCTGCGCCGTTTTTCTATCCTCTGGGAAGCACGGGGACGGGGGTAGTGCTTCCTTTAAACAAAAAAGGCTGCTTAGCCATGTTGCATTTTGGACTGGTGACATTAACGATTAATTGCAACCTAACCTTCAAAGTGTTAAGTGAATATCAGTTTCTTGAACGAGAGCCTAAAACTTACTCTCGCTAGAGATTGACTCAGTCTTTGCCGGTTTAATTTTGACAGACTATCCTGAATTGTTATTATATAGTTGAGGTAAAAAATATTCAGCTGGAAAACAAATCACGGGAGGTGGCTGGTATGGATGTGAAGGCTTCAGAGTTAGCTGATAAAAGGATCTTGATCGCTTCTAATCGTCTGCCGGTAAAAATAGATCAAAAAGACGGCCAATTTGAGGTTACCTCTGCCGTGGGAGGAGTAGCCACGGGCTTATCTTCTTTTCATAGCAGCAATGAAAGCCTGTGGGTGGGGTGGCCCGGGATCAATTTAACTACCACTCAAGGCAGGACAGAACTGGAGGAAATGCTGCGTGAGCAGTATAGCTGTCTGCCGGTTTATTTATCAGAGCAGGACCTGGAAAAGTACTACTATGGTTTTAGCAACCGGACCCTGTGGCCGCTTTTCCATTATTTCACTCATTTGTGCAACTATGATTCCTCGGAATGGGAAAGTTATCGCAAGGTAAACCGGATGTTTTGCCAAAAACTGCTGGAAGTGCTCCGCCCGGATGACATGGTCTGGGTCCATGACTATCACTTATTATTACTGCCGGAAATGCTTCGCCGGGAGATGCCTTCAGCCACGATCGGTTTCTTTTTACATATCCCTTTCCCTTCCATGGAGGTGTTCCGTCACCTGCCCTGGCGCGAGGAAATTTTGCAGGGTATGCTGGGCGCAGACTTGATCGGTTTCCACACTTATGATTACTCCAGGCATTTTCTTAGTGCAGTTTTACGTCTGCTCGGCAAAGAGCAAACTTGCGGCCGGGTTAATGTGGGGAACCGGATGGTCAGGGTCGAAACCTTCCCCATGGGAATTGATGCAAAGAAATACTCTGAAGCGGTGAATACCCCGGCAGTTCAAAAAGAACGGACCCTGCTGCGGGAAAAAATCAATACGGAAAAAATAGTATTGTCGGTAGACCGCCTCGATATAAGCAAGGGGATCCTAGAGCGCCTCAAGGCTTTTGAACTTTTTTTAGACAGGTATCCGGAGTGGCATGAAAGAATTACCTATATACTGTTATGTGTTCCTTCCCGTACCGAGGTCCGGGAATACCAGCAGTTAAAAGATGAGATCGAAAAAACGATAGGTAGGATAATCGGCCGGTTTGACATGCCGGGGTGGTTGCCCATATTGTACATGTTTCGCGCCCTCCCCTTTGAAAAACTGATAGCCCTTTACAGCGAAGCCGACCTGGGATTGGTCACCCCACTGCGTGACGGCATGAACCTGGTCGCCAAGGAGTACTTAGCCTGCCAGAGCCAGGCGGGCAGGGGCACTTTGATCTTGAGTGAAACTGCCGGGGCTGCCGCTGAACTTGGCGAAGCGATGATTGTTAATCCCAATAACATCGAAGCGATGTGTGAAGCGATAAGCGGAGGCCTGTCACTGCCCGAAGATCAAAAAAAAGCTTCTGTAGACCATATGTATAAACGGATAGATAAATATAATGTTTTTCGCTGGGCGGAAGATTTTATGGTTCACCTGGAACAAATGAAAAGAGAACGTGATGAGAACCGGCGTCACTTCCTGGATGATGAAAACAGGCATAACATGCAGGCACAGTACAGGCAAGCTGCGCACAGGTTATTACTGTTGGATTTTGACGGGACCCTGGTTTCCCTGCAACAACGGCCTGAGCAGGTTCGCCCCGATCCGGAGCTGTTAGAGCTCCTCGGTCGTTTCCGGGAAGACCAGAAAAATAAGGTAGTATTGATCAGCGGCAGGGACCGGGAGTACCTTTATCAATGGTTTTCTGAGATAGGCATTGATTTAGTGGCCGAGCACGGGACCTGGATTTACTCTACAAAACAGGATCGGTGGAGCTTACTGGAAAGGGAACTCTCTGATCAATGGAAGCAAACCGTTTACCCGACACTGGAAATATTTACTGACCGGACCCCGGGATCTTTTATTGAAGAGAAGTCATATGCTTTGGTCTGGCACTACCGGAAAGCGGTGCCAGAATTAGGGGAATTGAGGGCAAATGAACTCCTTGATGCTTTGCGGACCCTGTTGTCTGGCACCGACCTCCAGGTTTTGCGGGGCAGCAAGGTTATTGAAATCAAGCCGGCTGTGATCAATAAAGGAAAAGCTGCCCTGCAGTGGCTTGAAAAAAACAATCCCCATGAGTTTATCCTCGCAGTCGGTGATGACTGGACCGATGAAGATATTTTTGAAGTGCTGCCCAGGCATGCCTGGACCTTGAGGGTCGGTTTCGTTTCTTTTACAAAGGCGCAATGTTTGTTGGAGGGCCCTGATGAGGTAAGGGATCTGCTTAAATCATTAATTGAAAAGAGGTGTTGAAGGCCCGAGCAACTTTTGGTTACAATGTAACCTGGGTTTTTGCGAGGAAGCAGAGGGAAGCAGGGAAGCAGAGGGACGGGGGTAGTGCTTCCTTGAAAAAGCGTTAGGCTGCACAAGGCCTTAAGCCATGGAAGATGAATGCTAAAGGGTAAAGGGCAACCAAAACAAAATCATCCAGCTCAAGTCGCCGCCATTACAACTGCTTTACCTGCAACGTCACCATATCCAAAATGCAGAACGGCTGAGTCCTAACTGAAAATTTAAAAAAGGGGTTTTAGTGACCGGACATGAAAAAAATAAGGCACCAAGATTCACCATTTAGTTTTGATCATCCCTGGGAAGTTAAAGAAAAAGCTTTTTCGTTAAACCGCAACTTGCTAAGTGAGAGCATATTTTCTATTGGCAATGGCTACCTTGGTATGCGGGGCAGTTTTGAAGAAGGGCTTATCGACGCGCCGAAAAGTTCTATTGAGGGGATTTACCTTAGCGGTTTTTACGAATCGGTCCCGATTCCCCAGGCTGAAAGAGGGTACGGCTTTGCGGTCAATTCACAGACCCTGCTTAACGTTACCGACAGCAAAGCTATTGAGCTTGAGCTGGACGGCGAACGTTTAAATCTGCTGAAGGGTGAAATCCTTAGCTTTAAACGGATTCTGGATATGAAAAAAGGATACTTGTTCCGGGAAATGACCTGGCGTTCTCCCCAGGGTAAAGAGGTAAAAATTACGGTCAAAAGGCTGGCTTCTTTTGTTTATCCGCACCTGCTTGCATTTCAGTACCGGGTTGAACCGCTTAATTTTTCCGGTAAAATAACGATCCGTTCTTCAATAAACGGGGCTGTCGATAATCACATGCACGAAGAAGAAGATCCCCGTTACTCTGCTTCATTAGGCGGGCTCGGGTTGTCGGTGTCAGCAATCCGCTCCTGGGATACCGGGGCGGTGCTGAACCAAAAGACCACCCGCTCAGGCCTGAGCTTGTCCTGTTCCATGGAGAACGCCATGGTTGAAGGCAGTTCTTTTGATTATTCCGTTGAGCAAATCGCAGAAAGTGCCACAGTTGCCTTGCAGGGTGAAGCACGGCAAAATCAACCGGTAACTCTGGAAAAGTTCGTGGCTTATTATACTTCCCGGGATCACCCGGACAGCAACCTGGCTGATCTGGCCGAAGAAATGACAGATAAGGGATGCTTGATTGGTTTTCAATCGTTGCTTGAAGAACAGACCGATTATTTAAACCGGTTTTGGGAGGCTACCGGCCTGGCGGTGAAAGGAGATCCACCCTCTGAGCAGGCCCTTCGCTTCAACCTCTTCCATCTAATGCAGGCGGGTATCTGTAATGGAGGAGTCGGGATTCCGGCGAAGGGGTTAACCAGCGAAGGGTATGACGGGCACAATTTTTGGGATACAGAAATATACATGGTCCCGGTTTTTGCCATGTTATACCCGGAGAAGGCGCGCCGGCTTTTGGAATACCGTTACAAGATTTTAGATCATGCTCGCAGCAGGGCCCGGGAGTTGGCCCACCGGAAAGGAGCGCTTTTCCCCTGGCGCACCATTGCCGGAGAAGAAGGATCAGCTTATTTTCCCGCCGGGACGGCCCAGTATCATATCAATGCCGCGGTTGCTTATGCAGTGCGCAAGTACTTAGAAATAACCGGCGATTATTCGTTTATGCTTGATTGCGGGGCGGAGATGCTCTTTGAAACCGCCCGTCTGTGGGAGGATCTCGGTGCCTACATCCCCGGCAAAGGCGGCAAGTTCTGCCTGAACGAGGTTACCGGCCCGGATGAATATACCGCCCTGGTCAGTAATAACTGTTATACCAACTACATGGCCCAGTGGCATTTAAGCTATGCTTACGAGACTGCACAAATCTTGAAAGAAAAATACCCGGAAAGCTATACCAGTCTGGCTGAAAAACTCAACTTGCGGGAAGAAGAGCTTGCAGCCTGGCGAAAAGCAGCAGAAAACATGTACATTCCCTATGATCACACTTTGCAGATCCATCCTCAAGATGACAGTTTTTTTGACAAGGAACCCTGGGATTTATCGAAAACACCGGCCGAAAAATTCCCGTTAATGCTGCATTACCATCCCCTGGTGATTTACCGGCACCAGGTATGCAAACAGTCCGATATTATCTTAGCACAGCTTCTTCTGGAAGATCACTTTTCATTAGAACAGAGGCAGCGGGATTACAATTATTACGAACCGATAACCACCCACGATTCCTCTCTCTCGCCTTCAATTTTCAGTATGGTTGCTTCACAGCTGGGTTACCGGCAAGATGCTTACCGCTTTTTCGAAATCTCGGCCGGGCTCGATTTGAATAATATCCTCGATGACACCCATTACGGGCTGCATATGGCAAACATAGCCGGTTCGTGGCTGTGCCTGGTTAACGGTTTTGCCGGTATGAAAACCAGGGAAGGGCGGTTGAGTTTTGATCCTTACTGCCCCGGCGGCTGGTGCAGCTACCGGTTCAGGCTGAAACACCGTGGACACAGGCTGGAAGTAACAGTTGATCATGACAGGGCGATTTATAAATTACTTGAGGGAGAATCGCTTGTTTTCTCCCATAAGGAGCAGGAAGTGAAACTGATGCGGGGAGAAAAGGCTGAATGCAGGTTATGAGCCGGGGGTAATATTTTTGCTCAAAGCCTGGAATAAAGGTAAAGATTATGGTAAATTATAAGGGCTGCCGGAAGAAAAAACCGGAGCAGCACCTTGATGAACGGGGTGCATTTTTATGTATGAGGGCAGGGAGACTGCCGCGGGCAGCACCGGTGATTTTCTAAAAAACATAAAAGCGTTTATTTTTGATTTGGACGGGGTTTTGACCGATACTGCTGAGTATCATTACCGGGCCTGGAAGCGCCTGGCCGACGAGGAAGGCTTGCCCTTTAACCGGCATGATAATGAAAAGCTGCGCGGAGTTTCCCGGCGTGCTTCACTGGAATTAATTTTAAAAGGACGCAGCTTGCCAGAGGAAAAAATAGAAGCAATGATGGAGCGTAAAAATAATTATTACCGGGAATCGA
>CAYXQO010000014.1:0-40037 GCA_964467475.1 uncultured Syntrophomonadaceae bacterium
AAGTAAGCTGTGTTTTCCGACTGGTTGCCAAGAAATAATCTCTAAGCTTTAAAAGGTGTCTAAAAGGCACCTTTTTTTGTATCTTGCAGGAATATGACACTACAGAAAAGAATATTTATCTATAGTATAGAATGTTTATACTGTTTAAGCTTTTTTGCGAAGCATTACTGGCGTCTGACTGTATCTTTTTATGGAGCTGTTGCTATGCGCCTTTTGTTTATCGGCGATATTGTGGGGAAGCCGGGACGGCGTTACCTAAAAAAGTATTTGGCACAACTGCGGGAAAAGCATAAAGTTGATTTAATTATAGCCAATGCCGAAAATGCCGCCGGCGGAGCCGGGTTGACAGAAAAGTCATTGAGAGAGCTACAAGGCACAGGAGTAGATATTTTAACCGGTGGAAACCATATTTGGGATAGGAAAGATGTTTTTAACTTTATTGATCAAGAACAAACCCTGGTTAGGCCGGCTAATTATCCCCCGGAAACTACGCCGGGAAGAGGATCCGTGGTGGTACCCCTGGAAGGACAAAATTTTAAGGTGGCAGTATTAAATCTACTCGGCAGGGTGTTTATGGAACAAGTCGATTGTCCTTTTAGAACAGCGGATAAAGAAATTAACCGGCTTGCGGAAAATGCGGAGATATTGATCGTCGATTTTCATGCGGAGGCAACCTCAGAAAAGCAGGCGATGGGTTGGTATTTGAATGGGCGGGTAGGTGCCGTTATCGGTACGCACAGCCATGTCCAGACTGCTGATGAACGGATTCTGCCCGGGGGTACCGCATATATCACCGATGTAGGAATGGTCGGCCTTTATGATGCAATTCTGGGGGTTGATAAAGAAGGTCCAATAAAGAGGTTTGTTACCCAACTGCCCTGCAAGTTTGAAGTACCGGATACGGGGAAAACTGTTTTTAACGCTGTATTGATTAATTTTAATGAGAAGGGTGGGACAGCTAAATCAATAGAAAGGCTTTTTGAAGTTATCTAAGCAGGTCGCATCAAATTATTCTTATAATTCAGGCAGGAATTTTGGCAATTTGGAAGAATATGTACAGCAAATCCGCAAAGGAGGATCACCACACAATGGAAGTATTAAAGGTCTCAGCAAAATCCAACCCTAATTCCGTAGCTGGAGCCTTGGCAGGAGTGCTCAGAGAAAGAGGAGGAGCAGAGATTCAGACTATTGGAGCGGGGGCTCTCAACCAGGCTGTTAAAGCAGTGGCAATAGCGAGGGGGTTTGTCGCTCCGGGTGGTATTGACTTGATCTGTATCCCAGCCTTTACGGACATCGAGATTGACGGGGAGGAAAGAACGGCAATTAAATTAATTGTCGAACCTCGCTAAGGCAATCTTAATTGGTTTTATAGCTGTATTGATGCTGGAAACGCCCTCTTATCCTTTTTAGGTGAGGGTGTTTTTTTATTTTTTATGCGATAGTCGTGATAACTTTAATATAGTAACTTTGAAAAATATTTTCCCAGAAGCGGGATCTAAATGTATAATGTGATGCAGAAACAATAACATTTACAGGACAGGCAGGCGGTAATAATAATGGCAATAGTAGATCTACATATGCATAGCAATGTATCCGACGGACTTAACACTCCGGGTGAATTAATCCAGCTGGCGCATCGCTACCATTTAAGTGCGATCGGATTGACTGACCATGATACCATAGCAGGATTGCCCGAAGCGGAATTAGCTGCCAACAAGTATGGAGTGGAACTGGTTCCCGGGGTGGAAATCAGTATTCTGGAAAACAATGAGGAAATTCATATTCTAGGATATTATCCAAGTAAACTTAAACTGTTAAGCAACGCTCTGGAAGAAATTCAGGCCGAGAGGTTTAAGCGGATGGGTAAAATGGTGGACAAATTAAAAGAGCTGGGCTTTAAAATTGAATATAATGAAGTGGAAAAAGAAGCCGGTAATGCCGCTCCCGGCAGGATGCACCTGGCCCGGTTGCTGGTAAAGAAAAAATATGTTCACACTTTAGATGAAGCTTTTTCGATGTACCTAACCAGGAATCGCCAGGCTTATGTTCCCCGCGAAACGATGACTTTAAAGCAGGCAATGGCACTTTTACGTGAAGTGAAAGCGGTGATTGTTATTGCCCACCCGGGGTTCCATAAGGAAGATATCACTGACAAACTTATAACAATGGGATTGGACGGAATAGAAGTGTTTCATCCCGACCACACCAAACAGCAAATACGTTATTACCACAATACCGCCCTGGAGAAAGGTTTGCTGATCACCGGTGGCACCGATTACCACGGTGACAGCAGGAAAGAAATCCGCTACCCGAGGGAAATGGCTGTTCCAAAACACTACCTGGATGAGTTAAAGAATGCAACCCTTTAATTCACTGCCATAAATTAGTTTAATTTTCCTCTTTTCATCAAGGTAAAAAAATGCTAAAATCTAATATACGATTTTTGAGGGGTCAATGGTGGCAAGCAGGCCCTAGTCTTCATATAATTGTATTCCTGAGCACAAAATTTTTGCGGGAACGGGCCAGAGGTAAGTTGATCTACTAAATAATTTTGTATTGATCTATGCAGCTAAAGTTAATCTAAGAAAAGAAGGGGATAAAGTTGGAATTACCATACCAACCTGGTTTTTTCGGTTTGACCTTGGGTCATATTATCCTGATTATTGCCGGCTTAGCTTTTATATATCTTGCCATCGTTAAAAAATGGGAACCATATGAGTTGCTTCCTATCGGAGTGGGGATGATTCTGGCCAACCTGCCCTTTACAGGGCTTTTGGTAGAGCCCGGACCTGGCCTGGGTCCTGCAGAAGCAGGTTTACTCGGCATTCTTCGTTATTATGGCATATTTCAGTTTACTATATTACCCCAGTTAATTTTTTTGGGCCTTGGGGCGATGACCGACTTTGGGCCACTTTTAGCCGACCGGAAAGGATTTTTTCTTGGAGTGGCAGCGCAGATTGGTATTATTATTGCTTTTTTCGGAGCCCTGGCGTTGGGCTTATGGGGAGTTGCCGATTTTGGGTTGGAAGAAGCTGCTTCCATAGCGATTATTGGGGGAGCTGATGGGCCGACTACAATTTATGTTACGGCGATGTTGGCCCCTGACCTTTTGGGTATTACAGCGGTTTCTGCTTATTCGTACATGGCCATGGTTGCTATCATTCAGCCACCGATAATTAAGCGCCTCACCAGTAAAAAAGAAAGAGAAACCTACATGAAACCTCAGCTCAGGGAGGTTTCCCAGTTGGAACGGATTATGTTTCCCATCCTGCTTCTGGTTGTAGTTTGTTTAATTGTTCCCCGGGTAGCACCCCTGGTAGGAATGTTCGCTTTTGGCAACCTGTTGCGGGAAAGTAAAGTGGTGGAAAGGTTATCACAAACTGCACAGTCAGCTTTTATCGATGTGCTGACTATATTATTAATGTTAAGCATAGGCGCATCGCTTCCGGCAGACGTGGTGCTGCAGCCCGAGACTCTGATGGTACTTGGTTTGGGTCTGGTAGCTTTTGCTACCGCAACCGCCGGGGGAGTGCTGTTTGGAAAACTTATCGCTAAGTTTTCGAAGGATTCTTTCAACCCGATGCTTGGAGCTTCCGGGGTTTCCGCCGTGCCCATGGCTGCCAGGGTAGTTCACCATGAAGGAGTGAAGGCAAATCCACGCAATTTTCTGTTAATGCACGCAATGGGCCCAAATGTGGCCGGGGTTATTGGATCTGCGATCGTAGCAGGGGTTTTTCTGGAAATGGTCCTCCGGTAAAATTGTAAGCGATCTGGATAGGTTAAATTTATTAATTGTTGCAAGGGGAGAGAAGCTTTATGCTGCACGCAATGACATTACTGGCTTGGAATTGGAGCCAGGCTGTGGAAATCGGCGTTTCCGGAATCATTACCGCCTTAGTAATTATGATGTTTATGGTTTTAATGATGCGTTTACTGCAAATCGCAGCTAAAAGGGTTGAGGACAATAAAAATGACGTTGAACCAGTAAGACCAATTAGTGCTCCCGGTAAAGAAGTTATTCCGGCTGAAGCGGAAGAAGGTCATAACCAGAGAGTGGTTGCTGCCATATCAGCAGCTGTAATCAGTTATATAAACGAACAGACTCCGTCTTTCAAAGCGGGAAAAATATCGGTTACCAGGCAGGATTCATTGGTAACCGCTGTAAATAGCTGGCGCCTTGCCGGCAGAAAAGAACTGCTGCAAACCAGGCATGAATTAGAAAGAATCAGGAGGAATAAAAACCGTGAAAACTTTTAAGGTTGTTGTTGACGGACAGACTTATACAGTCCAGGTTGAGGAGTTAAAAGAAGAGGATTCAAGCAGCGAACCGGCTAAAACAAATACCACTCCTCAAACACCAAAACCACAGGCTGGGGGAAGCGCCACTTCTTCAACAGACACAACACTGGCAAAGGAAGAGAAAAAAGAAGTTGCCAATGAAAGCAATCAGGGCGCTGCTTCTACACCGGAACCCAAAAAAACTGCATCATCGGAAGGTGAGGTAAGCTTAAAAGCGCCTATGCCGGGTTCTGTGCTGGAAGTAAGGGTTAATGAAGGAGATAAGGTAGAAGCAGGCGATGTGTTGCTGATCCTGGAAGCAATGAAAATGGAAAACGAACTAACTGCATCTCAGGCCGGGACAGTGGAAAAAATTCTGGTTAGTAAAGGTGATACGGTTGACAATGAAGAGCCTCTGGTTATCCTTTCATAAACATTTTTTAGATTACTTGACTATTTGATTTCATAAAAAGAGGTGTAGTTGTGTCTGAAGTCAGAGTGAGATTCGCGCCAAGTCCAACCGGAGAACTTCACATTGGCGGGGCCAGAACGGCCCTCTTCAATTATCTATTTGTCCGCAATAAAGGCGGTAAATTTATTTTAAGAATTGATGATACCGATCTTGAAAGATCAAAAACAGATTACATTGATAA
The DNA here is from genome assembly GCA_964467475.1 of uncultured Syntrophomonadaceae bacterium. Taxonomy (GTDB): domain Bacteria; phylum Bacillota; class Dethiobacteria; order DTU022; family DTU022; genus B1SED10-74M. The sequence goes on from CAYXQO010000014.1 coordinate 4,932, forward strand.
ATTGTTTGCTTCACTGCATTGGCTGGGATTGAACTGGGATGAAGGCCCTTATTACCAGTCGCAGCGGCTTGAACACTACCGCAGTGAAGCGCAGCGGCTCTTGGAAAGTAACAAGGCTTACCATTGTTACTGTACTGAAGAAGACCTTGCCGAAAGTCGCGCAGTCGCCCGGAAAGAAAGCAGGGCTTACCTGTATCCAGGAACCTGCCGACATTTGTCGGCAGAAGACGAAAAGGCTTTGCAACAAGAAGGAAGAAATTATGTGATCAGGTTGCACACTCCTGACCAGGGACAGACAGTTGTGCAGGATGCGATAAGGGGAGAGGTTAATTTTGACAATGCCTACCTTGATGATTTTATTATTTTAAAATCAAACGGCTATCCAACTTACAATTTTGCCAGCATTGTTGATGATTTAGAGCTGCAGATTACCGATGTAATTCGCGCTGAAGAGCATTTATCCAATACTCCCCGTCAGCAGATTTGCGCAGAGGCACTGAGCTATTCACTACCCCGTTTTGCACATGTCCCGATGATTCTCGCCCCGGATAGAAGCAAACTGAGCAAAAGGCACGGCGCTACTTCCGTTGAGGAATTCTATGCCGAAGGACATCTTCCGGAAGCGCTGGTTAATTATATGGCTTTGTTGGGGTGGTCGCCTGGTGAAGATGAAGAAATATTGCCCCTTGAACAAATGATTTCCCGCTTCAGCCTCGATAGAGTAAGCAGAACGGCGGCAATCTATGATGTAAATAAACTGGCCTGGATAAATAATCACTATATGCGCGTGTATGACCTGGATAAATTGGCAGAAGCGGCCCTGCCGTTTTTCGAAGAACGGGGTTTGTTAAAAACTCCTCTTAGTGATGAAGCATATGATTATTTTAAACAGGTCATTGACCTGGTCCGGGAACGGTCAAAAACCCTGGTGGAACTGGCCGAGGGAGCAAGATATTTTTATACAGATGACTTCGAATATGAAGAAAAAGGTGTAAATAAACAGTTTTACAAGGAAAATGTTGCAGATTACTTGCGCAGGCTTGCCGGAGAAATCAGGTCAATGGAACATTACGACAAAAATTCTGTGGAAGAACTCTACAGCTCGTTTAGTGAAGAGTTGGAGATTTCTAAAGGCCGTTTGATTCACCCGACCCGCTTGGCTGTTACAGGCTGTACTGTAGGCCCCGGTATTTTTGACATATTGGCCCTGCTGGGCCGCGATACAACAGCAGAGAGAATGGAGCAAGCAGCAGAATATATCGAGAGGAAGCTTTCGTAATAATAGTGGGTTTCCGGGGTAGACAAAGCGAGAGTTTGTGAACTCAAGTTGCCGCTGTTGTCAGCTATGAACCGGCAGCAGACAAAAATGCAGTACGGCTATGCAAGCACAAATAAAGCAGGATCTTTATCCTGCTTTATTTTTTCTTTTTCTTATTTTTTGAGGAAGGGTTTCGCAGTTCTTCCAGTCTTGCTTCTTCCTGTTCCTTCTGTGCTTTTTCTTCATATCCCTTTTTAAGCATGAATACTAAAACAAAGAATATAGCGATTAATATGAGTCCAATAATTAAGTTGAGCATGTCCGGTCCTCCTCTAGCGCTTATTAAAAATGCCAAAAAGCCAGGGCACCTTTTTCGGATATAAAAAATGGCTGCGGGACCAGGGTTCGAACCTGGGCTTGGTGATCCAGAGTCACCCGTGCTGCCACTACACCATCCCGCACTGCAGTTAATATTATATCTAAAGAACCATTAGTTATCAACCGCTTTGCTTGAAAGTCCACTTTATATTGGGTGAATACCCGTAAAAAAGATAGGAGTGCAGAGGAATGCTAAGTAAGGGGGTTAGCGCTGTAATCTTTTGTTGTAAAAATTCCCGGCATCGACTTTTTTCCAGGCAAACTTGCGAAATTTTTTCTTTTGAGCATAGATGTTGTTATCAATGAGGTCTTGATAAACTTCAAGCATGCGTTCGGCAAAGCGGGCCGCAGATATCTTCGAAACATTCTCGGAAGCTTTTTTGCTCATCTGTTCATAAAGTGCCTGGTTTTGCAGCAGTTCCAGGGTAGCGCCGGTGAATGAAGACTGGGATGGCTCTGTCAATATACCATCCTCACCGTCTGCAACCATTTCCGCCGGACCGTATGCCTTAATTGCCACAACCGGCAGGCCGGTGGCTTTGGCTTCGCCGATGACCAGGCCCTGGGTCTCAGTTACCGAGGGAAAAACGAATAGATCAGCGCTGGCATAGCAGTGAACGATTTTTTGCCGGGGCAGGACACCTGTAAAGGTAACCTTGTGTTCGATCTTAAGCTTGCGGCACATTTTGCGCAATTGATTTTCCTGGGGCCCTTTGCCGACCAGGACCAGGTGGCAGTCCGGGTAGGCTTCCTGGATATCGCTGAAGGCTTTAATCAGGAAAGTGACATTTTTTTCTTCTCCCAGGCGCCCGACAAAAAGAAGAACTTTATCGTCAGGGTTGATTTCATAATTTTCTTCCAGCCAGGTTGGGTTAACCTCTTTGAACTCTTCCAGATCCACCCCGGTAGGAATATTTACGATCGGAGAGTTTACGCCGATTCGCTGCAGGTAGTTGACAACAATCTGCGAAGGAGCAACTACTGTGTTGGCGCGGTTGCAAAAATCCCGGGCAATTGATTGGACCACAGTCTTCGATGCTTTGCGGGCAAAGGGGAAGTAATGGACATACTGTTCATAAAGAGTATGGAAAGTGAAAACCAGCGGTAATTTGTGGCGGCGGGCAGCTCTCGCGCCCATGCGCCCTAAGAGAAAAGGCGAGTGAGCGTGTATAACATCCAGCCCGATTTTTTTTATTGTCGAACCAAGCTGGACTGAAATTGGTATGGGCAGTGAAAATTCCGGCATTGTCGGGGCGGGCAGGGAGATGAATCGAAAAACCCCTTGTTCTTTCGGCGGTTGCAGCAGAGGATAGTCAGGGCCGAAAATATAGACTTCGTGGCCCCGGCTGTTAAATTCACGGGAAAACAGTTCTATCGACCTGACTACTCCGCTCGTATAAGGGCGGAAGCTGTCGGTAAAGATGCCTATTTTCAATTTTCGTTTCCTCCACGGTTATACTGTTCATGAGCTTCGCGATATAAACGCTCGGCTATTTCCATGGCCTTATTTTTATCCTCCGGATGTCCGTATTTCTCAACCACCTCGATGTTATTCTGGTACCACGTTTTCAGTTCTTCAACTCTCGATTCGCTCAAGTTATAATCTTCGGGGTTTCCATCGAAAATTGTTGAAAGAGGAAGGATCCTGTGGCGCCAGTCCCTGTGCACCCAGGTTATTTCGTAATCGACTCCACTGATCCAGGCCTCGCCGCTCTCTAAGTTTTTGGTCAAATCTAGATCGAGCAATATCCCGTACTCCACGTAAGGAGTTGGATTGTGAGGATAATGCTGGTTGGAGATGAAGTTGCCTAAAGAGTAGATTGCCAGGGCAGCTCTTTCTTCACCATCTTCATCTTCCGGGAAAAACCATTCCATAGGCTGGATGGTGTGGGGATGTCCGCCCATGATGAGATCGGCTCCTGCTTCTGCCAGCTCTTTGGCTACCTGGCGCAGCCGCTGTGGCTGGGGTTCGGTTACGTACATTTCACCCCAGTGGGGAAAAACAGCCACCAGGTCCGCACCGTTATCTCTGGCTGTTTTAATATCTTCGACTACCGGGGTGATATCTTCAAAATTGACGGTTTTGTTGACACAGTATTCATGGCCATCTGGGATAGGAATACCGTTCAAACCGTAAGTATATCCAATCATGGCAATTTCAATGCCCTGTTTTTCGATGATTAAGGGGCTGCTTCTTTCTTCCCAACTTTTATAGGCGCCAAAAGTTTCAATCCCCAGGCTTCTTACATGGCTTAGCGTTTCCATCAATCCTTCGTAGCCCCGGTCAAGGGTATGGTTATTGGCTACACTCAAGGCTGTAAAGCCCGCTTCGGCCAGTGCCTCGGATAGTTCCTGGGGAGCATTGAACAGGGGGTAACCGGTGTAACCTTGATAGCCCCAGAAAGAAATATCAGGTCCTGCCTGGGATGTTTCCAGGTCCCCCACGGTAATATCCGCTTCCCTGAGGTAGGGGGCGATGACTTCAAAACTCGGGGTAAAGTCATATTCACCATCTCCGAGGTGCGCCTGGTCAATCTGCGGTACATGGGCGGTGATATCGCCGGCTACAAGCATATTGATTGAACGAAGCTCGGGTTCAGAATCATTTTCTTCTTCTTTTTTTTCCTCCTCTGGATCTGCTTCTACTTCAGTATTTTCTTCTTGTTCTTCTGCCGCTCCGGTAAATCCGTCAACTAAAGAAACGGCCCGGTCTAAAAGTTCGGCCGGGGGATAGCTATTGCCGGCCCGGGTGCCGAGAACAAAGAAAAGGGCAACCAGGATTAAAGCCAGGATTAAAAAATAAATACGCCGCAAGTTAGATGCACCTTCTTCCATAAACAGGGTTGATTTGGTACCAACCATTTTCATTTTATATTTCCATAATTATATCATATCCCGTATCTGCTTAACTATTACCGGGCTATAGAAAAAAGTGTCATGTGACTATCAGTTACTATAGGTGCTGCCAAACCACTTAAGCAGGGCATAAAGCCAGGACCACCGGGCACCGTTCTCACCATCTAAGTTAAACCCTGAAGAAGCTTCACTGTAACCGCCCAGTTCCGGATGAGGACCCAACAATAGGTAACTGCCATCTCCGCTTTTCCCGGAGATAACGGCAGGCTCTTCGTTAACCTGGTAACGGGCCAGGACGGTGATCTGGTCTTCGTCAGTTGGTTCAAAATAGGGTCCGTCAAAATAATACATTTCGGTAATAGAGCTGTAATCCTGGTTAACCGGGTGCTCATCATCTAAGTAAATAGTAGTTGCTTCACCATAAGCGAGGGCTGGGATGGGGCCGCTACCTTTTCCGTCAAAAAAGTCTAAAGGATATTCGTAACCGGTACCTTTCCACTTTAGAATTGCGGAAGCATAATAAGCCCCGGCGCAACTGCCGATGAACAAACCGCCTTCATGGACAAAATCACGAATAATCGCGTGATCTTTGATATAATTCTTGTATTCGGCGGCAAATCCGCCGGGAAACCAGAGCAGATCGAAACGGTTGATCTCCTCATGATCAAGGGCATCTTCTTCATCAAAATCATCCCATTTAATATCATGATTTTCGAGAAATCGCCTGGTTGCTTCAGCGCTTTCATACCAGCTGCCCTGGCCTGAGTATATCCCGACAAAGAAATCCCTGGGCAGCTCTTTCAATGCAGGCTCTGTAACCTGGTTATGAGATTGGTCAGCGTTTTTGTTTTCTTCATCAGATCCATTTGAAAACTCATCTTCTAGTTCATGACCTTTGTTCTTTACTTCGTTCTCTGTTATTTCGTTTTTAGGAGCACTATCTTCTGCGCTGCAAGAAAAAAGCAGGAGGGAGGTGGAGGTTAGGATAAATAATATAGTAAATAATTTTTTGTTCAGGGTTACCAGCTCCATTTAACGAGTAGTCAGTGTTATAAAAAACAATCACATGATCAAACCGACAAATTAATTATAACAGTAAAAACAATTTGTAAACAGACTTGAAAATTTATTATTAAGTTGAGCTGAATTTAGGGGATTAGGTAAGCAAAAAGAAATATTTACTGAAGTGCCGACAAATTGGGAGATTATTTTGCTCTCCCCTTTTAGTTTACATAAGATATATTATCGGAAGTTTCTGCAGGATAAATTATTACCTTTTCAGCAACATAACTCGCCCCCACCCCTACGCTCAACAACCCTCCTCTGTTGTGCTAGTGACTTCATTTATTTGCAGCCGGCCATGATATTACCACAGGTTACGACGCCAGTGTTTGACAATTTCATTAAATGCGGTACCACATTTAGGACAATCATCCTGGTATGATAAGATATAACTACAGTGACTGCACTTGATCGGCGGTATCGGTTTTTTTGCTTTATTTTTTTTCTCTCCATCATCGTAGCTGTTTTCAGCGACAATTGATATTTTCGGTTCTACCTCTTTCCTTTCTTTCTTGCGAGTTTCCGTCTTTTCTTTTGGTTTGTCCAGGGAGTGTTCTTGAGTGTCTTCATTAACATCAGTCCTGCTGTGATTTGCTTTTTCATCTCTTTGTTCTTCAAGGTAATCATTTTCAGAGGCATGGTTTTGTCCTATTTGATCCTGTTTGTTTTCATTTTTCCGGTTAAATTGATCTTTGTCCCCTTTGATAACCTCTTCCTCCCTTCCATTTACCAAATAATTCCATACAGTTTTTTCAGGGTTTAGTTCTGCATCCTGCACCGGCATGCCGCTGCGGACACCACCTTCAGGACTGAACTCTGGTTCACTCAATTCGTTGAATAAAAGATTGATATACATCTGGGTTGCAGATTGGTCCCGGTGTCCTAGTGCTTGTTGCAACAGGCGGATGCTTTTTATTTCCCGCATTAAGTTGGCAGCAAATGTATAACGCAAAAGGTGCGGGTAGACATCTTTTGCGATGCCGGCTTTGCGGGAAAGGCGTTTGATCATTTCTCGCAAGTATCGGTCATTAAGCATGTTGCTATCAAGAGTAGTAAAGAGCAGACCTCCTGCTCCCTCCGGTTTTATTTCGCGCCATTTTTTTAAAAGAGCCAGATCTCCTTTTTCTAGCCACAGGGTGCGGCTTTTGGCTGACCTGCTCCCCCTAATTTTGATTTTGCCATCTATCCAGTCGATATCTGCTTCATTTAACTCGATTATTTCATTAACCCGTAGGCCCGCTTTTAGCATAAGGCTGATAATACAGAGGTTGCGCAAACCGGTCGGAGCCCTGGGGTTGGGCTGCCTTAAAAGCGCTAATTGCTCGTAGTTGTTAAGTGCCTGCGGCACTTTTTTACGGTTGCTCATGGCTATACCGCCTATTTAGTACCTAAAATTTTCATATGCCACCGTTAAAAGGTAAAAACAGAACTGTAACCAGATACGGAATTATATTTATATTCTGAAGGAATATCCTTCCAATGTCAAGTTAAGACGGTACTCTATCTTCGTGAAAAAAAATCCTTGACAGATGGTCAGTTATGAGTTAATCTAACAAGCAATTATATAATTGGAAAAAGCAATGATCGGAACCAGTAACCGGCTTCTTAGCCATTTTCAGAGAGCTGTCACCAGGTGCAAGGCGGTAGTGGCAGGGCTGGTGAACTCCTCCGTTAGCTGTCACCCGAAACCTTTACACGGGGATTAGGATTGACCGGGTTCATCCGTTAGTGCAATGAGTGGGTGGTAGTAGTTATGCCGCCAAGAAGAGTGGTAACGCGAATATGCTTTCGTCTCTTGACGAAAGCTTTTTTGTTTGGATTAGGCAGGGGTCTTTCAGCAGTATGTGTTATCTTAAATTTAATTTAATGAACTGGAGGAGATTGTCATGAACACAGTAGTAAATGAAAAAAAGGGAGCAGAAAGAATTTACCTATTTGACAGTACGCTCAGGGACGGTGAGCAAACCCCGGGGGCACGTCTGAATTACGATGAAAAAGTTGAAGTTGCCCGCCAGTTGGGGCGCCTCGGGGTGGACATCATTGAAGCGGGCTTTCCCATTTCATCACCCGGGGAAAAAAAGGCGGTCCAGGCAATTGCCCGACAAGTAAAGGGCCCTGCTATCTGTGCCCTTGCCAGGGCTGTACCGGAAGATATTGATGAAGCATGGGATGCGATCAAGGATGCTGAAAACCCAAGGCTCCATATATTCTTAGGCGCTTCCGATATACATATGCAATACAAGCATAGAGAAGACCCGGATGTTCTTCTTAGACAGGCTGTAGATTCTGTAAAGTATGCAAGACAATATACCGATAATATTGAATACTCACCCGAAGATGCAACAAGAGCCCGAGAAGAATACCTCTATGAACTTATTGAAGCGGTAATAAAAGCGGGAGCAACCACCATTAATATTCCGGATACCGTGGGTTATGCAGTGCCCGAGGAATATGGATTACTGATCCGCAGGCTTCGTGAAAAAGTACCCGGCCTGGATAAAAATATTTTAAGTGTTCACTGTCACAATGATTTGGGGTTGGCCGTTGCCAATTCGTTGGAAGCGATCAAAAACGGTGCTCGCCAGGTGGAGTGTAACATCAACGGCATCGGTGAACGGGCCGGTAACGCAGCCCTGGAAGAAATCGCCGTAGCCTTGCGCATCCGGCAGAACTATTTTTCCTATTACAGCAACCTTAATTTTTCGGAGATCTACCGGACCAGCCGCCTGGTCAGCAAACTGACCGGCATAGCGGTGCCCTCCAGCAAAGCGGTGGTGGGCCTTAACGCTTTTGCCCACTCTTCGGGTATTCACCAGGACGGTATTTTAAAGAACAAGGAGACGTACGAAATTATCGATGCAGAATTAATCGGAGGAGCTGCAGCCCAAATGTGCCTGACCGCCCGCTCAGGGCGTAGTGCTGTTCTTAACCAGTTAAAGACACTGGGCTTTTCCCTGGATAACGACCAGCTTGAGATCATTTACGGCCATTTTGTTGATCTGGCCGATAAAAAGAAAGAAGTTTACCCTGAAGACCTTGAAGCCCTGGTGCTTGATCATCTTTCTTCTACCGAGCCTCGCTACAGGCTGGATTACCTGCAGACAGTCAGTGGCAGCAAGAGTATTCCTGCAGCGGTAATCCGTTTGATCAGGGAAGATGAAAGTACTGTTGAAGAAATGGCTGTCGGTTCAGGTCCTATTGACGCGGCTTATAACGCGATTAACAAAATTACCGGGCTTGCCATAAGCCTTGAAAAATACAGGATAAATGCTGTGACCCAGGGTCGCGATGCCTTAGGAGAAGTCCAGGTGGACCTCTCATACCAGGATCGCTCTATTACCGGCAGGGGCACGAGTACTGATATTATCGAGGCCAGTGCCAAGGCGTACTTGAACGGTTTGAATAAACTGGTTAAACTCAACGGCAACGAGTCAAAAAATAATGACCGACTAAAATAAGTAGGGTTACCACGGCAGACAAACGGTTGCTTTAAGTCAAACAATAGTTTGCTACCCTGATTAAACAATGCTATAATTACAGGTATAATCAGGATTTTAAGAGGGTGATCACTTGGAACCGCTCACTGACAAGCAGAAAAGAGTGCTGGAATTTATTGAACAGGAAGTAGCCCGCTGGAATTACCCCCCTTCAGTACGAGAAATCTGTAAGGCACTGGGCATAAGTTCAACTGCTACCGTGCATGGACACCTCGATATCTTGGAAAGTAAGGGATATATTTCAAAAATGGCTACCAAGCCACGGGCAATCAAGCTTTTACGCAATGTAGACGGTGATCCCGTGGCGGAACAGGAAGAAAAGTGCGTATTTGCCCCACTAATAGGCAGAATTACCGCTGGTCAACCTATTTTAGCCGAGGAAAATAAAGAAGGTTATTTCCCCATCCCTTCGGCCATCCATGCCGAAGAGGGGTGTTTTGTGCTCCGGGTTAAAGGTGAAAGCATGGTGGGCGCCGGAATTGATGACGGCGATTATGTGATTGTCCGGCAACAAAAGTCTGCAGAAAACGGGGAAATCGTAGCTGTCCTCCTCGGAGATGAGGCTACGGTGAAGCGCCTTTATTTTGAAAAGGATGGCTACCGGTTGCAGCCTGAAAATGACACATTTGAACCGATCTATGCCAGGGAAGCAGAAATCCTGGGGAAGGTAATCGGTTTATTCAGGAAAATATGATTAGCTGAAAGCTTATCTGTTATTCGATCCGGAGTCCCGGTTAGCGGGCTGCTGGGTATAGGGTTCAAGCTTGGCGGCAAGTTTAGCGTCTACAGCTGCTACCACTTCAAGGTGTTCCGGTTTTGACTTAACACTCTGCACTTCACCGTATTTTTGCAGTTCCGAGTACAGCTTGCCCTCGCTGTAAGGTAAATATACTTTAAGGTTCCATCGCTGTTGTTTGAGGTAGGCAGCGATGTTTTCTTTTAGTTCGTCGAGCCCTTCACCCGTTTTTGCGGAAATGAATGAAGCCGAAGGAAATTCCCGGGCTAAAAATGATTGTTCCGAGCCTTGCTCTAACTGGTCAATTTTGTTAAAAACCAGGAGTTCGCGACGGTGGTGTTCAGGATCCAGATCGGCCAGGTGTTCACGGACTATTTTGATCTGGTTATAGTAATCCGGATGGCTTAAATCAACAAGGTGCAGCAAAAGATCAGCGGAAAGCAATTCTTCCAGGGTGGCCTGAAAAGCGGCGACCAGCTGCCTGGGTAATTTTTCAATGAATCCGACCGTGTCTGTAAAAAGGACTTCTTGACCGCCGTGCAGAGTTCCCTGGCGCACAATCGGATCTAATGTAGCGAACAGCTTGTCTTCGGTGTAAAGATCGGCGCCAGTCAGAGCATTTAACAGGGTAGATTTGCCAGCGTTGGTGTAGCCGACCAGGCTAACTACATTGCAACGGCTTTCTTCGCGCTGTTTTCTGTGCAGGGCGCGGTGTTTCCTTAGTGATTTGATTTCTTTTTTCAAATCGGTGATCCGGCGTCGGATGACTCGACGGTCGACCTCGAGCTGGGTTTCTCCTGGTCCTCTGGTACCAATACCCCCGCCCAGGCGGGAAAGCTGGTTTCCCAGACCTACCAGGCGCGGCAGGAGATAATTCATCTGGGCCAGCTCCACCTGCAGCTTGCCTTCACGGGACAAAGCGCGGCGGGCGAAAATATCGAGAATCAAGTTGGTCCGATCGATTACCTTGGCTTCCGTCAATTCGTCAATATTACGGATCTGCGAGGGAGATAGCTCGTCATTGAAGATGATCATTTCCGCCCCGTGGTAATCCACCAGGGCGGTAAGTTCCTCGATTTTACCCCGGCCGATGTAATAAGCCGGATCCGGGGCATTTCTTTTTTGGACCACTTTATCGGTAACAATCGCTCCGGCAGTGTCGCCCAGAAGCGCTAATTCTTCCATGGAACGGTCGATATCTTCGTTGGTTGAACCGGTATCTAAGCCCACCAGGATCGCTTTTTCTTTTTCTTTCACTTTTTCTCTCAAATAAACATCCCTTCCCTATTCTTTTCCTGGTGCCGGGGCGGAGTTGTTTTCGGGCTGTTCTCCTTCTGTTGTTTTTAAACTAACATTTCGCATAGGGATCATTGTCGATACAGCATGCTTATAGATGAGCTGCTGCTTTCCCTCTACTTCCAGGAGCAAAGTAAAGTTATCGAAGCTACGGACGACCCCCTTTATCTGGTAGCCATTAATTAAAAAAACAGTGCATAGCATATTCTCTTTTCGAACCTGGTTTAAAAAAGTATCTTGCAAGTTAAATGCGCCTTTCATTTACCTGACTCCCTTCTATTTCTGTATGGTCATTTCAAAAGTTATTATTCGCCCGAAAGGTGATAATTTCCTTCACTTTTTCGCAAATATTTTCAGTTAAATTGTCAAGTTCGATCTTTTCGCTAATTGTAAGCCAGTTGATCGATTTTTCCCGGCGAAACCAGGTTAACTGCCTTTTAGCCAGGTTACGGGTCTGTTTTTTTATTTCCGACCGGGTTTCTTCCCAATCCCTTTCGCCTTTTAAATATTCAATCAGCTGTCGGTAACCTAAAACCTGCATTCCCGGGTCCTTTTCATTGTAACCGTGGTTGTAAAGATTGCGCACTTCTTCGAGCCACCCCTGTTCAAGCATGTCGTCAACTCGCTGTTCAATCCTTTGGTACAGTTTTTCCCTCTCCATGTAAAGGCCGAAGATCAGGGAGCTGTAGGGCGGGGATTCTCTGTTTGTTTCATTTACTTGTTTTGAAATCGGTTTGCCTTCTAAGTTGTAAACTTCAAGAGCACGGATAATGCGCTTGCGGTCATTGGGATGTATCTTGGAGGCAGTTTCCGGGTCGATCCTTTTCAGCTTTTCGTGGAGCTGCTCGAGGCCTTCGGTATCAGCCAGCCTTTCATAAGTATCTCTCAACTCCTTGTTGGCTCCTTTTTGTCCAAAAGCGTAGCCGTGTATCACTGCACTAATATAAAGACCGGTTCCACCGACGAGGAAAGGTAATTTGCCCACACGAAGGAGCTGTTCGATCTTTTCGTAGGCCAGCTTTTGGTAGTCGGCGACGCTGAAATTTTGATCCGGTTCGACAATATCTATAAGGTGATGCCTGGCAGATTTACGCTCGGGGGGAGTGGGTTTGGCCGTGCCAATGTCTAATCGTTTGTAAACCTGAGCCGAGTCGGCACTGATAATTTCGGTATTTAAATGCTTTGCCACTTTGATAGCAAGGGCGGTTTTCCCCACCGCTGTTGGCCCAACCAGGACCAGGAGTGCTGGCTTGTTGTCGTATCGAGTATAAAACATATTACTCACCTTCACTGCGGTGAAAGCTTTTATCGAGCTGGGCCTTATCAAAGCCGATTACTGCCGGTCTGCCGTGGGGGCAGTAACCGGATCGCGGAGTTTCTTCCCACTCCCGGACCAGGTGTTCCATTTCCTCCCTGGAAAGCGGTTGTTTTGCCTTGATTGAGCGATGACAGGCTATGGTTTTGTATATTTTATCCCTGTATTCATCAGCACTGCCTTCTCCGGCAGAAATGATCTCTTCAAGCAGATCGTAAAGCTGCGTGATATCTGCGCTTTCCCGGAGCAAGAAGGGAACGGCTTTGATCAAATAGGTGCTTTCATTTACAGGGTCAAGTTTAAACCCGGTTTCTTCAAGCAGGGGCAACAACAGGGGAAGCCTATCCCTCCATGGTGGAGGTATTTCGAGCTTCAGGGGCATGGTTAACTGGGCTGTTTTGTCGAGACTGGTAACCCCGGCCTTTTTTTCTAACTGTTCGTAGATAACTCGTTCATGGGCGGCATGCTGATCGATGAGCAACAGCTTCTCTTCTTTTTGCACGATTATATAGCTTTGCATGAATTGTCCAATCAGGTGCCATTCTCCCGGGGCAGAAAAAGTTTCCCCCTCTCTCTTTTGTTCTGCCAAACCACCAGTTCCCAGGGAAGGTAACATAAATGATTCTGCTTTTTTCTGATCGGGAAAGGAGCTCAAGCGCTCCTGTGTTTCTGCCGGCCTGGCGGTTTCACGGAAAACGGTTTTGTCCCCGGCACTAAATCCTCCGGATTTGGGCGCAGCCTTATAGCTTTTACCTTCCGGGGCATAATTCCGGCAATCTTCTGTTCCCGGCCATTGTGGTATGGAGCGATTTTCCTGCAGGGATAGTTTAACTGCCTTGTAAACCAGGCCTTTGATTAGCTCAGGTTTTTGAAACCTGATTTCGGTTTTGGCCGGGTGAACATTGACATCAATCGCTCCCGGCGGTACAGTTAGGTTTAAAACTCCCAGGGGGTAACGATTGGAGGCCAAAAGATCGCCGTAACCGCGTTCTAAAGCGTTTACAAGCATTGAATTTTTGATCAGGCGGCCGTTAACTACCAGGGTAACCCAGCGGCGTGAAGACCTGGTTAAATATGGGGCTGAGATGTAGCCGCTTATGCTGCACCCGGTTACAGAATCCTTGCGATTAACCTGAAGCATCCCTTCAGCAGTTTCAGTGCCATAAAGCGAACCAATAGTATGTAACAGGATCCCGTCTCCCGAGGAGCTGAACAGGGTGCGGCTACCGCTTTTTAGGGTAAAGGCTACTTCAGGATGAGTCAGGGCCATTTCTGAGAGCAGGGTGCTTATGCGGGTAGTCTCGACATTGTCGGCTCGCAGAAACTTAAGTCTTCCCGGTGTATTGTAGAAAAGATCGGTCACTTCCACCCTGGTCCCCGGGGGAGCACCCACCTCCTCCTGTTCACCAATTTCTCCACCGTTAACCTTGATCTGGGTTCCGGACAGTGCTTCGGGCGGCCTGGTGATCAACTTGATCCTGGATACAGCAGCAATACTCGGCAAAGCTTCCCCCCGGAATCCCAGGCTGTCTAACCGGTCGAGATCATCTAGAGCTGCCAGTTTACTGGTAGCGAATCGCGCAAAAGCCAGGGGTACTTCTTCCGGATCAATCCCCTTTCCGTTATCGGTTACGGTGATCGATTTTTTGCCGCCGCCTTCAATGATCACTTCCACCCTTGTGGAACCTGCATCCAGGGCATTTTCAACCAGTTCTTTAACTACAGAGGCGGGATTTTCGATTACTTCACCTGCTGCAATCTGCTCGGCGGTATTTTTATCGAGGATTTTTATCGCCATATTGTAAGTCCTATTCCTCCTCGCTGTTTTCTTGCTGATCAAGTTGTTTTTGTAGATCATAAAGTTTTTGCAGTGCTTCCAGGGGAGTGATCCGGTTTACGTCGATTTCTCTTAATTCATCGACCACTTCCAGTTCCCTGGAATGATCCGGTGAAGGCTCAGATACCATTGGTAAAAGACTTAGCTGACGGTCTTCATTTGTGGAGGCAGCCAGTTCCAGTTCATTCAAGATTTTTTCCGCCCGGATCAATACCTCTGAAGGCACTCCGGCCAGGCGGGCTACGTTGATCCCGTAGCTTTTATCTGCTTTTCCGGGTAGCAACTGTCGCAAGAAAATAACCTCTTTGCCCTTTTCCTTGACGGCAATAGTGTAGTTCTTAATTCCGGGCAATTCCCCTTCCAGGTTGGTCAACTCGTGGTAGTGGGTGGAAAATAATGTTTTTGCCTTGATTTTGCGGCTGATGTATTCCAGGACGCTGCGGGCGATGCTCATACCGTCGTAAGTGCTGGTTCCACGGCCTATTTCGTCTAAGATAATCATACTGTCAGCGGTGGCTTCTTGTAAAATGGCCGCCGTTTCCTGCATTTCCACCATGAAGGTACTGTGGCCACGACTTAAATCATCGCTGGCCCCGACCCGGGCAAAAACCCGGTCGAGGATCGGTATTTCCGCTTCATCAGCCGGCACATAACCGCCCATTTGGGCCATAATCGCTATTAGGCCGGCACACCTGATGTAGGTGCTTTTTCCCGCCATATTGGGACCGGTAATAACTAGGAGGTAATGATTGTTATCTAAGTGGATATCGTTAGGGACAAAACGTTCAAAGGCAAGCTGTTCTACGACCGGATGCCGGGCCTGTTTAATTGACATTTTATTATTGTTAGAAAAAACCGGGCGGCAGTAACTGTTGCGTTCGGCCACTTCGGCAAGCCCCTGGAGGCAGTCGAGCCTGGCCAGGTCGTTTGAAGCTGCCAGCAGCATCTCTGTATACTCAGCTATTTTAGCACGCAGCTGTTCAAACAAGGAATATTCCAGCTCAGATAGCTTTTCCCTGGCCCCTGTGATCTGCTCTTCCATTTGTTGCAATTCTTCAGTGGTAAAGCGTTCGGCATTGACCAGGGTTTGTTTACGATGATATTCAGGCGGCGCTAAGTGAAGGTTTGTTTTGGTTACCTCGATATAATAACCAAAATTGCGGTTGTAGCCCACTCGCAAGGATTTAATGCCGGTTCTTTCACGCTCTTTTTTTTCGAAATCAAGCAGAAAGGTGTTGCCCTCACTGGAAATTTTTTTTAAGCGATCGATTTCTTCATGGTAGCCTTCCTTGAAAAGCCCACCATCTTTTAAGGAAAGTGGAGGGTCTTCAACTATCGCATTATCAATCAAGTCGATTAAACTGTTAAAATCGGGCAGCTTATTATTGATTTCCTCCAACAACCAGGCCCGGCAGCCTGCAATTTTTTCTTTTAAGGTTTCCACCCGGTAAAGCGTATTCTTTAACGAGACCAGATCGCGGGCATTGATTCGTTGATAAGAAAGCCTGCTGCAGAAACGCTCGAGGTCGAAAACTTCCTGCAACTCACGGCGCAGTTCCCGCCTCTGTAATGGTTTTTCCAGGTATTCGGTTACAGCATCGAGCCTTTCTTCAATCCGCTTTTGGTTTACCAGGGGCATTTCCACCCAGCGTCTGAGCATTCTTCTACCCATGGCCGTCATACAGCAGTCAAGTAAGCCCAGCAAGCTCCCCTGCCTGATGCCTTCCCGAATTGACTGAGTCAGTTCCAGGTTGCGGCTGGTTATATTGTCCAGGATCATGTTGCGGTTGGTGAAGTATAGACCAAGCTGGTGAAATTGTTTTTCATTACCGGAAAGCTGCTGCAAAAGCTGCAGGTAGGCCAAAGCAGAAGCTCCTGCTGTTGCTGCCAGGGGATACTTGTCCAACTCTAATTCTTCCCAGGTATTTTTATCCCATTGTCCGGTGATTAGCTGCCTGGTTTCTTCTTCTCCCGGGAAGTAGGGAAGTCGCTCGATCAACCCGTTGTTTTTCTTCTCCAGCTGTTTTTTACAGATCTGTTCTACTTCTTCACTGCTGCATAATAGTTCTGAAGGCTGAAGCCGGTGCAGTTCATCGGCAATAGTTTCCCAGGCACCCTCGCCTTTTTGTTCGGTGATTTGAAAATCACCGGTGGATACATCCACTGCGGCTAAACCGTAATGACTTTCATTTCCCTTGACCAGGGTGACCAGGTAATTGTTACGGCTTTCTTCTAACA
Source organism: uncultured Syntrophomonadaceae bacterium (assembly GCA_964467475.1). Taxonomy (GTDB): domain Bacteria; phylum Bacillota; class Dethiobacteria; order DTU022; family DTU022; genus B1SED10-74M. The sequence goes on from CAYXQO010000014.1 coordinate 21,405, forward strand.
TTTCCGGATCGGTAATGGTTCCGGGAGTAAGCACGCCGGTGATTTCTCGTTTTACCAGACCTTTGGCCTGGGCGGCATCTTCTACCTGTTCGCAGATCACTACTTTGTAGCCTTTGCTCAACAGCTTATTTAAATAGGTTTCCGCGGAATGCATCGGAATGCCGGCTAAGGGAATCGGGTCTTCGCTGCCGGCCTCCCGGGAGGTGAGGGCAATTTCCAACTCCCGGGCTGCAAGCTGGGCGTCTTCGAAAAACAGTTCATAGAAGTCGCCTACTTGGAACATCAGGAGCTTGTCCGGGTGCTGTTCTTTAATTTCCTGATACTGCTTCATCATCGGGCTGGTCCGGTTCAATCAACTACCCCTTTCAATTCTCCGAAAAGATTCCAGGTGCGTGCCTCGGTGATTTTTACTGTTGCCAGCTTACCGGTTAGTTCAGTCGAACCGGGGAAATGAACCAGCTTGTTGGTCCGGGTCCTGCCGGTTTGCATTTTCGGATCATTTTTACTGGGACCCTCAACCATCACTTCTAAAACTTCCCCCACAAGGCGGTCATTTTCCTCCTTGCTGATTTTTTGCTGAACCTGATTTAGCTGCTGTAGCCTTCTTTCTTTTTCCTTGTAATCTACATTATCTTCCATGCGGGCGGCCCTGGTTCCTTTGCGGGGGGAATAAATAAAAGCAAAAGCACTGTCAAAACGAACTTTTTCGATTAAATCTAGGGTATCAGCAAAATCCGCTTCGCCTTCTCCCGGAAACCCGACAATAATGTCGGAAGTAATCGAAACCCCGGGAATAGCGGATTTTAGATCGCTTGCCAGCTGCAGGTAATGCTCGCGGGTGTAACGGCGGTTCATTTTTTCTAAAATCCGGTTGCTACCGGCCTGGACCGGCAGGTGAAAGTGCTCGCATATCTTTTCACCCCGTTTCACAGTTTCAATCAGCTCGGGAGATAAGTCTTTGGGATGGGAAGTCATAAAGCGGATCCGGTTAAAACCGGTAATCCGGTTGAGTTCTCCAAGCAGTTCTGCAAAGGTAATCTTCTCTGGCAGGTCTTGCCCGTAAGAGTTGACATTTTGGCCGAGCAGGGTTATTTCTTTGTAGCCCTGCCGTTCGAGCGATTTAATTTCGGATATTATATCATTGAATTCACGGCTGCGTTCCCGGCCTCGCACATAAGGAACTACGCAGTAGGCGCAGAAATTATTGCAACCATATATAATCGGTACCCAGGCATGATAAGAGCTAATCGGCTTGACCGGCAAGCCTTCCCTGCCGGCATAATCTTCCTTGATGTCAACGATTGGTTCTTTATTTTTGCGAGCCTGGTCCAGCAGGTGGGGCAGGCGCGGCAGAGCGTGGGTGCCAAAGACAAGATCTACCTTTTTAAACCTGTTCTTAATGTAGTAAGCAGAATCTTCCTGTTGAGTCATGCAGCCTCCCACAGCTATAATCAAATCCTCCTTCTTTTTCTTTAGCGAGTAGTACTTACCGAGCATTGAGGCTACTTTGTCTTCCGGTTTTTTTCGCACTGCGCATGTATTTATTATGATCAAGTCCGCTTCTTCCAAGCTTTCAGTAGGCAGGTAGCCCAGGTTTTCAAGCATGGCGGACATAACTTCAGAATCGTGTTCGTTCATCTGGCAGCCCAGGGTGGTGATCAGGTACTTTTTCCCTTTACCAAATTGTGGTACCTGGGCTGTTGTTTCTTGAGCCTGTAGGTTCAAAACATTTATTCCCCCCTTCTTCATTACATTATTATACCAAAAATAATTATGTTTAAAGAGGTGCTCGGATTAAAAAACCCGGTATTTGCTCCCGGGCAGTGCTCATTTTTATTGAAATATGAGTGAAGGCTTAAAAATGGCCTGTGAAGCGAGGCCTGTATCGTGAAAGACAAATTAATTATTCGGGCTTAAAGGTATAGTCCAGGGTTTTTAACCATTCAAAGAAAACATGCCAAACCTCAGTTATTTTATCTGTAAAACGGTGATCCGCCCCTTCTATGATCGCAAGTTTTTTTGGCTGCTCGGCAGCATCGTAAAGAAGGTGTGCATCTTCAACCGGCACAGATTCGTCCTCAGAACCATGAATCACCAGGTAACTACGCGGGGTCAGTTTAGAAGCGCATTCCAAAAGGTTATGTTTTTTAAGGTCTTTAAAGAAGTTCTTTTTTATGAATAAGACTTCTCCCTCTCCTTCTATAGCTACTATGTTTTCAGCCGGTGGACGAATTTCGTTATTGATAAAGCCCTCAAAAAGATTTTCCGGTCGGGCTACCGCGGCCCAGGTGCAGACAGCGAAAATTTCATGGTCCCGGGCAGCTTGAATAAGTGCTGTGCTGCCACCAAAGCTTCTCCCGGTTAAAACTATATCTTGAAAACCGTTGGCCCGGCTCCACCTTACTACTGCGGCCAGATCATCAACCTGACCTGAGAGAGTGAGATCCTGCCATAATCCTTCGCTTTCTCCGCAACCGCTGAAATCAAACAGTAAAGTGCTGAAACCAAGCTCGCTCAACTGTTCTCCCATTTCCAGGGCGCGACCTCCTCCCTCTTTTGTGCCGGTAAAACCGTGGCAGACGATCACTATTCGGCTGCTTTCTTCACACAACAGTGTAGAAAGATTCAAATCGCGGTCATTTAAGATATTTAGTTTTTGCCACTTGTTACTTGTCATTTAAAGTGCCACTCCCACTCTGCTGCCCGGAATGCTTGCGGTTAAAGAAGCTTCTCCCAATCATATTTAAGTGGATTTTAACTCTCTTTTTGTTGATTGGACTTTGTTACTTTTTCAACTGCTTCTTCGTTTTCCTGCTCGTCCTTGTATACCTGGATGGCAAAGTCAGGGCACATGTATTCGCACAATTTACAACCGGTACAGGCTTCGGGATCAATCAATTCCGGGCTTCCATCTTTACTGGGTTGCAAATTGTTCTTCGGGCAGAATGCAAAGCATATACCACAGTCTTTGCAGCGTTCGCTGTAAACTTTTAAATTAAAATTTGCTTTACTCAAGTCTAGTGATCCCTTCTTTCTAATAAAGTGGATGCTATTTAACGGCCCTTATAATAATTACGATTGATCTTGCTTTTACACCTGCTCAAAAGGGAAGAAAAAATGGAAAAATCTATTCTTTTATTACGGTAAAAGTACCAGTAGATTAAAAGGACCAAAAGCGAAGCCGGTATAACCAGTAACCAGGGGGATAATTCAGCCAGGGATTTAAGAAAAGCAAGCACCAGGCCCATAGTGCTGGTAAGAACTATGCTCAGGCCGATAGTCATCAGGCTGAAAACTGCTCCTCCCAGAAATGTGTAGATTATAAACAAACCAAAATTCATATGCATAGCTCCGGCGGGAAAGGATATATAAGTGCGGCTGAAACCCCAGAGCTGAGCCATGAAAATTGAGAAGTTCCCGTACTTTTTCCAAAGCTGCAATATTCTATTTTGCGAGTCCTTCTCTTTGTTTGTGTTGTTCTGCTGATTATTTCTTAGGTTGCTCTGCTTATTGATACGCCTAATTTTTACTGCCCGGCCCAGGACACTGCCTCCTAAACCGATACAGTAACTACAAATGCTGCCCAGGGTGATTCCAATAGTGGAAGCGATAAAAATATTAAAAAAAGAACAACTCCCCCTTAAAATCATACTGCCGGCAGTTAAAAGTACCAGGGAGGAAGCAAAAGGAACTCCGGCGCTTTCAGCAAACATAGCCGCTGCAATTCCCAGGGCACCATACCTGCTGATTAGCATTTCCAGGTAATCATAAAGAGGTTCTAATATTTCTATGTTATCCATCTATTATCACATCACTCTGCCAGTTATCAAAGCATAAGCCCCCCAGATTCCCGCTTCAGGTTCCAGTTCAGCACTTACAATCCTAAGAGGGGTAATCTCAACAGCCGGCTTAATTGCTTCTTGTTTGATTTTACTTGTAACCTGTTCTAAGAAATCTGTACGCCCCGCCGCAATTCCTCCACCGATGACCAGGCAAGTCGGGTTGAGCAAGGTTACCAGGTTGGCCAGACCGGTTCCCAGGCTGGAGGCGGCATGATCGACCAGTTTTTTAGCATTTTTATTACCAGAGTCAGCTTGTTCAAAAACCCACTTTGCGGTAATGTGATTGTTCTTTATCCCTGTTTCTTTGCGCAGGTTATCTGCAAGGTTGACCATGGCACTGCCTGAGGCCCATGCTTCCAGGCAATCATATCCACCGCATTTGCATTTTCGCCCCTCACCGAATGGTTTGGTGTGGCCTATTTCACCGGCAAAACCGCTGCTGCCGCGGTAGAGACGACCGTTAAGGAGAAACCCTCCCCCGATGCCGGTGCTCAAGGTAACGTAAATAACATTGTTATGACCCTGAGCGGCTCCATAACATACTTCTCCGACAACAGCTGCGTTTGTGTCGTTTTCAACCAGTATGGGGCATGAGAAACGCCCGGCCAAAATTTCTTCAAGTGGGACAGGTTTGTGCCACTCCAGGTTTGGCGATTGGTGGACAACCCCTGATTCTGCATCGACGAACCCGGCAGTGCACACCGCCAGACCTCCGAGGTCCATTTTGTCTGAAATACCCAGCGTGAATGCAGCTTCTTTTATAGTTTCCTCGATTGATGTTGCCAGGGTTTCCGGGTAGGACGGTTTAGGGGTGGGTTTTTTTTCACGATAAAGTACCTTTCCTGCCTGATCAATTAACAGCAGCAGGATTTTTGTCCCCCCGATATCGACTGTCCAGTATAGCTTATGATTCATTGTCCCTTTCTCCAAATGAAGGGACTTTTACCTTCTCGTAGAGGTAATCTTCATAAATATACATTAGTTCTTTGTCAAAAAGGGTTCTTTTTAAATCCACAGTTACATTTCTCACTGCTTCAAGGATGTCTGCCGCTTCTTCATCTGAAAGGTCAATCCCGTATTCAACAAATTTCATTTTAATTGCCTTGCTCCCGGAGTGTTTTCCAATGACAATTTGTCTTTCCAGCCCAACGTCTTCAGGGCTAAATACTTCATAAGTTGATGGATGCTTGAGGACGCCGTCTGCGTGAATGCCTGATTCGTGGGCAAAGGTGTTGGCTCCGACGATCGGTTTGCCCGGATATATTTGTCTACCCGAAGCGCGGGCAATAAATTCGCAAATATTGTAAAAATCGCTAGTATTAACCTTTAAATCAACATTAAACAAATGTTTCAGGGCCATTGCTACTTCTTCCAGGGCGGCATTGCCTGCTCGTTCTCCAAGACCGTTTACAGTTACCCCTAAAAAGCGAGCCCCGGCTTTTAGCCCGGCCAGGGCATTAGCCGTGGCCATACCAAAGTCATTGTGGGTATGCATTTCTATTTCCATCTCGGTTTTATTGATCAGTTCACTGATAATATCATGGGTTTTGAAAGGATCGAGCACACCTATTGTATCACAAAAGCGAAGACGGTTAGCCCCCGCTTCCCGGGCTTGTTTGGCAAACCGGACTAAAAAATCCATTTCGCTACGGGAGGCATCTTCGGCGTTGACCGAGATATAAAGGTTATTTTTTGCAGCATATTCAACTGCTTTGGTCATGTTTTCCAGGACTTGTTCCCGGGTAGTCCTTAGTTTGTGGGCAATATGGATATCGGAAGTGGAAATCGATATAGCTACAGCATCGACCCCGCATTCCAGGGATTGTTTGACGTCTTCGATATTGGCCCTGCTCCAGGCCATTATGCTAGAGTCAAGGTTATAGGAAACCATCTGTTTAATTGCTTCTTTTTCATCACCGCCCATTATCGGGATCCCGGCTTCAATCTGGTGAACGCCCAAGTTGTTGAGCATTTTAGCAATGCGCAGCTTTTCCCGGTTGGAAAAAACCACCCCGGCAGTCTGCTCCCCATCGCGTAGGGTGGTGTCGACCAGTATCGGCAGACCTTCTTCAAGCGCTTCTTTAAAGCGTTTCATCAGTTTTTACAGCCTCCTTAAAAGTATATTGGACGGGATATTTAAGGACTGAAACCCTTATTCCCAATCCTGCTATTGTAATATGCTTGGCTTGTTTTTCTAAGATCTTAAAGGTTATTCTATCTAAATACCATTGTTAATGCAAGTATTCACTTATGTTTGCACGGTGCTCCAGATTAATAAAAGACCGGCAAAGATATGTTCTGGCTCTTTGCCGGTAATATTGTTTAACCCGGGTATTTAATTGTACCAGGCACATGTCCAATTAGATGCAGGTTTCCCTATGGAAACAGCCTATTCTTCGTATAAGTGTGGATAACGGTAGTCCCTGGGGGGATTAAGGTTCTCTTTAATCGACCGCGGGGAAATCCAACGAATAATATTCCACAAAGCACCCGCCTTGTCATTGGTACCCGAAGCTCTGGCACCGCCGAATGGCTGCTGGCCAACTACTGCAGCAGTCGGTTTGTCATTTATATAGAAATTACCTGCGGCATGAGTAAGGAGGTCTTCTGCTTTAAGCAGTGCTACCCGGTCTTTGCCTAAAATGCTGCCGGTCAAGCCGTAAGGGGAAGTATCATTGCACAGGTACAGTATGTCTTCATATTGATCGTTTGGATAGACGTAAACAGTCAGCACCGGACCAAATATTTCTTCTTCCATGGTTTTAAATTTAGGGTTGGTGGTTTGGATAATAGTTGGGCGGATGAAATAACCTACTGAATCGTCATATTTACCGCCGGCTATAACCTGGGCTTCCTCTGAATTTCTGGCATAATCTATGTATCCGGTAATCTTGTCGTAAGCAGCCCTATCGATGACTGCGCTAAGGTAATTGGTAAAGTCTTTAACATCACCAACTCTAATGTTTTCAGTGGTTTCTACCAGCTTGTCTTTTACCTCTTCCCACAATGATTCAGGTATATAGGCCCTACTTGCTGCTGAACATTTTTGCCCCTGGAATTCAAAAGCCCCTCGGACGAGGGCAGTGATTAGTTCGTCTTTGTCGGCTGTAGGATGGGCGATTACAAAATCTTTGCCCCCGGTTTCGCCGACTATTCTGGGATAGTTCCGGTAATTAGCAATATTTTCACCCACTTTTTTCCACATACTGCGGAACACTTCAGAAGAACCGGTAAAGTGGATTCCTGCAAGTGAAGGATGCTTTAGGGCTTCGTCGCCGATTTCAGAGCCGCTGCCGGGTATAAAATTGATTACCCCTTCAGGTAGGCCGCTTTCTTCGAGCAGACACATAACCAGGTAGTTGGAATAAACCGCGGTAGATGCCGGTTTCCAGATCACTGTATTACCGGCCATGGCCGGCGCAGTGGGCAGGTTGCCGCCTATAGCGGTAAAGTTAAACGGCGAGACCGCAAGGACAAATCCTTCAAGAGGACGATATTCTACCTGGTTGTTTACTTCCCGTATAGAATCAGGTTGATTTTTGTAAATTTCATTCAGGTAATAGGTATTGAACATTAGAAAATCAACCAGCTCGCAGATTGCTTCAATCTCCGACTGGTATATGTCTTTCCCTTGACCCAACATGGTGGCCGCATTAATTGTTGCCCGGTAGGGGCCCGCAATTTTTGCTGCTGTTTTCCTAAAAATCATAGAACGCTTATCCCAGGACATTCTTTCCCAAAAACTTTGGGCTTCAAGTGCAGCTTCAATAGCCTGCTTTACTTCTTTTTTGCCGGCCTTATGGTAGCGAGCAATTACTTTACCATGATCGTGAGGCATCCTTACTTCGCCCATATTGCCGGTTTTAACTTTGCGCCCACCAATAATCAAAGGGATTTCTGCGATTCCCGCTGAAAGCTCTTGCAACTTGGCTTTAACTTTCTTTTTTTCTTCACTTCCCGGTGCATACAACAAGGGAGATTCGTTAGCAGGTCTTGCAAACTCAAAAACACTGTTTTTCGACATAATTCACACTCCTCCTTGATGTGCTAAGGAAAACTTCGCTTTGCAGGGACAAAAAACCTGCAAAAAGATGAAGAGAGCAAAGATTACCTCTTAATCTGTCCCGAACCGTAAACAATATATTTAAGAGTGGTGAGAGCTTCCAGGCCCATCGGCCCTCGGACGTGGAGCTTTTGTGTGCTGATACCCATTTCTGCTCCCAGGCCGAATTCAAAGCCGTCGGTAAAACGAGTTGATGCATTCACGTATACTGCAGCTGCGTCCACTTGCTCTAAAAATGCTTGCGCATTTTCATAGCTATCGGTAATAATTGCTTCGGAATGTCCTGTTCCGTAGTGGTTGATATGGTCAATTGCCTCAGCAGTGTTGCCAACCACTTTAATTGCCAGGATCAAATCAAGATATTCGGTGGCCCAATCATCTTCAGTTGCTTTGTTTAACTCTGTGGGGGAATGGGAGCGGGTTTCCTCACAGCCCCGAATTTCCACTCCTTCATCAAGCAGTGCCGGGATTGCTTTCGCCAAAAATTCCGGGGCTATTTCTTTGTGGACCAGCAGAGTTTCAGTGGCATTGCACACCCCCGGTCTCTGGACTTTGGCGTTTATTGCTATTTTGGCGGCAGATTCCACTTCTGCACTATTGTCTACGTAAGTGTGGCAGTTGCCTTCCCCGGTTTGAATAACCGGCACGGTTGAATTATCGATGACAGCCTTAATCAAGGATGCACCACCGCGGGGAATAAGCAAGTCAAGATACTGATCGGCTTTCATGAGATCCTGGGCAGCGGCACGTTCAGTGTCTTCGATCAAAGAAACCGTACCTGCCGGTAGGTTGTTAGCGGTGAGGCTTTTCTGGATGATCCGGACCAGGGCCCGGTTTGAATTGACCGCTTCCGAGCTGCCCCGCAGGATAACGGCATTACCGGCTTTAACCGCTAAACCGGCAGCATCAATGGTTACATTGGGACGTGCTTCGTAGATTATGCCCACCACCCCAATAGGCACGCGGGTCATGCCGATATGCAACCCATTTGGACGTTTCCACATCCTGGTTACTTCGCCAACCGGGTCATCCAAGCCGGCAATTTCACGCAGTCCATCCGCCATCGAAGCGATCCTATCTTCGTTAAGCAGCAGTCGGTCATAAAAAGCTTTTGAATAATCATCTTTTTGTTTTATCAGTTCCAGGTCCTTATTGTTTGCGGAAGCAATCTCATCTTTATTTTTTTCAAGGGCGTTGGCAATGTGCTCTAAAACTTCGTTTTTTAAAGTTGCCGGGGAGTTGGCCAAAATACTTTTGGCCCTGCGGGCTTGACTGCATTTTTCCAGCACCTCAGGATTCATATTTTATCATCTCCTTACCCGTTTTTTAATATATGATCAGGTTATCACGGTGAATAACTTCTTCAGCAAAGGGACGGTCAATGATGTCAGCTATTTCAGGGGTATTTCGCTGCAGAATCCGGGATAATTCCCCTGTAGAAAAGTTGCTCAAACCGCGGCCTACTTCGTTGCCTTCCGGGTCTGTAACAGCAATAAGATCACCGGTGTCAAAATCGCCTTCCACCGAAATTACTCCAACCGGAAGGAGACTTTTATTACCGCTACAAAGGGCTTCACATGCGCCCCGGTCGATAGTAACTCGGCCCTTGACTACCTGGCCGTAAGCAATCCATCGCTTCCGCCGGTTAAGATAGTGCTGTTGAGGATGGAAGTACGTGCCTTCATGTTCACCTTTGATTAATCTAGATACCACCCCGGGGTCTTTACCATTTGTGATGTACAAGCCCACACCTGAATTGGTAGCGATTTCAGCTGCTTGCAGTTTGGTAACCATTCCTCCGGTGGCAAGGTGATCGTGTGACTTCTCAGCCCCTGCCTTTATCTTTTCATCAATTGCTTCTACTTCAGGGATTAACCTGGCATCCGGGTTGTTGCGAGGATTACTGGTGTAGAGGCCGTCAATATCGGTTAGAATTACCAGCAGATGAGCGTCGCTTAATCCGGCCACCAGGGCGGACAGACGGTCGTTGTCGCCAAATTTAAGTTCTTCGACTGACACGGAGTCGTTTTCATTTATAATAGGGACAACACCCAGTTTAAGCAAGGTTAAAACGGTATTGCAGGCATTTATATAGCGTTTTCTGCTGACCAGATCAGTGCGGGTAAGTAAAATTTGGCCCACAATTAATCCGTATTCGGCAAACAGTTTTTCGTAGATTTGAACCAGCAATCCCTGACCAACTGCGGCAATCGCCTGTTTTTCGGGAATGGTTATTGATTTTTGCATGATGTTAAGCCTGCCTCTTCCCGCTCCGATTGAACCGGAAGATACTAACATCACTTCATGACCCTGGTTACAAAGGTTGGCAAGTTCCCGGGCCAGTTTTTCCATATAGCCCAGGTTTAACTTGCCTGTGGAATGAGTTAGCAGCCTGGTTCCTACTTTTACAACCACCCGGCAGGGCGAGGGAAAGGATCGGATGTTTGATCTAGCCACGGCGAAGCTCCTTTGCACGCTTGGTTGCTTCAATTACGGATTTAAGCAAGCAGCTGCGAAAACCGTTTTCTTCCAGGACATGCAGAGCAGAGGCGGTAGTTCCTGAAGGCGAGGTAACCGTATTGCGTAGTTCGGCGGGATGTTTGCTGTTTTCCAGCATCATGCTTGCTGAACCGATAATGGTTTGCACGACCATATCGGTTGCGACATCACGCCTGATTCCCACTGACACTCCGGCATCGATCATCGTTTCGATGAAGAGAAAAACATATGCGGGGCCTGTGCCGCTTAAGCCGGTGGCAGCATCCATTAAATCTTCCGGAAGCCTGATTGTCAGTCCCAGGGGCTTAAGCAATTTTTCTACTTCTTCACGTTCGTCTTCGGTGACATGTTCACCAGCACTGATTGCTATAGTCCCCTCTCCGATCAAGCAGGGTGTGTTAGGCATTAGGCGGATCACCTTGCTTTCATAGGAAAGGCAGCTTTCAATAAAATTAATGGTAATTCCCGCAGCAACCGAGGTAAAAATTTGTTCCCGGTTAATCATCTCCCTGATTGAATAAAGGAGTCCTTCAATATCCTGGGGTTTCACCGCAATGAAAATATGCTGGCAATGGGGTACAATTTCAGACAGGCTTTCGGTGGGAACGGCACTTAATTCCTCTGCCAGAACATGCATCCGCTCCTTATTGATATCATAAAGATAAACCAGGGAAGGATCGATCCCTACTTTTTGCACAAAACCTTTACCGAGTGCAGATCCTATAGCTCCGCAACCAATCAAACCAATTTTTTTGTTCATCGCTAACTATCCCTTCTTTTAAACTTAGACATTATTGTAGCGGAATGACAATATTTATGCAATAGTGAGGAGGTGGCAGGGCAAATACCATAACAAAACCAGGTTCCAACAGGCCTTCAAGCTTACCGACAGAATTGGTCTAACCCATCAGCAGCTGTGATTTCGCCACCGCCTCTGGATGGTTACCTCACAACCTCCAGGTTAGTGGGTTAATCCTGTGCCGGAACACGATAAAATATACCCAGCAGTATTTTATCGTGTTCCTGGCGACCCGGTCCCAGGTATTATCCTTGCACGGATTGTGGTAAGCCCTTCATCCACTTCGGCTTTACCTGGTGACCAGGCCCGGCCTGCTATCTAGTCTCTCGGAACCTGGTATAGATATTATTGATCGTATATTTTGACTTGTCAACACCTTCAATAAATTTCTAAATATATATTTTGCGTGGAGCCATCCTAACGCATATCAGCGAAAACCTGTTTTACTTTATCTACTGCCCAGTCAAGATCTTCTTTTTCAACAATTAAAGGCGGAGTAAGCCGGATTACGTTGTCGTGGGTTTCCTTGGCCAGAATGCCAAGCTCTTTAAGTTTTTCACAATAAGGCCGGGCTTTTACCTTGAGTTCGATGCCGGTTAAAAGTCCTCTTCCTCTCACTTCTTTAATTTGGGGATCCTCTATTTTTTTCAATTCTCCCAGGAAATATTTCCCTATTTCCATAGATTTCTGGACTAGTTTTTCTTCTTCCAGTACGTTCATAGCTTCGATAGCTACTGCGCAGGCCAGTGGATTTCCCCCGAAAGTAGAACCGTGTGAACCGGGTTCAAAGACACCCAGGACCTCTTCACTGGCGGTAACTGCCGATATGGGCAGGACTCCCCCACCCAGGGCTTTGCCCAAAATATACATATCGGGAGTTACGTTTTCCCAGTCACATGCAAACAACTTACCGGTACGGCCGAAACCGGTCTGGATTTCATCAGCCATGAAAAGGACATTGTTTTCCCGACAAATTTCATATGCTTCCTTGATGAAACCGTCCGGCGGTATATTAACTCCTCCTTCGCCCTGGATTGGTTCGAAGAGAAAACCGGCCGTATTGGGAGTGATTGCTTCTTTAAGGGCTTCAACACTGCCATATTCGATGTGCTTAAATCCCGGTAAAAATGGCCCAAAATCTTTTTTGTAGGCTTCTTCAGAACTGCAGGTAACAGCGACCATAGTCCGGCCATGGAAGTTTGTGTTACAGACAATAATTTCTGCCTGGTTATCCTGAACTCCTTTTTTACGATAAGCCCAGCGGCGGGCGGTCTTGACCGAGGTTTCCACCGCTTCGGCTCCTGTATTCATTGGTAGAACCATGTCTTTGCCGGTCATTTTGGCCAGCTTTTCACAGAAGCTTCCCAGTTGATCATTGTGAAAAGCCCTGGAGGTGAGGGTGATTTGATCAGCCTGCTCTTTGAGTTTTTTCACGATCCGAGGATGGCGATGCCCAAAACTGAGGGCTGAATAAGCGCTAAGCATATCCATGTAAGTATTGCCTTCAGGATCTTTTACCCATACTCCTTCACCCCAGGAAAGGACTACCGGCAGGGGGAGGTAGTTTCTGGCGCTGTGCTTTTCGGTTAATTCCAGTATTTCTTTGGTTGTAGCCATTTTTATGCACCCCTTTTTATAGTTTTTAAGCTGCTGCAGCTGTCGACCAGTTTATTTGAGTATACATAAAAACAAATCAAAGCTGCTTCAGTCCTGCAAAAATAGACTTTCCATCTTGCGTTCCACTATTTTAAACCGCTGATAGACACCTTCCCAGGAGGAATAAGGTTTGTTAGATGGGTTATTGTTCCACTCATTTTTAACACTCTCCCAGAAAGCCTTGGCACCTTTTTGGGGTGGGCCACCCCGGTTGTGGACAAGGTAAAAAAGCCTAATTTGATCCTCGCTAAGCGATTTTGTTTTTCTTATATTTAGCTCGTTGCGGTACTGGTCATAGATCATCTTTAGTTCTTTAGGGGATAAGTCCGCAGAGTGGATTTCAATTTTAAGGCTTCTTTTGGAGAGAATCTCACTTTCTTTGTCTTTGCTCCCATCTTTAACTGGCAACTCGGCCTTACCCAGGTTTAAAGTAATATTAACTCTGGGCAAAACCGGTTCCAGTCCGGTTAAAATATATACGGTAACAGCATGCCTCTTGAAACCGGTTGCATTGGCGATATTATCGATTTTCCGGCTTAAATTATAAAGGAGAGTCCCCGGCTGGACCCAAAAAGATTTTACCTTGTTTTTTGCGGGCATAAAAATATCCCGCATCAGAAACGGGACACTGGTTTGTTCCTGATTGGCAATCTGGTTGATTTCTTTCTTCGTGGAAACGGCTACCGGGTTTTTGCTTTCCATGTCGATTCTGGCGGTTGTTTCAAGCCAGCTAAGAGCACTTTCAAGGTCATCTTCAAAAGGAGGTTCAATATCCCCGAACATTTCTTCGCGGATATTATTTACCCAGTAAGCAATTTTTTCGACCAGGTAATCGCTTGATACTAAATCCTGGGGAGTGATCTCTACTATATTTTCTAATTCGGGCAAAGCCTCATTTTCTTTTAAAGTATTGATCCGGATTCTTTCAGCTAATCTTAGAATGCCGTTTAATTGATCCGGGGATAGCTTGCTGTTGATGATTTCGTAGAGCTCTACAGCTTTTTGGATCGCTTTATGTCCCTGCAGGTCTTGAGAGGCAGTCTTTTCCAGTGTGCTGATTAAATCCTGCCTGGACATAAATCGAACTCCTTCCAGTGGAGAAATGTGAGGATCTTTCTTCCGGGTAAGTTCTTGCTTGTATTAACACATTTAAATGAGATGCCGCATTGATTTGCGGCACCTCATTAAATTGCATGGCAGGGGAGACAGGACTTGAACCCGCAGCCTGCGGTTTTGGAGACCGCTGCTCTGCCAGTTGAGCTACTCCCCTTTACGCCTAATATTTTAGCCCATTCTATGAGCATTGTCAATCCACCTGGCAGTTCCTTTTAAGCGTGGATCGAGCGAAAGTTTTGGGCCGCTTATTATTTATCTTCACCCTTGATAACGGCTAACGGTAACAGCCTGGCTACCTTGCGGCTCAAACCGATTTCGGTAAAAGTATCAACCACCATTTCAACATCTTTATAGGCCTGGGGAGCTTCGTCCAGGTATTTCTTGTAACTACGCCCTGATACCATTACCTCGGCAAGTTTTTCCTTTAATTCGTCCACCGATATTTCCCGTTTTGCCGCTTTGCGGGAAAGGACTCGCCCGGCTCCGTGATTAACTGAATTATAGATTACCTCGCTTCCAGGTTCCGCCCTGGTTACAAACGAAGCAGTTCCCATGCTGCCTGGTATTAGTACCGGATGCCCGGTAGCCCTGTACTGTTCCGGGTTTGCCGGGTTCCCGGGAGGTAGTGACCTGGTGGCACCTTTGCGGTGAATCAGCATATTTCTGCCACCGATCATTTCAAAACGGGCTGTGTTGTGGGCCACATCGTAAACCAGCCCCAGGTCGTAATGTGAGTCGCTTTTTCCAAAAACACTGCTGAAAGCCCTGCGCACATCGTCTGTAACCCACTGCCGGTTACAGAAGGCAAAGTTAATCGCGCAGTTCATTGCCGCTAAGTAATCCCGGCCCTCTTTACTATCTATGGGTACTGCAGCAAGGCCGGCGGTAGGGAGCTCAACCTTATATTTGGCAGCTGCTTTTTTCATTATTTTTGTATAGTCAGTGCAAATTTGGTGGCCGAAGCCCCTGCTACCGGTATGGATCAAAACAGTGAGCATTCCCTCTGCAAGCCCGTACACTTGTGCTGCTTCTTCATCAAAAATGGTATCGACATAGCCAAGCTCAATAAAGTGGTTGCCGCCACCGATGGTGGAAAGCTGGAGCCCCCTCTCTCTTGCCTCTTTGCTTACCGCTCCAATATCGGCGCCTTCGATGCAGCCGCCATCTTCTATCGCCTTTGTATCTTCGGGACGCCCAAAACCCATTTCAATCAGGAATGGGACCCCCCGGTTGATCAAAGGTTTAAAATGCTGGCGCACTCTGGGTTCATGTTTACTTTTGCCCCCTACTCCGCTGGGCACTTTCCGGGAGATTTCTTTAACCAGTTGTTTCAAGACGGATTTGTCCAACTTCCCTGCAGAAAGGTTGGTGCGCAGCAGTCTGACTCCACAGTTAATATCCATACCTACAGCACCTGCTGATATGAGGCCTTTTTTTGCATCCATGGCCATAACCCCGCCGATAGGCAAGCCAAAGCCGCTGTGGATGTCGGGCATGCCGATAACCGGTGATATTACACCTTCGAGCGAAGCGGCATCCATCAGTTGCTGTAGAGATTGATCTTCAACAAATGATTGATAGAGGGTGGGGTTAAGATAAACCAAAACTTCCGCTTTCATTGTCCCCTGCCTGGGAATGCAGTAGCAGTTTTTGCTCGCTTCTTCCAGCAAAGACATTAAAATATATCCTCCCTTGAAAAAATAATTGCCCGGGTTTTAGGACTATTCTTTGGAGATTATCAGAACTCATCAAGTGGGACATGATCAAGTATTTTCTCCAGTTCAGGTATCACTGCTTCGTTGGTCAATCTAAAATGAACCGGGGTGATTGAGATATAACCATCGCGGATTGCTTTGGTGTCGCTGTCTTCTTCATCATGCTCATCGTCAACCAACTCGCCGGCCAGCCAGTAATAGCTCATACCACGTGGGTCGATGCGTTCTTCAAAGATATTGCGGTAACGCCTGGTTCCGAGTCGAGTTACCCTGACGCCTTTAATGTTCACTGTGTCGGGTGGCAGGTTAATATTGATCAGGGTTGAAGCCGAAAAACCGGTTTCTATAATTTTTTTTGCCAGGCTGCGGACGAAGCGAGCGGCCAGGATAAAGCTTTCCTCTCCACTGTCTCTTTTGGTAAGCGAGATTGCAATTGAAGGGATATTCATAATCAACCCCTCCACTGCTGCAGAGACAGTGCCAGAATATAGAACATCAGTGCCCAGGTTACTACCCCGGTTAATACCGGAAATGACCATGTCGGGTTTATCTTTAAGAATTGCCTCCACGGCAAGCTTAACACAGTCGGAAGGGGTTCCGTTTACAGCCCAGCCGCCCAAATCCGGGTTCTGCAGATAGTTAACCTTCTCTGCCCGCAGCGGTTTGTGCATAGTAATGGCATGGCCCACGGCGCTACGCTCGCGATCTGGGGCACAGATAGAAAGTCTGAAGTTATCATCTTCATGCAGCACCTGGCTTAATCGCTGAATTCCTTCAGCATAAATACCGTCGTCGTTGGTGATCAGTACGTGTTTTTGTTCCATGGGTTGGCTCGTTTCTTTCTCCTTTCTATCACGATCTAATTTGGAGCATGCGAGATTATACATTAAATAAATTGTTTATTTTTTTGTGGTTTGGTTCATTGGCGATACCGTTTTCGGTAATAATAGCTGATATCAATCCGGCCGGGGTAATATCAAAGGCCGGGTTAAATACCTCAATATTTTCTGGGGCAATAGCGTGATCATTTATATGGGTTACCTCAGAGCGATCCCTTTCTTCGATAATTATATCTTTTCCGGATTGAATGGACAAATCAATGGTTGAAAGTGGAGCGGCAATGTACAGGGGTATATTGTGGTAATTTGCCAGCACGGCCAGGGAATAGGTGCCGATTTTATTAGCAGTGTCCCCGTTGCCGGCGATGCGATCAGCTCCCACCACAACAAGGTCGATTTCTCCCCTACTCATCAGGAAACCGGCGCAATTATCAGTAATGAGGGTTGCCGGGATTTTTTCCCGGCACATTTCAAAGGTAGTCAACCTGGCTCCCTGCAGGACTGGGCGGGTTTCATCAATATATACATGCAATCGTTTTCCTTGCTCGGCTGCAGCACGGATTACTCCCAGGGCAGTACCATATCCGCCGGTAGCCAGAGCACCGGCGTTGCAGTGGGTTAAAACAGAGGCTGCCTGAGGAACAAGCTCTGTGCCGAAGGCACCAATCCGGTAATTGTTTTTTACATCTTCACTGCAGATTATGTCTGCTTCCTTTTTTAATCCCTCGCTGATTTCCCGGGTAGAGGCATCTTGATGCTGTTCAAGCCAGTGGTCCATTCTTTTTAAGGCCCAGCCCAGGTTAACTGCGGTAGGGCGGGAGCGATATAAATAATCTGCACATTTTTTTAGGAAAGCACAGAGGTCTTCTTTTTCCAAACCCTTACTTTCTCCTTCCAAAGCGGCGAGTGCCATACCGTAGGCAGCAGTAATGCCGATTGCCGGGGCTCCACGCACAGCCATTTCATAAATTGCGCAGGCTACATCTGAACAACTGCTGCAGCTACGATATCTGACGGTATGAGGTAAAAGGCGTTGATCCAAAAGGTAAAGTGTGTTGTCTTTCCAGTAGAGGGTTTGCACAGCTTCGAATTTGTTCATATTTTATGATTCTCCTGAGAAATGTTTTCCTGCTTTCTTACAGGAACAAGTAAGATCGGCACTAATTTCTTTTACACATTCGGCCAGGAGTTTATCCAGCTCCGGCTTGTCTTTGTCCATCGCATTGATCACTTCTTCATAACTTAGAGGTTCTTCAGAGATTCCGGCTGCATAGTTTGTAGGTAGGGCAATGGTGGCATAGCAAAGACCCGCCTCTCTGGCAAGCACTGCTTCCGGTAAATTGGTCATTCCCACGAGATCCGCCCCCCATTTCTTAAACATTTTTATTTCTGCCGGGGTTTCAAAACGCGGTCCCTCAGTGCAAAGATAACATCCCCCGTCGACCATAGACTGGCCCAGTTTTTTACCGGTATCCAGGATTTTTTTCCTAAGCCGGGGGCAATACGGTTCAGAAAAATCAGTATGAACCACCATCCCGTCCTCCCCTTCGTAGAAAGTCACCGGGCGATGCCTGGTAAAGTCGATAAATTGATCGATAATAATCCGGCTGCCAGGAGGCATATCCTGGTTGAGGGTGCCTACTGCCGCTGTAGCAATTACAGCATCGACCCGCAGTTTGTTAAGGGCAGCAATGTTGGCCCTGTAGTTTACCCTGTGCGCCGGCACTGTGTGTCCACCACCATGCCTGGCCATAAAAAAAATCCTGCGGTTACAGTATAGGCCTTGTTTTATCGAAACCTTGCCGAACCTGGTTTCAACTTCGATATCCTGCTCATTTTCCAGAAAATTTTGTTGGTAAACCCCTGATCCGCCAATAATTGCCACATTTACTTCAACCATTGGACTACCTCCCGATTTTATTATAATCTAGTTAGAAGAAAATATCAGTTGGGCATTTGAAGTCTTCGAGAAATAAACTTAAAATTCCTGCTGAGGATGTGTTGACGAGTTTTATAAAATCATTTATACTATGAATTGGCATTAGAGGAATGATTGTTCGCCGACGTAGCTCAACGGCAGAGCAGCTGATTTGTAATCAGCAGG
>CAYXQO010000015.1:0-39829 GCA_964467475.1 uncultured Syntrophomonadaceae bacterium
CTTCTTCATCGCGATGAGCAATATTTAGCATCAACGAATATATTTTTTGAGTAATATAATCGGTCGGGCGACGCTTTAACCGGAATGCCTGGTGGGTTTCGTGGAACATGATATAGAGCGTATAGGTGAATATTTCGGTGACCGGCGCGATGGATACTTCTCCCCCGGCTTCCTCTATTTTTTCGACCACTGACTGGTTACAGCGATCATCAATGCGTACATAGAATTCACCCCCGAGCAGAATTCTCGGTTTAATACTGCCTTCAACCGGGATGTGCCCGAAGTCTGCAGCCGCTTCGCCGATAATCTTCTCAAGCGGTTTGCGGTAGCTGCCGGTAATGATGCTGGTAAAAGATACTTTATAGTTCTCAAGCATAGCAGTCAGTTTATTGCTGTAATGTTCGAATACCTGATCGGCGGATCCCGGTTCCAGTTCGTAAGGGCGTACCCTGTGCAGCATTTTGTAGAGTATATCTATAGCTAGCTGGGCATTGAAAACGCCGATGACGAAGGGATAACCAAAGCGCCTGGCTATATCCGCGAGTTTGATTGCGCAAACTTTCCGATCGCCGTAACCGGCCTTGCTGATTGACAGTGATTGTGCCGGGGCATAAAGGCCGTAGCGGCATGGGCCGCAGGCCCATCCCTGGAAGAAAACTTCGCCATCATTATTACCATTTTTCTCCAGATAAGTCAGGTAATCCTGGAGGTTTTGGATAAAGGGCAAACATTCCTCACCATTAACATAACGCTGGGCTAATGATAAGTCGCCAATTTTACCGCGCGGCAGCACTTCTGCGTCCATCCCGTAACTTTTGAACATGGAAGCAAATACCCTTGAGTGGAGCGTAGGTTCAGGGATCAAAATTTTATTCCAATCTTTATGATCTATTTTCCGGGTAGCTGAAGAAGGCATTTTTATCTTGTGCGCCTTTTCCTTGGAAAGGCAGGTGTTCCTGAACGCTTCCAGCCTTGTGATCATCCCGGCCGGAGCGGTGTGTTCATCAAGGGTTAAGCGGAGATAGCTGGTTATCCCGCCTAAAAAGTGTCTCAACATGGCGTTAGGCCCACACTTGAAAGGATCTAAAAAGATCATGTTAATCTGAGGTAAGCCGGTTTCATCTGACTTTAAGTTAAGAAAATTAATCAGGATCGCCGCTGAAAGTATCTTTTGCAGCTGCGCAGGATAAATGTTTTCCATCTTTTCAACTTGTTCGCCGAAGTATTCAAGGAATTCCTCTTTGTAGGGATCAAGGTAGGGCGAACTGATTTTCCCTTTGTACCAGGCTTGCAAGTAGGCAGTAAAATATTCATGCGGCACCGCCATTAGGCCGCTTTGCCGGGCATAGTAGATTGATTTTTTGGAAATAAGCTGGTCGTATATAGTGTAACTGCGGCCGAGAAATGCCACTGCAGCCCGCTCGGAGTTTTCTTTAAGGTCTTCAATCATGGTTACCGCTTCAGTGGCCAGTTTATTGCTGAAATCTTCCTGGGCCCGGTAAGCGGCACTTACCGCTTCTTCGAGCAGTTTATCATTGAACTGTTCACCAAGGATTTTTCTGGCTGCCGGTTCAAGTTGTTCTTTTATCCCTTTGTAGCCATCTTTGTAGTTTAGTTGGGCATAAAGCACTTGTTCCGGTTCCAGGTTAATTGAATTTTGCACTGTGCCCCTCAGGGTTTGGAGCAGGGGACAAACAAATGAGCGTGGCCACTGGGGAGCCCAGGGCATTGCTTCCATATTGACTACTTCGGGTAAAAAGATATAGTCCGGATTCTTTTCTTTTAAATCCTGGTAATGGCCAATAATTACCTTCATTGGGTAGCACATCTCGGAGTCAAGCATAATTTTACCCTTATGGAGGGTTTCAGAAGTGCTTTCATCCGAAAGGACTACCCGGCAGCCTAGTTTCTGGAAAAATGTGGCCCAGAAAGGATAGTATTCATAGTAAAGGCCATTGCGGGCAATGCCTATACTTGGAGATCCCGTATCGTTTTCTGCGACTGTATCGTTAAACACTGCAGCCCTTCTTTGCGCATAATCGGGAAGTTCTTCTCCCTCTTTTTTCTTTTCGATACTCGAATAGCGTCCGCAGCGATCACCGTAGATAAACTTTTTACCATCGGGGAAACTGATCACGTTGAGCACGCAGTTGTGTTCATGCCTGCATTCTGCCCTGCAGGGTTTTTTCTCGTTGGTAAAATGGCTAACCGCCGATAAGTTATTGAATTCGTAAGTGCTTTCGTACCCAAGTTCGTCGAATTGCTTGGCCATCAGGGCGCTGCCCCGTGCCCCGGTTAATTCGGGTTCAGGTGGTACGTAAACACTTTTTTTGCAGATAGCTGCCAGCGAAGCGGCCAGTCCGTGATTTTTCGCTGTAGCACCGGCAAAAACCACGGTACCGTCCATGGGTCGCTTATCGACTGTTTTACTTAAGTAATTTTGGGCGGATGAATAAGCCAGGCTGGCTAATTGTTCATTTAAAGGTAAGCCCCGTGCCGAAGCGGAAGCAAGGATCGATTGGGAGATCAACGTGCAGATATCCCCAAGATCCACTGCGTATTCTGCATTAAAAGCTCTTTCGGAAAACTCATCCTTAATACT
Organism: uncultured Syntrophomonadaceae bacterium; assembly: GCA_964467475.1. Lineage (GTDB taxonomy): Bacteria > Bacillota > Dethiobacteria > DTU022 > DTU022 > B1SED10-74M. The sequence goes on from CAYXQO010000015.1 coordinate 2,603, forward strand.
GATACCCAGCAGTTCAGCCAGGTTTTCTAAAAATGTTCCTGTCCCGGCCGCACAAACCGGGTTCATGTTGTAATCGAAGAGAACCCCGTTATGCAGCTGGATAAACTTGGAGTCTTCTCCTCCAATTTCAATGATTGAAAGGGTCGTTTTATCAGGGAAAAGGCTTTTAATCCCTTCAGCCTGGCAAGTAATTTCATCCACTGCATACTCGGCATTTAATATCTTCTGAGATAAAAATCTTCCTGATCCGGTTGTACAGGCTACTACCGGGGCGTCGCCGATCACAGCTCCGTACTTTTTGTCAACTTGATTGATTAGTTCCAATACCTGTAAGGCCGGTCGTCCGGTTGTCGGCAGGTAAACTCCGCCGATTTGGCGACCCTGCCGGTCGAGCAGAACACATTTTGTAGATACGGAACCGCAGTCCACACCCAGGTACACTTTGTTTAAGTCGAAATCTCCTGAATACGGTTCTTCTTCCAGGTAGCGCACCTGTTCCGGTTCCAGCGGCGGCAGGGGGTTTTCAGGGACATATTCTCTAGTTTCAAGTTTCTTTTCCGCGATTTCTTTAAAGTTAAACTCGGTACCTTTTACTGCAGCTCCCACTGCGTTAATATATTCATGGTCCTCGGGTATACTCAAAGATATGTTTTCTTTGCTTAAGTACTCATCTAAGTATTTAATAACAGCTTTATTGTTGGCCACACCGCCGGTAGCGACAAGCACCCCGGGGCCCTGGAAACGGTTTTGGACTACGCTGGTAACAATATTTTCCACCAGGGCTTTGGCCATCCCTGCTGAAACAGCGCTTTGGGTGGCGCCTTCATTGATCGCATGGGTCATATCCGATTTGGCGAAAACCGCACAACGTCCTGAAATGGGCACGGCGGATTCGGCTTCTACGGCAACATCAGCCAACTCGCGGTCATTATATCCCATCCGGGTGGCTTGTTGATACCAGAAGGATCCGCTTCCGGCTGCACACTGGCCGTTCCGACTGAAAAAGCTGATTCGGCCATCTTCGTCAAACTCTAGGTAGTGGATATTTTCATGCCCCAGGGATAGGACATAATCAGCCCTTAGTTGATGATATAGCATCCCTGCCTGCAAGGCTTCTATTTCAAGTAAATGTTTGATCCCTAAGTTTTCAGCTACCAGTTTGCCATTGTGACCCATTACCCCTATCCTAACGGACCGAGCCTCTTTGCCTTCTAAAAGTTCGTCAATGCATTTCTGGGCGGCATCTACCGGACGGCCGGCTGTGGGAAATTTAACATTTCTTATTTGATTATTATCAATTAACACACCCTTGGCCGAAAAAACACCGATATCTAAGCCAAGGCTCATAACAGCCATAACATCTTGCTCTTTTTCCATCGTAACAACCTCTCACTTCTATTAAAACTGTTGATGCAAAAAAGGATGGATATTTTACTTTAGATAATTAAAGCCAGCATTGCTTTTTGTGCATGCAGCCTGTTTTCTGCCTGATCAAAAACTATTGAGCGGGGGCCGTCGATAACATCATCGGTTATCTCTTCTCCCCGGTGGGCAGGTAGACAGTGCATTACCAGCACATCTTCCCTGGCTTTTTCAAGTAAGGAACTGTTAACCTGGAAACGAGAAAAAGTTTTTAAACGCTCTTCGTGTTCCTCCTCCATACCCATACTGGTCCAAACATCTGTATATATTATATCAGCTGTTTGAACAGCCTGCACGGGGTCGTCTTCTATAGCAATGTTTGAGCCGGTCATGGCGGCATCGATTCTGGAAAGGCGGGTTATTTCAGAGTCAGGTTCGAAGCCCGAGGGCGAACATATTGAAATATGCATCCCCATTTTAGCTCCGCCAAACATTAATGAATGGGCCATGTTATTACCATCGCCGATATAGGCCAGTTTTATCCCCGCTAAGGGCCCTTTCTTTTCCCTTATAGTAAACAGATCTGATATAACCTGGCAGGGATGCAGCAGATCGGTCAAACCGTTGATTACCGGAACCGAACTGTACTCCGCCAGGTCGATAACATCCTGGTGATCAAAGGTGCGGATCATAATTCCGTCTAAGTAGCGGCTCAAATTCCTGGCTGTATCGGCTATCGTTTCTCCCCGTTTTAGCTGTAAATCGTTAGCGCTTAAAAACAGAGCATATCCACCAAGCTGCAGCATGCCCACCTCAAAAGAAACCCTGGTCCTGGTGGATGCTTTTTGGAAGATCATGCCCAGGGCCTTATCTTTTAAAGGATGATATATTTCGCCCAGCTTTTTTTTCATCTTAAGCATCTGGGCCGTATCGAGGATCTGATCAATTTCTTCACGGCTCAAATCATGAATGGAAACAATGTCTTTTCCCTTCATCTCTACAGCCATACTCAAACGACCTCCTCAAAAGTTTATTCTCGCTCGACAGTACAAGCAATTCCCTGACCCCCGCCAATACAAAGGGTTGCAAGACCACGCTTGGCATCCCGTTTTTGCATTTCGTGGAGTAGAGTAACAAATATCCTGGTCCCACTTGCTCCGATCGGGTGGCCAATAGCGATAGCGCCGCCATTGACATTGACTATGTCAGTATTTAAATCTAGTTCTTGCACTACGCTCAAAGCCTGGGCAGCAAAAGCCTCATTGGCTTCTATTAAATCTAAGTCTGAGACACTCCAGCCTGCTTTAGATAGTGCTTTTTTCGAGGCCGGGATTGGACCAGTACCCATAACGGCTGGATCAACACCGGCAGAGGCATAGCTGTGGAGCTTAGCTAGCGGTTTTAAACCAAGTTCTTCTGCTTTTTCAAGGCTCATTACAACAACTGCTGCCGCACTGTCGTTAATCCCGGAAGCATTTCCGGCAGTTACCGTTCCGTCTTTTTTAAAAGCCGGGCGTAGCTTGCCAAGGGTTTCGAGAGTAGTTCTTCTTGGGTGCTCGTCAATTTCAAAATGGATCGGATCCTTTTTACGCTGTGGCACCGTTACCGGAATAATTTCGTCTTTAAAGCGGCCGTTTTCGATGGCTGCATGGGCCCGTTCCTGGCTTTCAAGGGCAAATTTATCCTGCATTTCCCTGGTGATGCCGTAACGCTCGGCTATATTTTCAGCTGTGACACCCATGTGATAATCATTAAAAGCACACCACAACCCATCCTTAATCATGGTATCTGTAACACTGCTATCGCCCATGCGCATACCCCAGCGGGCATTGTCGATCACATACGGTGCAGCGCTCATATTCTCCGTGCCGCCGGCTACAATTATTTCAGCTTCACCGGAAGCAATAGAAGATGCTGCTGCAGTAATACTTTTCAGTCCAGAACCGCAAACTTTGTTAATCGTGGTACATGGTACTTCAACCGGAAGCCCGGCGTGAACAGAAGCTTGACGGGCGATGTTCTGTCCCAGGGCAGTCTGTAGGACACACCCCATTAATACTTCATCAACCTGGTCCGGTTTTACCCCGGCTTTTTCCAAGGCGCTTTTTATAACCAGGCTACCCAATTCTACTGCACTGACATCTTTTAGGGTGCCGCCAAAGGTTCCAACGGCAGTCCTCACTGCACTGACTACAACTGCTTCTTTCATTAATTTAGCCTCCCGTATTAAAATAATTTGGTATCTGGCAGTTAAGTACTGTCAGATCATGAAAACAGATCTAAATATGCAGTTATATTTATAATATTCGCTAGTTGTTATTTATTCCCTGCAGGGGCTTTTAAAAAGTTGCTATCACCTGGCAGACAAATAGTGTGTCTGCTATGATCTGTGCTGCATTTTAGACTGTTGCAGGCTCCTTTGTCGGGCGGTGACAGAGACTTGAGTTACTGGCTTTCGCTCTGGTTAGCCTTTAGCATTCGCCATACCTTGCTCAGCCCCCGGGTGTTTTGCCTACCCTGCAAACAGGCAAACTATACCTTTTGCCTTACTGACAGTCGCAACTGCTTTATCAGTAATCTCAACCGTCCAAAATGCAGCATAGCTTGAGTATTAATCAGTTAGATTATACTACTTGTGATACCATAAAAAAGCGCCTGGTAAATACCCGGCGCTGCTTATGATGGTGCGAGCGAGAGGACTTGAACCTCCACGGGCTTAAAGCCCACTAGGTCCTGAACCTAGCGCGTCTGCCATTCCGCCACGCTCGCTCATTTTTTCTTGCATTGTTTATTATAACGATATTCTCCGCGGCAATCAATAGGTAATTAATAATTTAAAGTTTTAAGGGATGGTAAAGTAAAAAACAGTGCCTTTGCCCTCTTCACTTTCTGCCCATATTTCGCCACCATGGCGATTAATGATTCTCGAAACAATGCTCAAGCCAATCCCGGTCCCGGAATAATCGCTTTCGGAGTGCAAGCGTTGAAAAGGTGTAAACAATTTGGAAGAATATTTCATATTAAAGCCAATGCCGTTATCTTTGATATAAAAGACTTTCCGGTTTTCTTCTTCTACCGCTCCGAATTCGATCCTGGCTCTTTCTTTTCCGGAAGTGTACTTCCAGGCATTATCGAGCAGATTCTCCATGGCTATACGCAAAAGGGAAGTATCTCCTTCTACCACCTGCCCTGGAGAAATAACTATTTCGACTTGCCGCTCTTGCTCTTTTTCCTGGAGCATTTTAGCATAAATGGACACAAGTACACTTAACTCGACCGGTTCCATGGTTAGTTCCTGCCTGCTCACCCGGGAGAGTTTCAATAAATCTTCGATCAAATCTTTCATGTGATTGGTCGAAAGAGAAATGCGCTTGAGGTAATCTCTGCCCTTCTCATCTAATTGATCGCTATATTCTTCAAGCACAATTCTGCAAAAGCCTTCTACCCGCCGAAGAGGAGACCGCAAATCATGGGACACTGAATAGGTAAAAGCATTCAACTCATTATTAACTTTTTCCAGTTCTTTGGTTCGTTCTTCTACTTTTTTCTCCAGGTCGATATTAAGGGCTTTCAACTGTTTTTCAATCGCTTTTAATTTGCTAATGTCTCTGACCCACTCAATAAAGTATTCTACCTCACCATTTTTATCTAGCAGGGGGATTACCCGCAGATCGATCCAAAAATCTTCGGTTAGCTCAATTTCATTATGGTAACTCTCTTTGGTTTCAAGGACGGAGATAGCCCGGCAATCGGGACATATCCGGTCGTAGTCCCGGTAAGTCCGGTAGCATTTAGTGTTTAAAACCTGTTTTTCTTGAGGAACAGCAGCAAACCCGTTCCAGTTGCTAAAAACGATATTCATGTCCGGATCCTGGATGGAAACCATGTCCGGAATTACTTTGAGCATACGGTGAAAACGGTTTTCACTCTCTGTTAGTGCTTTTTCAGCATTTTTTAAGTCTGTGTTATCGATACCCAGGGCTATACTCCCTTGCACTTCTTCATTCTTCCACAGGTTATTCGAATGCCATGATATAACCCGCTTACAACCTCCCCTGGTCGTTATTACAGTCTCATGGTTTTCGACTCGCACACCTTGTTCAATTATAGACTTAGCTTTTGAAAAGACCTTTGCACGGTAATCCGGGTCCGGGTAAAGCCACTCCCAGATCTTGTTGTGGCCCAGTACTTCTTTATGATTATATCCGGTGATCTGTTCGGCGGCCCGGTTCCAAAAGGTAACATTGCCCGCATTATCTAGGGTGTTGATCCAGGCAGCTGCCGTATAAAGCATTTCATGCTGAAAGTTGAGCGAATCGGCCAGCTTTTCTTTTTCAGCATTGAGTTCATTCTTTACTTTTTTTAAATCATTATAAGATTTAGTAAGATTTATATTGCTATGGCCCTGGGTGGAAATTAAATGAGCCAGCTTGGTGTAAAACCGCATTGCCTTATTGACTTTCTCTCTGGGCCAGCGAGGCACTTTTTGTAAAGCTTCCATATATTTTTGTTCATCAAAACCATACCGACGAGCTTGCTCCTTGAATAAATCATAATCAACAGGTTCGTCTTCAAAAAAGAACTGGCCCATGTATATATTGCCCAGGTGGTTGCCATCCACCATTATAGGAGTGGCTATATCCCACATGTTGTTTTTACATTTGTATATCTTAAATTCACCGGGCTTAATGTCCGTGGTTAGATACAGGTCGCTTTCAAGACAGTTTTGGGCACACTCCGGATGGTTACGGTGATAATAGGTACAGATATCCTGCCAGCCAGCTCCAACTAGCACATTACCGTTTAGGTCAATTATTGACATGGGAATACCGGTGAGCTCATAAAAATCATCCATCAGCGATTGGAATTCAAGCGAACAGATTATATCTTCAAGTGTAGCTATCCTGCCACAGGTATTTTCAGTTTTGCCGAGCTTTTGACTGTTTTCCCGCACAACTTGTTAGCTCCTTGTATTAAATTATTTTTTTGTTAGAATTTATGTTTCTTCAAATTTATTATTTTTCCTGCTATTTATTTATCATAGTCCGGGTTGGGAGTGATTAAAAAAAGGCTTCAGAAAACCACTTGAGTTTCCGAAACCCCTGATCTTGATGCGAGCGGGGAGACTCGAACTCCCAAGGGCTTAAAGCCCACTAGGTCCTGAACCTAGCGTGTCTGCCATTCCGCCGCGTTCGCCTGTATTGTGTCTCGCAGGTTATTTTATCTGCTTTCCTTAAAGTAATCAAGAGATAAACTTAAATTTTTTTGCGGCGCGGCGCTGCATCGCTCCGGGGCAAGAATACGCAGGGCTGAAGGCTTGATCTTGATCTCTGCAGAAGAGATTTCCACTAAATCCCCATCAATATGAGCGGGTACTTTTTGACCGGTTTCCAGGAATAATTTGCGCCCTTTCAGAACTAAAGCAGCCCGGCTAGAAAGATGCCGCCTGATAGCTACCCGGGCTCCCAGGCCGATTACTTCAGGGATGCTTCGCCTCCTGAACAGGCCTAGATCCAGGTAACCATCGTCTATTGCTGCCTGCGGTGCTATGCGTAACTTTCCGCCGTAGTAAGACCCGTTGGCTACAAACGCCAAAATGGCCTGGTTTTCTTCGAAATAGAAACCATTGCACCTTGCCTTACAGTGAAACCGTTTGAATTTACCGGCATGATCGAGAAAAGCGGCTAGATAGGCCAGGTAACCTTTGAATCGTTTGTATTTTGTAGCTGCTTTCTCTACTACCGCTCCATCAAAGCCAAAGCCGATTATATTCAAAAAAACGGTATTATTGATGATACCGAGATCTACAGGCTGTGGATGCCAGCAGGATAGTCCTCTTAATGCCTTGCGCCAGTGCAGTGGGATTTTGCAGGAACGGACAAATCCATTCCCGGTTCCCGCAGGAATTGCCCCAAGGACGTTTTTACGAAGATCAAGGCCGCTAACTGTTTCACGCAAGGTGCCGTCGCCGCCGACAGCAACGATTAGCTCTGCTCCTTCTTGAACAGCGCGGGCAGCAAGCCCGGTAGCTTCACCTGCTGAACTGGTGAAATAAACCCGGTATTGCTGCCCGTTTTTTTGCAGTTCTGATTCAACCCTGCTCCAGGTATGCTTCGCCTTACCTTCACCGGCAGTAGGATTAACCACGAATGCAGTTTGGTAAGGAATCTTAGCTATTTGCCTCACCTGCCCTGGATATGATCAAGGTTCACCCTTTATTGTTCATCTTCTTTTTCTTCATCCTCTTTTGGTTTATTTCTCATACTAAATGGTTCCGGCAATAGATGTCTTAGCTCAACCGGCAAAGGAAAAGCAATCATATTGCCCTGCTGGGTAGCAATTTCCGGTAAAGTCCGCAACAGACGGACGTAAAAACTACCTTCCTGGGCGCTGAGGGTTTTGGCTGCTTCGGCAATTCTGCCGGCTGCTTCTCTTTCACCGTCGGCCTGGACAATAACGGCGCGCCTTTCTCTTTCGGCGGTAGCCTGCCGGGAAATAGCGCGTTGCAAGGATTCAGGAATAACCACGTCTTTAATTTCAACCGCGGTGACCTTAATTCCCCAGGGATCGGTAGCATCATCTAAGATACCCTGGATCTTGTTGTTTAGCTTGTCTCTTTCAGAAAGTAACTCATCAAGATCAGCCTGCCCGGCTACACTGCGTAGCGTGGTTTGTGAAAGTTGTGCCGTGGCCATGCGGAAGTCTTCAACATTGTTGACCGCATTGTTAGGATCTACTACCCGGTAGTAAACAACAGCATTGACACTGGTTGTAACGTTGTCCCGGGTAATTACCTCCTGGCTTGGCACGTCTAAGGTGACAATCCGTAAAGATACACGGACTATCTTGTCAACAACGGGGATTACCAGGATAAAGCCCGGCCCTTTTTCGCCAATCAGGCGGCCTAACCGGAATACAACAAGTCTTTCGTATTCCTTAACGATCTTAATCGCTTGAGTCAGGAACAGAAAAACTATAATTAGAATAGGGCCTAACAAACCAATTTCACCAATAATTTCCTGTAACATAAAAATGCCTCCTTAGCGTAAGATAAAAAAATGGATCACCCTGATTTATGGAAAGGGTGGGTATATTAACTGCCTTGTTCCTTTTCTTCCACGGGGCGGACCCATAATTTAAGGGTTTCTGCACGCACCACCTCAACCTCTTTACCAGCGGGAATAGTGGATCCGTCTTCACTGCGGGCTTTCCATCTTTCGCCCCTGGCCTTGATCATTCCTTCAGGATTAATTTCCTGGGTCACAATTCCTCTTTCAGGTGGGTTAAAGTAAGCACTGCCTCCCTGGAATTGTCGCCGGGTTTGCACTACTCGTTGCACGACAACTACCACAATCAGTAATAATCCGATTACGGTACCGGCCACAGTAATTAGGAAGGTTTGGTACCAGTCCGGGGCCATCAGTGGTTCCATAGGTAACAAAATTGCCCCGGCAGCCAGCGATGCCGCACCGCCGATACCTAAGATACCAAAACCGGAAGTAAATATTTCTGCGGCGATCAAGCCTGCACCAAGCAAAATCATCACTATACCGGCGGTATTCGTATCAAAAAGCCCCAGCCCGTAAATACCAAGAATAAGCATGATTGCCCCGCCTACTTCCGGCACCAGGGTGCCCGGGGCCTGTAAGCCCATGTAAACCCCCATAAAACCGATCATTAATAGAAGAAATGCAATCTGGGGATCACTAACCCAATTTTGCAGTCTTTCACTGAGGCTCATATCGTTCTGGATAATCTCGGCACCTTCAGTATTTAATTCGTAAGTAACACCCATCTTTTCAATTTCAGTCCCATCCAGCTGCTCCAATAGTTCCGTAAGATTATAGGCAAGATACTCAATCATTTCTTCTTCATAGGCCTCACGGGCATTAAGGGTTAAGTTTTCAGTAACAAATTTTTCGGCGAGATCTTCGGGGCGTCCGGTTTCGCGGGCCATACTGCGCAAGTGGGATGAAAAAAATTGTTTTGTTTTTTCATCTGTCTCCTCGGCGCCCTCTGGTGACATAGCTACCGGCTCGGCAGCTCCGACGGAAGTGCCCGGAGCCATGGCCGCAATATCCGAGGATACCAGGATGAAAGCTCCTGCCGAACCGGCAATAGCTCCGGAAGGAGCAACCAGGACGGCAACAGGAAGCTCGGCATTTAAAAACAGTTCATTCATCTCTAAGGTAGCGTCCACCAGTCCGCCCGGTGTATTTAAAACCAGGACGAAAAGTTGAGCATCAGCTTCTTTGGCATTTTCCATCTGGCGGTGCAGGAAGCTGCTCTGCCCGGCGGTGATGGTCCCTTCCATTTCAACCAGGTAGACAGGTCTTTCACCTTCTGTCTCTACGGGCGGGTCTTCTTCAGCAACCTGCTGTGCAGAAGCAAATGCTACCCCGTTAAAGAGTAAAAGTAATATAAAAAAAACAGTAGTTATTATTATCAATTTGTTTCTTTTCATTGCTAATCAACGACCTTTTCTAATTATTTGTAAGCCTTGTAAACTTTATTATAATATAAACTTATTTGAATTCAAAGAGTTCTACAGGTGTAAATCAAAATTTAGTTGACTAAAAAAGTAGATTGGCATACAATATAACCAACCTGGTTATATATAATACAATTAAAGGAGTTAAACCATGATCACCAAAAAAGCAGAATACGCTATCATTATCCTCACTGAACTGGCCACCCGTCCGAAAGGGACCCTGGTTACCAGTAAAGAGATAGCAAAAACCCGAGAGATCCCGGTTAACCTTGTCGTGCAGTTGCTCGCCGTTTTGAATGAGGCAGGTTGGACCAGCGGCAGCAGGGGGCCGGCCGGTGGAATCAAGCTGAATACTGATCCCGCGGAGATCAACTTAAGACAGGTTGTAGAACAGGTTGACGGCCAGGTTGGAATAACGCGCTGCCTATTTTATGATACTCCCTGCAAAAACAGAGCTTCCTGTTCACTAAGGAATATTTGGTCTCGGGCCCAGCATAACATGCTAACGGTGTTGGAAGAGGTATCGATTAAAGATTTGGCTGCAGAAGATGCGGGCGTAATTCCCGTTTCCTGATCAAATATTATTGATCCATCTCTTCTTTGATACTTCCATCAACTCCGACAACGACTTCGTTGACCGGCATATTAAGATCAGCCTCCTGCATGGCTGATTTCACCAGACGAGAAAGACCGAAACAGCAGCCTACTTCCATATAGACCAGGGTAATGCTGTTTAGCTTGTTTTTCTTAAAAATTTCCACCAGTTTTCCATGATAAATTGATGTATCATCAAGCTTTGGGCATCCGATTAACAAAGCATGTCCTGCCAGAAAACGGCGGTGGAAATCGGCAAAAGCAAATGGCACACAATCAGCGGCAATTAGTAAATCCTGGTCCTGGAGAAAGCGTGCTTCCGGGTTAACCAGGTGTATTTGGATAGGCCAGTGACTCAGCTCGGCTTCCAGTTCACCTGTGTGTTCTTCTGGAGCAATCTTTTCTTTTCCGGTTTCGCTGCGACCAATTTCTTTTTCCAGGCTACCACCACAGGCAATCGTTCTGGCAGCTTTCTCCTCCTTCTTACTTTCTTCGCCATTTTCATGCTGCATTTGTTCCAAGTGCTTTTCTACCGCTTCCTCATCATAAGGTTCCGCTTCCCGCTCGATCATCGTAATCGCACCCTGGGGACATTCTCCGAGACAATCGCCCAAACCATCGCAGTAAATATCCTTAACCAGGCGTGCTTTGCCATCCACTATCTGCAATGCTCCTTCGTCACAGGCAGGAATGCATAATCCGCACCCATCGCATTTACTTTCATCGATTGAAATTATTTTTCTGCGCACTTTATTCATATTAATTAATCCCCCAGTAAAATTTAATTTTTAATAAATCTTCTTGTTTAAGCTTTAATTTACTTTCAATTTTTCTTCCAGCTTGCTTAACATCTCGGCAACTATATTTTCCATATCCCCAGTAATCTTATTTTCATTTACATTACTCACCAGGAGCCGGGTTGCTTCTTCGGCATCCTTTGGCATGCTGTGTTCTTTATTTATTCTTACCAGGAATTCATCGGTAACGCTGATTAACTCCATCTTTTCCAGGGTAACAATTATAAAAGCTGCTGCAACTGGAAGGTAATCAACCTGGCTTTCCTGGCATCTTCGTTCGGCACTTTTTAGCAATTCTTTTACTGCTTCGACCTTTTCTGGTGAGTTTTCGGCAAGGGTGGAAAACTCATCTTCCATTATAGTTTTTAAAGATTTCTTTGCCAGTCCCTTTGCCCCGGGACCCAGGCACATTTCAGCATGAGCGCACCACTGAGCACACCCCATGTCAAAACGTGGATTCGCTACTTTCGTCTTGCAGTTACGGCAGCGCAAACGAATATCAGTTTTGAAAAACTCGATTATTTCGCCGCATTTAGGGCACTTTTCTTCGTGAACATCATCTACGGTCCAGTAGCGCATGTCCTGTCCCGGACACTTGGTTGCAAACATGTAAAACACCACCTATTTAAAACTAACCTAATTGGTTATTTATATTATACATTATCTTCTTTGATTATGCAATAGAAAAGCAGCCCCAGCTTAAGGACTGCTTTATTTATCAGGTAGATTGCTCTTCTATATTATTTTTAAAACTAACCAGGCTCAAACCGGCTGGCTGTAAAGCTTTAACCAGTATAGTTTTGATCAGTCGTACAACCAGTTTTCATGAGCCAGGTTGTACGGGCAAATATCGCTGCTTGTAAAGAAAAGGTTAATTTCTCTTTCTGCGCTCTCGGGGGAATCTGAGCCGTGAACAATATTTTTCCCGGTAAATAAGGCAAGATCGCCTCGGATCGTTCCGGGAGATGCTTTTTTAGGATCGGTAGCCCCGATCATGGACCGGACCAGTTCAACTGCAGTTTCGCCTTCCCAGACCATCGCTACTGAAGGTGCCGAAGTGATATAATCAATTAGTCCATCATAGAAAGGTTTTCCTTCATGTTCAGTGTAATGTGTTTCTGCCAGTTGCCGGTTAATGTGGATCATTTTCATTGCCACCAGTTTAAGGCCCCTGTTTTCCAATCGCCTGATCACCTCACCTACCAGGCCGCGCTGCAGTCCATCAGGTTTAACCATTAAAAAAGTACGTTCTTTCTCGTTCATCGATACCCTCCATTTTTGCCTTTATGGCTAATAAATTGTGATTAAGTTCCTATCATCGATAATCCTGGTTTCTTCATTTAAACGTTTACGAATATCTTTAGGCAGGTTAAACATGCCGGTGGATGTTTCTCCATCAAAAAATACCAGATCCAGGGTTTTTTCTTCAATTAACCGGTCAAACTTTTCTGCAGGGGGCAGGCTTGTTTTTTCCGGTGAGGCAAGGATAAAACCCCATTCTGAATTAAACGAAGGGACAAAGGCACGGTAAGGGCACACCAGCGGCATAACCTGGCTGATTGTTTTGTTAAGGGCGCTGTAAGCTTCTATGAAAGGCAAGCTGGTATCACCGGCCTGCAGGGCAATCACTCCTCCCGGATTTAGTTTTTGCTTAATTATTTCATAAAATTGCCTGGTAAAAAGTTTTAAGGCAGGCCCCTCTTCCACCGGTTCAGGTATATCGCTGATTATTACATCGAAAGGTTCATTTGCTTCTTCGATAAACTTTCGGGCATCCATAAAGTGTAATTTTACTCGCTTGTCTTCAAAACTTCCTTGATGCCAGGAAGAGAGGTATTCCTTACAAACTTCCACTACTTCTGAGTCCAAATCTACCATTACCAGCTCTTTTACTTCCGGGTGTCGTAATATTTCTCTTAAAGTAGCGCCTTCACCCCCACCGGCTACCAGTACACGCCGAGGCGCCGGGCACATCAGCATTGCCGGGTGCACCAGCGCCTCATGGTAAATATATTCGTCACTTTCAGCGGATTGAACTTTGCCGTCAAGGAAAAGCAATCGCCCGTATATTTCAGTATCGGCTATTTCTATCTGCTGATATTCGGATTTAAAGCTCCTGACATAGTTATCTATTCCGTATATATGAGCCGTGCTGGGTGAAGTATAGTCAATATATAATTTATGCTTGTTTAGAGCCATTGGTTATTCTCCCTCTAAAATTGCTCAGCAGTTGACAGCAGGTTTGTAATCCACTTCAACATCAAAGATGCCGCGCTTAATTTCCCTGGCCGACATATTTTGGGCTAAAAATGTCTGCTTTAAGTAATTACACGATGCCCATGGATCGACGGATTGGCCACAGGTAAATACATCTACCGCAGCATAACCGTATTCAGGCCAGGTATGAATTGCCAGGTGCGATTCAGAGATTACAACCACACCGCTAACTCCCTGGGGACTAAATCGATGGAAAACCGTATCCTTGACTTCTGCTCCTGATTCAACTGCTGCTGCCACCATGTACTGTTTAATTTGATCCGTATCGTTCAATATTTCCTGCGGACAACCGTAAAATTCAGCCAAAATATGACGGCCCAAAGCGCTCATCTCTAATACCTCCTTGTATCTATTTTTTGATCAGAACTAATGCACCGGTTTTCATTGTACCAAAATGTGAACAAAAGTCAATGAGCACGGAAAAAATTAACACTGGCATTGCTATTTGTCCAGGAATTATATAGAATAAGGATGCAGGGTTTAGCAAGAATCTAATAAAAAGGATTGTGATTATGCTTGATTTAGATTTTCTATTCAACCCAGAACAGATTGCAATAGTTGGAGCTTCAAAATCACCCCAAAAAATTGGCCATGCCATTCTTGACAATGTTGTCAACAGCGGCTACGAAGGAAAAATATATCCGATAAACCCGAAAGAAGAAGAAATTTTAGGGTATAAAGCGTACCCTTCGGTGGCTGATATTAACGAATCGGTTGACTTAGCGATCATATCGGTTCCGGTGAAACATACTATCGGAGTCGCTGAGGAATGCGGCAAGGCCGGAGTAAAAGGTTTGATTGTGATTACTGCCGGTTTTAAAGAGGTCGGCAGAGAAGGATTGAAGCTGGAGCGAGAACTAACCGCTATTTGTGAGCGTTATGGGATGCGTATGCTCGGCCCCAATTGTGTTGGGGTTATGGACACCCATACCCCGCTTAATGGTTCTTTTGCCACAGGATTTCCCAACGAAGGCAATATTTCATTGATTTCACAGAGCGGGGCCATGCTCGTATCTATTCTTGACTGGAGCTTTGAAATGGGCATCGGGTTTTCCCGTTTTATCAGTACCGGCAACAAAGCGGATCTGACTGAAATCGATTTGATTGAAAGTTGTGCCGCAGACCCATACACCAACGTTATTCTTTGCTATATTGAAGACATAACTGATGGAAAGCGTTTTGTTGAAGTCTGTTCTGAAGCAAGCAAGAAGAAGCCGATCGTGATCTTGAAATCGGGAATCAGCAGCGCCGGGGCCCAGGCTGCCAGTTCACACACCGGTGCGCTTGCCGGGAGCAACCGCGCCTACGAAGCCGCTTTTAGACAAAGCGGAGTTTTACGGGTAGACACCATGAATGATCTTTTTGATTTAGCCAGGGCTTTTTCCAGTCAGCCTATACCTAACAACTCCCGGGTGGCAGTGGTGACCAATGCGGGCGGGCCTGGAATTTTAGCTACCGATGCTGTAGAGAAGTACGGGCTTAAGATGGCCCGTTTTACCAAAGATACCATTGACAAACTGCGCAATAACCTCCCCCATGAAGCCAATATATACAACCCGGTTGATATTATCGGTGATGCCAGGGATGATCGCTACCGCTTTGCCCTCCAGGCCACCCTGGAAGATGAAAACGTGGATAGCGCAATCGTTATTCTTTGTCCAGCGGCGGTTACCGAACCGGAAAAAACAGCGCAAACCATCGTTGAATTAAACAAAAAATATAACAATAAACCGGTGATGGCTGTTTATATCGGGGGTAAAGCACTGGCTGAAGGCAAAAACTATCTATCAGAAAATGCCCTCCCCTCTTTCACCTTTCCTGAACCTTCAATTTCCGCCCTTGAAGGGATGACCCGGTATAATCAATTTATCAAGGAAGCAGAACCGGTGGAACCGGCTGAACTTACAGATACTGACTACGACACCGTGCGTAAAACTTTGGATCAGGTCTTGGAAGATCGCCGGGTTGTTTTGTTGGGACATGAAGCTTCTACCGTAATGTCCGCATACGGAATTCCGGTAAGTAAAACTTATTTAGCTACTTCCGAAGAAGAAGCTGCCGAAATCTGCGGCAAACTCGGTTATCCGGTCGCCCTAAAGATTTCATCTCCCCGCATCGCTCACAAGACCGATGTTGGTGGGGTGGAAATCGGATTGCACAGTGAAAAAGAAGTTAAAAGGGCCTACCGAAAAATTATGGAACAGGTTACCCATTTCTTGCCCGATGCTCCGATCTACGGAATTGAAGTGCAGGATATGGTTGATGAAGGCGTGGAAGTAATCGTGGGTATGTCAAAGGACGTCCAATTTGGGCCCCTGGTAGTTTTCGGACTCGGTGGTATCTATGTCAACCTGATGGAAGATGTATCTTTCCGCCTTGCTTCCGCATTAGACAATTATGATGAAGTAAAACAGATGATTACTGAGACCAAAGCTTACACTATGCTAAAAGGTTACCGGGGCAAAAAATCGGCCGATGTTAATGCTCTCTCCGATACGATTCTCCGGGTTGCTCGCCTGGTTCAAGATTTTGATGAAATAACCGAGATGGACATAAACCCGGTGAGAGTCCATACAAAAGGTTCTACCGCGCTTGATGTAAAAATTACTATAGAGCATAAGGAATAATCTCTTAATGAGGTGATCAAATGAAGGCAATATATTTTTCAGGGGTAGCTGGCGGAGGGGTAACTGCCATTGCCCTTGGAGTAGGTTTGAAACTAAGAGAACAGGGATTTAAAGTTTCATACTTTAAACCGATTAGCTTTCGTAAAGGGCCAACCAAGAAAGATGATGATGATGTAATCCTGATGCGGGAAATTTTTTCCCTACCCTTTTCCAGTGATACCATATCACCGGTTACAGCAGGCAACCATTACCTTACTCCACGCTTCATGCAGGAATCAAAAAATTTATATCCGCGTATAGATGAGACTTTTAAAAAGTGTTCGGAGGGTTACGACGTAGTTTTGATAGACGGCAGTACCGATCCTCATATTGGGCACAACCAGGGCTTATGCGATTTTACCCTGGCTAAAAGATTAAATGCAACCGCATTGCCGGTTATAAAAGCCGATGACGACTTTGAGCTAGATAAAAACCTGCTTTACCTTGATCTATGGTTGAATAAAAACATACCGGTGATTGGTTGTGTTTTCAACAATGTTTCGCAGTCCCAGTGGAACAAAAGCAACAGCATCTACAAACCGCTTGTCGAAGAAAAAGGGTTTGACGTGCTAGGAGTAATTCCCAGCCAGGTGGAAATATCCTCCCCTACGGTAGCTGAATTTCACGATGTCCTGCACGGCGAACTGCTTACTGCCCCGGATCACATGAACCGCATCGTCGAAGAGGTAGTGGTGGGTACAATGACTATTGAAAGTGCCTTGAGCTACCTGCGGCGTGCTCCGAATAAGGCCCTGATAACCGGCGGAGACCGCAGTGATATGGCCTTGACAGCCTTAGAAACCAGTACCTCGGTAATTATTTTTACCGGAGGCCTCTACCCGGAAGTTCAGGTTCTCTCACAGGCGGAAGAAAAAGGGGTTCCGGTAATCCTGGTGCATGAAGACACTTATTCCACAATAGAAAATCTGCAGAGCATCTACCGGAGCATTCACCCGCAAAATGAAGAAGCAATTAAAATTGTTAGTAGTAATATTGAAAAGTATGTGCAGTGGGAAAAAATATCTGAGTATATGAGAGGCTAAACTTTTGTAATAGATATTTAAGCACTTAAAGTATAAATTGAAAGAAAGGGTTCGGTGGTTATTAGGCCGCCGAACCCCTATTATTGCTAAACCAGTTTGCTCTCTGATGGTTCAGTATTAGTAATCTCTTTTCACAATCATTACGTGAGCTTTGCACTGGTGAACCACCTTATTGCTAACGCTGCCAAGGAAAAGTTCTGACAAACCACCTCTACCGGTATCACCGAGAATAACCAGCTCAAACCCGCCGGAAGAAGCAACGTTGCAGATCATCTCTGCCGGTTTGCCTGCCTTTTTCATCGTCTCCACCTTGATTCCTTCGGCCTCGAACATGTTGCGCGCCCTTTCAAGGCCTTCTTCAACCTCCTGGTTAATTGAGTTGACTAATAATTCCGTTTCGTTTTTTGATAATCCTTCGGTCCCGCGTATTGAAGGAACTTCTTCCGCCACTGAAAGTAATGTAAGGTGTGCTTCTAATTTTTTGATCATCGGGACTACCTTTTTCAGGCTTTCCAGTGAATATTCTGAACCATCAGTAGCCAAAAGGATCTTTTGCATAATTTTATATGCTCTCCTTTCTTATCTATTTATGTCGCCTGTTTAGCCGGCAGCACTCTTGCGACGAAGTATTCCAGCAGGAAAATACCGCCGACAATAGCCAGCCCGATCAGATCCCACTGCCAGCTGGTTTCCATCAACATAACAGATCCGATAAAAAGCAAGGGACGGTGCCAGAATGGCATTTTACGGACAAAATACCCCTGCATTGCCGCGCCAAGGCCCATACAAGCTATAAGGGCAGTTGCGCAGGCCAGAATAATTTCTGGCAGTGGGCCATCCAGCAGTAAAGCAGGCCCCAGAATAAAGCAGAATGGCACGATATAGGCGGTTATACCCATCTTAAAAGCCTCTATCCCGGTTGTAATGGGATGTGCCCCGGATAAACCGGCTGCAGCGTAAGCAGCAAGGCCTACCGGTGGGGTTATGTCAGCATCGGTGCCAAAGTAAAGAATAAACAAATGAGCGGCCAGGAGTGGTGCTCCCAGGGTAACCAAAGCCGGTGCCACCAGGGTGGCGAGAATTATGTACTTAGCTGTGGTTGGAACCCCAATTCCTAGAATGATGGAAGCGATTAATGTGTAAAATAATCCGGCGAAAAGATTACCCGCTGCCAGTGTTTCAATCAGGGTTGAAAATTTAAGGCCCAGGCCGGTCATAGTTACCATACCTATGATGATCCCGGCCACAGCACAGGCTGCAATAACTTCCAGGGCTTTTTGTACCCCGGAAAACATGGCTTCGAATATTTCCTTTGGCCCCATACGAGTCTCAGTTTTTAACCAGCTGATTGCTACAGTCGACATTAATGCCCAAAATACTGCTCGCGATGGCGAGTAACGCAAAGCCAGGAGCACGATCAAAATAATTAAGGGAGTGAAATAATAAAAACCATTTTTCAGTACCTCAACCAATGAGGGCAGTTCTTCTTTTGGTACCGGCAAGAGGTTTTCTTTCAAGGCCCGGAAATGGACCATGAAAAATGAAGTTATAAAATAAAGCAGAGCCGGAACGATAGCCGCAACCATGACTGTTACGTAAGGAACTCCGATATATTCAGCCATCACAAAAGCTGCTGCACCCATTACCGGGGGCAGAATTTGTCCTCCTGTGGAAGCATCCGCCTCCACCCCACCGGCAAATTCCGGTTTGTAGCCAAGTTTTTTCATCAAGGGGATAGTAAAAGTCCCCGTGGTTACGACGTTTGCGGTTGAACTGCCGGTAATCGACCCGATAAAACCGCTAAATAAAATGGAAGCCTTACCCGGACCACCGACATGGCGACCTGTCAGGGCAAGTGAAAGGTCACGGAAAAATAAGCCGGCACCCGCTTTTTCCAGAAAAGAGCCGAAAATTATAAAGAGAAGTATAAAACGTGAAGATACCCCCAGCGGAATTCCAAAAATACCGGCATCAGTAAGGTAAAGAAAAGGGAATATGCGCGAAAGAGAATACCCGCGGTGCATTAAAATTCCGGGCATTTCTCTGCCAAAGTACGCATAAATCAAGAAAAGAACAGCGATAATGACTATCGGCCAACCGACGGTTCGCCGGCCTGCTTCCAAAACAAGTAAGGTTAGAATAATGCCGAGAACAATATCGGTTGTTACCGGCGCTCCGGCTCGTCCGGCGATCGCCTCAAAATTTAATATAACATACATTCCTACAACAATGCTGGCCAGAATACAAGCCAGGTCAATAACTGTCGGGTGGTGCCTTGGTGAACTTTTTATTGCCGGAAAATATAGAAAAATTAATATAGCAATAAGCATCCAGTGGATATTACGAAAAAGTAAAGCAAAGGGTGCGCCAAAATAGGCGGTGTAGATATGGTAAAAACCTGTACCAACGGCTAAAATCGCTGCAAAGTAATACCAGTAACCGACCAGTTCACGAAATTTTCCCTTAAGCGCCTCTTCAACCAGAGAATCTGCTTTTTTATCCATGTATTGTCCAACAGGCATATTCTGCAACTCCTTCAACAAGCCCGGGTTTTTCTAATCTAGATTTACTTTTTTTCCACCCTGATAACCAGTAGAGTTCCCCCCGGTGCCAAATTATTTATTGAAATAACTTCATCTCTTACGTAAATATCTTGCGGTACTGTTCGGGCTACCCGTAACGACAGTTGATCAAAAAAACGATTATACCCGCTAACTGTTACTTCTTCTCCCTGGAACGAAAAATCGTAACCGGAACCAGATTCAAGGCCTGAACCGTACCATGAGTATTTCTCTTCGATTAAACGCAATCCTTCTTCGTCAATTTCGAAAGAAGCATCAACCGGGGTTCCGTCTGCAGAGTGAACGTAACTTAATTCCATTTTGTCGCCGGGTTCAACTAAAATTTGTTCAATTAAATTATTTGTTCTAGCTTCATAAATAGAAAGGTAATAGGCAGGCGGGTGCCCCCGGTATAAAAAGAAGGCACCCGCTGTAAGCAAAACTATCAGCAAGCTGGGAAGAAACCATTTAGTTTTAAACAGCTTTTTATGCTGAAAAACAGTCAAGTCAGGCTCCTCCCGTGCTACCGATTGATTTACTGATGCTCTTCAAAGTAACGCTCCGCTCCTGGATGGAAGGGTACCGGAGCTTCGGCAGCCAGTTCAACGGTAAAGTTTTCGGCAATTGGGTGGATTCCGATTAACTCATCCAGCGATTCTTCATGAAAGATCGCATCTAGCATATCATAAGCCAACTGTTCGTCCATATCTTTATGGACAAGCATCAGGTTTCCTACAGTGAGGGCAGGAACATCTTCTTCCAAACCATAATGGCCCTCTGGAATTGTGCCCGGGGAGAAGTAAGGGTAATCCTCGATGATTGCATCAAATAGATCATCGTCCATGGGTACAAAACGGATGTCACGTGCTGCCTGGATTTCATCAACTACTGCAGCAGGAGAAGCAAAGTTATAAAAGACCGCATCCACTTCGCCATCCACCAGGGCATCTCTCGCTTCCGGCTGTGAATAGTTAAGCGTGTCAACTTCATCTCTTATGCCTGCAGCTTCAAGAATAATATAAGAAGTTACTTCACATCCACTACCGGGAGCATCCACACTAACAGACTTACCGGCTAAATCATATACAGTTTCAATATCAGAGCCCTCCGGAACAAGCAAATGCTGCTGAGCCGGATACATCGAGAAAAGGGTCCTGATCGGCAGTTCACCGTCATCTTCAAAAGCTTCTTCACCTTCATAAGCATCCCAGGCTACGTTAGCCATTGCCATGCCCATTTCCGATTCACCGGTTGCCACAAGGCGGCAGTTTTCGACTGATGCACCTGTAGTTTCTGACATTGCAGTCATTCCGTCAATGCGGCGCTCCAGGACGTAAGCGATACCCGCACCGAGGGGAAAGTATACTCCACCGGGGCTACCGGCAGCTACAACTGCAAAAAGTTCTTCATCAACAGGCTCTTCAGGCTCTTCGGGTTCTTCCTCATCAACAGGTTCTTCGGGCTCCTCAACAACTTCTTCCTCAGGAGTTTCACAACCGAACGCTACAAACAGCAAAGAAAAAATTAACAACAAACTGATCACTTTTACAAAATTCTTCTTCATAATAACATGACCTCCTCAATTAATTTGAGATTGTTTTTACTTCACTACCTTAATGGTTTATCCTTTGGATTCACCTCCTGTAAACATTATGCTGTTGTATAGTGAGAATATTGCCGGTTCCAAAAAGGTTAGATCCTGTTTCTTTTTGCTATTAATCGTGTTTAATATACATTTTCCAAAAATAATCAGGAAAAATGATGCTACAAAACATTTTAAAAGTACCTTAAAAATTTTAAAGCTTGCTAAAAATTAATTTAATAGTTGTATTACACGGTATAAATTAATTATTCAACAAAAATTCCGGATATCCTTTTTAGAATTATGTCTTTTAAGAATAAAATTAAAGGATTTTTTAATGAAATATATCAACAGCAAGTTAGTGTTGAAGCTGGTTAAGACGGAAAAATGCTATTTTATATGAAGATTACAGCGCTATCAATGATCTTAAATTAATAACGCTGTAATCTAATAGTTTAAATGTAAAATATTTTTTTCGAAATTAACAGTTTGATTTATTCTTTATTTGTCATAGCGAACAATCTTATTTTCCCAGGTCCTGATCATGTGGTAATCTTTACCGCTGCTGACCAGGTATTCCGGGAGCATCGGGATCTTACCGAGACCGAAGGGAGCGTTGACCACAAAAGTTGGAATGGCCAAACCGGTGGTATAGCCCCGCAGGTTTTCCATAATCTCAATACCTTCTTCAATTTCAGTGCGAAAGTGCGAAGTGCCCCTGACTGCTTTGGCATGAAAGATATAATAGGGGCGCACCATAATCTTTAATAACTCCTGGCTTAGTTTGCGCATAACAAAAGGATCGTTGTTTACTCCGTTTAAAAGCACAGTTTGGTTGCCCAGGCTTACCCCTGAACGGGCCAGTTTGAAACAAGCTTCCTGTGCCCTTGGAGTCACTTCCAGGGGGTGGTTATAGTGCGTATTTACATACAGAGGTAAATGTTCGGAAAATATTCTGCAGAGCTCGTCATCAATACGCTGGGGCATGGTCACCAGGGTGCGTGAACCAAATCGCTTTATTTCTAAATGAGGAATACTGTCCAGTTCATCCAAAATCCAGGCGATGGTCTGGTTGTCGATCATGAAACCATCACCGCCGGTAAGCAGGACATCCCTGACTTCTTCGTTTTTACGAACATAATCGATTGCTTCTTCAAGCTGTTCATGCGGGGTAGCCAGATCTTTCTCTCCAATTGACCTGCGCCGCTGGCAGTGGCGGCAATACATGGCACATTGATTGGTTACCTTTATTATCAGTCGATCAGCGTAGCGGCGGGTAATTGCCGGTGTGGGAGAAGTAAATTCTTCGCCCATGGGATCATCATAACCGCCTTCGTCGACATATTCATTGATTTGTGGAATACACTGTTTTTTTACAGGATCATCGGGGTCGTCGGGATCAATCAAGCTCAGGTAATATGGAGAAACAGCCCACCGGTATTTCGACCCGGTTTTGTCTATTTCTTCAATCTCTTGCTTTTCTAAAGGTAGTAGTTCCTTGAGCACGCTGGTGGTAGTGATTCTGTTCTTTAATTGCCAGCGCCAGTTTTCCCACTCTTCATCAGATGCCTTAAAGAATTCTTTGATCCTCTTTTGATTCTCCTGGATCTGCGGCCAATGTTTGAAACCGTATGGCATTGTTTTTAAAGCTTCCTTGTAATCAGCGATGGTGTTTTTTAGTTCTTCAGCCCGTTTATGGGCCATTTCCTGTTTTTCTGATTTGTCCTTCTCAACTGCCATTTGTTGTCAATACCTCCAGTTTTGCTTTTTATTACATTATCATTAAATAGTATACAGCGAATAAATTTTTCTGTCAAAAGAGATAACGTTAAATTTGTTTTAAGCCTGTTTGCAGGAGAGGTTGTAATTACGGCGAAATTATCCCTTAAAAAGGAGGAGAGCCATGTCTTGGATCATTTCCGTTATACTCGCCTATTTTATCGGGGCCTTTCCAACAGCCTATTTGGCGGGAAAGCTGTTTAAAAAGATCGACATTCGCAGAGAAGGTTCCGGCAATGTGGGTACCATAAACATATATCGTGCGGCAGGATTATTGCCGGGTATTATAACAATACTGCTTGATGTTGCCAAAGGCTACCTTGCTGTAATAATAGCATACACAATTGATGGGGAACTAACTTTTGCTCTGCTTGGCGGTTTATTCGCTGTGCTCGGTCATAACTATAGCTTATTTTTGAAATTCAAAGGTGGTAAGGGCCTGGCAACCAGCCTGGGTGTTTTCCTCGCCCTTTCTCCCCAAAGCATCCCTTACATTATTCTGTTTGCCGTGCTGTTAACCTTGGTGCTGCGGGACACTAATACGGCATTTGGCAGTGCGGCCATCGGGATTCCCATTGTTTTAATTTACCAGCACCAACAGCCTGATTGGGCGTTATTCGGGTTAGCCCTTGCAGGGGTGATCCTGATCAAGCATATCCCCGATTATCGTGCTTACTTTGGTGGACGCAGGAAAATAAAGTGAGATTAGTTACAGGTTTAAGATATTTTAAAATAACTGAACAGCTGGCCAAAGTTTAGTCCGGCTATAATTTTACTGTTATAGCGAGCATATAACTGGCGATTTCCTTCTTCGAGGTGCGAGGATTTTATTCCATGCGAGATAGAAAGAAAGGTTTCGATATAGGCTGCCAGCTGATCACAGGCTTTGATAATTTCACCGTCTAATGGATTAAAGCAGTCCTTGTTGTAATGCTCATTGATCATTTCTGAGCCGACATAATGCACCTGCCCGTTTTCTGTGATTTTACTGGCAAACTCATCTTCGGTAAAATAACGCAGCTCACTATGCCACTCATTGGGCAGGAGGGGGAAAATTCTTTCCTCCAGCTGCCTGTGCTCGATTTCACGGATAATATCTTCAATCCCTTCTACCGCTCTTTTGACCGGTGAAACAATATCCCTGGTCAAAACCTCGGGCAGATCGTGGAATAGCCCGGCAAAATAATTGTTGTAGATTCTTTTCGGGCAGGCGTTAAGCTCGATCGAACATAGGTAGCTCATCATAGCCACCAGCAGCATATGTCCCATGACCGAAGTTTTAGGCACCCGTGGCGATTGCGCCCAGCGCTGTTGAAACCGCAGCTGTCCCACAAGATCCAAAAAGTTACTGGTCTTTTTTCCCAGGGCCAGCTTTTGCACCCCGGCCAGATCATAGTGTTCTTCGATCTGGTTTTCAATAGAGGCCTTGGTTTCGTCAAGCCCGTAAAGGCCCTCATTGAGGCGGTAAAT
The DNA here is from genome assembly GCA_964467475.1 of uncultured Syntrophomonadaceae bacterium. Lineage (GTDB taxonomy): Bacteria > Bacillota > Dethiobacteria > DTU022 > DTU022 > B1SED10-74M. The sequence continues at coordinate 27,225 of CAYXQO010000015.1, forward strand.
AATTTTAAACTCCCAGTTTGTAGCCAGGTAATGGGCTGCTTTCAAAATTCTTTTTTCCAGGCTTGTCCGCTCAGGCGTAGAGAAATAACGCTCCATGGTGCCAAGTAGATTTATACGCAGTTCTGGTACTTTTTCCTCCAGCCGCTCAAGAACCCACCGGTTCAGCTGCTCCCCTTTTTCGGCCATCAACTTGTAATATACCGGCGGTTTTATGTCGGTTAGGACAATGCGGTGGAGAAACTCAAAAAGGCCGCCTTCAATTAAGCGGTGCCAGTCAATTGTGGTTTGATGATCTGCTTCTTCAATTTTGCCCAGGACATAAGCATAGACCATTTTATGGGCCTGCTTGTCCAGTTCAGTAAAATGTTCAGGACGGATATGATCGTTCCAACGTTGTATACTGGCTGCTTCGTATAAAACTTCCAACAATTCTTTCCTAATCACTTTCAACCCACCTTCTTTTTACCCAGTTTTGATTCTGTTCCCTTTAACAGGCGGTTGATATTCTCATGATGGCGAGCCACCACCAAAATAGCAGCCCCGATACCAAATATAATATAGGGTAGTTCAAAGTTTAAGATCAAAAATAGCAAGGGAGTTAAAACCATTGCTGTCATCGAGCCCAGAGAAACGTAACGAGTAAAGTATACAATTAGCAGGAAACAGGCTATCACGATAAGGGTAACCCAACCGGACAAAGCCAGAAGGACACCGATTGAAGTGGCCATAGCTTTGCCACCTTTGAATTTTAGGTAGACAGGAAAACTGTGTCCCACCATGGCTAAAAATCCTGCCCCCAGGTAAACTGCGGGCAAATCGCTAACTGCCCTGGCCAGTAGAATTGCTACCACTCCCTTGGCAAGATCCAAAACAAATACCGGCAGAGCAGTGCGCCAGCCCATGACCCGTAGGACATTGGTAGCTCCAATATTGCCGCTGCCGTATTCTCTGATGTCTGTCTTTTTCACAAGCATGGCAATAATATAACCAAAGGGGATTGAACCAACCAGGTAGGCGAAAAGTAAAACCAGGTAATTCATGCTTTATTCTCCTCTCCGCTGCCGTTTTTTTAGCTTGACAATTATCGGGGTTCCGGTATAATCAAATGCTTCGCGCAAACGATTCTCCAGGTAGCGCTGATACGAAAAATGGATTAATTCAGGTGCGTTCGCGAAAAACACAAAAGTCGGCGGCTTAACAGACGGTTGGGTAGCATAATAGATCCTCACCTGTTTGCCTTTTACCGAAGGTGGCGGATTAACGATCAAGGCGTCTTCGAGCAGTTCGTTCAACAGCGAGGTAGGAACGCGTTTGTGTTGTTCCTGCCATATTTTTGAGATCATCGGGAACAATTTATCGAGTCGCCATCCGGTTAAAGCGGAAATAAAAAAAGTGGGAGCGTAGTCGACAAAACCGAATGAACGCTTCAGATCAACCATGAAATCTTGCATGGCTTTTTCTGGAGAATCTCCTTGTTTACGGTTGCCACCGCGGTAAAGGTCCCACTTGTTAACCGCAATAATCAATCCTTTTCCACACTCATCCACATACCCGGCCAACTTTTGATCCTGTTCAGTTACCCCCGCTTCAGCGTCAATTAAAAGAATGGCCAGATCTGCCCTTTGTACAGCTTTCAAGGAGCGCAAGACACTGTAGTACTCAACTGAACCTTTAACCCTGCTTTTACGCCGCATACCGGCGGTGTCAATCAGCACACAGGGCTGTCCATCGTAATTAAAGTATGTATCTACCGCATCCCTGGTGGTTCCCGGTATTTGACTGACCACTACCCTTTCCTTGCCAAGCAAGGTGTTAATCATTGATGATTTACCTGCATTGGGGCGACCGATCACCGCAACTTTCACGGCATCTTCAAGTCTTGCTAAAGCGTCCTCTTCACCGGGAAGGTAGCCATAAATTACATCAAGTAATTCACCTGTGCCCCTGCCGTGTTCCGCTGATATTGGCAGGGGATCTCCCAACCCGAGGTTGTAAAAGTTATACTTGTTGAATTCCGCATTAAATGTATCCAACTTGTTAACTACCGGCAGCACAGGTTTACCGCTGCGCCTGAGCATGTTCCCAATTTCTTCATCAAGGGCGGTAAGTCCTTCTCTACCATCGAGTAAGAAGATTATAACCCGGGCTTCTTCCACGGCCAGATTAATTTGTTGTTGTACCCTGGTGGTAAGGGGATCCTGTTTGCCAAAGGTAACTCCGCCTGTATCGACAACCACAAAGTTGCGTCCCCGCCATTCAGAGATTCCGTACAGACGATCCCTGGTGACACCGGGAATTTTTTCTTCTATTGCCGTTCTGGCTTCGGTGAGCCGGTTGAACAAAGTGGATTTACCCACATTGGGCCTGCCGACTATCGCTACAATATTTTCACTCATTTTTATTGGCCTCGTTATATGCTTGATCGAAATAACCGGTAAACTGCTTTATGGTGGATAAAACCTGGCTTGGGCCACCGGCAGTATATACCGGAACTGCTAAGATACTGCTCAGCTGCTCTACAGTCATATTGTCCAGGAACAGGTTACTTCCTTCTTTCACCATGGCTTTAGAAATAAAAAGTATTTCTCCCAGTTCTTTACCCTCCAGGGCGGTGAGCAAATCTCTGCCGGTAAGCAAACCGCTGACGGTAACCTCTTCACCAAAAAAGTGATTATTTACTGGAACCAAATTAACTTGCAGCCCCTCGATCCGGTTAAAAAATGCGACCATTTTCTGCAGCTGGGACAGTGACGCATGCCCGGCGGCTAAGGTAACGGTAACTTCATTATCCAGGTGGGGCAGCCCTGCTTGGATAATCGAGTTTAATTCATCAAGAAATATCCTGGTAAATCCCACCCCGTTTTCCAACTGGGGGTAACCTTCATATTCATAAGCTTTCGGAAGCGAACGACCAGTTAAATTATAAAACTCATCGGCAAGGAAAACAAAGCGGCTGTTCCGCCGTTTTAAAAATTCATTCTGCATCTCATAAACTTCATCGATCAAATCGCTGGCCAGTTCCGGCGTAACTTTTTCAAGCGATGGAAGATTACTACGGTGCTCAGTTAAACCTACCGGAACCAGGGCTATGCTTAATATCTCCGGCCCCAGTGAATCGAGATCCTGAATGGTTTTTCTTAAATTTTCTCCGGTATTATAGCCAGGGCAAATCACGATTTGGACATGAAATTGAATTCCCGCTTTTACTAGTTGACGCAAATTAATTATACCCTGTTCAGCGCATTTTGTCCCGAACATGATGCGGCGCAACTCCGGAGCGGTAGTATGTACTGAGACGTAAAGCGGGCTAAGCTGCAGCCTGATAATTCGTTCCATTTCACTTTGTTCCAGCCGGTTTAAAGTAATGAAATTGCCGTAAAGGAAAGACAACCGGTAATCGTCATCTTTAACGTAAAGTGGAGATCGAAGGCCGGGCGGGTTTTGATCGACAAAACAAAAAACACAACGGTTTCGGCACCGCTGTAGCGGAGCCATAGTCGGTGGATCGAAGCTTAACCCTAACGGAGTAGTGGCATCTTTTTTTATTCTAATACGCCTCAATATCCCGTTTTCGGTCATAAACAATAGGAACAACCGGTAATCGGCTTCATTTATTTTATAATCAATAATGTCTTCAACCGGCCGGTTGTCTATTCTGAGCAGTCGCCAGCCAGGCTTAATGCCGGCAGTTTCAGCAACCGAACCATTGTTTACTCGTTCTACTAAATAACCTTTTTTTCGAGACATAAACGAAACTCCTGTGTGATATTGACTATCAGTTGTTCCAGTCTGAAATGCAGCATGGCTGAACTGTAACAACTATCAAATGAAAAGAGGCGAACAATAAGTCCGCCCCGTTAACCCTTAAAGTAAATAGCCCGTCAAAGTACTGTCCCGGAAATCGCAAACCGGGATTATAAATTGGACTATGCAGAACTGTTGTCGGGGTCTTCCATTTCCCCTTCTTCTGCAGTTTCCCCTGTATCGTCCCGGTCAGTTTCTGCAGTTTCATCCTGTAATTCCGGTGCTTCGTCAGTTTCTGTTCCCGCAGGCTTTTCTTGTTCAACATCTTCTTCCATTGCTGTGGCTCCATCGTATTCCATGGTTTCATCAGATTCTGCTTTTGTTTCTTCGCCTTCATTTTCCTTTGGAGAAAGCCCTTTGCTATCAAAAAGGTTGCCAAAGAGATCGCCAATGGTGACATTTCCTTCTTCACCTTCTTCGGTTTCTTTTTCTTCTTGCTGTGGCGCCTTGGCTTCGCGAGCTTCTTTAACGCTCAGGCTGATCCTTTTCGCTTTGGGCTTTACTTCAAGGATTTTGACATCCACTTCTTCTCCTTCAGTGAGTATCTCTGAAGGATGCTTGACATGGTAATCTGCGAGTTGAGAAATATGGGCCAATCCTTCAACACCCGGTTTGAGCTCGATAAATGCGCCGAAGTTGACCAGCCGGGTTACTTTTCCGGCTATGATCTGGCCGCTTTCAAGCTCTTCTACCGCTTTTGTCCAGGGATCTGGCTGCGTTTTCCTGACGCTTAAGCTGATTCGTTCTTTTTCAGGAATTACTTCCAGGACCTTGACATCCACTTGTTCTCCATTTTTCAATACTTCGCTCGGGTGACCGACTCTTTCCCAGGAGAGCTCTGATATATGGACCAACCCGTCTATATTGCCTACATCAACAAAGGCGCCGAAATTAGTCAGACGCTTGACAGTCCCGGTGATAGTAGAGCCGACTTCCAGGGAATTGAGTGTCTCCTCTTTTTTTATGGCCTCTTCTTCTTCCTGGATAATCTTGCGGCTTAAAATCAACTTGCCTCTTTCCCGATCGAATTCAATTACTTTAAATTGCAGGGCTTGATCCTGAAACTCGCTAAAATCCGGGATATATTTGATGTCAACCAGGGAGCCGGGCATGAACCCTTCAACGCCGGACCCTAAATCGATGACCAGTCCGGCTGAAACTACCTGCTTGACTTTACCTTCAACCACTTCTTCGTTTTCATAAGCCTGCTCAAGTTCCTGAAGCCGCTTTTCTCTGGCCAACCTTTTGTGAGAGACAATAACCTTGTCTTCCTGTTCGTCTGCCTCCAGCACAGTCACCTCGATATCATCTTCCGGTTTAAAAATATCGGCAAGTGTTTTCCCACGATCGAGATGGACTTCACCTACGGGAAGAACAGCCTCAGTTTTGGTGCCGATGTCGACAAAAACCTCATCATCGGTAACCCGTGCTACTTTTCCAGCAACTTGTTCGCCGACCTGGGCCACTTTGACTTCAACATCAAAGGGCAGCTGTTCTTCGGTCTTTTCCTCCTTTTCCTCTTCATTTTGTTCTTCATTTCTGGTTTCCAAATTCTCGTTCTCCATTTTCTCCACTACCTCCTTAATCGTCCAGGGGGGAGTTGAGGCTCCGGCAGTAACACCTGCTATGGTGTACTGCTTTAAAAATTGCTTGTCCAACTCCCCTGCATTTGTTATCCGGCAGGATGGTTTTAACTGCCGGCAACATTCATAAAGGGCCCTTGTATTAGCGCTGGTTTTTCCACCAACCACCACCAGCGCTTCAACCCTTTTTGCCAGATTAAATACTTCTTCCTGCCTCAGCTTGGTTTCCGGGCAGAGCGTGTTATAGGTTTGCCCATCAGGGTCTTTTTTATTATATAGTTTTTTAACTTCCTCATACAGTTCAGGATCGCTCGTAGTTTGGGCGATCAATCCGGAAGGTTTCTTTATTTCCAGGTTTTCCAGTTCCTCCAGCGAAGATACAACGGTTACATTACCCCCGGCCCAGCCAATTAAACCCTGGACTTCCGGATGATAGGCGTTACCAAATATTATCACGTTACAGCCTTTTTCGTTTAATTCCCTGGCTACTTTTTGCACCAGCTGCACCCGGGGGCAGGTTAAATCAATTATTTCTATATCTTCCATCTTTTCGAGCTCGTTAAAAACTTCCGGGGTGATTCCGTGAGTGCGAATAGCTAAAAACTTGCCTTCGGCTTCACGAGGTTCATTCACAGCTTTTACACAATTATTGTTTAAATAATCTACTACTTCTTCATTGTGCACCAGCGGTCCAAGGGTGGATCCCCCTCCCTGTCGGGCCGCCTGGTCGAGCAAATAATAAAGGGCCCGCCGGACACCGGAACAAAAACCTGCTTTTTCTGCCAGTATTACCTGCAAATTATCACTCCGCTATAAATTTTTCACCGTCTTTATCGGGTTGTATATCGTTAACGTTGCTTTCGATACTTTCCTTCGGGAGCAACTTTGCAATATGTTCCATCACGTGAGCACTCATTTTTTCCAGCTGGGCTTTTTTATCGTCCCTCCGCTCGTAAACAAGCGGTGGAAGGACAAAAGGCGCTCCGATATGCACGTTAAGTGGCTTAAATAAACGGTACGGCCCAACTATAGCCACCGGTAAAATTGGCACACCGCTTCTGACGGCAATTAGAGCGGTTCCGTTGTAAGGTTTTTGCAGTTTGCCGGTTTTGCTGCGTGAACCTTCCGGAAAAAGGCCGAGTACCTGGCCATTCTGCAAAAGCTGGTAAGCTCTTTTTATTGCCGAGTAATCTGCATCTTCACGGTTTAGCGGGAATGCTCCTAACCGCCGCAGGAGAAATCCGACAAGAGAATTTACAAACAACTCTCTCTTCGCCATGAAATGTACTTTGTAACGACCCGGTATAGCTACTCCCACCGCCACCGGATCGAACCAGCTTAAATGATTAGAACAAACTATGAATGGTTTGCGCCCGGGGATGTTTTCAGCCCCGTGAACCCTCAACCGAAAGAGGACTTTCATACAAAGCACGCAGATTAAGCGAGCAAAGCTGTAAAACATCTTATTATCACCAGATTTCCTTTTAGCGCAACCTCTCTGTAACCATGCTTACAATTTTATCAACTACCCGTTCAAAGTCCATATTTGTGGTGTCGATAACTATCGCATCGCTAACCTTCGTAAGCGGTGAATCTTCTCTTTTAGAATCAATTTGATCCCTGTTTTTAATCTCGGCGATAACTTCCTCTTCTGATAGGTCTATCCCTTTTAGAAGTTGCTCTTTCATACGCCTTCTGGCCCGTTCTTTCAACGAAGCATCCAGGTAAAACTTGAATTCAGCATCCGGCATGACCCGGGAGGCAATATCTCGTCCCTCCATAACAATTCCCTGTGATTTACCGGCAATATCTTTCTGCATTTCCACAAGACGTCGGCGGACCAGGGAGATAGAAGATACCGGCGAAACTCTTTCATTAACTTTTGCAGTGCGGATTTCCTCGGTAACGTTTTCACCGTCAAGAAATATATTCTGTTTCTCGTCAAATTTAATTTCCGTCCGGTGAAGAATATCTTCCAGGTTTTTTAGGTCTGATAGATCAGCATTTTCGCGGATAAACTTCAATGTTGCAGCCCGGTACATCGCCCCTGTATCAAGATGCTTTAGTTTTAAACGACGAGATACTTCCCGGGTTACCGTGCTTTTCCCGGCTCCGGCAGGTCCGTCGATTGCTATTTTAGGATATTCTCTAGTTTCTGGCATGATGAAATTTTATTCGCTCTTTCAGGTTAAAATCCTTTTTATGAAATGACTATTTCCAGGGTTTTTTAAAGTTCCCTCAGTTTTTTTGTATCTTTTAAATACACATGTTCAACTTCGTCCTGCCCTAAATCGGTATTAATTAAAATTAGAACGCGGATACAACGGTGGATGGCTTCCGGCACATCAATTTCAACCTGGCAAAATAAGGGGACTTGAGTCCAACCCATTTGTCGTGCCGCTTTGGCCGGAAAAGCACTGTTCAAATCGGGAGTTGCAGAGAAAAAGATAGCAGCAATCATCTCAGGCTTAACCCGGTTCCTCTTCACGATTTCTTCAAGCAACTCGCCGGTGGCCTTATGAATTTCTACAGCCTGGTTACTCCCGGCAGTTGTTGCTCCCCTAATCCCGCGTACCAAAGTTTTCTGCTCCTTCAATTTGGCAATCTCTCCACTATCGGTAACTTTATTGGTATCAGCCATAATCAAAAAGCACGTCTATTTTCTCATGTATACCGATAATATGCAAGAATAACCGAATATTAAAGTTTAACCAGGCGATACAGGTAGTTAACTTCTTTCTCAGTAAGGAAGCGGTAGGCTCCTGCTTCAAGGTTTCCGGTATCTAACCCGGCAAAACTAATCCTTTTTAGACTGATCACCGGGTGGCCGATTTCCTCGCACATCTTTTTTACCTGCCTTTTTTTGCCTTCTGTTAGGGTTATTTCCAGCAAAGCTTCATGGTTGTGATCGTCGGAATATATAAGTTTTGACCCGGCAGGTGCTGTTTTTTCGCCTTCAATATAAAGCCCTGTGCGTAGTGCAGCAAGTGCTTCCTTCGAAGGTATTCCTTTTACCCGGGCATGATAAATTTTTTCTACCCGGTAACGGGGGTGAGTTAAGCGATGGGCCAATTCCCCGTCGTTTGTCATTATAAGAACCCCGCTTGTGTCTGCATCCAAACGCCCTACCGGGTACAGCCTTTCCTTAACATTTTCAACCAGCTCGGTGACCGTGGAACGGCCATGTGTGTCACTGACAGTTGAAATGTAGCCGGAGGGTTTGTTTAAGATAATGTATTGCTTTTTTTCAAGCCCGCTGATAGCATTTCCATCAACCTTGATTTCATCACTCTCGTTAACTTGCGTTTGTGGTAGTTTAATTATTTCACCGTTAACTTTTACCCGGCCCTGCCAGATTAATTCTTCGGCCCACCGCCGGGAAGCTACACCGGCTCTGGCCAAATATTTTGCCAGACGCACATTAAAAACCTCTTTTTCAATATAATTCCATTTCCATGTTTTTGATTAAATTGCCTAAAATTTAAACCCTGCTTGCCCTGGATAGAACCTTGGGTTAAGTGTTTTCATCACTGTCGCTAGCTTCGTTAATACCGGGGTTACCCGTTTCGTGATTATTTTCCTCTTCATTTACGAGGTTTTCTTCTCGGCTATTATTGACATTTTCCTGCGTTTCTCTGTCACTTCCAGCTTCCCGGTTTTCATCTGCCGGGTGTTCTTCTTTTTCCAGGTCAAGTTCCGGGAGATCACTTAGATCTTTTAAACCAAAATATTTGAGGAAATCAGGAGTGGTGCTGTAAAGTCGCGGTCTCCCGGGTCCTTCCTTGCGACCGCTAATTTTGATCAATTTGCGTTTGACCAGGTTGTCGAGTACATGTTCGCATCTAACCCCGCGGATAGATTCAATCTCTATCCTGGTTACCGGTTGTTTATAAGCAATTATTGCCAGTACCTCCAGCGCTGCAGTGGAAAGATTACTCGAGACATCTTCACTGAAAGCTTTTTCCAGGTAGGGAGCTAACTCTGGCAAAGTACCCATCTGATATCCACCGGCTGTTTCGAAAACCTGCAGCCCGCGCCCGGATAGCGAGAGGTCCTCCTGCAGCTCGCTGACCAGTTCTTCAGCTTCTTTTGACGTGATTGCTAAAACACTCGCCATCCTTTCTGCCTTAACCGGTTCTTCGGTCAAAAAAAGGAGGGCTTCAATGGTCATCTTCTGCTCTTCTCTCTCCACCGTTAACCTCCTTGTGTGTTTCTTTTGGCTTCAAAGATACCAGGATTGTTCCAAAATGATGTTCCTGGAGCAGGGCAACCCGGTTCTGCCTGGCCATTTCTAGCAGGGCAATAAATACTACAATAATTTCCCAGAGGCTATTGCCGGTAACAAATGATTTCATCGGCATTGGCCGCCGGCTTTCTTCCAGGATCGATTCAATGTAATCGGCCTTGTCGGCTACAATAAAATCTTCTACTGCGCTAAAAGCCGGGGTATATTCATCCGGAGAGGCAACCTCGGTAAATCGCTGCATAATATCGCTTAAGTGCTGGGCCCCTTCCCAAATCGTGTAAACCGACTCCTGAGCGGTCATGACCATCACTTTCTGGCCGCCCGTAGAGCGCAAAAATATTTTTTTATGCTCCTCTTCTCTTTCTCTTAACTGGTGGGCTACTTCTTTGAAACGGCGGTATTCTTCAAGTCTTTGAAATAGTTCCTCGGCAGTATTTATCTCAAAAAGTGATTCCTCTTCTTCTACCATCTCCGGTGTGGATCTGGGTAAAAGCAATTTCGATTTCAAGCGCAGCAAAGTAGCAGCCATAACTAAAAATTCACTGGCTATCTCAAGGTTAAGCTCCCGCATTGACTGGAGATAGTCCAGATATTGTTCGGTTATATCGGCTATTGAAATAGACCAGATATCAACCTCGGCTTTTTTCACCAAATGAAATAAAAGATCAAAAGGCCCCTCGAAAGTGGGAAGTTTAATTGTATATTCTTCCTGCTGAGCCATAGTTTAAACTTCCTTTCAGCCTTTATGAATAAGCATTTTATCATCGGAGCAAAAGTTTTGGCTTTCAACAAGCAACAGTCTCGATCCGGTACCTGTTATAGTCAATCCCGGGTTGACTTTATCGCAAACCGATTCGTTCATAAACCTGGCGAATTTTTCTTTCCGCTTGTTCTCCCGCTATTTCTGCTCCCCTATTAAGCATTTCATCTAAGTATCCTTTTTCCCCGGCAAGCTCCCGGTAACGTTCCTGCAGAGGACGCAGACTTTCAATCACGGTTTCGGCCAGTTCTTCTTTTAATTCCTTGTAATTTTTACCGGAAAAATAATCTTCAATTTCTTCCCGGTCTTTTTTGGTTAAGAGCTGGTATATAGTGAGCAGGTTGTTAACCCCAGGCCTGTTTTCATCAAAACGTATATCCCGCAGTGAATCGGTGGTGGCTTTTTTCAATTTTTTGCGAATTTGGTCGGGAGAATCGAGCAGGAAAATAGAATCCTCCTTTTTCTCCTCACTTTTACTCATCTTCTTTTCCGGGTAGGCAAGCCCCATGACTCTGCCTCCTACGGTGGGGATAAACGGGTCCGGAAGGACAAAAGTTTCTCCGTACTGGTAATTAAATCGCTGGGCAATATCCCGGCACAGTTCCACATGCTGTTTTTGATCTTCTCCGACAGGCACCATGTGGGTGTTGTAAAGTAGAATGTCTGATGCCTGAAGTACCGGGTAGTCAAACAGACCGACGCTCACATCTTCTTTTTGCCTGGTCGACTTATCTTTAAATTGAGTCATCCGCTGAAGCCAGCCCATCGGGGTAATGCAGTTTAAAAGCCAGGCCAACTCGGCATGAGCTTTAACGTGAGACTGGATAAAAACAACCGAATTTTCTTCGACAAGCCCGGCGGCAAATAAAAGGCCGGCTACCTCCCTTACTTTTTCCCGCAGAGTAGCGGGATCTTGAGGCACGGTAATTGTGTGTAAATCAACTACACAAAAGTAGTTGTTGTATTCATACTGCATGGCTACCCAGTTCTTAATTGCCCCCAGGAAATTGCCCAGGTGCAAGGAACCGGAAGCCTGTATCCCTGAAAAAACCGTTTTCTTCTCCATCTGTTACAACCTCCCCGATATATGCAAATTTATCTAAAGCCCCGGTAATAACCGGATAATAGCTTCATAAATTCCTAAAATAAAATTAGCCACCGGGAAAATAATCTGGCCGAGAATTCCGGTAAAAACCAGTGCGATTAAAATTAGCGGGGCAAAGCGTTCAATTTGCCGGTATAAACCCAGGTTGGCTTCTGATAAGAAAGAAATCAATATTTTTGAGCCATCCAGTGGGGGTATAGGTATCAAGTTAAACAGGGCCAGGTATATATTGATCATGATCAACTGTTGGAAAAACATGAAGGGGTACTCTCCCCCAATTCCCATTCCCATAGTGCCAATTATACCGGCACCGACCAACATCCTGAATAGCAGCAGGCTGAAAAAGCCCATGATCAGGTTGGCCATCGGTCCCGCGAAAGATACCCAGCGCAAACCTGAGCGGTACTCGTTAAAATTAATTGGGTTTATCGGCACCGGTTTGGCCCAGCCAAATCCAACCAGTAAAATCATCAGCGAACCGATCGGGTCAAGGTGGTTTATGGGGTTAAGGTTCATTCGCCCCTGCTTTTCGGCAGTGGCATCTCCAAAATGATAAGCCATGCGGGCATGGGCAAATTCATGAACCGTGATCACAATCAGCAAAACCGGAATGCGCAGGGCAATTAATACCGGATCCATACCGATCATATCAGTATTCCTCCTTTCCTCTTTCCTCTTCCAGGTAGTTAATTACATAATCAAGCTCTTCTTGTGGAGTCCGCACTTCTCCGTCAACCACTTTTTGTTTGAGATTGTCAATGATTTTCCGGTAACGCGGACCAGGTTCCAGGCCGAGTTTTTTTAAATCCCTGCCGCCGATTGAAGGTTGCATGTACTGCAGGGCCCCCATGTACAGCTTTAAATGATCCCTGACAGTTTTATCTTCTGCCAGGGCATAGGCCAACAGGATTGCTTCGACAGGAAGCGATTCCAGACAGTTAACCACTGCACTGGGGTTTAAACCAGCCCGGTTAAGTTTTTCGATTACATCCGGGACTTCCCGGCAAGCGTTCAATACCGTTGATTTTCTGTCCCGGGATAAATTTAACTTCCTTATTATAGCAGACCTTTCTACAGAATCCAAACTGTTCAGCAAAGCGGCCAGGT
>CAYXQO010000016.1:0-37962 GCA_964467475.1 uncultured Syntrophomonadaceae bacterium
GAGGGATTTTGATGGAAGCTAGCACTATATATATTGCACTTTTCCTTTATTTTATCGTCGGTAGTATCATTGCTCAAAGAGCCCGTAAAACGCTTGGCAGTGGAGTAAATGATTTTTTCCTGGCCGGACGGACACTCGGTGGAGTAATAGCGGCGCTGACTTACAGTGCTACCACCTTCAGCGCTTTCATGCTGGTTGGCTTAGCCGGTTTTACTTACCTCGGTGGAGTGGGAGCACTTGGTTTTGAGTTGATTTATCTTTCCGGCCTGGTACTGGTAGCATTTTTTGGGCCCAGGTTCTGGCTGGTAGGTAAACGTTACAATTACCTCACTCCAGCGGAAATGCTCGGTGACCGTTACCAGAGCAAGATGGTTGCTATTGTGACAGCGGTGGCCTCGGTAATTTTTCTGATTCCTTACAGCGCGGTGCAGTTGATCGGTATTGGCGCCCTGGCAGAAGGTATTTCCGGAGGAGCGATTCCCTTTTTGGCAGGAGTGGTTATTGCCGCTGTTATTGCTGTTTATTGGACCTGGACTGGTGGCCTTCGAGCAGTGGCCTGGACCGATTCTTTGCAGGCAGGAATGATGCTTATCGTAGCGGTCTTGTCTGTTTTATTTATTGTTTATCGCGGGTTTGGCGGTTTTGGAGCCATGTTTGCCGATTTAGAGACGCGCTATCCGGAATGGCTGACTGTACCCGGGCCCGGTTTTTTCAATATCCACGCTTTTATCGGTTTAACTCTTCCCTGGTTTTTCTTTTCCCTTTCTAATCCTCAGGTTAGCCAGCGCCTGTTTATGCCGCGTTCGTTAAACCAGATGCGGATCATGGTGATGGGGTTTTTGGTTTTTGGATTCATTTATACCCTGGTATCAATTCTCTGGGGTTTCTCGGCTCGTTTGCTGTTGCCGGATCTTGAAGTAGCCGATGCGGCAACGCCAACCCTTTTGGGGCTTGATATAGTCCCCTCATCGATCGCCCTGCTGGTTATGCTGGGAATTAGCGCTGCAGCTATATCAACGGTTAATTCAATCATTTTAACTCTTTCCTCGATGGTCACCCGGGATGTGTTTAAAAATATTCGTAAAGATGCCCCCGAACAAAAAGAACTTCTTGTGGGCAGGGTTTTTGTTCCCGTGTTTACTATTTTCATTCTTGCTTTTGCTACTTTGCGCCTGGATTTGATTGCCGCATTGTCGGTAGCTTCATCAGCAGGCCTACTGGTAATGGTCCCCGCCTTAATCGGGACATTTTACTGGAAAAGGGGAACAGCTCCAGCAGTTATTGTCAGCGTCGTTGTCGGGGGCACGGTAGCTACGGTGCTCGAGTACAGCGGCTGGCAGCCACTTGGCTTCTGGCCAGGTGTCTGGAGCGGGATTATTGCGACTGTGCTTTTTATCGGGGTCAGCCTGCTTACCCGGCCACCTGAAAATAAAGCAAAAGAGTTTCTGGGTTACCTGAACGAAGAGCTGAACAGGAAAGAGATCATTTAGTCTTATAGAAATAAACTGGTGGTATTGATGAAAGAAAGAAATGATGAGCGCACCATAGAGAGAAACAAAAAAATGAATCGCCTAAAGGAAATCCTGGGCAATTGTCAAAGCGCGGTGATTGCTTTTTCAGGCGGGGTTGACAGTTCATTTTTGCTTGACTGTGCCATTTCGGTGCTGGGAGTTAATAATGTCCTGGCTGCTACGATTGATTCGCCCCTGGTGCCCCGGGAGGAGGTGGCCGCAGCGGCGGAAATTGCCGGCCGGATGGAAGCTTTTTCCCTCCAGGTGCCGTTTGATGTTTTGAGCGATCAAAAATTAAGAAAAAACCCACAGGACCGCTGTTATATTTGCAAGAAGAAAATATATTCCCTGCTCATGGAAGTAGCTGAAAAGAGGGGTTACAGGGTGGTGCTGGATGGTTCAAATGCCGATGATGCCAATTTTTACCGCCCGGGCCTGCTGGCTTTACGTGAGCTTGCAGTAAGCAGCCCGTTAATGGAAGCAGGGCTGACAAAACAAGATATTAGGATCCTTTCACGAGAACGAGGCCTTGAAACCTGGGATAAACCGGCTGCAGCCTGCCTGGCTTCAAGGATTCCTTACGGCGAGGATTTGAGTGCGGAAAAACTGCAGCTGATTGCAGGTGCTGAAAAATACTTAAGAGGCCTGGGAATTAAAAAAGAGTCGCGGGTTCGCATGCATTGTGGGATTGCCCGCATCGAAGTAAACGAACAGGAACTGCCCCTTGTGATTAACCGGCGCCGGGAAATATCATCTAAGCTAAGAGAAATGGGGTTTACTTATGTAGCAATGGATTTGGACGGTTTTCGCTCGGGCAGCATGGACCTTGACAATTAAAGATTATTCAGGCTAAGCAGTTAAACATTCGTCATCTATTCATCGCTTTCCTCTTCTTCACCGTTTAATTTCCACCACTCTTCGCCCTGATCGTATCTTACCTCACCGTTTATTTCTTTATTTACTTCATGCTCGAAAGTTGTTTCATGATCAAAGGAAGTTTCGTCTTTTTCTTTGTCCAGATCGTTGCTTGGTTGTTCTTTATTTTCCTCGTCAGCTTCTTCTTTAACCGGTTCAACCGCTTCTTCTTCGCCTGCGCAGCTGAACACTGCCCCGGTGGCGAGGACAATGACAAGCAAAAGTAAGAACCACTTGGCACCTTTCAAATGCTTCACCCCCAGGTGATTTGGACTGGCTGATGATCTTTTTTACTTCATCTATTATATCACACCGGGGAAGCGGCAGCTAAAAAAGGAGTTTTCCGCACTTTTAAAGAAATATATATTATCATCGAGAAAGGACGTGAAGAAGTGGCTGAAGCAGCAGTAGAACAAATTGGTGCCGGTTTGTTTAAAGCCGAGATTCCTTTACCAAAAAATCCACTGAAAGCGACTAATTCCTACATCATTAAAGATGAACGGCGCAACTTGATTATCGATACCGGGATGAACCGGGAAGAGTGCCGTTCAGCCATGGGCAAAGTGCTGGGGGAACTCGATATAGACCTCAGCAAAACAGACATTTTCGTCACCCACCTGCATGCTGATCATGTCGGCCTGGCCGATTATTTATCCAGGGAAGGGACCCTGGTTTATTTCAACCGTCCCGATGCCCGTGTTTTGAACTATGAGGGACTCTGGACAATGGTTGCGAGCATTAGTGGCAAGCATGGATTTCCCAGAGAACTGGTAGAAAAGGCAATTAATTCCCACCCCGGACAGCGCTATAGCCCAGGGGAGTCACTAGACTTTACCATGGTTAATGACGGTGACACTTTAGAATATGGAGGTTACACGCTTAAATGTGTGGTTACCCCCGGCCACACCGAGGGACACACCTGTTTATATGAACCTGGTCGGAAATATTTATTTTCAGGGGACCATATCCTGGGCGACATTACTCCTAACATTTCAACCTGGCTGGATGAAGGCAATTCCCTGGGCGATTATTTTAAAAGCCTGGATCGGGTGGCTGAAATGCCGGTTGAACTGGTCTTACCCGGGCACCGTAGTTTGGTCAGGGATTGTTTTAGGAGGATTGAGGAGTTGAAAAAGCATCACCGAAGCCGCCTCGAAGAGGTGTTAAATATTCTAAGAGACTCCGGCCCAAGCAATGCTTTCATAGTGGCCTCTCAAATGACCTGGGATTTTTTGGCAGAAGGCTGGGATGATTTTCCGCTGATGCAGCAGTGGTTTGCCACGGGGGAAGCGCTGGCTCATATCCGGTTCCTTGAAGTAGAAGGGAAGGTTAAGCGGGAAGAGATTAGCGGGACAATATATTTTTCATTGATCTGAAAAATTCCTGGGAAGCGTTATTAGATAACAAAGAACTCCAAGGAGGCGAGGAGAATCAGAAAATATGTTTTGTCGATAGATCAGGGGACCACGGGCACTACAGCAATATTATGGGACCAGGAAGGGTTTTCCCGGGCCCGGGTGAACCGTGAGCACAGGCAGTATTACCCTCGGCCCGGCTGGGTTGAGCACGATGCCGAAGAAATTTGGGCCAATGTGCTGGAGGTTACCGGTTTAGCCTTGAAAGAAGCGGGAGCGGAACCTGCCGACCTGGAAGCGATCGGTATCGCTAACCAAAGAGAGACCTTAGTTTTTTGGGATCGTAGGAACGGAAAGCCGGTAACCAAAGCTATCGTCTGGCAGTGTCGTCGAACTGCGGAGATGTGTCGAATGCTAAAAGGAGAGTCTTACGAGGCAATGGTGCGCGAAAAAACCGGGTTGCTTTTAGACCCGTACTTTTCAGGAAGCAAACTGCGCTGGGCCCTGGAAAACTTGCCTGAGGTAAAAAAAGCAGTTGATTCAGGAAACCTTGCCTGTGGGACGGTAGACAGTTATTTGCTTTTCCGTTTGACCGGCGGGAGAGTTTTTGCCACTGACTATTCGAATGCTTCTCGGACATTGCTCTATAATATTCACTCGTTCTGCTGGGATGAAGAGTTGCTTGACTTGTTTAAGGTTCCTAAAGGTATTTTGCCTGAGGTGATGCCCAGCAGCGGTGTATTTGGCAGCACAGAGCCGGGGGCGTTTTTTAATTGTAGTGTCCCGGTTGGCGGAATAGCCGGTGATCAACAGGCTGCTCTTTTTGGGCAGGCTTGTTTTAGCCCGGGTATGACAAAAAATACGTACGGCACCGGCTCTTTTTTGTTGATGAATACCGGTGAAAAAGCGGTTTCTTCCAGTGAAGGCCTGCTTACCACTATAGCCTGGGGAGTCAATAACCGGGTCGAGTATGCTCTGGAGGGAAGCATTTTCATAACCGGTGCAGCAGTGCAGTGGTTGAGAGACGGCCTTGGTCTTATCGACAAATCCTCTGAACTGGAAGCTCTTGCCAGGCAGGCAGATAATAATGGGGGTGTTTATTTGGTTCCGGCTTTTGCCGGACTGGGTGCTCCTTACTGGGATCCCTATGCCCGGGGATTGATGATTGGCATTACCGGGGGCACTACCGGAGCTCATCTGGCCCGGGCAGTTATTGAAGCTATGGCCTACCAGACCAAAGATGTGCTCGAGGTTATGCACCGGGAAGCAGAATTGCCGGTGGTAGAACTCAGGGTTGATGGGGGAGCCAGTGTAATGGACATGCTGCTCCAGTTCCAGGCTGATATTACCGGTTCTACTGTCCGCCGCTCAAACACTTTTGATACTACCGCCCTGGGTGCTGCCTACCTGGCTGGTTTGTCCACCGGTTTTTGGAAAAGTACAGAAGAGTTGTCAAGTGGTTGGCGGGAAAGTGCCTCTTTCGGTCCCGGCATGGCTGAAGAAAAGAAGGAAATGCTTTATTATGATTGGCGCAGGGCAGTGCAGCGGTCTCTCGGGTGGATTGAGGGTAACAAATAGCGCTTTTCCAAAAAGGAAAAGCGCCATGTGAGCTACTCACTCAAAATATTACTAACAGTTAAATACACTTATGTTGGTTATTCTTTGCTTTATAGGCGGCTACCAGGGCTTATTCTTCAGGAGCACCGCCCATCGGTGGAATTATGTTTATGCTAATGCTATCATCTCGGTATTGTTTCGGCAAAAGGTGCCTGGCAAGATAGTTGTCCAGGAACTGGTAGTAAGCTGTATTTGTGCTTGTGGAAGCGGTTTCGTCGTTTTCTCCGGCAATTGGCTCAAAGTTAGCCTCTATCTTTAGCTCCCGTTCCACTATGAAGGTTAAAATAATGTCATCACTTACTTCTTCTCCGTTTACCGTCCAGTTGGCAAACTCAAAATCCATATTGGGTAGAGCGGCAATGGTAATTGTTTCACCTGCGAAATATTCACCTGAGCCGTAAACCCGACCGCCTTCGAAAGGTCTGGGGACCAGGCTGATCCTTTGTTTTTCGCCTCTTTCGCCCCGTCCGTTTTCCAGTTTGTCGAAGGTAGCGGTAAGTTTGCGATCATCTTCAATCAGAAAGGCATAGTTTCTGGCCATGCTGACATAGTCACCCTCTTCATCGGCCCAGCCGGTAAAGTAGTAATCTTCATTCGGGAATGCATCGAGGCCAACCAGCCCTCCTTCGATATATTCTCCTTCACCGCTTGCTGTTCCACCTTCTTCAGGTTCAACAGAGAGGGTTACATTATGTTTGATTGCCGGGTCATCTTCGTTTTCTTCTATATCAGGCAGCTCGAGATCATCGCCCCCAACCTGCCGGGTTTCCAGGTTTTCAAGCGAAGAAATATCTTCACTGTCGTTTTCAGGTTCCTCTTCGGAGGAAGTTGCTTCACTGAAAAGAGCGGTTAATTCCCGGTCAGCTTCAACGGTAAAACTGTATTCCGCATCTTCACTGACTTTGTCGCCGTTTTCTTCCCAGTGGTTGAACTTGTAACCCTCTTTCGGAACAGCCCTGATTACTGCGGTTTCGTCTTCTGGATAGACCCCTTCGCCATTTACCTTACCTTTATCCTCGGATTCGCTTTCCAGGGTAATATAATAGGTTGCGGTTTGCTCTTTTTCTTCAAATATAGCAGTAAGTTTGCGATCACTGGTAACTATGAAACTGTATTTTTTATCAAAACTTACATTATCGCCGTTTTCTTCCCAGCCGAAGAAAGCGTAACCGGATTGCGGTTCAGCAAAGACCTCTGCATTTTCTCCTTCTTCGTAAACTCCTCCACCACTTGCTGTGCCCCTGTTATCATCGTTGACATCCACTTCGATAGAGTAAATCCCAGGTGTATCATCTCTTTTTTCAGTGTCCTCGCTGCTATCCTCGGTTTCAATAAAGTTGGCAATCAGGTCCTTGTCCCTGGTAGGTTCTAAGGTTACTTTTTCTTCGGTTTTTAAGCTTTCATCGAGCTCCTGGTCTTCCATGCTCCACTCGGCAAATTCATAGTCTTCTGCCGGTTCCGCTTCAATTACTACTGTTTCACCTTCCTCATATTCGCCTTCTCCATCCACAGTGCCGCCATCTTCGGGGTTTGCGGAGAGATTAACTTCGTAAGATTCAGCTTCTTCTTCGAAGTGAGCTGTTAGCACGGTATCCTCACCGGGCATGGTGTAGGTGAACGCAGCATCTTCAGAGACTTTTTCTTCATTTTCGGTCCAATAAGCAAACTTGTAGCCTTCGCTGGCTTCAGTAAAGAGGTTTACTTCTTCGCCCTCTTCATACTTATCTGCGCCCTTTGCCTTGCCACTTTCAGCAGGTTCTATTTCTAAAGCAAGTTCATGTTCCTCAGGAATTTCGGTGAACACTGCTTCAATCAGATAGTTTTCTTCGATAGTGATATTGAATTGTTTATCTTTGCCTGAAGCTTCACCACCGAAACTTGTAAATTTATAGTTTTCATCGGGGACAGCTTTGAAGCTGACTTCAGTGCCTGTTTCAACGGTGAAGCTATCGTTTTCTTCGCTTAAGGTTTTATTTTCGTCACCGAAAGAAGCGTTTATCTCACCGCTACCTTCTATGCTTGTAAGCTCCACTTCGGCAGTTTCTATTTCGGGGTTTACTGTTACTGTGGTTGCTTTGCTCTCGGTTACACCTTTTACCTCAACAACCAGTTTATGCTCGCCGGTTTCGGATAAGCTGATATCGGTCTCAGTCTGGCCAGCTTCGAATAAAATTTCCTCGGAAAAAACCTCTGCCGTTTCTTCAGTATCGCTTGTTACAGTTAAATTGTTTTCTCCGGCAATTTCGCGACCTTCACTGTTGACAGCATTGGTGATGTGTAGTTTAAATTCTTCGTCCTCGTAAACTTCATCCGGTGCATTTAGATCAAAACGAGAGTAGTCTTTTGTATCAATAATGTTTACGGTTAGTTCTGCATCTTTACCTTCGTCAAAGCTGATAGTAAATTCAAGGGTTTTGCCTTCGATGAAATCTTCAAAGAAATCGGCATTTATGCTCAGGGTGTTGTTTTCAACTGCCCAGTTCTCTTTTTCGATTTCTGATCCACTTATATTTTCGACAGATTCTGCATCGTTCCAGGTAATTGTTGTTTCTATATCGCCGGGTTCATTCAAATCATAGTTATCTTTTTCCGGTGTTATTTCAGCGTCTTGGATTTCCGGTTTTTCAGTATCGAAGTTAGCAGTCAGGTTGCGGTTGCTCTCGATCTCAAAGCTAAATTCTTTGTTTTCGCTGATTATTTCTCCGGGGGAATTATCTTCTGTGTTTGCAGTATAATGTCCAGCATGATCCTGTTGAGGTCCGGTAAAGCTTTGTGCTTCAGTATCCTCGGTCCAACCGGTGAATATGTGACCATCGTTTGGTTTTGCGGTTACGGTTACTTCTTCACCTTCTTCGTACTCTCCTGCGCCTTCAACAGTGCCGCCTTCTTCCGGGTCTGTGGAGAGGTTAACTTCGTAAAGTTGGGCTTTTTCTTCGAAGTGTGCAGTCAATTTTACATCGTCATCAGGTATGGTGTAAGCAAACCCGGCGTCTTCAGAGATTGTTTCTCCGTCATCGGCCCATTTGCTGAACTCATACCCTTCGGCTGCTTCAGCGGTAACGGTTACTTCTTCACCTTCCTCATATTCCCCGGCACCTTCAGCAGTGCCGCCATCTTCAGGTTCTGTTTCCAGGGTCAGTGAATAGGAGGGAAGCTCTGCTTCCACTACAAAAGGTGGGGCTTCAATGGGCTTTTCGTCGAGGTAGGCGATCTTGATGGTGTAGTTAATTGCTTCTTCAGATGGTTCAAAAGCATCAAAGGTTAACACAGCTTCATCGGCAGTTTCTTCGCCCCATTCGATGCCGGTGATGGTTAGGTTTTCCCACTGCTCATCATCTCCGCCGGTTTCGTCTTCGATGTTATCCGGATTATCCTCGTCACCTGTATGGTTATCCTCTTCAGAATTATCGTTTTCATCATCATCGTTATAATATTCGTAGGCAAAATTGGTTGCTGCATCTTCGCTAATCTCGTTAGTTTCGCTGTCATCTGTTTCGTTTCCGGATTCTTCATCCGGTTTCAGGGCATTACTTGTATAGAAGGTTTGGAAATCTTCGATGTCCGGGGATTCTGTAAGTTCTTCGTAAAATGTTACTTCTATTGCACCGTTTTCGACAGAAACAGCTTCGATTGCGGTTTCGGGTTTTTCATCTTCAATTTCGAAGTTGGCGATAAGTGTCCGGTCGCTCTCTATTTTAAAAGTGTATTCCTTATTTTCACTGACAGTTTTTTGCTTATCTTCTTCGCTGGTATCAGTTTCTTCTTCAGTTTGAGTTTCTTCAGTCCACTTGCTGAACTCATATCCTTCGGCTGCTTCAGCGGTAATAGTTACTACTTCATTTTCTTCGTACTCTCCTGCGCCTTCCACAGTGCCGCCTTCTTCCGGTTCTGTTTCCAGTTTGAGTGAATAGGTGGGTAGTTCTTCTTCTGCCGCTTCGAAATTAGCTATTAGTTCGCGATCGCGTTCGACAGTGAAGGTGTATTCTTTTTCGTCACTGTACTCCACCTCGATCGGGGTGCTATCTTCTTCCTCGTTGAAATCTACGTGCTCAACTATTTCGGTCCAGTTTATAAACTCATAACCTTCGTTTGCTTCTGCGGTAACGGTGACTTTTTCACCTGCTTCGTATTCGCCTTCACCTTGAATTTTTCCGGCTTCATCGGGATCAACCGAGAGGGCGATGCTGTAAGTTTCCGGCTCGGGTTCTTCTTCCGCTGTAGTTTCTTCTGGTTTTTCTTCTTCGGCCGCTTCTAGGTGGGCAGTAAACTCACGGTCCCGGTCTGCAAGGAAGGAGAACTCCTTATCTGTGCTTACTTCTTCTCCTCCTGCCTCTGTCCAATTGATAAAAGTATAGCCGGATGCAGGGGTGATTTCCAGGGTAACGCTTTCACCGTGCCTGTATGTGCCGGCGCCACTGACAGTGCCACCTTCTTGCGGTTTGGTGTTGGCCAATATGTTGTAGGCGGGCAAATCTTCACCTAAAAGTACCTGGGCCGGGTTTTCCTGGCGTTCGTTACTGCCTGTACCGAGTTGCCCCCTTGAGTTGTCGCCCCATGCCCACAGGGAACCGTCATTTTTCAGGGCAAATGCGTGATTTTCCTGGGGATAAATTTTTTGCACATTTTTCAGTTCAAGCTTTGAGGGATTATTTGTTTCATCGGTTGTGCCGCCGAGCGGGCTGCTGTTGTTGTTGCTCCAGCTTAGAGCCGAACCTTGACTGTCCAGGGCCAAGGCATGAGTATCTTTGATAAATGCCCGTTCAATGTTTTCGGCGATTTTCTCTGGGCTCGATTGGACATGGGCGCTGCTATTACTACCGATCCGTCCGTCCCAGTTGCGCCCCCACCCCCAAAGGGAGCCATCTTCTTTCACGGCAAAAGCATGATGCTGTTGGGGATGTATTTCAGTAATGTTTTCTAAGGGAATCTGGATCGGGCGGTGGCGATTCGATATGGATCCGTCACCTAGCTGGCCGTACCAGTTGTTGCCCCAGGCCCACAGTGAACCATCCTCTTGTACTGCGTATGCATGAGATTTTTCCACATACACTTCAGCCACTTCATCAAGGTTTACTTGGACCGGAGAATACTGGTTTTCGTTGTTGCCGTTTCCTAATTGTCCATACCAGTTGTACCCCCAGGACCATAAGGTTTGATCCATCCGGTGGGCAATGGTATGTTTTTCCTGCGGGTAGACCGCCTTAATGTTTTCCATGATTTTTACTGGTTGGGTGCGATTTGTAGCGGTCCCGTCACCTAACTTGCCGTAACGGTTGTTGCCCCAGGCCCACAGGGTATTGTCATTAAGCAGGGCAAAGGTATTGTTATCTCCCGGGATTATTTTATCTACATTATTCAGTTCAATTTCCACCGGTTCAAAGCGGTTGCTGGTGGTGCCGTCGCCGACCTGGCCATGATTATTACGTCCCCAGCCCCATAGTTTGCCGTCGGTGGTTAAAGCGAAGGAATGCCTCTCGTGGGGGAAGATTTCCTCAACATTATCCAGGATTTGGATCGGAGTGGGGTAAGCAGATTCGTCGTTTCCTGCTCCCAGGCGTCCATTCCAGTTACGTTCCCAGCCCCACAGCGAACCGTCTTCCTTAAGGGCAAAGGTATGTCCTGAGGATTGTGGGTAGAGCTCGGCAACGTTTTTCAGGATCGGTTGAACAGGAAGGTAGCGGTTGGTAGTAGTTCCGTCACCTAGCTTCCCGTACTGATTGTTGCCCCAGGCCCACAGTGATCCGTTTTCGGTCAAGACGAAGGTGTGGTCCGGTTTGGGGTAGACTTCAGCTACCCGGCTTGTTGTTTCTGCGTTTATTTCGGTGGCGAATGCGAAGATTATTAATGCGGACAGGCCGATACAGATAATCAAGGCTAACAGCCTGTATTTGCCGGGAGCTTTAATGCTTGTTTGAAGCATTGATAAATCACCTCTGCTAGAGCATCCCTGCTTTGTTTTATTTATCCATTTTCTGTTTAAAATCTTGGTGTTAAACAACAAATAAAGGCAGCTGCATAGCTGCCTTTATCAATACTAATGAACGATTACTGTTCAAATAATATTTGACTGGCAGCCTGGCAGCCCAAATAATATTGGGCCCACGGCTTTGCGTCCCCACATTGCGGTGGGTTTGCCTTTAACAGTCTTGTTAGTTTAAACTTTAATATACTTAACGCAATTTCAGTTTGCCTAAAACTCAAGAGCAAGGTTTTAATCCAAAAATATCAATCTGATAGCTATCAGTTTTTATTAACAAGTATGTTTGTATATTTCAGGTAACTCTACTCATTCGCCAAGAAATACAGATCTCCTTCAAAAGATTAATAAAAAATTAAAAAAAATTGGTTCCCGGCATTTGTGGGCAGGAAATTCTGAAAAGTATGACGAACTAGTTTAAGAATTCAGGCTCAAGCTATATGCGTTATTGTGCAGGACTTTTATGCTTTGCGGCTTTGCTTCATTTAAATGAACGTAATAACAGATCTCACTTCAATATCGCCAGAATTTATTTGCGGGGAATAGAGAATAAGGGGAGTGTAAGTAGTGGAAAGCATCTGGGAAGCTATATGGATGTATATAAATGCAATAATATTTATCGCTATTGTTTTAGGTGCTTTTGTGGCAGTTTACCTATTGTTTGTTAGGAATTACAGGGATTTTTGAAGTGTCTCAGGGGTCACCGCATGCTGTCTGGATGATTTAGAAAATAACTTAATCTAATCTATTTAGTAAGCCTTGGCTCAAAACCTCGGGGACATTGCTTCCGGGGTTTTTATGATCGGAGAGATGTGTAAAGCTAAGAGATGCTGCGCCATTTTTGATGGAGTACATAAAATGGCTGGGGCGGCAGGATTCGAACCTGCGCGTGCGGGGTCCAAAACCCCGTGCCTTACCGCTTGGCTACGCCCCAGCAATGTGATTAATAAAATGGGGTGAGTGATGGGACTTGAACCCACGACCTCCAGGGCCACAACCTGGCGCTCTAACCGGCTGAGCTACACCCACCGCAATTTTTTCTCTTTTTGCGATGTTAATTTTAGCACGCAAAAAATTAAAAGTCAACGCCGTGGCTAATTATTTTTTTAGCAAGCAGGAAAAAGCTGTATTTTGCAGAATTAACGAAGTGCATTTTGATAAGTGCCAGCAAATCCTGTTGTTAATAAAATAACAGGCTTGGCTGATTTATTTACAGGAGGAATGGTTATTTTGCGTTTTTTAAGCGGTAGATTTTTGATTGGTTTGTTGATTGTTGTTGTGGGGGTGATCCTCCTTTTGGACAACCTGGTTCCCGGGGTAGATATTGACCTCGAGTTCAGGCAAATCCTGCAGTTTTGGCCGGTAATCCCACTGGTCCTTGGTTTTAACTGGCTGTTTGCTTCCTTCGGCTCTGCATCCACGGAAACCGGTAAAAGGACTTATTTTTCCTGGGGGCAGTTTATTACAGCACTGATTGCAATTGCGGTGGGAGTAATTTTCCTCGGGCGTAACCTTGACTTATTCTATGTCGATACTTCCTTGTTTTTTAATATCCTTTGGCCGGTTGTTTTGATCTTGATCGGGGTCAGCCTGCTTCGCGGGCGGGTCAATACCTCCGGACAAGGTAGCCGTCTTGCCTTTATGGGCGGCTCTGAAGTGGGAAGCTCCCAGCCCTGGAAATTGGAAAGCGGCAGTTATTTTGCCATGATGGGTGGTATTGAAATGGATTTGACCAACGCAGAACTCTCCGAGGGGGAGGCGGTCCTTGACTTGACTGCATTCATGGGGGGTATTGAAGTAAAAATACCGAAAGGAATGCCCGTTATCTTTGAAGGCTCCGCCGTGTTGGGCGGGGTTACCTTTGTTGACCATGAAGACGGGGGAGTTATTGGTGGCCGTAAAATTGAGCATAATATCGATGAAAGCACAACTACTTATGTACGCATCCAGGGCCGGGCCATTATGGGCGGAATTGAGGTTAAGGAGGCATCCGGTTAGACACCGGCTACCCGGTTTTTTAAAGCGGCAAAGACCCGTTCTTTATCCAGGTGAGGTTTCATCCGGTATATTTGTTCCAGGCAGGTAGCAGCCCCGTAGTCCATACCCTGGCACCCGGCAAGCAATAAAACGTCACCCGGCCCGGTTTTTTCAAGGCCACTGGCTATAGCTTCCGGCAGCTCTTCGTGGATTTCGGCATCAATCCCGGCTTCTGCCATTACTGTTTCGAAAACCCGGCGTTCCTCACCGGTGACAACGTCTTTTTCTTCCACATGGGAAACGCTGGTAGTGGCAATTACTTTGTTCAACCCGAGCGAAGGGGCCCACTGGGCCAGCGCTTCTGCGTTTTCACGGTTTACGGTGGCTCCCCTACCACCCCTAATTGCGTATACCAGGTGGAGGTTATTGTATTCCATCATCTGTAGCGTTTCTAAGGTAACGTGGATGTTGAGGCTATTGGCGAAGTGATCATCCAAAACCTGGAAATCATCTTCGAAAATAAGCTCAAAACGTCTTTCCACACCTCCAAATTTTCGCAAAGCTTCCTGGATAACTTCGACCGGAACCTTATAAAGCAAGGCGACTAGAATTGCTGCCATAGCATTGTAAACGCTGTGCAGGCCGAGTACTGAAAGCTCAATAGGGAAGGAACGGGGTTGGTCGCCTGTTCCAGGGGGCAGATTTTTACCGGCAAGTTCCACGGTAAAGCGGGCCCGGCCGGTGCTTAAGTCAAGGTTACGCACCAGGCAGTGAGCGTTTTCATGTTTTAAGCTGTAGGTGAAAGGATTAGCCTTGGTCTCAGGAATCAGTGAAGCGGTGTAAGGGCAGTCTAAGTTTAAAACCGCCCAGCTGTTTTCTTTTGCCTTCCTTACCAGGGAGGCTTTGGCTTTAAAATAGGCTTCGAAAGAACCATGCAGGTCGATATGTTCGCGGCTGATATTGTTTAAAACTACAATGTCGAAATCAACGCCGCCAACCCGCTTGAGCTCGAGACCGGAAGAAGATACTTCCATTACAGCGTGGGTTACATCTTCTGTGACCATTTGGTGAAAGTAGCGGTGTAAGTCCAAAGATTCAGGGGTTGTTAAACCGGCCTGGATTATCTTATCGCCGGTCTTTACAATTACTGTCCCCACCAGGCCGGTGATTAAGCCGAACTCTTCTAGGATAGAGTTAAGCATGTAGGTAGTGGTGGTTTTGCCGTTGGAAGCGGTTACCCCGGTAACGCTAATTTTGCTTGAAGGATGGTCGTAAAAACGATCGGCCAGGGCAGCCAGGGCTGCGCGGCTGTCTGCAACCCGGTGCTGAAGGATATCAACCCCATTGACAAAGCTCTCTACAACGGCGGCAATTGCCCCGTTGGTGGCGGCCTGCTTTAGGTAATAATGGCCGTCAGTTTTATAACCGCGGATACAAACAAACATAGTACCGGGACTGGCTTCTTTGGAGTGGTAAGCCAGTCCGGTTACCGGTTTTAATTCTCCGTGGCTGCTTTCAACTATATCAACGCTTTTTAGAAGTTCCTTCTGGTCCAAGCTAAAACCTCCATAAGTATAGTCTAAGTTAACCGGATGTTCTCGTCAATTTATCTTGCCTGGTTGTTGTTGCTGTTTTTAATAAGTTTGCGGGCCCAATTTACAAATGTAAGCATACCGCATGTTTGTAGTTAAACGAAACCTAAGGTACTGGTCGGTGAAGTGGCAGTTGTATTTGCTGTCAAGATTAAACAGCAGCCCGTAATTTGGCGAATATATGAAACAGAGCCCGCGCATATGCGGGCTCTGCGAAAAACTAATCTTAATTTGACAATCAGCTTATTTCAATCGACTCAGTAGGACACTCTTCAGCTGCTTCACGAACACTTTCTTCGTGTTCCGAGGGCACGGGATTTACTTTGACTTCAGCTTTTTCATCGCCCAGTTCAAATACCTCCGGACAAATATCCTCACAAATACCGCAAGCGCTGCAATCATCGTTTACAAAGATTTCCATGCTAATGCCTCCTTCTATAAGAATTAGGGATTTTCCACTACACATTATTCGCTAATTATTTCATTTTCCCTTTTTTTTTAGAGCAAAAACTATGGGGGAAAATGATTAAAATGTTTCAGGGGTAAAGGGTTAAAGTGTTTTGCATATGTTTCAATTTACATGCCATCATTGAAAAGAATCGGTGACAGCAATTTTATGGTTACCACCTGCGGACTGTGTGGAAAATAAGGTTAAGGTATGTGGAAAATGGCTTTTGCCTGTGGATAACTCTGTGTATACTGTTAACAGAACGGGCATTTGCCTTTGGGAAAACCCTAATTTTGCGGGGATAAATTTATTTTATCATATTATTTGTTTACATAATACTTTTTCATAAAGTCCCGGCATCAACTTTCTTTTAAGTATACAAAAAAAATATAATTTGCAAATACTAAGAACCTGTGTTATTAATAAATGTAATAACTGCTAGGAAGGGGAGGTGGATGATAGATGAACAAGGCTAAACTTTTGCTTATGGCGGTGTTTGTATTTTCACTGTTGTTTATGTTTGGATGCAACGGGGGTGTCTGATAGGTTACTTCTGGAACCGGGTCCGGTTCCTTATGTTTTCATTATTTAAATTGATCATAGGGAAGATGCAAAAAGCGGCTTAATAAGCCGCTTTTTTACCAAGAAAAAGTTTAAATTATTTGTAGCTCGTCGTTTAAACCGGTTAGCTGAACCGCGCGGTTGCAGTTGACAACGAAGGTGTCTTCAATTCCAACAGTTCCTTCGCTGGGAAAGATAAACTTGGGTTCTAAAGCAAAAACCATGCCTTCTTCCAGGGGCATATCCAGGTTGCGGGCAAGTACAGGAAACTCATCAAGTTCCAGGCCTACCCCGTGGCCAATAAAATTTATTTTCTCGACATAGCCCATGAAGTGGTTGTTAAGTCCGGCCCTGGTAGCCATTTCTTCTGCCTTGGCGAATAGTTTGTCACAGGTTACCCCGGGCTTGGCCATTTCGGCTACTTCCTTTTTGATTTTAACGGCCTGTTGATATGCTTCCATTAAATGCATCGCCGGTTTGCCCAGGCTGAAGATCCTGGTTTGATCAACCATGTACCCACCGAGCACACTAACAAAATCGATCAGGATTGGTTCGTGGCGAAGAATGGGATTGATTCCCGCTCCCTGGGGGTAGGAAGGGTTTAATCCCTGCCCTCCGGTAGGGCCGTCAAAAAAAGTGATTGCGGCAGCGTTATCTCCGCTCATGATGTGACCGTAATACATTTCCTGGTTGAAACCGCGCATGCGCACTGCACCTTGATGTCCCAGGGTGCGGGCGTGGTATTCCAGTTGGCCGGCCAGCTCCACTTCACTCATGCCTTCCTGGATCACTTTGCGAGCATGGGTGAAGACCGATTCACTGATTTTTGCCGCTTCCTGCATCACTCTGATTTCATGGTCCGACTTAACTGCTCTAATTTTTCGGATTTGTTTTGCTATATCTGCAAGCTCATATCCATCAAGCATTTTTTGGTAGTGGAAGTAAAGGTTTGCAGGTAAGACGTCAGTTTCCAGGCCAATCCTGGATCCGGCAGGAATATTGTCTTTTATCAAACCGGTTAGCTGATCCCAACCACCGAAGGGAATAATGTTTTCCAGGGCGCTTTCCTGCTGGGCACGGGTAAGTGATTTTTTTATTACTAAGGTTGGTTTTCCTTCAGCGGGAACAAAAAGGTGCCCATTTTGGCCGGTCCCGCTGAAATAAAATAGGTCAGCCCGCTGCATGATTAGCGCTCCGGCGATTTCTTTTTTGCGCATGGCTTCCTGCAGTTTTTTTATTCTGTGGTCCAGCTCTTCCTGTGGGGTCACTAGAAACTACCTCCCGCTTTGGCTGAAGTATTGTCTTTCTATTTTTGCCGCAAGTTTATTTTATATTTGCTTATTGATCGCAAGAAAAATAAAATGGGGCACTTTTACTATAATAATAACATAAAACAGCGTTAGAATTAAGCAAAAGGCCCCATTTTTCGGATTTTATGATTTTAGGTTTTTGGTTTAAGCTCTTTCGAATAAACCGGCGGCGCCCATGCCACCACCGATGCACATGGAGACAACTCCGTAACGCGAATTGCGGCGAGTCATTTCATGTAATATGGTGGCGGTTAGCTTGGCCCCTGTGCAGCCAAGAGGGTGCCCCAGAGCAATTGCTCCTCCGTTTACGTTCACTAAGTCCTGGTTGAGGCCCAGTTCTCTGATGCAGTAAAGGGCCTGGGAAGCGAAAGCTTCATTTAGTTCAAACAGGTCTATATCCTCTATTTTTTTGCCGGTCAGTTTCATCAGCTTGGGAATTGCCACAGATGGACCGACACCCATTATTTCAGGTGGACACCCGGCTACACCAAAACCGCGGAAAACGGCGATTGGCTTTAAGCCGAGGGCTGCTGCTTTTTCAGCAGACATAATAACCGTGGCTGCTGCTCCGTCGCTTGTTTGCGAGGAGTTGCCGGCAGTTACACTCCCCTTTGCGTGGAAGGGAGAACGCAGCTTGGAAAGGGCTTCTATGCTTGTATTGGGGCGGACCCCTTCGTCGACTTCGAACGTTTTTTCTTTTTCCACGATTTTGTTATCCGGTCCGACTTCGCGTTCAACTATATTTAACGGAACAATTTCATCCTTAAAGCGCCCATCTTTGATTGCAGCTGCAGCTTTCTGATGGCTGGAAAGGGCAAACTGGTCTTGATCTTCCCGGGAGATGTTGAAACGCTCGGCCACAAACTCCGCGGTAATGCCCATCGGGGTGTATGCTTCGATTTGCTCTTCAACCAGTTTGGGACTTGGGGCCATTTTGTTCCCCCCCATGGGAACCAGGCTCATGCTTTCTACTCCGCCGGCTACGATTACATCTGCAAAACCGCTCATAATTCGTTCAGCGGCCATAGCGATAGACTGGAGGCCGGAAGAGCAGAACCGGTTTACTGTTTGCCCGGGTACGCTATCCGGAAGGCCGGCCTGCAGGGCGACAATCCTGCCGATATTCATACCCTGCTCCGCTTCGGGGAAGGAACAGCCGAGAATAACATCGTCGATTTCAGCGTTTTCCAGACCTTTAGCTCGGGCAATTGCTTCTCTTACGGCGGTAGCGCCCATATCTTCAGGCCGGGTATTACGCAATGTGCCGCGTGGCGCCCTGCCGATTGCTGTTCTCACTGTGGAAACTATAACAGCTTCTTTCATTCTTGTAACCTCCTCCTTTAATTCCTTAAAGGTTTACCTGTGGTGAGCATATGGTTGATTCTTTCCGTGGTTTTTTCTTCACCACATAGACGCAGGAAAGCTTCTCTTTCAATATCTAAAAGGTATTGCTCGCTTACATATGAGTTTGGTTTGATATTGCCTCCGCAGATCACGAAAGCTATTTCGTTGGCTATTTTTTGATCGTGATCGCTTATATATTCTCCCCAACGCATATTTTGAACGCCTGTTTTAAAAGTGGCAAAGCCATACTCGCCGAGAACTTTGATTGGTTTTTGTTCGGGCGGTTCAAATCCTTCCAGGTTCATGGCCAAAGCAGTGTTTTTGGCATCATGAAGGAGGAAGTCTTGATTAATGGTTACCTTATCGGTGGATCGCATAAACCCTAATTCTTGAGCTTGGCGAGCACTTGTCGCTACGGTTGACATGGCGATTGCTTCAAATGCCTTTTGGACGTAAGGCAACATATCTACTTTAGTATCATCTCTTAATCCCTCGGTAAAGCGAATCAGTAGTTCCTTATTTCCGCCTCCGCCTGGTAATAAGCCAACGCCCATTTCAACCTGTCCCATATAAGTTTCAGCCGCGGCGTGAATACGGTTACAATGTAGAACTATTTCCATGCCACCACCTAAGGTCATTTGGAAAGGTGCACCAACCACAGGGATTTTTGAGTACTTCATTGCCATCATGGCATCTTGGAACTTCTTAACAAAATCATTAAGCATGTCCCATTCACCGCCTTGCGCGGCCATCATTACCAGTCCCACATTTGCTCCGACACAAAAGTTGTTTTCCTGGTTACCGACTACCATGCCAAGATAGTTTTTCTCGGCTTCTTCCAAGGCTTCATAAATGAAGTCTATAAAGCCGGGAGAAATTGCCTGCCGTTGAGTGTGCATCTCCAAGCAGCAAATTCCGTCACCTAAGTCAACCAGGCTTCCTTCGTCATTGCCGATAATTAGCTTATTCTGCTTTTTCAGTGCGGGCAAACTAATTATTTCAGGGCTAATCGGCACCTGCTTATAGTCTTTAGAGGTAAAGTCGTAGTAATACAGGAAGCCTTCTTCATCATCTTTGTAAAAGCTTTCGAAGCCTTTATCCAACATTTCTTGCACGTTAGCAGGAATAGTTTCGCCTTCATTTTTCATTCTTTCTACACTTTCTTTTACCCCAATGGCATCCCATGTTTCAAAGGGGCCGAGTTTCCAGTTGAATCCCCAGCGCATTGCACGATCTACGTTGACTATATCATCGGCAATTTCCGGAATCAACTTGGCAGTGTAGAGTAGCAGGCGTTTGGTAAGATTCCAGGCAAATTGTCCTGCTTCGTCATCTGATTCAACCAGCATTTTTAATCCATCTTTTAAGCCGGCCTGTTTAGTTTTAGACAGTATGTCAAATTTAGGTTTTTGTCGGGGGCGGTATTCCATTTTTTCGTAGTCTAATGCAAGTATTTCGGAACCGCTTTCACCTTTGATCTTTTTGTAGAAGCCCTGTTTTGTTTTATCACCGAGCATATTGTTTTCAACCATTTTGTTAACAAAGTCGGGCAGTACAAACATTTCTTTATCTTCCGGATCATCTGATTTTTCCTGAACTGTACGCGCTACATGGACGAATGTATCTAGCCCGACCATGTCGCTGGTCCGGAAAGAAGCACTTTTAGGATGCCCCATTGGTGGTCCGGTAATTGCGTCGACTGCTTCTATACTCATGTTTTTCTGCTCCATGAGTTTAATCGTATGAACCATGCCATATATACCGATGCGATTGGCAATAAAATTAGGGGTATCCTTGGCAAATACCACACCCTTGCCCAGGGTTTTTTCGCAAAATCGATGCATATAGTTAAGCACTTCATCCGTGGTGTCGCTGCATGGGATCAGCTCCAGGAGTTTCATATAACGAGGGGGGTTAAAGAAATGCGTTCCCAGAAAATGTTTGCGAAATTCAGGGGAGTTTTCTGAGACCATTTCGTTGATCGAAAGGCCTGATGTGTTTGATGAAACGATAGTTCCTTCAGTCCAGTTTTCTTCAACCTGTTTGAACATCTTTTTCTTGATGTCCATGTTTTCCACAATAACTTCTATGATCCAATCACAGTCTTTTAATTTGTCGATATCGTCTTCGAAGTTGCCCGGGGTAATTCGCTCGATGTAAGATTTGCGATAAAGTGGGTTGAATTTTTGTTTGAGCAGATCATTTTTCCCATTGACTGCCAGACGGTTGCGGACTTCCGGGCTTTCTAAACTCAAGCCTTTCTTTTGTTCTTCTTCGGTTAATTCACGGGGAACAATGTCAAGCAGCAAGACTGGTATGCCTACATTGGCCAGGTGGGCAGCGATGGTGGCGCCCATGACACCTGCACCGAGGACAGCAGCCTTCTTGATTTCCTTCAAGGCCATTAAAATACCTCCTTTATGGCTTATGTTTCGACTTCAAGTAACCGATTTGGGGAGCTAGTTGGAACAATCTTTTTACTGCAAATTACTGCAAACCTTTTACCAGCATGTCATATACTGAACTTTTAAGTTCAGCCAGGCTGTATGGCTTGCCGGACATTACCCAGCAGGTTACCACTTCATCGATTGCCCCAAATACAACCTTGCGGGCGGTCCTGACGTTTAAATCCTGCCGGTAGAGTCCCTGGGTTATGCCTTCGTTAATCACCTCCTCGATAAGGCGAAAATATTGTTTTAGTGGCCTGGAGATGCCTTCGTTAATCGTTTGATCGATTTGTCGCAATTCAATTTGGGTGACCTTGGCCTGTTCCGGGTTATTGCCAAGGGTGGTCAAGTGGTAGGCAATTACTCTTTCAAGTTTTTCATTGGCATCTCGGCACTGGGTAAGCTCTTTTTTTAGTTCTTCTACAAAGCGGTGCATCATGTTTTGGAATAAAGAGATCAGGATATCTTCTTTGTTTTTAAAATATATATAGACGGTTCCATCTGCCACGTTGGCTTCTCGGGCAATATCAGCTATCCGGGTGCGATGATACCCGGTGCGGGCAAAAGTTTTTACAGCTGCTTCTAGGATTACCTGGTGCTTTTCTCCGGTGCGTTTGACCACACTTACCCTCCCAGTCGAGCAAACAAATGAATGAGGCTTCATTCGTTAACATTGTATATTAATTTTATATATTAATCAAGATTAATCTCATTTTTTAAGAAAAATTAAAACCAGGACAGTATTATTGGGAGAGCAGGGTTTCTTATTTAATTATTGTAACAACGCTTTATCTGTGTTAATATATAATTGCTTTAACGCCTATATCGTAGGCGTTTTTTATTATACCCGGTTTTTATTTTGTTTGATTTTATGATATCATACTATCTTGGGTTGTACAAGGAAGAAGTAAAGGAAAGTGAGGAGTAGGCACATGTTAAAAAACTGGGAAAAAATTGAGGGAAACAAGATCAAGATGGAGATAGAAGTGGACTCCGCTGAAGTGGATTCAGCCTTAGACAAAGCCTACCGCAAGGTAGTTAAGAAAGTTAACCTGCCTGGTTTTCGCAAGGGTAAAGTGCCGCGCCAGGTGCTGGAAGCTCGCTTCGGTCCTGAAGTGCTGCACGAGGAGGCGCTTGAGGAACTGGTTCCCCCGGCTTATGAAAAAGCCTTGGAGGAGGCCGATATTGACCCGATCAATCAGCCTGAATTTAATTTGGTGCAGGTTGAAGAAGGCAAGCCGCTTCTTTTCAATGCCATTGTGGAAGTTTTGCCGGAGGTCGAGCTAGGCGAATACAAGGGCCTGGATGCCGAGCAGGAAGAAGTGGCAGTCGACGATCTGCAGGTTGATCATCACCTTTACATGTTGCGGGAACAAAATGCCCGCCTGGTTCCGGTTGAAGATAGGCCGGCTCAGCACGGCGATCTGTTGCTGCTTGATTTCAAGGGCTATGTTGAGGGCGAACCCTTTGAGGGTGGTGAAGCGGAAGATTATTCGCTTGAGCTTGGCTCACAGTCCTTTGTTCCCGGTTTTGAAGAGCAACTGGTTGGGGTAAACTTGGATGAAGAAACGGAAGTAAAAGTTACTTTTCCTGAGGATTACCGCAATGAAGAACTGGCTGGTAAAGAAGCTACTTTTAATGTTAAGATTAAACAGATTAAAGAAAAACAGTTGCCCGAGCTTGATGATGAATTTGTTAAAGAGGTAAGTGAATTTGAAACCCTTGATGAAATGAAAGCCGATCTTAAGGAAAAGATGCTTAAGAATGCCGAGGAACAGTCGAAAACTAAGCTTGAGGAGTCTTTAATTGAACAGGTTGCTGAAGCATCTGAGGTTGAGTTGCCAGAAGTGCTGGTGGATCGCCAAATCGACCGCATGATGGGCGACATGGAAAACTACCTTCGCCAGCAGGGGCTGGGCATGGATCAGTTTTTGGAGCTCTCAGGTAAAACCAGGCAAGAGATGCGGGAAGAAAACCGACCGGAAGCAGAAAGAAGAACTAAGGCCAATCTTGTGCTTGATGGCATAGCGAAAAAAGAAGGAATTACTGTAGATGATAGCGAAGTAGATGATAGGATTGCAGAAATTGCCGAAAGTTACAATGACCAGCCTGAAAGAATCAAGGATATCCTGGATAAACAGGGGCGTTTGCCGGCAATTAAAGAAGAAATGCGTATTCGCAAGGCTGTTGATTTAATCGTGGAAAATGCTAACATTACCATGGTTAAAAAAGAACAAGAGCCTTCGCAAGAAGGGGAACAAGACAAAGAACCGGAAGAAAAAGAAGAGCCGAAAGAAGCTCCGCAGCCTGAAAAAGAAGTCAAAAAGGAAGGCAACAACGGGGAAGACGATGAAGAAAAAGAAAGCAAAGATGAATAAGTTATGTTACTATAAAATGTAGAAAAAATGCAGCTGAAATAGAAACAAACAAGTTGGGAGGATAATAAAATGAGTGTTTTAGTGCCGATGGTAGTTGAACAAACCAGCCGCGGCGAAAGGGCGTATGATATTTATTCGCGTCTGCTCAAAGACAGGATCATTTTCTTGGGCAGTGCCATTGACGATAATGTGGCCAATTTGGTAGTAGCGCAAATGCTTTTTTTAGAATCGGAAGATCCGAAAAAAGATATCAACCTTTATATCAATACCCCCGGCGGTGCAGTTTATCCCGGAATGGCCATATATGATACAATGCGTTACGTAAAACCCAATGTTTCAACCATCTGTGTCGGCCTGGCCGCCAGTTTTGGTGCTGTTTTGCTTGCAGCGGGAAGTAAAGGTAAGCGCTATGCCCTGCCCCATTCAAGGATAATGCTACACCAACCGGCCGGTGGTGCCCAGGGGCAAGCGGCCGATATAGATATTCATGCTCGTGAGATCTTGAAAGTAAGGGAAACTTTGAATGAGATCCTTTCTGAGCATACCGGACAGCCGGTGGAAACCATTGCTAAAGATACTGATCGTGACTTTTTTATGTCAGCTGAGGATTCAATGAATTACGGAATTGTTGACGAACTTTTAGTCAACAGATAATAATAGCGGAGATGAGGTGATTTCTCCCGATGTTTAAATTTAATGAAGAAAAGGGTCAGCTTAAGTGCTCTTTTTGTGGGAAAACCCAGGAGCAGGTCCGGAAACTGGTTGCCGGCCCCGGGGTTTATATCTGCGATGAGTGCATTGAGCTGTGCAACGAAATTATCGAAGAGGAAATTGGTGAGGATTCGGATTTTAGCTATGTCGATCTTCCCAAGCCGCAGGACATAAACGATGTCCTGGATCAATATGTGATTGGGCAGGAAGACGCAAAGAGAAGCCTCTCGGTTGCAGTTTACAACCATTACAAGAGGGTTAATGCCGGGCAGAAGGTAGAAGATGTGGAACTGCAGAAAAGCAACATTGTTCTGATTGGGCCTACCGGGGTCGGTAAGACCTTGCTTGCCCAGACCCTAGCCCGAATCTTAAATGTTCCCTTTGCTATTGCCGATGCTACCTCGTTAACCGAGGCAGGTTATGTCGGTGAGGATGTGGAAAACATTCTCTTGAAGCTGATTCAGGCTGCCGATTATGACCTTGAAAAAGCGGAAAAAGGGATAGTCTATATTGATGAAATTGACAAAGTAGCCCGGAAAACAGACAATCCTTCGATTACTCGAGATGTTTCCGGGGAAGGGGTTCAGCAGGCCCTGCTTAAGATTTTAGAAGGGACTGTGGCTAGCGTTCCTCCGCAGGGAGGGCGCAAACATCCTCACCAGGAATTTATGCAGATTGATACCACCGATATTCTCTTTATCTGCGGTGGCGCTTTTGATGGCCTGGAAAAAATCGTGCAGAACCGCGTTGGAAACAAGGGAATTGGCTTTGGAGCAGAAGTTTTAGAACAGGATGATAAAAACTTAAGTGCTTTGTTGAAACAAATTCTGCCCCAGGACCTGCTTAAATACGGATTGATTCCTGAGTTTGTCGGCAGGATCCCGGTGATTGCTACTCTCGATCCGCTTGACATTGACGCTTTTGTGCGTATCTTAAGAGAGCCGCGCAACGCTCTGGTCAAGCAGTATGAAAAGATTTTTGAAATTGACGGGGTAACTTTAGAGTTCAAAGAGAATAGTTTGCGGGCGATAGCCGAAGAAGCGATGAACCGTAATACCGGCGCCAGAGGGTTACGGGCGATTATGGAAGAGTCTCTGCTTAATGTGATGTATGAGCTACCTTCCAGGGAAGACATCGACCGTTGTATTATTACCAAGGAAGTAATTCAAAACGGTGATGCTCCAATGTTGGTTACCAAAGACAAGCGTAAGAAAAAAGAAGAATCTGCTTAAATTTCGCAGGTTGGCAGGTTGCCTGCCTAAAAAGCATAAATAGATTGCAAAGCGGGAAGCGAAAACCGGTTAGCCCTTAAGCTTCTCGCTTTGACTTTTATCGAGAAGGTGATTTAAGTTATGCCTGAAAAAGAAAAATTACCGGTACTTCCACTCAGGGGAGTCCTGGTATTTCCTCATATGGTTCTTCACCTCGATGTGGGCAGAGAGCGCTCTATTGCCGCTTTAGAGCACTCGATGGTGGAAGACAACCGGATAATGTTGATTGCCCAGAAAGAGGCAAAAGTTGCCGATCCCGGCGAAGAGGATCTCTACAGCATGGGTACTGAGGCCCGGGTGAAGCAGATGATTAAGCTTCCCGGTGGGACTATCAGGGTTTTGGTAGAAGGCTTGAACAGGGCAAACGTCTTCCAGCTTTATCATGGTGACAATTTTATGGAAGCAGACGTGGAGATTTTAGAAGATGACCAGGTGATAACACCTGAAGTAGAGGCCCAGATGCGCAGCCTGCTGAACCAGTTTGAACAATATATCAAGATCAACCAAAAAATTCCACCGGAAACTCTATCTACTGTTTCAGATATCGATGAACCAGGGCGGTTTACCGATGTGATTGCTTCTCACCTGAGTATGAAGATTGAACAGAAACAGGAAGTACTTGAAGCAGTCGATGTCAAGGAGCGTCTGGAAAAGTTGAACGAGATCCTGGGTCGAGAGATGGAAATCCAGGAAATCGAAAAAAAGATCAATATGCGGGTCCGCAAGCAGATGGAAAAAACCCAGAAAGAATATTACCTGAGGGAACAGATGAAGGCGATCCAGAAGGAACTGGGTGAGAAAGACGAGAGGACCGCCGAAGCTGAAGAATACCGTGAAAAAATTGCCGAAGCCGATCTCCCGGAGCAGGTGGAAGAAAAAGCGCTCAAAGAGGTGGATCGTCTCGAAAAAATGCCTCCGGCGGCAGCGGAAGGCATAGTGATCAGAACTTACCTGGACTGGCTTTTGGAGTTGCCCTGGAATTATGAGACCACTGACCGACTGGATTTAGATGTAGCCGAGCAGATTTTAGAAGAAGATCACTACGGTTTGCAAAATGTAAAAGAACGGATCATTGAATACCTGGCTGTGCGCCAGCTTGCCGATAACTTAAAAGGGCCAATTCTTTGCCTGGTGGGGCCACCGGGTGTGGGAAAAACTTCGCTGGCCCGCTCGGTAGCCCGGGCCCTTGAACGAAATTTTGTGCGGATTTCACTTGGTGGGATCCGTGACGAGGCAGAAGTTAGGGGACACAGGCGCACGTATATCGGCGCCCTGCCCGGCAGGATTATTCAGGGAATGCGAGAAGCCAAGTCTAAAAACCCGGTCTTTTTAATGGACGAAATTGATAAAATGTCCACTGATTTTAGGGGTGATCCTTCTTCCGCTTTACTGGAAGTACTTGATCCGGAGCAGAATAAAGTGTTCAGTGATCACTATATTGAGGTTCCATTTGATCTATCCCAGGTTATGTTTATTACTACCGGCAATACCTACTTCAATATTCCACAGGCCCTGATGGACCGGATGGAGGTAATCCACATTCCCGGGTATACCGAAGAAGATAAGGTGGAAATCGCCCGTCAGTACCTGATGCCAAAGCAGCTTGAGGAAAACGGGCTTAATGCTAAAAATCTGGAAATTTCTGAAGGAGCGGTGCGCCGGATTATCCGCGAATATACCAGGGAAGCCGGTGTGCGCAACCTGGAAAGAAGCATTTCCGCGATCTGTCGCAAAGTAGCCCGGGAAGTGGTCAAAGAGCGGAAGAAAAAAGTGCGGGTTACCAGGCAGAACCTGCAAAAGTACCTGGGAGTGCCGCGTTACCGCTACGGTGCGGCAGAAAAGCATGATCAAATAGGGGTCGCTACCGGCCTGGCCTGGACAGAAAGCGGCGGAGACCTGCTTTCAATAGAGGTTACCCTGATGAAAGGCAAGGGAAAAATGACGTTGACCGGGCAGTTAGGCGAAGTTATGCAGGAATCGGCCAAGGCAGCGATGAGCTATATTCGCTCTCGGGCGGAAGAACTAAACTTAGATGAGAACTTTTATGAAGATGTGGATATCCATATTCACGTGCCCCAGGGAGCGATCCCAAAAGACGGACCATCGGCGGGTATCGCTATGGCTACCGCCCTGGCTTCCGCTTTTACCGGTATCCCGGTCAGGCGAGATGTAACCATGACCGGTGAAATTACCCTGCGTGGCCGGGTTTTACCTGTAGGTGGGGTTAAGGAAAAGATACTGGCTGCTCACCGGGCAGGAATAAAATACATGCTTATGCCTTCAGAAAACCGCCGCGATTTGACCGATATCCCTCAGAATGTCCGGCGCAAAGTAAATGTTGAGCTGGTGGACCATATGGATGAAGTGATTGAAATGGCCTTGACCGAATTGCCCAAGGAGAAGGCGCGGGGTCGCCCATCGCGGGAAACGGAGCATGACAAGCTCGAGGAAATGCCCGGCAGCAACCGGGATTCTTCAATACGCCATTAAAAATGATCAGGTGAAACAAAGTGAAGATCAAACAAGTGGAACTAAAAGCCGGGGCTTATCACGCCAGGGATTTTCCCGGTTGGGATCTGCCCGAGATTTCTTTTCTCGGGCGTTCAAATGTTGGTAAGTCTTCATTAATCAACAAGCTGATCGGCCGGAAAAATTTTGCCCGCACCAGCGGAACCCCGGGTAAAACAAGGGGTCTGTTTTTTTACCTGGTTAATAACCGGATATGTTTTGTCGATCTTCCCGGTTACGGGTATGCTAAAGTGTCTAAGAAAGAGCAGGAACGGTGGGCTCCGATTATTGAAGAATACTTAATCAGCAGAAGCAATCTGTATGGCTGTGTCCACTTAATTGATTGCCGCCATGAACCAACGGATGATGATAAGTTGATGAGCGAGTGGCTGCGTGTGCACAGTGTGCCCAGGGTGATTGTGGCTACAAAAGCGGACAAACTATCGCGCAGCGCGATGCTGCGCCAGCTGAAAGTGATTCGCATGAATTTGGGGTTGTTTGATGAAGAAACTTTAATTCCTTTTTCCGCTCGCACCGGGCATGGAAAAGAGCAGCTGTGGCAAACGATTACTACGCTGTTGCCGGGAAAAGGAGAAATCACATGACAGGCAAGTGTAGCTTGTTAAACTTTACTATTTGCAAGCTGTCAAAAAGAAAGCCTGGTACGCTAACAGACAAAAGTATAAAAATGTTAAATTGTGCTGTGTTTTAGAGGGGTATTGCTGATAAAGCGGTTGTAATATTTGACTACGCAAAGGTTTAAGCTGTCCGGCTTGCATTGAGGCTGGATGCTTAGGGCTAAGCCTAAGCCATAGTTGGTAAATACTAAAAGATAACCAAAGCGAAAACCTGCAGTTTAAGTCACCACCGGTGTTCGCGAAGAACCGCACCAGCCTAAAATACAGTACGGCTGAACAAACACAAAATTTATTAATTCAGGGGAGGTTGTGTATATGCCGGTAGCCGGAATAGATGTTGGTTCATTAACTGCGGAAGTTGTGTTGCTGGAAGAAGATGAAATTCTTACGTCCGTAATCCTTTCCACCGGGGCCAATAGTAAAAAGGCGGCGGAAAAAGCGATGACGGAGGCACTTGAAGCTGTCGGAATTGAGCGTTCCGAGCTGGAATACGTGGTTGCCACCGGGTATGGGCGGGTAAGCATAGATTTTGCCGATAAGAGAATCACCGAGATTACCTGTCATGGCCGCGGCGCCCATTACTTAAACCCCTATGTGCGTACAGTTATCGATATTGGGGGGCAGGACAGCAAAGTAATTGCGCTTAATGAAAAGGGAAGAGCTCTTGATTTCACCATGAATGATAAATGTGCAGCCGGCACGGGCCGTTTTTTGGAAGTAATGGCCCAGGCCCTAGAGGTAAAACTGGGTGAAATGGCCGAAATCAGTGACAAGGCTAAAAATCCCGTTTCCATCAGTAGCATGTGTACGGTTTTTGCTGAATCCGAAGTTGTTTCCCTGATTGCTCAAGGTCTGCCCAGGGAAGATATCGCCCGGGGTTTGCACCAGGCAATTGCCGAACGAACAGCCGGTATGGTTCACCGGGTCGGGCTTCAGGAACCTGTAATGATCACAGGCGGAGTAGCCAAAAACAGTGCCGTGGTTAAAGCCCTGGAAGAAAAGTTAAAAGTTAAGATAATTGTCCCTGAAGAACCACAAATAGCCGGTGCTTTGGGAGCGGCCTTGCTTGCTAAAGAAGAGCTAGCCGGTAAGAAATAGTAAGGGGTAACAAAGGCAGTCTTTTAAGTTGATTATGCCTAATCATGGGCTTTTATGGCGTGGATTATCAAATCATAAATGGCCCCGATTTTTGAACAAACGCTTAATTTCTCGTTCTTGATTATTACATTTTCTAAGAGAATTTGATCAAAGGTTCCGAAAAACATATCGCGCACTCTTTTTAGATCGGCGTCTTCACGGAACTCTCCGGTCTTGACCCCTGCTTCTAGTATGTTCATAAGTTCTCGGCTGTAACTGCGGAACAGCTCATAAGCCTTCGTTTGGTAAAAATTTTGGTTGCATCTTATTTCTTTCAATAAAACCTTGTAGTAATTGGGGTAGTTGTCGAAACTGGCAGCCTGGTTCCACAGATAAAGTTTAAATAAGCTATCTGGAGAGCTGGTGTTGGCAATATATCCCTTTAATTCATCTAAAAAGTTTTCTACGGCTAATTCGGGTATACTCATTAGAATATCTTCTTTGTTTTTAAAATATTCATAAATTGTAGGCCCCGTTACATTTGCCCTGGATGAAATATCAGCTACGGTGGTATCTTTATAGCCTTTTTCACTAAATATCTCGAGAGCAGCTTGCAAAATAACTCCCTTTTTATTGAGATTAACCCACAACATCGTCTCTTTTTTGGGCCTACTTTTAATTGCGGCAAAGAACAGATCTTCTAGTGATTCACCTTTATCTACCAGGTTAAAAGGCTTTTTTAAAACAATTAAGGATAAAATCAAATGGTTCATAGTCCCTAGAATCATTGAACAGCACGTAGGAATGTCAAAACTATTGCGAAAGACACCTTCTTCTATGCCATTACCAATAATATTGTGTAAAACTTGGAAATAATTCACCAGGGGCATATTTTTTTCACTGTAATAGTACTTTTGGTTACTCCATATTTCCGACATAAATAAGCTGGCAAATTCTTTTCTTTCTTCCATGAAAGATAAGTAGTGCCAAATTAGTTTCCTAAATTGGTTATCTGCTCCTTTTATACCTAGAAGATGGCTGTTGAGACTGTTTAGCATATCAGAAAAAGTGTTTTCTGGTATTGAGAATAGTAAATCATCTTTGTTTTTAAAATGTTCATAAATAGAGGCTTCTGATATACCGGCAGCTTTGGCGATATCTTGTATGGTAGTGTTTTGAAAACCTTTAGAAGAAAAAAGTTTTGCTGACTTAGCCATGATCAAATCTTTTCGAGTTATATCCTTCATTTTAAGGTGCCCTTTCATGGAATAATACTCATAAAAAGCCCAATCAACCAATTTTAACTGTTATTTTCGATATACAGCAAGCTTTATAGCAATTAGGTTTTTCCATAAGTAATGTTTAGATGTATACCTTATAATTATACTAACCCGCTATATTTGTCAAGCCCCCTGAATACAATTAAAATAAATAATATATTTTAAAGGTGTTAATTAGGCCAATATTGAGGGTTGAAGCGCAATATATGCAAGAAATTTACATATTAAGTAGATTATTGGCACTAATAATCATGGTGAAGAGCGGAATTTCAAATAAATTTTGCATTTAATTTTAAAAAAACACTTGACTTTGTGATAAATCTGTATTATAAGTATAATAACATTAAGAAATATAATATAACTTATATGCCATTTGGAAGGAGTTTATTAATTTTAGGATCAACCTGTTTAAACAAGTATGATCATTCAAAGAAAAATTGGTACTTAATACCAAATATCCATTAGGGGAGGGGAGGTAGGATGGCTAAGGAATTAGTATCAATCGCTTACAATGAAAATCCTGGCTTAGCTTTAAGAGAGGCAGTTGAGTTATGTGAGGGATTTAAGCATTTTTCGCATGATGAACGTATTTTGATTAAACCGAATTTGGTGGGATGGGATTTTGACTATCCGGTTCCACCTTACGGCATGCTTGTGACAACTGCTTTGATTTATGAGCTAGTCCATCTGCTTAATGAGCAAGGATTTAACCGAATTACAATTGGTGAGGGGCCACTCATGGTTCCCAAAACTATGGGGATGGCTATGTTTCAATTGCTTGGATATGAACCTCTTCGTGAAAAGTACGGACTGCGCCTGGTAGATTTTAACGAAGGTAATTTTGAAAAAGTTGATTTCGGAGAATTTGAATTATCTATTGCTGAAGAAGTGCTTTCTGCAGACAAAATCATTAATGTTCCAGTCCTTAAAACTCATAATCAAACGAAGGTTTCTTTAGGCTTAAAAAACCTTAAAGGTTGTTTGAATAAACAATCTAAAATGTTCTGTCACGGAACTAAGAAAGAAGATCTTGACTGGTATTTTCCCCATTTGATTAAAAAACTACCCTTAGCTTTAACAGTTATTGATGCTACATATGGGTTACAGCGAGGGCCGAGTTATACCGGTGAGGCTGTGCCTAAGAATCTAGTCATTGCTTCAACAGACCCAATGGCCTGCGACCTGGTTGGCGCTGAACTCATGGATTACCGCATTGATGATATAGCACATTTAAAAAATGCTAAAGAGTTTGCAGGCCGAGATCTTTCTATTGATAATATAGAAATAGTGGGTGAGGATATTAACAAACATCGGCAATTCCTTGACTATGACTTCGAATGGACTGCTGAAAATACTGG
Organism: uncultured Syntrophomonadaceae bacterium; assembly: GCA_964467475.1. Classification (GTDB taxonomy): domain Bacteria; phylum Bacillota; class Dethiobacteria; order DTU022; family DTU022; genus B1SED10-74M. The sequence continues at coordinate 32,276 of CAYXQO010000016.1, forward strand.
ACCACTTGGTTTTGAGAAAAAGGGGATTACCGGTCTGGCAATTCGAAAGTATGACAATACCCTATGTACAGGTTGCTCAATCACTTTTACTCCGATAGTTGTTTTGGCCATGTCAGCATTCACAGGAGAACCATTTCCCGGAATAGAGTTAGTGACCGGGAGTATTCAAAAAGCCTCCCCCTGGTTTGAAAAAACTGTACTTTACGGGAAATGTGCCTGCCAGGCGAATAAAAATAATCCAAACATAAAAGAAAAGATTGAGATTAAAGGGTGCCCTCCAGATCTGGAGGAGTATATAGCAAAAATGAATGAGGTTGGGATTGATTGCAATAAGAAAGCTTATGCTGGTTACCGGCAATACTTAGTTGATCGCTACAAGAAAGAAGATGGCTTTGTACCTGATTTTTATAAGGAACAGCCATTAGAAGAAGGGTAAAATTTTATTAATCATAAGGGAGGATAATATCGTGGATGTTTCTTATCTATCATTAGAAGGAAAGGTGGCCTTGATTACCGGCGGATGCCGAGGTATCGGGAAAGCGATTGCTATGGCTTTTGCCGATGCCGGTGCTGATATAGCAATTAGCTGCCGGAACCAACCACACCTGGACGAAGTTGCTGGAGAAATTGGGCAAACGGGACGGCAGGCTTTACCGGTAGAAGCACACAGTCGCAAAGTTGAAGAATTACAAAATCTCTATGATCGGGTGATTGAGCAATACGGGAAAATTGATATTTTAGTTAATAATGCTGCAGCTAATCCAGCTATGGGGCCACTGGTGGATATGGAAGAAAAGGTCTATGACCTGATTATGCTGACTAACTTAAAGTCATATACTTATTTAAGTCAGCTTGTAGGGAAACAAATGGCTACCCAGGGCGGGGGTAACATAGTTAATATTGCTTCTGTTGGAGGAATCAGCCCGGATAAAGGACTGGGGATATATTGCATGAGTAAGGCAGGTATTATTATGCTTACTAAATCCATGGCTGCAGAAATGGGAGAACATAAAATCAGAGTTAACTGCATAGCTCCCGGGGTAGTTAAAACAAAATTCAGTGAAGCTTTGTGGAGCAACGAAGATTTAATGAAAGGTGAAATGAAGCAAATGGCTTTGAAGCGTATTGCAGAGCCAGAAGAGGTTGCCCGGGTGGCTTTGTTTTTTGCTTCTGAAGCAACACCTTATATTACCGGTCAAACCTTGGTAATGGATGGAGGAAGTTCGCTTTAATACAACAGGACAGGCTGTTTAATTGATTTATAGCCTGGTTGTTTTTATTAAAAAGGAGGTAAAAAATGGGTTCCAACTATGATGTTGTTGTTGTCGGTTCGGGTGCTGGGGGATTGGGTGCTGCTGCGCTGCTGGCTAAAGATTTTGGCAAAAAAGTTCTGGTTGTTGAAAAAAACCCCTTCATTGGAGGGCGTTTGGCTTCATTTGTTGGCAAAGGAGATAAAGTAACTGTTGATGGTATGGAAATGGGTCTAGACGGTTTTAAACAGGTTCTTGGCCAATCAAAAGCATGGCTTGGCAATTGTGAGCCTGATATTGAAACAATCTTTAAAGAAAAAATTCTTGACGGATATACTATCGATAACGGCGGGCATGGCTTATTTTGGGGAAATAAAGGCAGAGTGGGTTTTCTCCTGAATTACCTGGAAAGCCCTGTAGATATTCCTGTTAATACCGGTCTTGGCTATGTCGACTATGATAAAGGCAACAAGTTTCATATGGTAGAAAAGGGAAAGCCATATGGCTGGATGAGTGAAGAGGGTTTTATGGCTACTTATAAAATTCTTAGGGAAATGGGGCGTGCTGACTATCATTATGCCAAGGCAAACATGCATCTTTCCCTCAAAGAATGGATGGACCAGCAGGGGATGCACCCTGAAGGGTATGACTATTTAAAGCATCTTGCTGCAGCTCAAACAGCAATGGCTGAGCCGGACATGACCCCTGCCGGGGATTATATCGGCATTATGGCTATGGCTGGTGATATTAAAATGAATCTGGTAACCGGTTCGGTTGGAACAGTGTCAAATCCCGGTATTATCGCTATTGCTCAGGCTATGGAAGATGTAATTGTCCAAAATGGTGGAAAGGTAATGCGGGACACCCCGGCTGAACATATTATAGTATCCGATGGAAAAGCGAAGGCGGTCGTGATGCGAAGTAAGGATGGGGTGGAAGTGGTGGATGCGGATGTTATTATATGCAACCTACCACCAAAAGAAATTTTTAACCTCATACATCCGAGACACCTGCCGGCAGAATTTGTATCCCTGGTCCAAAAGGAGTTTTGGTCACCCGGTTTGCTTACGGCTACCTGCGGTATGAGTGGCAATGTCTGGGAAGATACCCCGATTAATGAAGAAAGTTTTACATTCATGCCTGGAATTTTAAGAGGTGAGGGGTATATCGGTGATTGGGTGGATATGACTATTTGTAGTTTGGCCTCATGGGCTAAGGATAGTGTTGCTCGCCCCGGGATGACAGCTAAGGGGCGTACACCAGAAGGAAAGACAAGCTTTGAATTTTCGACAGCACTTACCGATGTGGAAATGAGAGATCCGAAAAAAGTGACCAGGTTGACTGATTGGTGCGAAGAATGGTGCCGACAGACTTTTCCTAAATGGGATGAATATGTGGAATATATTATTTGGACACCTTCTGATGAAGCTTACGGACACTGGCGCCCGGTTGGAGAAGATCGGCCTGATGTTAAATGTCCTTGGATTGAGGGACTTTTCTTTACAGGTGACCAGTATGGAGAGCGTAACTGGAGTGGAGGTGTAGAAGGAGCATCGCTATCGGCGGTTCTCTGCGTAGATAGCGTCATGGGATCTAACTTAGAAGAGAAAGTAATGCCTTTCTATCATCGAGGATTGCCGACGCTCCCCGGTAATTGGTAGGAATAATGTGCCCCCGGCTCTCACTTTGAGCCGGGGGCTTTTAACAAAATGAGATGCAGAAGCTGTGGGCGTTAACCTGGTCAAAATTAGTATTGTTATACTGGTTACTTCTTTTTAAGCAATGAATAATTTATCAGCATAATAGGAGGTTATAAAACCTATGGGATTAATGAGCCCGGAACAATTTAAAGCAAGTCTCAATGACGGTAGACAACTTTATTATAAAGGAGAAAAAATTGAAGATGTAGCAAACCATCCTGAACTCAGTGTTTGTGTGGACAGCATGGCTGTTGATTATCATATGGCTCACGATCCGGCTCATAAAGATTTGGCCGTAGTTTATGATGAAAAACTTGGCGAAGATATCAGTCGTTACTTCCATGTCCCCGAAGATAAAGAGGACCTGTTAAAAATGCTCGACTTAATCATTGAGGGCACCAGGCAGGGTGATGGTTATATACCTCTGGCTCATGATATCGGGGCGGATGCTTTAAATGCAATCAGCATTACCGCACATGCTATGGGCAACCAGGATTATATAGATAGAATTGAAAATTATCGTACCTACTTAAAAAAAGAGGACTTAGCAGTAGTGGCAGCGGTTACTTGCGTTAAGGGGGATAGAGTGCTTCGTCCCTCCGATCCCGAACAGGATAACCCTGATATGTATGTTAGGGTTGTTGATAAAAACGAGAAGGGTATAACAGTCCGGGGTGCCAAGGCGCATATATCAGGAGCAGCCTACAGCAACGAATTTTTTGTGATGCCTTGCCGGGCTATGACCGAAGACGACGCAGACTATGCGGTTGCTTTTGCAATTCAGGCGAATGCCAAAGGACTTAAACAGGTAGCGCGGCCGGTAAAAACAAAAATCAGCCCCTTAGAATTTCCAGTGAAACGACCTGTCAGAGTTATAACAGATTCCCTGATAGTGTTTGATGATGTTTTTGTACCCTGGGAAAGGGTTTTCCTTTGCGGGGAATGGCAACATGCTGCCATGATGGTCTATAATTTTGCGCTAATGCATCGCCGCACCGGTAGTGCTTACAGGATTCCGCTTACGGAACAGTTTGTTGGAGTTGCCCAGGCGATAGCTGAATATAACGGGGTAGCCAAGGTGCCTCATGTAAAAGAAAAAATTACCGATCTGGTTATTTACTTGGAAACCCTGAAAGCCTTAGCCCGTTCAGCCTGTCAAGAGCCGATTAAATACGGGGGAATTTATGTTCCTAATCCGGTTACTACCAATATTGCTAAATATCATTTTGCGGACAAGTATCATGATGCTGTAAAAATAATCCAAGATTTAGCCGGTGGATTGCTGGTTACGGCTCCAACTTATCAAGATTATTCACACCCTGATTTACAAGAAGATATAAAGAAATACCTGGTTGGGAAAAGCGGCATTCCTACAGAGCACAGGCTGAGGATGTTTGATTTGATTCGTAGAATCACACGTTCTGAACTGGAAACTATTGTTCTTCACGGTGAAGGATCGATGCAGGCGGAAAGAATGACAATCTACGCTGAGGCTAAGAAAGTGCTCAAAGAATGTAAGCAAATAGCCGAAGAACTTGCCGAGATAGGTTAAAGCTAAAAAGTGAGTTATCTAATCAAATGAAATAAAAAGGAGGAAAACCATGAGCCTAAAAGGTAAGGCAGCCATAATTGGCATAGGTGAAGTTCCTTCCGGTAAATTTCCAGAGCGGGCTTGTATTGTGTCTGCCGTGCAATCATCAGTTTCGGCTATAAAAGATGCCGGGATAAAACGTGAAGAAATCGATACGATTATTCCAACAGGGACTGTTTACAACGCGCAGTACAACAGTGAGATGCTTACCGGAAGATTGGTGGAAGAGCTTGGTTTGACAGGAACAGTTAAAACAAATATGCAGGTTTTCTCCGGTGGCTCCAGTAGTTCTACTATGTTAAAAGTAGCTGCCGGTTTGTTAGACACCGGTGCTGCTGAATGTATTTTATGCGTTCATTCCGAAAAACTGGCTTCCGGAGTTTCGGGTCAGCAGGGGATCGATCTGTTTTCAATGGCTGGCGTATCCAAAGAATGGGAAGTTCCTTACGGGCAACATTATTCCGGGGTAGCCGCCCTTGCTACGCAGCGTTACCAGTACGAAACCGGCACCACTGATGAAGAGCTTGCTGCGGTTTGTGTTTCCAACCGCAAATGGGCTGAACTAAATCCCCATGCCATGTTCCGCAAACCGTTGACCATTGAAGAAGTCTTATCTTCTAAGATATTGTCGACCCCCTTGCATGCCAAACAATCAAATATGCTTGCTGATGGGGGAGCAGCATTTATAGTAACCACTCCAGAAAGAGCAAAAAAATATACTGATAAACCGGTTTATTATTTAGGTTCGGGATCTAAAGTTTCTCATTTTGTTTATTCCCAGGAACCTGATCTAACTCGCTTTGCTTATGCGGATGCAGCCAAGGATGCTTTTAATGAAGCAGGGTTAAGCCCTGAAGATATTGATGTAATGGAAATTTATGATTCTTACCCGGTTTACCAGTTAATTGGCTTTGAAGAGACCGGCTTTTGTAAAAGAGGTGAAGGAGGCAAGCTGTTTTTAGAAGGGCAAACCTGGCCGGGGGCTAAATATCCGGTTACAACCAACGGCGGAATGCTTTCACAAGGACATACAGGTGCCGGTGGCGGTGTTGCCATGCTTGTAGAAGCAGCACGTCAATTAATGGGCAAAGCAGGAGAACGCCAGGTTAAGGATGCTCAATTTGCCGCTTGCACCTCAACCGGCGG
>CAYXQO010000016.1:38062-39671 GCA_964467475.1 uncultured Syntrophomonadaceae bacterium
TGACCATGGATTTTTATCCTTTACATATGGACCGGGAATATGCGGCTAAATCAGTTTTTAAAGAAAGGATAGCCCATGGCCCGCTAATTTTTGGTATGGCAGTTGGTTTGGTGGCCATGTCCGGGGTAGCCGAAGATGCTGCCATGGCCTGGCTGGGCGTTGATGCGATGAAGATGCTGGCGCCTGTAAAAATTGGTGACACTATATATGTGTCTGTTGAAGTGATTAATACAAGAGAAACCAGTAAGCCGGATCGTTCAGTACATACCTGGCGTTACCATGTAAAAAACCAGAGGGATGAAGAAGTTCTTGTTTTTGACTATAACTTGATGATGCATAAACGGACTTAAATGATTGATGCATTCAGTGGTTGCGGCAAAGCCGGATGACATAGTATTTACCGACCGCATCACCGGCAATACCGCCGGCTGGTTGGCTTCAAGCATAGAAAACGTAGAAGAAAAGCTGGAACTGGGGTCAAAGCGCTGGTTTGACCTGTGGAGTGCAGGGCAAAGCGTGGCCCAGGTTAACAGTATTCAATCGGCAAAAAAAATAATCAGTGAAATAGCGGGGGATTATATGGGGGAGGAGCTTGCGGAATGAGTTCAGTCAGCTTTCTGGAAACAGATAAATACAAGCGGTTAAGAAACACTGTTAGAGAATTTGTTGGTACAGAAATTACCTGGGAAAAGTCCCGGGAAATTGATCAAAGCGACCAGTACCCACATGATTTAATCAAAGAGGTGGGCCGGTTGGGGCTGCTTGGCTTGAACGTGTCTCCTGAATACGGGGGAACGGGTGGAAACGTGATTGATGTAATGATTCTTTATGAAGAAGTTTCAAAACGCTTACCTGTTTTAGCCTGGACCCTGGGTAATGTTACCCTTTACGGCAATGGGATTATTTCTGTGAACGGGAGTAAAGAACAAAAGGAAAAGTATTTGCCCCGCCTGGTTAACGGGGAGCTTTTGTTTAGCTTTTCTCTTACCGAACCGGATGCCGGTTCCGATGCCGCCAATATCAAGACAAGCGCTGTCTATGATCATGGATCTTATTGCATTAACGGGAACAAAATGTTTATTTCCGGCGCCAGTGTTAGTGACTACAACATTGCCATGACCCGAACCGATAAATCAAGATATGGTGGAATTACCTCTTTCCTGGTTGATTGTAAGGATGAAGGTTATACCGCTACACCGATAAAAAAGCTGGGTTACAACGGTTCTGATACCTGTGAAGTTATTTATGACGATGTCCGGGTAACTCCCCGGGAGATACTGGGCGGTGAAGAGTTTCTGAACAAGGGTTGGAAACAGATGATCAATACATTGAACGAAGAAAGGCTGGCCCTATCAGCTTGTGCGCTCGGGATTGGCAAGGCGGTAATTGATCAAATAATTTCGTTTGCGGTAAAAAATTATGATTTTAACCTTGTTTCCAACCAAACCATACAGCACAGGATTGTTGAAATGGCCACGGAACTGGAGTCGGCCAGACAGCTTGCCTATAACGCGGCCTGGATGGAAGTTAATAATCGGGAGTGTGTTAAGGAAACTTCCATGTCTAAATACTATTCAACCGAAACTGCCAAAAAAATTGCCATGGAGAG
>CAYXQO010000017.1:0-38704 GCA_964467475.1 uncultured Syntrophomonadaceae bacterium
TGATTTTGATTATGACCGTAAACTCTCACTATTTAACCCATGTTTTAATCTGTCGTTCGTATAAGCACGCTTTTGAGACCAGGGGGTTGCATGCCAAAAATGCCACCCGGATCTCTGAAGCATGGGGCACGTTACCTTCATCCTTGATCTTCTGGGGCCCCTGCGGTGCTTTCGTGTATGGCCTTTATGGAGTCTGGCCGCTCGCTTACGCACCATATGCATTTTACATTCTTGCCACCATGGCTATCTCGCTTATCTACGGCCTGGTCCAGTTTAATGTAGCGCCTTACGAAGAAACTGAACATGAGGGCAGGTAGTTGTAGGTAATTAAGGAAAACTTGAAATAAATGACTTTTAATACTCCCCCGGTGGGTTTTCGTAAAACCTCCGGGGGAGTATTTTTTAGATGTTAAATAGTAATTCTCCTGTAAACGGTTAAAAAGCTGGTAGATGCCTTTTAGAAGATGATTCAAATCAGGTTTTCTATTAAATGTATAAAGCGGAAGGCTATTGTAATTGAGAAACGGCCTGGTCTTCCAGGCTTTAATTTAACAAGTTTAACCTGTTGAGGTAATAATAAATATGCAAGCCTAAATTTAGCTGGATTGCATTTGAAGGGATAACCGGATCGTGCCCGGTCAATTTTTCTATTTGCCTTAAACGGTAGCGCATGGTATGACGGTGGACAAACATTTCTTCAGCGGCTTTTTTTATATTGAAATGCCCAAGGTATACTTTTAATGTTTTTAAAAGAGCGCCCTTACTATGGTGGTCATAGTCAAGTAAAGGATCGATGGTTTCATCATAGATTTCTTTTAAAGTCTCGAGGTTTTTGATCTCCATGATTAAGCGGTATAACCCCAGTTTTTTGTAAGCTACGAGACTTGAATCATCTGGAAGACCTAATTTGGCGGCGTGGAGAGCTTTTTCTGCTTCCTGGCTGGCGACTTTTAGTTCACCTATATTATTTCGAACACTGCTGGTACCGATCAAGATATTATAGCCCGGGGATAATAGCTTTAGTTCATCAAGCAATTGATGGCAGAAAGTAAGGTCCCAGGTTTCAGACTGATTGTTCCCGGATGGATCGGACAGCTGATCTGACTGAACGAGTAAGACTAATTGGTTGTCATATGAGCCTATCAGAAAGCTTATATGGCGCTGCAACAAGATCCTGGCGACTGTTTTTTCAGTTTGGGCCACCGGGTTTTTTCCGGTTGGCTCTGAAACCTCCGAATGTGCTTCACCGGGACTTTCTATACTCAACTCCATCACCAAAATTGGTTCCCGGGATTTTATGCCATGGCGTTCAAGCTCGACATGGAGCGCTTCAGGATTCTCACTTTCCAGCAGGTTTCTCCACAGCTGTTTCATCTCCAGCAATTGTGATTCAAGGAGAGCCGAGTTTCCTTCTTGCGGGCTTTTTTCGCCGGTGGACTGTTCATGCCTGATCAGTTCGTTCATCAAAGTCCGGGTAATACTTTTGAAACTAACCTCAGGTGGTATTTCAATCAAGGGAATGTTATATTCCTCCGAGAAGCGGATAAAAGAAGAAGGGATTTCTTTGATATAATGCCCGGTTTGAATAGCCATTGCCGCTAAATTCCTGGAAGCGAACCACTCGATCATGCTTCGTTGCATACTTTTATCCTGGGCATTAAAACCGTGGGCGGTAGTTATTAAAAATTCTCCCGGCTCTATGTGACTGAGGTCGTCCAGTATTTCCAAAATATTGACCCAGCGGACTTCATTTTGCAGTCCTGCTTGACCGGTGAGCAGGCGGCACTTCTGGAAAATTTCCATTTCAAGTGCTTTTTCTACTGTAAAATGCATTATCCTATCACCACTTCCAGCTATCTAAGTATAGCCCAACATACAGTTTTCTATTTATACTAATTCAAGCTGTATTGATATTTTCCTTCCTTCATATACAAGCTGTATAAAAAATTGTTTAAATTTTTAGCCTTCAGATCCAATGATTTTTTTAGCTGTGCTTAGTAAACTATAAGTGATTCTACTGCTGATGCAATAATTGCGGTTTCCAGGCGTTAAGCATACATTGAAGTTTTAAAGATTGAATACCGGCCGCAAGAATTACCTGGCTAATTAGTTGAAGCCGCAGTAGAATCTTTTTTTATCACATTTTCCCAACAGGGGTTTTGAGTATGTCTGAATTATACAAACTGGTAAAAGAGCAAGGGTTTAAAGCTGTAGCAATCGTTGGAGCGACAAAAAATGTTGGCAAAACGGTGACCTTTAATCACCTGGCAGGTGAATTTAATCAAGCCGGGATTCGCCTGGGTTTGCTTTCGGCCGGTTATGACGGCGAAAGATTTGACCGGTTAACCTTAAAAGAAAAGCCAAGGATTTACGCCCCCGAGGGAGCTATTGTTGCTACTGCCGAAGCCTGTTTTGACGCCGCCGATGCTTCAATGAGCATGATTGAAGCAAGCGATATTTCTACTCCCCTGGGAATTGTTTGCCTGGGACGAGTGGAGTCAGCCGGTATGGTCGAACTGGCCGGACCGGGCAGTATTAAAGGACTGAAGCAGCTTATAGATAAAATGACAGGGTATGGTGCTGAACAAGTCCTGGTGGATGGAGCAATTAACCGTATTGCTTCCGCTTCGCCTTCGGTTGCGGAAGGGATTGTTTTAGCCACCGGCGCCTCCCTGGGGCACGCCATGGAAGATGTTGTCCGCAAGACGATATTTAGGCGGCAGTTGCTGGAAACATCTCCGGTGACTGACCCGCTTATTTCAAAGCCAGCCAGGGAGGGCCTGGAAAAAGGAAATGCTGCCCTTTTACACCGTAATGGAAACAGCTACCAAGTTGAACCAATCAGGGAAGAAATACCCCTTTTGGCCGGAGCCCAGATAGTTGAAAAAAGCACCAGCAAAACCGGCGCCCTGGTATTTGGCGGGGCGCTTGTTGATAATATTCTCGAGGATATCATGGACCTGTTTTCTGTTTTTCCGGACATAATTGTTCAGGATGCGACCAGGTTGTTTATATCACCGGACGTGTATTACCGGTTTTTAAACCGGGGAGGGAAAATTTACGTATTAGACGGGATCAATTTGATTGCGGTTACTTTAAATCCAACTGATCCCGGGGGTAAAAGTTATGACCCCAAAATGTTTATAGAAAGGATGCAGGAGGCATTGCATCCCTGTCCTGTGTTTGATCTGGTTTATGAGGACAACCAGTTAAAAATATAAGGAGGATAGTTAACCCGGTGGAACAAAAACTTGAGCTTGATCACAAAAAAGTGGAACTGGCCAGAGAAACTGCAGGCAATATAGCAGATCAGCTACATTCCTGGATTAGCGATTACACTACAACAACCATAGAGCGGGCCGCTGCGCGTTTGCTGGGAATTGATGGCGTTGATGATGCCGGAGTGCCATTGGCCAATATTATGGTTGAAAAGCTTCAACAGGCAGGCAGGCTGGAATCTGGCCTGGTACCCTGGTTGGCTTGTGCTATAAAAGCCAGAGATGAATCACCTCAGAAAGTTGCTGAAGGTCTGAGCAGGGGAGAATTCAAGGTAACAGATATACCGCAAGCCTCTGAAGAAACTAACCGCGAAATTGCTGATAAGTTGGCCCTGGAAGCGGCTACTGAGATTAGGTCTACCAGGGGAAAAAGAGAGCAGATGATGCAGGATGCGGCTAAACCAAATAAGCCGCTTTTGTATGTTATTGTCGCTACAGGAAGTGTTTATGAAGATGCTGTCCAGGCCAGAGCTGCAGCCCTGCAGGGCGCTGATGTTGTGGCAGTAATCAGGCATACCGGGCAAAGCCTGCTCGACTATGTCCCGTACGGACCAACTACTGAAGGTTTTGGCGGGACGTATGCTACCCAGGAAAATTTTCGGATTGTCCGTGAAGCGCTGGATGAAGCCGGTAAAGAAACCGGACGTTATATCCAACTGGTGAACTATGCTTCCGGTTTGTGTATGCCTGAAATATCAGTTATGGGTGCGGTAGAACGTCTTGACATGATGCTTAATGATGCTATGTATGGGATTTTGTTCCGTGATATTAATATGATGCGCACTTTTATCGACCAACATTTTTCCCGGATGATCAACGCCTATGCCGGCATTTTGATCAACACCGGGGAAGATAACTACCTGACTACGGCCGATGCTTATGAAAAGGGATATACAGTAGTAGCTTCCCAGTTTATTAATGAACAACTGGCCTTGCGCTCGGGTTTGGTTGAAGAGCAAATCGGCCTGGGACATGCATTCGAAATTAATCCGGATATGGAAGATGGGTTGTTAATGGAAATTGCTCAGGCTCAACTCAGCCGGGACCTGTTTCCTCGCTCTCCATTGAAATATATGCCGCCAACCAAGCATATTACCGGCGATATTTTTAAAACCTACCTGGTCAATGGGATGTTTAACCTGGTCTCGGTGCTTACCGGGCAGGAAATTCAGCTTTTGGGCATGCCTACGGAAGCAATTCACACCCCCTATATAAGTGACCGTTACCTCAGTATTGCCAATGGGCAGTATATTTTTAATAATGCACGGCACCTTGGAGAAGAAATAATCCTAAAAGAAAACGGGAAAATTCAGGCCAGGGCAGCTTATCTACTGGACCAGGCCTGCGACATGTTGCAAGAGATAGAAAAAATCGGCCTGGAATCGGCGCTGGAAGAAGGATATTTTGGTGATATAAAACGCCCGGTCAAGGGTGGTAAAGGTGGAGACGGTGTGATCAAGAAAGACGAAAGTTATTATAACCCGTTTATAGATTTGTTCATGAACGGTTCATTATCATCGTGAGGAGGGCTTTCCTGATATGGACGTTGATTACAGCCAAGTAAAGCCTTATGGAGATACTTTGAATGACGGTGCGGTGCAGGTAAGCTTTACCCTTCCGGTTCCTCCCGGGGATGAGGCCAAAGAAGCAGCCCGCCAGGTGGCCCTGAAAATGGGCTTGGAAACCCCTGCGGTTACCGAGATGGCAGATTTAAAAGCTGGATTCTCTTTTTTTGTAGTTTATGGTCACTGCAAACATACGGTTGATTATTCGGCAATCAAGATTCCTAAACGCGAGCAGGAAGTAATGAGTTTCCAAGAAATAAATGACTTTGTCAAAGATAAGCTGGGACGTAAAGTGGTTGTTGTTGCTGCCTGTACCGGCAGTGATGCCCACACCGTTGGGATCGATGCTATAGTTAATATGAAAGGTTATGCCGGAGAATACGGGCTGGAACGCTACTCTGAAATTGAGGCATACAATTTGGGAAGTCAAGTGCCCAATGCCGACCTCCTAGCCAAAGCGGTAGAATTAAATGCCGATGCGGTCCTTGTATCCCAGGTGGTAACCCAAAAAAATATTCACCTGGAAAACTTAACCCAGCTGGTTGAATTGGCCGAAGCGGAAGGCTTGCGGGATAATGTGCTGCTTATATGTGGCGGCCCCCGGATTACTCAGGAACTGGCCATTGAACTTGGCTATGATGCCGGTTTTGGGCCGGGGACCTTACCCAACCATGTTGCTTCTTATATTGTTTCCGAGCTGGCCCGGCGTGAAAATATAAAAGAGTAATAAAACAAAGCTTCCTTCTTGCCTTGATAATAATTATAGTATTCTCGTATACAGTAACTGCTGAGTGCGGGATCCCCCTAAAACCAGGTAGGGGAGGGGCAACCCCTCCCTTACCTGTAAAAGAAGCCAGTTAAGTTTATAGTTTATCCTAACATTATCCTTAAACACTTTTTTAGTTTGCTGGACAGGGGAAGCTGTTAAACAAAAACGAGAGGGAAAGGTGGTTAATGTGGATAAAAAGTGGGAGTTGTACCAGAAAGCTGTAGACAAAATAGACCGTGACGATATGGTCAAGCTATTAAGAGAGTTGGTCAATATAAAAAGCCCTTTTTTTGAAGAAGCTGAAATAATCGATTACTTGCGCGGGCGTATGTCCTACTATAACCGCTTGCAAACCCAGGTCCACCGCTACGAAGAAAAAGAAATTACCGGTTTCCAGGGAGAAAACCTGGTCGTTCGTCTACCGGGTAAGGGTGGAGGGCCTAAAATGCTTTTAAATGCCCATGTCGATACGGTTCCGTTGTGTGAGGGGTGGACTGTTGATCCCTATGCGGGTATAGAAAAAGACGGGAGGCTTTATGGTCTTGGTGCGCTCGACATGAAAGCCGGCGTGGTTATCTCTGTCTTTTTGTTGGAGGCGCTGGTGGAAGCGGGAATTGAGCTGTCGGGCGATATTACATTTACCGCGGTTAGTGATGAAGAAGGTCCCTTCGGGCTGGGCACTCACTATACAATCTTAGACGGTATCGTTAACGACTGCGACTATGCGGTAATACCGGAGCCTTCCGGGCCGTTTGCTCCCGGTGATGAAGGTTTTCCCTGTGTGGCTTTAGGCAGCAGAGGCACTGCTGTTTATTATGTTAAAGTCAAGGGAAAGTCCGCCCACGGGGCTAATCCAGAAAAAGGGATTAATGCGGTAGAGGACGCAGCCAGGATTATTACCGCTTTAACTGAAAAGCTGGATCTTGGAACACATCCCCAGCTGGGAGACGGAACCATGTGTATCACCAATCTGCACGGCGGGGAAAAATACCTGCTGGTGCCGGAAGAGGCAAGTTTTACGATATACCGACACACTGTAGAAGGTGATGCCGATCAGGCTTTAAATGAAGTCAAAGAAATTGTGGATGAACTAAACTTGCAAAGCGATGTGGATATAAAATTACGAGACTTACCTCACCCGGAGGCTTTTTTCAAGCCCTGGACAATTAGCGAGGATAATCCCCTGGTGCGCTCTCTTCAGGAAAGTACAGAAGGAATTGTAGGCAAAAAACTGCAGACTACCTACTTTCGTTCTGAGTCCGACGCCAACCATATTGCTCCCCGGCTAAAAATCCCCACTGTGCTTTTTGGACCTGATGGGGCCAATTATCATGCTGCCGATGAGTACGTTGAAATCGACACTATGGTTGATGCAACCCGGGTTTTACTTTATACCTTAATTGACCTGCTTTATTAAAGCAGGTTTGATATGTTAGGATTATTATTGTCCGGCTGCCCGAGGTCTCCTTAAGGCACGCCGGGCAATTTTTGTGAGGGTTGAGCAATGGAAGAAAAAGGCTTGCACAAAAAAATGATTATAGCAGATTTTTCCCTGCTGCTTGTGGCCCTGTTTTGGGGGTCAAACTTTATCATCATCAAAGAAGCCCTCGATGTGATCGAGCCTTTTACCTACCTGGGCCTGCGCTTTACCCTGGCGGCATTGATCCTGGCTCCCTTTTTTTGGAGAAGGCTTTCAAAGGTTTCACTAAATGATTGCCTGGTTGGTTGTCTTTTGGGGTTGTTTTTGTTTGCCGGTTTTGCTTTTCAAACCGTGGGCTTGCTATTTACCACCCCGGCCAACTCTGGCTTTATTTCCAACATGGCAGTTGTAATTGTTCCCTTTCTTTATTTCCTGGTGACCAGGCATTTTCCGGGGTGGTGGTCTTTCGTCGGTGGCGGTTTAGCCGCTGCCGGACTTTACTTTCTTTCTGTTGATGAAGCCCTGGGTTTTGGCCTTGGCGATGGGCTTACCCTGGTATGTGCTTTTATGTTTGCCGCCCACGTGATCGCAGTCGGAGTCCATGTGCGGCGGCTTGATCCGATTGTTCTGGCGATTACCCAGGTTGCATTTACCGGCCTGGCAAGCCTGGCAGTGGCCGTTTTTTATGAGCCGGTGGGAGTGATGCTAAATCAGCCGCTCCACATTTGGGGGGCAATTTTCTATGCAATCATCTTTTGTACAATCGGTGCTTTTGTTACGCAAAATATTGCCCAGCGCCACACTTCCTCTTCCCACACAGCCTTGATTCTTTCCCTGGAAGCTGTTTTTGCCGGGCTGTTTTCTTTCTTTTTCTGGGACGAAGTGTTTACTTTTCGCAAATTCATCGGTGCATTGCTGATTTTTGCCGGCATATTAATTGCTGAACTGCGGCCGGTGATAGTGGCAAAAATAGCTGCCCGGCGCGAAGTAATTGCCAGGGGGCGAGTAGATGAATAGACCTGGCGTTTTAGGTTTGTCTATCCAGGATAATGAACTGCGCATGCGCTGGATCATGTGGCTTTTACTGGTATCCCTGCATTTGATTACTTCTTTTCACCGGGTTTCTTTTAACGTGGTCGCCGATTTGCTCACGGCTGAATTTGCATTAACCGGTGCGGGGCTGGGTAATTTGGCCGCAGCTTATACTTATATGTATGTAGTTATGCAAATACCGGGGGGTGTAATGGTTGACCGGTTGGGGCCAAAAAGAATTGCTCTTCTTACCGGTATCTTAATGGCTGCCGGTTCGGTTTGCATCGGGTTTGCCCCAAGTGCATCACTGGTATTTTTCGGGCGTCTTTTAATTGGCATGGGAGGCTCTGTAGTATTAATCAATATCCTAAAATTCCAGGCCTCCTGGTTTAAAAGCGCCGAATTTGCGACAGTTTCCGGCCTGGCACTTTTAGTCAGCGGCACCGGTGCTTTGCTAGGTGCTACTCCGCTGGCTTATGCGGTAGACCTTGTTGGTTGGCGCAGCTCTTTTATTTATATGGGCGCAGCTACTTTTTTAGTGGCACTGATTTGCTTTGTTTATGTCCGCAATCAGCCCCTAAAAAGGGGACATGGTATGGAAAGTAAACCAGGCAATAATAATCCGGAGGAAAGTGAACAGGATTTTTCGTTGAAAAAAGTTCTGGCAGCCCTCTCAAACCGGCGTCTTTGGTCGCCTTTTCTAATTAATTTCGGCACTTATGGTGGCTTTATTGTTTTTTCCGGAACCTGGGGTGTATCCTACCTGGTCCATGTTTACGGTCTTGAGGTAGCCCGCGCTTCAACTGTCATGGTGCTTACATACCTGGGTTACATGGTTGCCGCACCTATGGTAGGGTTCTTGTCGGACCGGATTGGTTCCAGGAAAATACCTGCTGTTTGCCTGGTATCATTTTGCTCAATCTTTTGGCTCGTTCTTGCGGTTTGGCCCGGTGGTGTTTTGCCTCTTGCTTTGCTTTATATCTTCAGTTTTTTCCTTGGAGCCGGAGCGGCTTCTACAGTGTTAAGTTTTCCGATGGCCAGGGAAGTAAGCTTACCCGGTTATACCGGTTCTGTTACGGCTGCAGTTAATCTAGGCGTTTTCCTCGGCCTTGCTATCTTGCAGCCATTGTTTGGTTTCGTTCTTGATCTTGGTTGGGACGGCACATTAGTTGAAGGAGCCCGAATTTATCCCCTTTATGCTTATAGATTCGGCTTTTTGGTTTGTTTGCTCTTTGCTGTAATAGCCCTGGTGGCAGCTCTCTTTTATCGGGAACCCAAAGCGAAAACCTGCTGCTCAAGTCGCTGCCATTCACCGCGATGAGCCGGCAATAATCCGAGACGCAGCACGCTAAAAGTCTAAGCAGATACGAATTTAATATAAAAAAGGGATCTCCTACTTAACTCAAGGGGATCCCTTTAAAATAAGATAATTGAATCCTCTTAATACTTCTCTATTCTTCGATCAGCCCTTCTTCAACTAGGAAATCCCAGGCAACATCTTCGGGATCTTCTTCATCAATTGCTGTCCGCAGGTTAAGTTCGGTTTGGGTTTCCAGGTCCAGGCGGGAAGATAATTCTTTCAAAAGATCTTCCAGTTCCGGGTTTGCTTCCAAAACTTCCTGGCGGATAGTTGGGGCAGCGTTGTAAGCGGGGAAGAAATCCTGGTCATCTTCGAGGATAAAAAGGTCGTATTTGATAATCCGGCCCTCGGTAGCGTCTCCAACACCGATCAAGGCTTCACCCTGTTCAACTGCCCGGTAAGCCAGTCCCAGTTCAACTTCAACTACATCAGCGAATTCAAAGTCATAATGTTCCTGGAATGGTACCATGCCATCGTCACGTTCAACCCACTCTGCGGGTGTGGCAATGCTGCCGTAAGCGCCACCTTCACCCCTGGCATACTCAGCTAAATCAGAAAGGGTTTCCCAACCGTATTCTTCCTGGGTTTCCGAAGTGACAAAAAGCACGAAAGTATTATTGGCCGGCACGTAGTCCAGCCACTTAATGTTGTTTTCTTCCAGGTCGTAATCATGAATAGTTTGGAAAGTAGCTTCTTCCCCGGCAGGAAGTTCGTCACCTTCGTAACCCATCACATTAAATAAAGCTGTCCCGGTATATTCCCAGTACAGGTCGATTTCACCTGCTTCCAGGGCGGGGCGGATTACTGCTACTTCGCCCAGACCAATCTCATTGACTACGTCATAACCGCGATCTTCAAGAAGGTAGTAAGTCATCCAGCCCTGGGTCAAGGCTTCCGGAAAGGTTTTGGAACTGACTACCACGGTCCCCTTTTCATCTTCATCAACGACTTCTTCTTCGGCTTCACAGCCGATCATGGCCATAGCCAGCAAACCGATTAAAAGAACTGCAACTGCTAACTTAAAAACATTTTTCAAACTAATTACCCCCTAGCATATTTGTTGATTACTTGCCAAAAAAGTTTGCGATATCTATCAATGTTTTGTTATTTTAGCATCCCTCCTCAGCAAGTTTATTGAGCTTATTTTACTGTTTAATTTAAGATGTTTAAGCGTAAATTCTTATTTTCCGTCAATACCCGGGTGCCATTTAATATATTCTTACATTTTCATATGTGGTGGAGTGAGCATATTATCGATCAGGCTTAGCAGCCGATCCAAGATAATGGCAATAGCTGCGATAATCAGGGTTCCGGCAATAATCAATTCCGCCCGGAAAAAATCTATCCCGGCAAAAATTACCGCACCCATACCGCCGCCGCCTACCAGCGCCCCCAGGGCAGCCGTACCAGAGGTCAGGACAACGGAAATTTTAACTCCTGCCATGACCACCGGCATGCTCAAGGGTATTTCTACTCTGAAGAGCATTTCCCACTCGGACATACCCATCCCCCGAGCGGCTTCTTTGACATCCCGGGGAACTCCTTTTAAGCCGGCAAGAGTATTGCGGGCTATTGGGAGAAGTGCATATATAGTTAAAGCAAAAAGAGCCGGTGTTCTTCCCAAACCTAAAAAGGGAAAAAAAATTGCAATCACAGCCAGGGGCGGAATGGTTTGCCCCATGCTGAAAAAAGCCATTACCCGGTCAGTATATTTTATGAAACGTTGCCTGGTTAAAATAACTGCTACTGGAAAAGCGATAATGAATGCAATGAACAGGGGTATTAACACCAGCTGGAGGTGTTCCAGGGCATGTGGAGGTGAGCGATCGACGAGTGCAGTTATAAATCTTTCCATTTCAAATTCCATTAGGCTTCATCACCACTAATCCGGTTAATGTGTTTCTTGATGTCCTCCCAGCTGATCGTGCCGATAAACTTATCTCCGTTTTTAACCCCCACTATATCGGCATCCTTTTTCATCATCGCTTCCAGGGCACGCTGCACCGGGTCAACTGCCATGATGAAACAGTCTTTTTCGCTTACTTCAGTGGGGATTTCCTCTGTCTGTGTAACCATTTCTTCAGATTTAGTGAGTTCGAGCAGCTTGGTTTCCCGGTCCGTCCCGATCAGGTTTTTTACGAAATCATCAATCGGGTTAGACAGTATTTCCATCGGAGTGCCGTGTTGAACCAATTTGCCTTTATTCATAATCACGATATGGTCGCCCATTTTGATTGCTTCGTTGATATCGTGTGTAACAAAGCAAATTGTTTTTTTCATTTCTTTTTGTAGTCTCAAGAACTCATCCTGGAGTCTTCCCCGGACGATTGGATCGACAGCACCGAAGGGTTCATCCATCAGCATAATTGGGGGATCAGCGGCCAGTGCCCTGGCAACTCCTACGCGCTGCATCATTCCGCCGCTCAGCTGGTGTGGATACTTTTTACTTACTTCATCCGGTTCCAGGCCGACCATTTCTAAAAGGTGCTTCACCCGGGGCATAATCTTGTTTTCCGGCCACTTGAGCAGGCGGGGAACCAGGGCTACATTTTGTTCAATGGTGCGGTGGGGCATCAAGCCGATCTGCTGGATTACATAGCCGATCTTCCGGCGCAGATGGTCGGGGTTGACTCCCCGGTCACTCACTTTTTGTCCCTTTATGTAAATGTCCCCCCCGGTGGGCTCTACCAGGCGGTTTATCATGCGAAGAATAGTGGTTTTTCCACACCCGGATGGCCCCACAAAAACACAAATATTACCCTCATCAACCTGGAAACTAACCTGGTCTACAGCTGGAGCGCTGGCGCCGGGAAAGACTTTGTCCACTTTGTCCAACCTGATCAAATCCTGGATGCCTCCCTATATTAATTATGGTCCTGTTCCCTGAGTAAACCCGGGGAAGTAATTCTGCTTTCAATTTTCCCCAGCAAATAATCCAGCAAAATTGCTATGACAGAAACCAGGATTGCGCCGGCGATGATCATGTCTGCGCTTTCCCGGGCAATCCCGTGGTGAATAAACCGGCCGAGGTTTCTCTCACCTATATAGGTGGCAACGGTAGCAATTCCGGTAATCATAACCACAGTAACCCTGATCCCGGCAAAAATTATTGGCCAGGCCATGGGGATCTGAATCTGGAAAAGAATTTGCCTTGCTGACATACCCATGCCTCTTCCGGCTTCGATGATGGGCCATTCTACTGATTTTATCCCGCGGTAAACATTGCGGACCATGGGCATCATTGCATACAAAATAAGGGCCAGTGCTGCGGAGGTCCTGCCCAGGCCCAACATAGGTATGGTAATAAAAATGCCGAAAACTGATATACTGGGGATTACAAAAAGGATATTCCCTAATCCGAAAGCTGTATTTGCCAGCTTTTCATAGCGACTGATTAACAGACCAACAGAAATCCATAGAATCAAGGAGAAAAACATTACCGTCAAAACCAGGGAAAAATGGTTTAGTGTATATTCCACAACCTGATCCCAGCGGCGGATAATAAAAGCAATGAAGCCCAGGTATTGATCATAAAAATTTGCCAGCCAGCCTGAATTGCCGCTTAATAGTCCTATCACGTAAAAATCCCCCTGTCGGGATAATTTATCGTAAGATTTTATTAAAACTTGTCCATTATGATATAGATTTTATTTGCCCTCGTCAAGTAGTTTTCACTTTTGATGACTCATTTGCTACTTTTTAGCAGTATTGACAGGAGACTCCGCCTGGGTTAAAATAAGCTTAGTTTAGAGGGTTAGCGGCTCTTTAAATTTAAGCTTTAAGAAATATAACATTTTTTAATTAGCAGTCCTGCTGCTCATAGGCATTAGACATGAGGGAGCACCGGGAAGTAAGTCCCGTGTGTTCTTTTTTTTATTGTCCGAGAGTAATTTATTTTTAATTTCCAGGGAGGGATTACCAGTTATGAGTGCGGCAAAACAGGTAGACAAAAAGGAAAAGCACCAAATAGTTAACGGCAACAGGCTTTGCCTGGAGGATATAGAAAGAGTTGCCAGGCACTATCAGCCTGTTAGTATTGATACACAGGCATATGACCGGATTATCCGTTCCCGGAATATGCTTGAAAAATTGGTTGAGGAAGAACAGGTGGTTTACGGTATTACTACCGGTTTTGGCAGGTTCAGTGAAGTCAAAATTTCTCGTGAGGATGCTATCGAACTGCAGAAGAATTTAATTGCCAGCCATGCTGCTGCTATAGGTGAACCCCTGCCCGAAGACGTTGTTCGGGCAGCCCTGCTGCTGCGGCTTAATGCTTTAGCCAGGGGACATTCAGGAGTTAGGCCGGAACTTGTCAGGCTGTTAGCCGAGGTGCTGAACCGTGGAATTGCCCCGGTAATTCCCGAGCAGGGATCATTGGGAGCAAGCGGTGATTTGGCTCCGCTTTCTCACCTGGCCCTGGTTTTAACCGGGCAAGGTGAGGCTTATTACAATGGGGAGAGGATGTCCGGGGAAGAAGCCCTTTCTGCTGCAGGTCTGAAGCCGCTTACCTTGCTTGAGAAAGAAGGATTGGCCTTAATTAATGGTACCCAGATCATGTCTGCTATCGGTTCACTGGCTTTGTTTGATGCGGAGAATCTCCTTAAGGCATCGATGATTACGGCTGCGCTAACCCTGGAAGCACAGCTTGCCGTTCCGGATGCTTTTGATTCTTTAATTGCTGAAGTAAGACCCTACCAGGGCCATGATTATGCATCTTCTGCCATCAGGAAGCTGGTGGAAGGTAGCAACCTGATAGGCAGTGATACCCATAAGGTGCAAGATGCTTATGCTTTGCGTTGTATTCCCCAGGTTCACGGGGCTACTGCAGATGCCCTTGATTATGTACACCACATTTTTGATATTGAAATTAACTCGGTTAACGACAACCCTCTCTTGTTTCCAGATGAGAACCGGGTGCTTTCCGGCGGGAATTTCCACGGCCAACCTGTGGCCCAGGCCATGGACTTTATGGCTATGGCAGTTGCCGAACTGGGCAGCATTGCTGAACGGCGTATTGAACGCCTGGTTAATCCATCATTAAGTGGCCTGCCTCCATTCTTAACCACTGAAGGCGGTCTTAATTCGGGGTTAATGATTGCCCAGTATACGGCAGCGTCAATTGCCAGTGAAAATAAGGGGCTTTGCCATCCGGCCAGTATAGACTCGATTCCTTCTTCGGCCAACCAGGAAGACCATGTCAGCATGGGAACCACGGCAGCCCGCCAGGCCAGGCAGGTGGTGGACAATGTGGCCCGCGTGATAGGCATTGAATTTCTCGTGGCTGCCCAGGCTATTGATTACAGGGGTGCTGAAAAACTGGGCAAGGGGAGCAGGGCGGCTTATGAACTATTGCGTAGTGAACTCGACTTTTTAGCACAGGACCAGGTTTTGTACCCTATGATTGAAAAAGCTTGCAGTATGGTTTCAAACGGGGACATGGTGAAAGCGGTAGAGCAGGTTGTAGATTTGAGTAAATAGGGCAAAAGTAATATAATATTTTAGAAGTATGCGGAAAAAAATAGTAAAGGCGGCCAAATTAAAATGGACTCTATTGGGAAAAATGCAGTTATGTATGCTCTCGCCGACGGGGAACTTGAAGAACAGATCAGAAATGCAGCAGAAAAAAACGGTTTTAGATTGATCAAAGGTAAAGTCGGTTCAATGAATACAGAAAAAATATTCGCAGCCGTGGAAACTGCCGCCCAGCGGGAAGGTTTTGTTTGCGGCGATTACTATCGGGACAACCATGCGCTTTATCACGCTATTCTTGATGCCTTTGTCGGTATTTGTCGGGGGCAGCTGGGCCTGGGCAATATGCTGCGCACAGTAGGCCTTATTTTTACCGTGGTAAAAGGACCGCGGAATGTAAACAGCCGTGAAGATGGCGAATGGTTGGCAGTAGTGTTGTATGGGACCATCGGAGCCCCGGTGAAGGGCTATGAGCACGAAACGATTGGACTTGGTTTGAACCATCTTTAATTGCGAAAATGCCAGGATTTTTATTGGTTTTTTACTTTAACTAACATGAGCTACAATATTTTTGTTATTTCCCTGATTGGGAACAGAGAGAAGTTTCATCCAAAGGGGTTAACAGGTTATTGATCCAGAAAAATAGTTTAACTAAAACGCAATACTTGGTGGAGGTGTTTTAAATCGCAGGATATCGTTCCAATTACAATGAACAATTGTCGCCTCAGTTAAAATGGTTCAGCGAAAGCCAGCTCGAAGAAATACACAGTGCTACTATCGAAGTCCTGGAAAGAGCCGGGGTTAGGATTGATCACAACGAAGCCCTGCAGTTGTTAAAGGAAGCCGGTTGCCTGGTTGAAGATCGGGTCGCAAAAATCCCGGGATGGCTGGTGGAAGAAGCGATCAGGTGTGCTCCTTCTAAAGTTAGCGTCTTCGACCGGTCTGGCAATCCGGCGATGAAGCTTGAAAGTAATCATACCTATTATGGAACAGGTTCAGATCTTCCCTTTCACCTGGATTTAGATCGTGGGATCAGGCGGGGTTCGGTAAAACAGGATATTGTTAATACTGCCAGGCTGATCGACCAGCTCCCTAACTTTGATTTTACCATGAGTTATGCCATTCCCGGCGATGTGCCTGCCGATAAGGGAGATTTAAACCAGTTTGCCGCCCAGGTAATAAACTGTAAAAAACCGATTATTTTCACTTCCTTTGATGAAGATAATCTTAAGATGATTTTTGAAATGGCTGCCCTTGCGTCCGGGTCAAAGGAGAAACTTCGCAGCCACCCCTTCATTATTCTTTATGATGAACCGATATCTCCGTTGATTCATACTTATGAAGGTCTGTCTAAAATGTTTGCCTGTATTGAGTACGGGGTTCCCGTGATCTATACCCCTGGTGTTGTAGCCGGTGGAACCTGTCCGGTGACAAAAGCGGGAACGATTGTGCAGATGAATGCTGAAAGCATTTCCGGGCTGGTTATTGCCCAGTTGAAAAGAAAGGGATCTCCGGTAATTATCGGCGGAGGAGCTACGCCGATGGAAATGAAAACTACTGCCACTCTTTATGGTTCGCCGGATGCTTCAATGAACTATGCGGCGATGACCGAGTTGGCAAAGTATTATCGTCTGCCTAATTTTACCGAGGCCGGTTGTTCCAATTCGCCTGCACCGGATGCGCAGGCCGGAATGGAATCGGCTATTGGGTTATTGTTAAACCAGCTCTCGGGGGCAAATTTGGTTCATGATGTAGGCTACCTCGACAGCGGCAAAACCGGATCTTTACCCTTTTTGGTAATGTGTGATGACTTTATCAGCGCAGCCCGGTATGTAGGCGCGGGGACCAGAGTGAACAGTGATACTCTGGGAACTGAAGCAATTATTGAAACCGGGCCCGGGGGGCACTACCTGGCTACTGAGCATACCATGAAATATTTCCGCAGTGAAATTTGGTCTCCTACCGTGTTTAACCGGATGATGTGGGAAACCTGGGAAAAGCTCGGCCGGAAAGATTGCTTTGAGCTGGCCCGTGAGAAAGCGCAATCTTTATTGGAAAGTAAGCAGGCAAAGCCCTTAGATGATCGGGTGGTGGAGAAAATAACTGATCTGCTTTAGACATTATAAGAAATTGTTTGGGTACGCTCGATATTTGTCCTTCAGGCTCAACAGATAAAATGCCATTACCAGCTCAGGTTTTATGAAACCTATAAATCACATCCGGGGTACAATTGCCCGGTCTTAAGTTTAAGGAGATTTTATTGATGTGGATGCAGTCGAAATTGGAGCAAAGCATGTTCGGTAGATGGCCGATCAAAAATGAAGAGCAAATCCCGACAGCACTATACTTTGATTTTTTTGCGGCTGCCAGGCAGGGCATTTTGCCCCGCCGTTTCATTGATGACCCAGCCCTGAAACGTGAGGCGGTAATTAAAACCTTTATTGAAACCGGCGCAGATGCCTTCGTTATCGGACGTTTGCCCGGTCCGTTCTCCTATGCTGCAGGGGGATTTCCAAACCGGATTCGCTTGCCTGAAACAGATTTGCCGGATTACTCGATGTGGCAGTTTGAAGAAAGCCAACCGACCATCTTTCCTGAAGATTATGATTATATAGTAACCCAGGGGTGGCACCGTTTCCTGGAGCGTCTCTTGCCCCGTTTTACTGGCCTAAAACCTGTTGAACTGGCCGAAGAGTTTGAGCACATGGAGAAAGAAGGGCAAAAAGATATCGAATCCTGGAGAAAAGCGGGTGTGCCCCTGATGTGCGGCGCTGCGGTGACTGCTCCCTTTGAAGTGCTCACCGCCGGCAGAACCATGTTTAACTTTTTTGAGGACCTTTTTGTCCGTCCGGATAAAGTCCTTGCTGCCATGGAAATGATGGTGATCGATTTTGTGGAAAAAGTAATTTCCTCAATTGAAAAACAGGGGATTCCTGCTGTAGTGCTTACCGCGCATCGTTCTTCAGGCAGCCTGCTTTCACCCGCTCATTTTGAAAAATTCGCTTTCCCCTTCCTGGAGAAGATGGTTTGGAGTTTTCACCGGGCCGGATTAGATGTGATGTTGCATTTGGATTGTGACTGGTCAAAAAATTTGCCTTACTTAAAAGAGTTCCCTCCCGGGATAATCATTCATACCGACGGTTCTACTGATCTTACCGCCGCGGTGGATATTTTAGAAGACCGGTTTATCCTAATGGGGGATGTCCCAGCGACGCTGTTGTCCCGCGGTTCACCGGAGGAAGTGGTGAGTTACTGCCGCAAATTATCAGAAGAAGTTTCTTCCAGGGCTCCTTTGATCCTCAGTTCAGGTTGCGATGTGCCTATGGATGCAAAGATGGAAAATGTGCTTGCTTTGACCGGTTTCGGCAATAATCAATAAAGGTTTGGCTGCTTAAGCAGTATTGGAGTGAAACATATGGACGTGAATGCAGGTAAACACGATCACCGAAGCCATATTTTTTCAGGATTAGAAAACCATCGTGATCCCGAAGTATGGGACAAAGTTACCGGTAGGGCAGTTTACGGGATCGATTTAGAGTTTCCCGGGATGCTCTACGGGAAAATTTTGCGCAGCCCCCATCCCCATGCCCGGATTAAAAGCATTGATTCCTCCAGGGCAGAAGCTGTGCCCGGGGTTCGGGCAGTGCTAACGGCCGAAGATATCCGCTGTAAAAAGTACGGTATTGTAGTTAAGGATGAATTTCCTCTGGCTCATGAAAAGGTGCGCTATATCGGTGATGAAGTAGCCTGTGTTGCTGCGGTTGACCCGGGAACAGCAGAATATGCTGCTGCTTTAATTCAAGTTGAGTACGAACCCCTTCCCGCGGTATACGATCCGGAAAAAGCGCTGCTTGACGATGCGCCGCAGCTGCATGATGATTTCCCGGGCAATATTGCCTGGGAGCGGGATTTAATCCGTGGTGACCCGGAACGGGCATTCCGGGAAGCGGATTTTTTTGTTGAAGACACATTTTCTGTGCCTTCGGTGCATCCAACCTACTTAGAACCGATTGCCTGTGTGGCGATCAGCAGGCCAGGTGTTGGCCTCGACCTTCACACCGCCCTGCAGTCGCCCGATGTGGTGCGCAGCCTTCTTGCCGATGTACTGGGGCTTTCTCTTTCCCGGGTAAGGGTGAGCGGGCCGGTTATGGGCGGTGGTTTTGGGGGAAGGGTGTACGGAAACTTAAAACTCTACCTGCTTTCTGCACTGCTTTCCATGCATACCGGTTTACCGGTTAAAATGCAGCTCACCCGCGAGGAAGAATTTACTGTCGGGCGTCCGCTGATCGCGGCAAAAATAAAGATGAAAATGGCCTTAAATCGGGACGGAAAAATTATCGCCCGGGAAGCTGATATTTTTACTGATAATGGGGCTTACAGCGCCCAGGCTCCCTGGGTTTCAAAAACCCTTTCCGAGCGTAACGATTCACTTTACCGGATTCCCCATATCAAGACAAAGGCTCGCCTGGTCTATACTAACAAGGTACCCACAGCCCAGTACCGGGCGTACGGTAATCAGGCGGCCAATTTTGCCTGTGAGTCTTTGCTCGATCAAGCCGCCCAAAAAATAGGCATCGACCCTCTCGAACTTCGTCTTAAGAACTGCACCCAATCCGGTGATACAACTGTCCATGGTTTGCAGATTAAAAGCTGTGCTCTTGAAGATTGTTTAGAAAGGGCCGCTAAAGAAATTGGTTGGTTCGAAAAAAATAAAGATCGAGGTTATGGGATTAGTGCCGGGATCCACGCCAACGGAAGCCTGGTGGCAAATAAAGACTTCCGGGGCGCTTCTGCGCGAGCTGTCTTAGAGTTGGATGGACAGGTAACTGTTTATACCGGGGAACAGGATTACGGACAGGGAGCTCACACGGCCTTTGCGCGTATAGCGGCAAATGTTCTCGGCCTTGAGCCGGAAAAAGTGAGCATTCAATCCAGGGATACCCTTCTCACCCCATATTCGCAGGGAGCTTTGGCTATGCGTCAGACTACTGTTGGCGGACGAGCGATCCAGCTGGCTGCTGAAGAGTTAAAGCGAGCTATTGAGCAAAAAGCTTCGGAAATAACCGGTGAGAAGAATGAAATGGATGCGGGTCAGCTAATGAGCACTGCTGGTGTAACTACCGGCTTAGAAGAGGTGGCCCATTATTATCACCATGAAACTAGCGGTTTAACTCTATATGGGGAGGGGAAATTTGTTCCTCCACCTGCTGCATATGATCAGAGCAGCTACGGTAATATTTCCTTGACTTATTCTTTCGCCGCCCATGCTGCAGAAGTATCCGTTGATCAAAATACCGGCGCCTTGATTGTACACCGGAGTGTGGCGGTCCATGATTCAGGGCGTATAGTTAACTACATAGCTGCCCGGGGGCAAGTTTGTGGCGGCGTTACCCAGGGTTTGGGGATGAGCTGTCATGAAAGTTATATTTTTGAAAATGGTCGAGTGGTTAATGCTTCGCTGGCCGATTACAGGATTCCCACTTCTCTTGATGTGCCGGAAATAGATTGTCATTTTATCGAAAAGGCAGATCCCGAAGGTCCCTTCGGGGCAAAGGGGTTGGGTGAAATAGTGATGGTCCCTGTGTTAGGTGCGGTGGCCAATGCTGTTTTTGATGCAACCGGGATTCAGGTAACCAATTTGCCTATTACAGCTGAAAAAATATACCAGGCTTTATCCAGAGAGGGTTGTTGAGATGGGGTACGAAATTGCTGAGAATTTAAAACATGCCCTTGATCTTTTACGTGGAAATAAAAGCAAGGCGCAGGTGATAGCAGGAGCTACAGACCTGTTTTTACAAGGACTTCCCGAACAAGTAGTCGATCTCTCCGGTGTGCCCGAATTGACCTGTATGGAAGCAAAAGATGGACATCTTTATTTAGGCTCTTCAATCACCCATGCTGAGGCAGCACATTCTCCACTGATAAATGAAGAAGCATCTGCCCTGGCTGAAGCATGTTTGAGTGTGGGTTCCCCTCAGGTGCGCAACGCCGGGACCATTGGTGGCAATATAATTAATGCTGCACCGGCTGCGGATGCGGCAGTAGCCCTGGTGGGACTTGGAGCTGAAGCGGTTCTGGTAGGTACTGACGGTCGAAGCAGGCGAATGGCCGTGGAAAAACTTTATAGTGATTATAACTGCTCAACCATCGACAGCAGCTCAGAGATTATGACTACCCTGGTGGTAAAGCTAAATAGAGAAGAAGAGGGGTCGGCTTTTTCCAGGTTTTCGCCCCGCAGAGCCCTTTCTTTACCACTTCTCAATACTGCAGTTCGGCTGCATCTTATTGGTGGGCGGATTGAAGAAATCCGCCTGGTAGTGGCTCCTGCGCAACCGGCTCCCACCAGGTTAATAAAAACAGAAGAAAAGCTGCTTGGATTTATCCCGGGAAAGGATTCCTGGGACGAGGTGGCAAAAATAGCCTCCGATGAAGCTGATGTGCGGGGCAGTCTTTTGCGCTGCTCGGAGCAATACCGCCGGCACTTGGTGGGGGTTTTAACTGTTGATGCCCTGCAAAAAGCAGTTAACAGGGCCCGTAATGCGGAAGGGAGTTCTTAAAACGTGAAAAAGCGCCCGATCAAATTTGTTTTAAACAACGAGATAGTTGAGGTATATGCTGATCCCTCTGAAAGCCTGCTTTCTCTGCTGCGTGAACAACTTGGCGTAAAGGGGCCTAAGGAAGGCTGTGCTCGTGGAGAATGCGGGGCCTGTACTGTTATCTTCGAAAATCGAGCCGTGAATGCTTGCCTGGTTCCTGCCGGTAAGGCGGAAGGAAAGAAACTTATTACCATCGAGGGATTGAGCAGGGAAGCCCGTTTAAAAGGTGCGGCAGCACATCCCCTTCAGGAAGCTTTTGTTGAAAAAGGCGCGGTCCAGTGCGGCTTTTGCACTCCCGGCATGATCCTATCTGCTTATGCTTTGCTTAAAGCAAACCCTTCTCCCTCGAGGGAAGAAATCAGGACCGCTATTTCCGGTAACCTTTGCCGCTGCAGTGGTTACAAGCAAATTGAAGAGGCAATTTTAGATGCTGCGGAGAAAATGCCAGCAGGGGATTTTGGATAAATTTTTTGTAAGTGAAGGAGTATGAGCTATGCATGTAAATAGACTGACCCAGGACATAATCGGATTAAATATGATGACAGAAGCACAACTTGAGCGGATTCACCAGGGCACTTTAACCATCCTTGAGCGCACCGGCGTGAGGGTATACGAAAAAGAATCTTTAGAGCTTTTAAGGAATGCGGGCGCGCTGGTGGATGGCGACCTGGTTAAAATTCCGCCATGGTTGGTCCAGGAGGCTCTTGCTACGGCACCATCGGTGGTTTCACTATCCGGGCGAGACGGCAGGCGCGCAATGACCCTGGAAAAAAATGGCATCTACTACGGCACCGGTTCGGAGGTGAATTTTACCATTGATCTGGAGACGGGGGAACGCAGGAAACCGTTGAAGCAGGATAATCGCAATGCAGCTTTGCTGGCTGATGCCCTGGAAAATACCGATTTTGCTATGTCTTTAGGGGTAGCCAGCGATGTGCCCGTCGATTCTTCCGACGTCCATCAGTTTGAGGCCATGCTTACCAGCACGCTCAAGCCAATCCTTTTTACCGCTTATAACCGCAAAGGGTTGAAGTGTATAGTTGATATGGCCAGCCTGGTGGCAGGAAGTAAAAAAGCTCTAATGGCACGCCCGAACCTGGCTCTTTATGCCGAACCCAGTTCTCCACTCATGCATTCCCGTGATTCACTGGAGAAACTTTTAACCTGCGCTGCCGAAGGCCTCCCCCTTATCTATGCGACCACCCCAATGCTGGGGGCGACTGCACCGGTTACCATGGGAGGAGCCCTGGTGGTGGCTAATGCCGAAATTCTTTCCGGTTTGGTGATCCATCAGTTGAAGTCTAAAGGGGCCCCTTTCATCTATGGTGGAGGCATTCCTCCGATGCACATGAGCACCTCGATCTGTTCTTACGGAGCCCCGGAAAGAGACCGTGGCTGTGTGTCGCTGGTTAAACTGTCCCAGTACTACAATCTGCCCTCGTTTACAACTGCCGGCTGCACAGATGCTCATACTTTTGACCAGCAAGCTGGCATGGAAGCAGGTTTTAATCTTCTAATCGCTGGCCTGGCCGGAGGCAACTTAATTCATAACCTCGGTTACATGGGAGTGGGGATGACCTCTTGTTTGGAGCATTTATTGCTTTGCAACGAGGCTGTTGGCGCTGTAAAAAACCTGCTGCGCGGTGTAGATGTCTCAGATGAACACCTGGCTCTTGATTTAATCGAACAAATTGGCCCGGGTGGACATTACCTTGCAGAACAACACACCATGAGCCACTTCCGGGAAGAACTTTATTTTCCGCAAGTTTTAAATCGCAAAAATTACGATGCCTGGCGGGCGGAAGGCAGTCTTACTTTTGGCGAAGCAGCCAACAGAAAAGTTAAAGAGATCATTGGTCGTCATGAACCGGTGCCTCTTTCTGAAGATATCAGGCGGCAGGTTAGTGAAATTGTTATCCAGCGAGACCGCGAAGTAACGGCTGTAGATAGAAATAAATAAAAAATAATTGGGTAGGGAGGCAGTATATTTGGTAAACAACCAGAAGTTTAAAAAACGTGTGGGGCTTCTTAACCTCACTCAAGATCAACTCGAAAGGTTACACCAGGCTACCCTGGACATCCTTACCCGTGTGGGGGTAAAGGTTTGCGACCCTGCGGTGGTTGATCTTTTAAAAAATGCGGGAGCTTCAGTTGAGGAAGATTTGGTAAAAATTCCGGATTGGATGGTTAAACATGCCTTGCAGACAGCACCGGGGCGAATCGAAATAGCCGATCGCTTCGGGAGTGCGGCAATGGTCTTAGAAAAAGAGAATATTTACTATGGGACCGGTTCGGATATGCCCTACACGATTGATGTTGATACCGGGGAAAGGCGGCTTACCGTCAAGCAGGATACAATAAATGCTGCCATTGTTAACGATGCTCTTGAACATCTTGACTTCGTCATGGCTATGGCCAGGGCTTCGGATGTGCCTGAAGAAAGAGTTGATCGCCATCATTTTGAAGCGATGACTTTGAATAGCACTAAGCCGATAATATTTGATGCTAATGATCGCGAGGGTTTTTTGGATAT
Source organism: uncultured Syntrophomonadaceae bacterium (assembly GCA_964467475.1). GTDB lineage: Bacteria > Bacillota > Dethiobacteria > DTU022 > DTU022 > B1SED10-74M. The sequence continues at coordinate 24,023 of CAYXQO010000017.1, forward strand.
AGTGCAAATGGCTTCCCTGGCAGCGGGTGGTAGGGGCAGGTTGGCTGAAAAACCTTACATTATACATTATTGTCAACCCAGTTCCCCTCTTTTTCATACAGAGAATGCTTTGGAAAAACTGGTGGCTTCAGCTGAAGAACAAATTCCTGTCATTTATGCTCCGGCGGTTATGTGTGGTGCAACCGGCCCGGTTACTACGGTCGGTTCTCTGCTTTTAGCCAATGCGGAAATACTTTCCGGCCTGGTGGTTCACCAGCTGGTTTCTGAAGGTGCCCCCTTTATTTACGGCGGAGGGACGCCTCCACTAAATATGATTTCCACGGTATGTTCCTACGGCGATCCACAGCTCACCCTGGGCTCAATTTCCCTGGTCCAGCTTTCCCATTACTATAATTTACCTTCTTTTACCCTGGCCGGTTGTAGTGATGCTCAAGCTTTTGATCAGCAAGCTGCGATGGAAGCCGGGATGAACCTGCTCTATACAGGTTTAAGTGGGGGTAATTTGATCCATGATTTAGGTTATATGGGAGCCGGGATGACCGGCAGCCTTGAATACCTGATTTTATGCAATGAAGGAGTGGGAATGCTAAAATTTCTGCTTCAAGGCCTGGAGTTGAATCCCCAGACTATGGCCCTGGATGTAATCGAGAAGGTGGGACCGGGGGGACAGTTTTTAACCGAACAGCATACTATGGATAATTTTCGCAGCCAGATGAATTTTACCAGTCTTTTTAACCGCAATAATTATGAAAACTGGCAGGCCGCCGGTGCTAAAAGTTGCGGTGAATATGCAAATGCCCTGCTTAAAGAGATCCTGCAGTGGCATGAAGTACCAGCTCTTGAACGGGGAGTTGAAAAAAGGATCAAGGAAATTGCCTCCGGAAATCATAGGTTCCGTGATGAACTGGCATAATCTAAGATTCATTGTTATAATAATAAATATTTAAAAGATTAAACCTGAGGAGAAGTGTTATGCTTAAAGATCTTTCGCTAGAAGTTTTTGTCCGTGAAGTTGCTTCAAATTCTCCTGCACCCGGAGGAGGGAGTGTAGCGGCAATGTCCGGAGCACAGGCTGCCGGGTTACTATCAATGTACTGCAATTTGAGTCAAAACAGGGAAAAACTGGGTGATGCTGTTGATTTTTTACAGGAATCCGGTGAAGAAGCGCGCTTTTTAATGACCAAGTTATTGGAAACTATCGATGAAGACACGGTTGCTTTTAACCGGGTAATGGAAGCTTTTCGCTTGCCGAAAGAGAGCGAAGAAGAAAAAGCTGCTCGCAAAGAAGCGATCCAGGAGGCTACCAAACAAGCTGCTGAGATCCCAATGCACTCGGCTCGCGGCAGCTTGCGAATTTTATCCCTGGTTAATGAAACAGCGGGAAAAGGTAACCCCATGGCAATAACCGATCTCGGGGTGGCTAATCTGCAGGCCTATGCTGGAATCACCGGGGCCTGTTACAATGTGAGGATTAACCTGGGTACAATTAAAGATCGGGAACTAGTCGAAGATTTTAACCGGGAAGTTAATGAGATTTTAAAAGAAGGACAGCACCTGTTTGAAGAAAACAAAAGAATTATTGAAAAAGAAATCCAGTAAGAAAGGGTGGTTTAATGTCGGGGCTTTATTCTCAAATAGACAATTCTTCACTGCTGAATTTTTTGTTTTATCCCCGTCCTCATCACAGCAAACCTACTGCTGATGCCAGCGACTTAGAAGTTCCGGTTGATCACGGAGTCTCTATTGTTTGCCGCGCTTACCCCGGATCGGAAAAAAACCCCTGGATTTTATATTTTCACGGCAACGGGGAAGTGGTCAGCGACTATGACGGAATTGCCCCGCTTTACACCGCCAGAGGATTAAACCTCCTGGTTGCCGATTACCGCGGTTATGGCGCAAGCGGTGGTAACCCTACCTTTGCTTCCCTGGTAAATGACGCGAAAACTATTTTTGATTATGTATACGAAAATGTGGCCGGCAGAAGTACTTATAATGAATGGTATGTAATGGGGCGTTCCCTTGGCAGCATTTCAGCCCTTGAATTGGCGGCTAATAAGGGTGATCGTTTGAAAGGCATGATTATAGAAAGTGGATTTATCAGTGTGGCCGGTTTAATCCGTCACCTCGGGCTTCCTTCGCCAGGCGATTTGACAGAGTTAGAGAATGCCTACCAACGCCTTGCCGCTTCAATCAACTTGCCAGCCCTGGTTATTCACGGTGAAAACGACCGCCTGGTTCCTTTGACGCAAGGGCGGGAACTGTTCGATGCGTTAGGTTCGGTGCACAAAAACTTTAATACTATCCCCCGTGCTGACCACAATGATATAATGTTTGTGGATTCGGAAAAGTATATGCATGCTATTGTCGAATTTGTTCTAGGCAAGTAGATTTTATACAGCGGCCGTATGAGGAGGCGAATAAACCATGCAGGTAAAAGATATTATGAGCACGGAACTGATCACTGTTTCCACGGAAGATCCTGTGGAAAAATGTGCCAGGCTTTTGCAAGAAAATGATATTAGTGGATTACCGGTGCTTGATTCCGGGGGCAGTTTGGTTGGAATGGTTACAGAGGGCGACTTAATCAGAAGAGCTTCCCGAATTAAGGCACCCGGTTACCTGGAAGTTTTGGGCGGTTTAATTTACCTGGGGAGCCCCACAAAATTTGTCGAGGAACTGCAACGGGCTATGGCCTTGGAAGCCGGGAATTTAATGTCTAAAAACTTGATTACTATATCACCTGAAGATACCCTGGAAAAGGCAGCTACCTTGATGGTTGAGAAAAACATTAAAAGGCTCCCGGTAGTTGATGATAATGAAAAACTTGTCGGTATCGTTTCCCGTCGTGATATCATGGGACGACTTTATGCCGAGGAAACCTAAATTTAAATAACCTAGCACTCGTTGAGCGGTGAAACGATTTGATTAATACAAAATGGGGGTACGATCCTGGCATGAAGCAAGAAGAAACTGTTCCCCGGGATATTAAATATGTGCAGTCTCTTGAACGGGCTTTGACCATTCTTGAGGTGATGGCTAAAGCCGGCGAGCCGGTTACGGTGACAGAACTGGCGGAAAAAGTTAATTTAAAAGTGAGCACTGTTCACCGTTTACTTACTACCTTGCTCCACCGTGGTTATGTAGACCAGGAAGCTGAAACAAGTAAATACCAGGTCGGGTTCAAGGTGTTAGAAATAGCCAACGCAGTTTATTCATTTTCTGATATCCGCACCATAGCACGGCCGTACCTGGAAGAACTGGTGGAACGGTGCAATGAGACCGCCAACCTGGCAGTACTCGATGAGTCAGAAATAGTGTATATTGACCAGGTGGAATCACAAAACTATATTATTGTTAAAATGTTTGCCCGGGTAGGAAACAGGGGCCCAGTGCATTGCACAGCATCCGGAAAAGCGCTCCTCGCCTGCCTTCCCGAAGATAGATTAGAGCAAGTTTTATCGGAAATCACTTTTAAGAAATATACCCACGAAACCATTACCACACCTGAAGCCTTGAAAAAAGAACTGGAACGGGTTAGACGAGAAGGTTTTGCTCTCGACTGGGGCGAAATGGAAGATTATGTTCGCTGCATCGCTGCTCCCGTTTTCAACTATGAAGGAAAAGCTGTGGCCAGCATTGGCATTTCCGGCCCAAGCAACCGTATTACTTCCCACTACATGAAAAACGAACTGGCGGAGGTGGTTAAAGAAATTGCCGCAAAAATATCTGCCAGACTTGGTTATAGCAGTCAGCTTTGAGCAACCCTCCTCTGCAAGTACCATGAGCTATCTTTTAAATAATCAATGTCTGCCTGTGGATTCCTGCTTTTAGATGAGTAAGGCACCCCGGGCGGACATTTTATTGATGCAATCTGCCTCAATTTATTATAAAATAAAAGTAATGCCAGAAAAGTAATAGGAGAAGGAGGGTATTAAATGCCTAAACAGTATAAGTGGATTACCTTGATGGTTGTAAGTCTTGCAGTCCTGGCAGTCCTGGGATTATCGAACTTAGAATATTTCACGGCAGATGAAGCTGATCCGGCAGATCCTGCAGTAGAGGATTTTACGGCTACCGATCAGCCCTACCAGGCATATGAAGAAGCTCGCGCAGAAGGCAGGCCTATTTTCCTTGAATTCTATGCCGATTGGTGAAGTGCTTGTGTAATGATGGAGCCCGTGATTATGGCTCTAAAGGAAGAATATGTAGGCCAAGCAGAATTCATTGTTGCCGATCTTGATCAGATAGAAAGTGAAAGATTAGCGGAAAAATTTAATGTGAGGTATATTCCGACCTTTTATTTTATTGATCAGGAAGGAGAGATTGTTTCCGAAGAAGCAGGACAACTTAATCATGACGATATGGCAGCGCGCCTTGAGGCTATTACCGGCGATACCGCTCTGGAAGAAGAGCTCACCGGTCTCGAATACTTCTTTTCCGAGGTGCTGCCGGAAACGGTGGAACAGCGTTCTCTTTTAACCCTGGTCCTGGTTTTTGCCGGGGGAGTCCTTACCAGCATCAGTCCCTGCATCTTATCGATGGTGCCCCTGTTGGTCAGCTATATCGGTGGTTACGGGGAAGGACCCCGGTCCAGGGGGTTTTTCCTTTCTTTTTCCTTCGTTTCCGGTTTGGCGGTTACTTTTGCTGTCCTTGGCTTTATCGCTGCCGGGTTTGGCCGGGTATTCGGTGAAGTCGGCCAATTCTGGTATTACCTGCTTGCGGCTGTGGCGATAATCATGGGATTGCAGCTAATCGGGGTGCTTTCTTTTAATCTGCCCGGCTTAAAAACCCTGCCGGTTAAAAAGGTAGGGCTGGGCGGATCTCTTATAATGGGGCTGCTCTTTGGCCTGGTTGCTTCACCATGTGCCACCCCGGTTTTGGCTGTGATAATCACCTATGCCGCCGTGCAGGCAGAACCATTTTACGGTAGTGGATTGCTCTTCATATATGGGATCGGCCATGGCATTCCTTTGCTTGTCGCAGGAACTTTTACCGGCATAGCCAAAAGTTTGCCGAGGATAAACAAATACACCTATTACTTAAGTTATGCCAGCGGCGTAATCTTAATCCTCCTGGGCCTGGTTCTCCTGGCCTGGGTAGGCTGGATGTAACTAACGGCCGGATATGATATGATTAATTAAAGAAAGTGTATCGGAACAGCGGATTAAGTTCAAAACCGGTAATACCGGATAGTTTTAATATGCAGGGTGACTATCCTCTAAAAAGGAGTTGATTGCTGGAAATGGACTTAAATATATTGGTTGGAGGCGCGGCCGGCCAGGGGATGGAAACGGTAATGAATATTTTAGGGAAGTCCCTGGTGAGAGAGGGCTTCGGTATTATCTACACCAAGGATTACATGTCCCGGGTACGCGGCGGACACAACTTTTCCCGCCTGCGTATTGCTTCAGGCACACCCTGGTCTACCGTGGAGAAAATTGACATCCTGGTGGCCCTCAACGAGGAAACCTATTACCTGCACCGGGACCATTTGCCCCCTTCCGCCAGGGTTATCTACGACCCCCAGGAATTCAGCCTGCCGGAAAGTGAGCAAAGGGGTATTCCGGTAGAACTGAAAAAAATTGCTGAAGAATCGGGCGGCAGGGTTATGGCTAATACTGTGGCTGTCGGAGCGCTCCTGGTTTTAATGGGCCTGGGAACGGCAACAGTAGAAGGGCTTTTGCAGGAAATGTTTGCTACAAAAGAAGGAGTGGCCGAGAAAAATGTAAGTGCCCTTAAATCCGGTTATAATGCCGCTGCCTCTTTTTGCAATGCCTGCTTTACCATGCCGCCTAAAAGTAATGATTCCGGCAGAAAACTTTTCATTGATGGGAACCAGGTGCTCGGAATGAGTGCCCTGGCCAGTGGATGCCGGTTTTTATCTGCTTACCCGATGACCCCCTCGACAGGGATAATGAACTACCTGGCCGGTAAAAGCACGGACTACCCGGTAGTGGTTGAACAGGCCGAAGATGAAATTGCTGCTATCAATATGGCCCTGGGTGCCTCTTATACCGGTATACGTGCTCTTACCTGCACCTCCGGGGGTGGGTTTGCCTTAATGGTAGAAGGGTTGTCTTTAGCCGGGATGACCGAAACTCCGCTGGTAGTGATTGTTGCCATGCGCCCGGGGCCCGCTACCGGGTTACCGACCCGTACAGAACAGGGGGATCTTGAATTTGTGATTCACGGCGGACATGGTGAATTCCCGCGGGCAGTCTTGAGTGCCACCTCCCAGGAAGATGCTTTTTATCGCTTGAACAAAGCTTTTGATCTGGCTGATCGTTACCAGACCCCGGTTATTTTCCTCTCGGACCAGAGTTTTGCCGATACCCATCGTTCGATTGAACCCTTTGATTTTTCCAGGCTGCGCTATGACCGTGCCCTGGCCGAAGAAGGGAAATTTGAAAAGCCGTACAAACGTTACCGGGTTACTGATAGTGGGATTTCCCCCAGAATTATACCCGGTGAACATACAGGGGAAGTTGTGTTGATCGACAGCGACGAGCATGATGAGAAAGGTAATATCACTGAAAGCGACCGGGTGAGGCGCATGATGGCCGAAAAACGCATGCGCAAGCTTGAAGGGTTGGCCGGAGAAATGGATGAACCTGACCTCTACGGTGATTCTCACCCGGAGGTACTGTTGATCGGCTGGGGCTCCACTTACGGGGTTATGCGTGAAGCGGTGGATGCACTTTCCAACTCCGGCACTAAAACCGCTATGCTCCATTTCAGTGATCTTTACCCCCTCCCAACGCAGCGACTGCAGGACTTGCTCAAAGAAGTGGGAAAGAGTTATTGTGTGGAAAACAATGCCACCGGTCAGCTGGCCAGGTTAATTCGCCGGGAAACGGGATTGCAAACAAGTGGCCTGATTTTGAAATATGACGGCCGGCCCTTCCTGCCGCGAGAGATTGTTGAGGAGGTGGAAAATGATTTTTAAAGCTGAAGATTACATGGTGGGAGAAACAGCCTGGTGTCCGGGGTGTGGTAATTTTGCTATCCGTGAAGCGTTGGCTGAAGCGCTGGGAGAACTAAGGCTGCCCTCCCACGAAGTAGTTATATTTTCTGGGATCGGGCAGGCGGCAAAAATACCGCATTATCTTAAGGTTAACGGTTTTAACGGCCTTCATGGCAGGGCCCTGCCTCCGGCAGTCGGTTCGCGGGCGGCCAATAAAGATTTGCAGGTGATAGTCGAGTCAGGAGATGGTGACAGTTACGGGGAAGGGGGCAACCATTTCATCCACAACATTCGCCGCAACCCTGATATTGCACATTTTGTTCACGATAACCAGGTTTACGGGTTGACCAAGGGGCAGGCCAGTCCTACCAGCGAACCGGGCATGAAAACGGGGGTCCAGGTGTCGGGGGTGAGCATGCCCGCTCTCAACCCGCTTTCCCTGGCCCTAACCATGGGAGCCGGTTTTGTAGCCCGCTGCTTTAGCGTTGAAAAAGAACACCTCAAGGAAACTATGAAGCAGGCGATCAACTTTCCTGGCTATGCTCTGATTGATATACTCCAGCCGTGTGTTTCTTTTAACAAAGTAAATACTTTTGGTTGGTACAAGAAAAGGATTTATTTCCCTGAGATAGAAGATTCACAAGATTGGATTCAGGCTATGGAATATTCTTTGCAGTGGGGTGATAAAATCCCCTTAGGCATATTTTACAACAACCCTCGCTTAACTTTTGAATCGTCACAAAAAGCTTTGGCGGGAGAGCCTCTTTGCAGGCGGCCTTTTGACCCACAGGAGGTTGCTGCTCTGCAAGATGAATTTTACTAGGGGTGATCTGGATGACCGATGAATCAAAAAACAGGGAAGAGGAAAACTTTAAAGATGAAAGAGATAACTATATCTGTCAGAAATGCTCGTTGAAAATAGCCCCCGCAGATACAAGTTTTCATGGGATCAGGCAGGGATATTCACCGGATCATTTTCCCCTGTATCATTTCAAGAAAGTGCCTCTGTGCTCGGATTGCCTGGTGCGCCAGAAAAAGATAGATGTATTTGAAAAAGTGCTTGCTTTAATAACTTTAGGCATAGTTTTCTACCTGATGGGGATGGGCTTTTTAGTTCTCTTTAACCTGGCCGGGTAAGCTTACGAGGAGGATTTAAATGTTTTTTTGGACATTTGGCAATAAGACAGTTAAGGAATTACGCAAAAAACAAGGGCTTACCGCCAAGGAACTGGCCACGATTGTCGGGGTCAACAGCCCCATGATAAAAAAGGTCGATCAGTTTAAAATAAAAAATGTACCCGAGCCGCTTAAGAGCAAAATTGAACCGGTTTTGAAAGGTAAAAAACGGGTTTGAACGGCAGCGGTAAAGCAGGAATAAGGCTTGCATCTATAGAATTTTAAATTATAGGAAAAATCAGTTGAAAATCCGGGAGAACGAGGTGTCAAAATGGAATTTGAAACCATTATTTTGGAAAAAAAAGAGGGAATAGCCAGGATTACCTTCAACCGGCCTCAGCGTTTAAATGCAATCAACACCACCCTGGCTCAGGAAGTCAAAAAAGCCCTGGAAAATATTGCTTCCGATGATGAGATCAGGGTGTTGGTGATCACCGGTAACCCCAGGATCAGAGAAAAAGAAGGAAGACAGGAAATCAAACACTGTTTTTCGGCCGGGTGGGATTTAGCGGAAACCGCCCAGGTTGAACCGATCGTGGAAATGGTGGCTGAATATGAAAAGCCGGTTATTGCTATGATTAACGGTTATGCCTTCGGGGGCGGTTGTGAGCTGGCCCTGGCCTGTGACTTTATTTTCGCTTCCGATATTTCTGAAATCGGGTTGCCTGAAGTAAACCGTGGACTGCTCCCCGGCTGGGGTGGGACCCAGCGGTTGCCTCGCCGCATCGGGGTTCCCCTGGCCAAGTGGATGATATTTACAGGAGAAACGGTTGATGGTAACAAGGCAAATGAAATTGGCCTGGCCGACCAGGTGGTTGTAAAAGAGCAGCTTGACCGGGTAGTAAATGATTTTGCCGAGAAGCTGGCTCAAAAACCTCCTATAGGGATTAAAAAAATAAAAGAGGCAATTAATCGGGGAGTCGAGACTGATCTCGAGTCCGGCCTGGAAATAGAGCAGCAGGCTCTGGGCGTACTTTTGCAAACTGAAGATTTTAGGGAAGGGATTGCTGCCTTTATGGAAAAACGGGAACCGCAGTGGAAAGGTCGCTAGCGGAAGGCTCCTGTTTGATAACCCTGTAAGACCTGTATTTCCTTGCGGAAAGGGGATGTGCTATTGTTCGAGTGGGAATGCCCGCACTGCCACAGAAAGTTTTACAGCTCCTGTCCGGAGAGGGATAAAGACACCATAGAGTGCTGTTACTGCAACCAAGAGTTGAAGAATCCTTACTGCGAGAAAGAGCAAAACAATGATTAAATCGATCGATTAAAATGCATTAGTCAATTAAGTTGGTAAGGCAGTTTCTGTTATGTCGTTGATTTTAACAGCAGCTTTGTCAAATTAGTAAGGCCTGTACAATTCCTTCGGGCTAGTGACTTTTGTGTTATAATCGTAATATAAATAGAAGCAGAAGCCTCTTTTTGCAATAGTGTATACAGCCGGTTTAAAGGTTGCCTGAGATCTAATCCTACTTGCAAATTGAGGTTGTTTTGTAAGATTGATTTTCAAGATTCAGGGAGGCTTAAAAGAGGGTGGCACAGAAAAAGAACCCCATGGGCTTTGATGCCGAATGGTCGACATCTAAGCATGAAAAAAAACCTGGCCGCATTGGGACAATTATCAAGGTCATATTTATTCTTTTGTTTATCCTTTTTGTTATTGGAGGAGGAGCCACTGCGGCCGTAGTCTACAACTATATTGAAGATGCTCCGGTGATGGATCCTTCCCGCCTGGCAACAGTAGAAACTTCTTACCTTTATGACAGCGAGGGCAATGAAATTATGGCCCTTCATGAAGAGCAAAACCGTATCGCTGTCAGCCTGGATACTATTCCGAAACACGTTCAGAAAGCTTTTATCGCCATTGAAGATGAGCGCTTCTATGATCATTTAGGCTTTGATGTAATTGGCAGCATGCGGGCGGCGTATGCCAATTTCCAGGCCGGTGAAATTGTCCAGGGGGCCAGCACTATAACTCAGCAGCTTGCTCAGAACGCTTTTTTAACTACGGAGAAAACATACCGGCGCAAAATACAGGAAATCTGGCTGGCTTTCCAGCTTGAACGCAGCTATAGTAAAGAAGAAGTCCTGGAAATGTACTTAAACAGGATTTACTTCGGCAACAGTGCCTACGGGGTGGAAGCCGCTTCCCAGACCTACTTTGATAAAAGTGTAGAAGAAATTAGTCTAGCCGAAGCCGCCATGCTGGCCGGTGCGGTACGTTCACCTAATGACTACAATCCTTTCAAAGATGAAAATAAGGCGAAAGAACGCATGAGCACCGTGCTATCAAGTATGAAGCGGCTGGAACTTATTACTGAATCTGAGTATCGGGAAGCCCTTGAAATGGAGATGGCTTACGCAGAACCGCATGATCCTGAATATCCGTACCCTCACTATGTCGATTATGTAATTCATGATGAATTGATCCGGGTTTTAAGTGAAATGCCTTCAATCGGTTCCCGGGCAGAAGCGTACAGAGCTATTTATACCGGAGGGTTGCGCATTTATACCAACCTCGATCCGTCACTTCAAAAACATGTTGAAGAAGTGCTCAGCCGGGATGAACTCTACCCCACCACAATTAAGGTTAATATGTCAAAAGCGAGGGAAGCTATATCCGAGCTGCCACCCGGACGCGATTTAAGTTGGAACCAGCTCCAGGAATTTGTTGATGAAGAAAAAGGGGTGCCTCAACCTCAGGCAGCCATAGTCGTAGCCGATCCGACCACCGGCCGGATCAAGGCGCTGGGAGGCGGGCGCGATTATGAAAAAGAGGTGGACGAGGTTCTCCGGTTTGCCAACTTACGCCAACCGGGTTCCGCAATCAAGCCGATTATCACCTATGCCCCGGCAATTGAAGAAGGAGTTCTTGCCGGAGCCGGTTCAACTCTCGATGATTCGCCGTACAGGGGTCCCGGTGGTTGGCAGCCAACCAACTTTGACAATCGGTTTAGGGGAATGGTTAATGCCCGTGAAGCCCTGTACTATTCCTACAATGTCCCGGCAGTCCGCGCTTTTGAAGCCCTGGGCCCGGAACTGGGAGTTGAATACGCCGAAAAAATGGGAATCAACACTTTTACCCCTGATGAGCGCGGCAATTTAAGTTTAACCCTGGGCGGGTTTACAGACGGGGTTAGCGCTATTGATATGGCCCAGGCTTATGGTGTGTTGGCTAACGAAGGTGTCCGGGTGGAGGCGCATACTGTAGAAAGGATCGAAGACCGGCATGGTTCGGTTATGTACGAGAAGGAATTGAATCCAACCGAGATACTCAGCCCGCAAACTACATATATTGTCAATGACATCTTACAGGATTTTGTGACTGAATACCTTGGCCGGGAACTGCAGATAGATCGACCGGTAGCGGCAAAAACCGGGACCACCGATGATTGGAAAGATGTTTATCTTGGGGCTTATACCCCCAACCTGGTTGCTACTTTCTGGATGGGCTATGATGAGCCGAGAATGGGTGGCATCCAGCAGGGGTGGCGCTACTCAACAGTTTTCCTGCGAGAAGTTTTCCTGGAGGCATTTCAAGACCTGGAAATAAGAAATTTTGATCGCCCCGAGGGAATAGTTAGAATGCAAGTTTGTTCGGAAACCGGTTTGCGTCCTAATGATGGTTGCCGCGCCGCAAACAGCGTGCGTTCTGATATATTTGTAGAACAGCATGCCCCCAGGGTTACCTGTGATCACCATGATGACCGTGATCCGGATGAAGATGAAAATGATGAAGAACGTGATGACGACAGGTGGTATGATCCGCAAAACGGCGATCCAGATGAAGATACAGAAAATGGTGACCCCGAGGAAGATGAAAACGGTGAACCCGACGAGGATAATGATAACGGGAATGACGACGAGGAAGAGGATTCATCCGAATCCGAGGACGAGGAAAAAGAGGAAAATGGTGAAAATGATGACGATCCTTCGGAGGATGATAATGATGAATCAGGTACTAACGGACAGGGAGATGGCGGTGATGAGGATGAGCAGGAAGAACAAGAAAACCGCTGGTGGGAAAATTACCGGGATAACGACGACTAACTGATATAATAATTAGAAGTGTTTGTCAGGCTGTGTTTTACGTTAGACTGATGCCGGTTCATCAGTGAACAATGGCAGCGAATCAGCTGCAGGCTTTCGCGTAGTAATAATTATAAGAGCTAATATAAAAAAGCGGCTTTTTTAAAGCAAACCGCTTTTTTTCATTATATCTTTAACCTGTTTCTTGCCCTCCTCATCAAGAGGCAGTAACGGCAGGCGCGGTGGTCCGCCGTAAAGGCCCAGAAGGTCAAGTGCTGCTTTTAATCCGGCAACCCCGAACCTTGAGGTTACAGCGCTGTTCATTTCGATGATTGCCAGTTGTATTTTTTTTGCTTCTTCCAATTTTCCCTCTCTGTAAAGCTCCTCGATTTTAACGCATTCTTCCGGCATTATATTAGCCAGCGCCAGGGTTCCTCCTGCTGCGCCTAAAACCAGGGCAGGCAAAAGAAAACTGGCCGATCCGGCAAAAACAAAAAAATCAGGCCCGGTATTATAGATAACTTCCCCGATTTGCACGATATTGCCTGAGCTGTCTTTTATCCCTGCGATGTTAGGGTGTTTTGCCAGCTCTGTGATTAATTTAGCGCTTAAGTTTAAGTTTGTATTGCGAGGCATATTGTAAAGGATAACCGGCAAGGGTGAATCTTCGGCAACATGGTTAAAATAATTGGCCAGGGCTTCTTCGTTCATACTTCCCTTAAAATAACTGGGGTTTAAAACCAGCACGGCATCTACACCGCAGGATGCCGCTTCCCGGTTCAGCTTTAAAGTAGCTTTTGCCGATTCGCAGCCGGTTCCGGCAATCAACTTTTTCTCAGGTGGCAAATGTTCCCTGACAAAAGAAAAAGCCTTGATTTTTTCTGCATGTTCAAGCATAACCGCTTCACCGTTGGTCCCGGCAACAGCCAGTCCTTGCATCGAGGATTTACCCCACCACCGCAAATTATTTTGCAGAGACTTCCAGTCAATTTCACCTTCGTTATTAAAAGGGGTGGGAATAGGAGCAAAAATGCCGTTTAACATGTTAATCACCATGCCTTTAATTAAAAGTTTCTGCTTAGCAGTAAAAAGTAAAATATAGAAACCCCGGAAGATAGTTAATCATCGTCCGTTGCTGCACTTAATTATATTACAAAGAAGAGAACAAAGAAACATTGATTCATTAAGGCTTTATAACTTTTAAGCTTAAGAATTTTGCAGGTATCTTTACTTCTGTGAAGAATTAATAAATAAGACTGTAACTACAATAAATGGAGGTATCGGTAATGGACGAATCAAAGCCGGTAGCAGTTAAACCGACAAACAATACCCTGGGGATTATTTCCCTGGTGACTGGTATTTTAGGGGTCCTTTTATTCTTATGCTGTTCCTATGTTTCGATCATCCTGGGTATTGCTGCGCTGATTTGTGGCATCTTAGGACGACAGCAAAACCAGGATTACTCTTTACCCGGGATTATCCTCGGTGCGGTGGCAATAGTCCTCGGCATTATCTTTACTATTGTTGGCCAGGTTTTTTTCCGGCAAATCATGAGAATTATCGAGCAGGAAATGTATGTCGATTTTTCAGCGACTATGGCCTGGCTTGGAGGAGTAATTAGTTTAATTTAAACGGAAGCAGGGAGACGGGGTATTTTGCTTCCTTGCATGGTGCAGGCCGCCTGAAGCCTGAGCCTCAGTATCAACTGGCATTTTATAGATGAAAGATGGTAGAAATTCCTGGAGGAGAACCGAAAAAGTTTGAAAGCACCGGCTAAACACTGGGCTGAGCGCAGCCTGTTTATATTTATTGCCTTAATGCTCATCCTGGGTTATTTATATGTAATCAGTCCGAGCTTGCGTGAAATAGTCAGTCCGTACCACTGCCTGTTTTACCGGGCCACCGGTATGTTATGCCCTGCCTGTGGGGGTACCAGGGCCTTGATTCACCTTTTAAACGGCCGGTTTATTTTAGCGCTTAAAAGCAATGTCTTAGCGGTAATGATTGTGCCCCTGGTAGCATATAGCAGCATCATTGCTTTCAGGTTGGCTTTTGACCGTAATTTCTCAGCCGGTGACATAAAAATATCTCCCATTTTGCCCTGGTCCCTTCTGGCCCTGGTAATTATTTTCTGGATAGTGCGAAATATCCCGGAGCTTTCTTTCCTCAGGCCAACATGCTAAACTGCTTTGCCTGCTTCCCTTCAGCCTTTGCTGTGCTAATGCACTCTCGAACTATACCGCTTCGCCGCTCGGCGGCTTATTTCCATGCAGACAGGCCAGCTGCAACTTTTGCCTCAAGGGCCGTTTGGTACAATCTTAACTGCAATGTCTCCTTTGAAAAATGCAGCAAGGCTGATCAGTAACATTAAGCCATAGTAATTCCCGCCATTACCCTTGTTTTCTATTCCTATCTAAACGTAAATTAAAACCACCTTCTGCCAGCTATTTGAAAATAAAGGATTGAACTTACAAAATTTATTTGACAGGATTAACCATAAATTGATATACTATCAT
>CAYXQO010000018.1:0-37111 GCA_964467475.1 uncultured Syntrophomonadaceae bacterium
CCCGGTGGTTGAAGTCCCTTTCGATGCGCAGGATTTCATTGCCGATCCTGGTTACATCGTCGGCACCGTAGCTTGTACCAAGCATACCGTTAACCGTTTCAATGACCCCTTCAAAACCGCTTTCGATGTCAAGGATGGGGAAGGCAATAAAGATACAATAACCGGCTGCATCAAGAAAAGCGGTTGTATCCTGGAAGGCCTTGGAAAGACCGACCTTGTCTTTCGTATCCAGCGGTTCAGCCGAGCCGCCTACCGATAAAATCTCAGGCGCAATGGTGTAACCGGCGGTATGATCAGCGCCCATGGTCGAGGTGGCGTAGGTAACACCGATACCTTTAACCGCCCGCGGTTCATAGGCAGGCATACCCTGACGCTTGACGGTTGGGATCCGGGTTACCCCGTAGGCTTCACCGACGAAGTGAGCGCCCTGGCCGAGAATATGGCCGAGCGGGCTGCGCTCATAGAGCTCTTTTAATAGCTTAATCGCCGCTTCGCCATCGCCAAATTCGGCCAAACCGGCTTCCATAGCCACACCTAAGGCCACCCCTGCTTCAATGGTGTCGATGCCCAAATCATTGCAGAGCCAGACCAGTTCTGCAACATGGTCAAGGTTGTCAATGCCGCAGTTTGCGCCGAGCGACCAGATCGATTCATATTCCACGCTGGAAACATGCTCGCTGCCGTCTTCATGAGCATAAACGGTTGAACAGTTGATAATGCAGCCGGGATGGCAGCGGTGGCCCATTGTGCCTGCGCCGCCTCGCTTTTCAGCCGCTTCCGCGAGGGCTTCGCCGCTGATCTTTTTCGCTCCCGCAAATTCACCGGAACGGAAGTTGTTGGTAGGCAGTCCTCCGGCTTCGTTCAAGATATTAATCAAGACCGCGGTGCCATAACTGTTCAAGCCACCGCCCTTTTTGGTAATATCATGGGAAAGGATCGCATCGGCAAGCTTTTTCTGCCCGGTTTTAAGCAGTTCTTGATCAGCCGGGTTAACCCCGGGCGCATCTTTATGATCAAGGACAATTGCTTTCAAGCCCTTGCTACCCATAACGGCACCGAGACCGCCGCGTCCGGCATAGCGGGCAGCACGGCCTTCCGGATCGTTAAAAGCGATTCCGGCCATGGCCATTTTGGCTTCTCCCGCCGGGCCGTTCACCACAAAAGCCGGCTTGTCGTCATATTTCTCCCATAACTTGTAGCCGGCCTCGTAAGCTCCCATCCCGGCCAGATCATCTGCCGGGATTAACTCGCCGCCGTTAACATCGAGCTTCAACAACCACTGGGAACCGTCTTCAACCAAACCTTCGATTACCAGGGCAGCAAAACCCATCCTCGCCATATTCTGCGGAAAGGGACTCCCGGCGTTGGCTTCCTTGATTCCGCCGGTTAAGGGTGATTTGCCCCCGACAGAAATCCTGCCCGAGTTGGGAGCACGGGTTCCAGATAAGATCCCGGGGGCTATAACTAGTTTGTTGTTCGGCCCCAGGGGATGAGAGTCAGCCGGAACCTCATCATTAACCATCATTGATGAGAGCCACCGCCCACCTTTGCCTTTGTATTTGTCCGGCAAAGGCTCAACCGTTACCTTCCTCGTCGTCATGTCGACACGTACCAGTTTGTCCATACGAGCTCCTCCTTTAATTGTTTTAAGTTTGGGAAAACTCACAAAACTAGTCGTCTTTTTTGCCCCTTAACCGGGGGCGGTTCAACGGCTTATGCAATTTTTAACGCTGTTAAAATCTTATAAATCCTGGCAGAAAAAGAGAACTATACTGTGGGTCGGCAATCAATACTAAGGCTATTATAAAGCTTTACTTCATATTAATTAGTATAACACAGGAATAAATTGCCGGTCAATCAGCTTGAATTGCTCATTTACCGCCCTGCCGTAATAGTACGGGTAATTATCGAGACAATAGCGGCTTTAATCAGCCCTCAGGGGAGGAGAAAGCGAAAAAGAGCAATCATAAACATACCGAACAAGACCGTGGCAAAAAGATTGCGGGTGACCAGGGCAATGACAAACACAGGCATGGAAACCCAGAAAGCCGGGTTTGTGTGCACTGCGAAGTCAAGGTAGCCTTCGGGGGCGAACAGTGAGGGAGCCAGCAGGGCTGCCAAAACAGCCACCGGCACATACGAGAGCCAGCGCTCGATGGGGTCGGGGAGCCGCCGCCGGGATAGCGCGAGGACAGGCAGGACCCGGGGCAGGTAAGTAACCAGTGACATCAGGAAAATGAGGAGTACCATTTCCCGGGTGCCAAATTCAATCATTTCTGCTTCCTCCTTCATTCGACCAATCCTTACCGGCGTTACTTTCTACACCTGAAATGTCCTGGTTGACTGCCTGGCCAAAATCGCCATTCTTAAGGTTATCACTGCCAGAAAGCGCGTTCTGATCGGTCGCAGGATTACCCGTGTCATTTTTCCACAGGGCACCGACGGTAGCGGCAATTACTGTAGCCAGGATGATGTAAAGCTGGTCCATCCCAAGCAGATAAAAAGTTAGCCCCAGCGCCGCTGCGATTACTGCTACCACCACGTGGCGATAATTTTCAATCTGCATGATCAGAAGGGCAATAAACATAGCCGGCAATGCAAAATCGAGGCCAAATACTTCGGTGTCAAAAGTAAGGCGCACCCCGACAAAGGCACCCAGGAAAGTGCCGCCAATCCAGGCCAGGTGGGCGGAATGATTGAGAGCAAAAAGTTCAACCTTTGAGGGGGTACCTTCTTTTCGGAAATGAGCGGAGTGCAGGGCAAAAGATTCATCGGTAATTTCGTAGCTGAACAGGGCCAACTGCCAGGAGTTCATGAAGCGCAGGTAGGGAGCCAGGGAGGCGCTCATCAGCATATGGCGCAGGTTGACCAGGAATACGGTCATGGTAATAGCGGCAATACCGGTGCCGGCATCGATAAGACCGACAGCAATCAACTGTGAAGAACCGGCAAAAACGAAGACAGACATGGCCAAAGCACTGTAGAGGCTTAAACCAGCTGCAGAAGCAAGAACCCCGAAAGCAAGCCCGATGGGCAGGTAACCCATCATGATCGGAACAGCCCTGACCATTCCGGCCAGGGCTTGGTTCAGAAAAGTTTGTTCATGAGCCGTGCTCTCGGGGCAGCCTTCTTCCGGGAAGCTCTCACGCTGCCTTCTATTTACTGCCACAAAATCACCTGTGTTTTTAAGTAAAGATTGACCGGGATTTATGCACACGTATTGGTACTGATAAACCTGCAGTTTATCTTAAGCGAAGTTGTCCCAGTTTGCAAGGAACTTATAATCAAACTCTAGGTCAGTTTGTAGACGGTATCTCCCTCTCTAACCTTATCTTTGACCTTCAGGCCGACCAGGTCACCCGCATCGGCATGTTCGATATTTTGGTGCTCCACCTGCATGGATTTAACCACCTGCTCCATATCGGTGGTGGAACCAACGATCGCAAGCCTGTCTCCTACATCAAGCGGACTGTCAAGTTCTAGAATTGCCACCCCGATCTTACCGTAATAATGGGTCACCTGGCCGATTGCCTGCCGCTCCATGGCTAACAACACACCCTTTCAACATATTTTAAAACGTTATTCGCCACGGGGTTAAGGCTTTCCTGCTTCAATAAAAAATCGTACCTGCATAGCCATTTCCAGGTTAAAGGTATTGTTCGAGTTTTTCGGAGAGTGCCTGCTTATTCATCGCTCCCATAAAGCTGTCCACTAGCTGGCCATCTTTGAAGACAAACATAGTGGGGATGCTCATTACATCGTACTTTTGGGCGAGATCCTGGTTTTCGTCTACATTTACCTTAACCACTTTCAGGCGACCCTCGTTATCTTTGGCTAATTCTTCCAACACCGGTCCCAGGGTCTTACAGGGTCCGCACCAGGGAGCCCAAAAATCAACCAAAACCGGCTTTGCCTCTTCCATTACTTCGCTTTCAAATTGATCCTGGGTAATTTCTTTTACTGCTCCAGCCATTTTCTTATTCCTCCTTTTGCTAATCCATAAAGCTACTTTTTTTTAAGCTTAAATCAATATATTAGATTAAGCTAATATTATTCTACACCATAAAAGTAGCAGGGGTCAACCGAACAAAAAGACCTACGCTCAACCATTATTATCCCGGTGATTGGGTTTTGCCCCTTTTAATATAATAATCTTGAGGAGGCACTAAAACTTATGGTGTGATCAAGCGCTGCAAAGACCTCGGGAGAACTATTCCCGGAAAGTTATAAAGTTTGGCCTATAAATCGCGCATATGTTTACAACAGCTGCAGACCAGCTTTGCGAAAGGCCTCCCGGGCAGCACTGTATTCAGCGGAAGTGATCCGGCGTCTTAGCGGAGGGAATTCGTTTGCCCGGTGAGACGGGTAATACTGGGCCATTACGTTAACCGCACAGTTGGGAGAAACTTCTTCGCTGAGCATCCGGGCTACTTCTTCACTGCCGGAGAGATCCTCCGGCAGGACCAGGTGACGCACCAGGAGCCCCCGGTAAGCAATTTTCCCGGGACCGGGCTTTAAATCGCCGACCTGGCGCTGCATTTCTTTTAAAGCTTCCTTTAGGCGGGTATAATAATCTTCTGCGCCTGAATACTCCCGGGCTTTTTCGTTAGAACCGTACTTGGCATCGGGCATGTAGATATCAATAAATCCTTCGAGCAGCTTCAGCGATTCTACCGATTCATACCCTCCGCAGTTGTAGACCACGGGCAGTCGCAGGCCCATCTCGGCTGCTTTATCGATGGCAGCGGTGATGTGGTACAGGTACGGGGTGGGGCTGACCAGGTTAATATTGCAGCAACCCCTTTCCTGGAGGGAAACCATGATCCGGGCCAGTTCCTCAATACTGCTGATACGGTCGGTTTCAACCCCGGTGCTGATCGTCCAGTTCTGGCAGTAAACGCAGTCCAAGTTGCAGTTGACAAAAAAGATGGTGCCCGAGCCGGCAGGGCCGACCAGTTCCCGTTCTTCTCCGAAATGCGGGCCTGCACTTGTAATAATCAGATCACCGGTCACCCGGCAGCGCCCGGTTTCCCCTTGCAGGCGGTTTACCCGGCATCGGTGGGGGCACATTTCGCAAGACTGCATGATCCGGTAAAATTGATCCCGGCGCGCAGCCCTTTCCTGCGGGTCCAGTTCGAGATAGGCAGGATTTTTTAATTGTTTGTCAGGATTAAACATATTTATCACCCTTACAAATTTTCATTTACCACCATGTGTCCACCCGGTAGGCTTTGATCAAATCATCAGCGGTAACTAGCGGCATTTCTTCCAACTGGGCCTGGGCCACCAGAATACGATCGAACGGATCGCGATGATGATGAGGCAGTTTAGCTACATAAAGGGCATGTTCCACTCCAACCGGTAGACTAAAAAAGGCATTTACATTAATCTGTTCGATTATAAACTCGCGCAGGTCACCTTTAACGGCAAGTTTGCTGAGGCCTGCTTTGATGGCAATTTCCCAACAGCTGGCAGCGCTGACATATATATCATTATTGCCGTCTGAAATTAGCTCAACAGCTCGCCGGGAAAGGCGAGGATCATTTATTACCCACCAAAGAAAAACTTGGGTATCAATTAAAGCTTTCATTTTCAAACTCCTTCAGGATTTCTTCGGACAGGGGACTGTCAAAATCAGCGGCGATATGCAGACGGTTACCCGCACTGCCCGGTACCCTTTTGGAAGGCTTAATTTTGTAAGGCACAAGCCTGGCAACCGGCTTTCCCGAGCGGCAGATTATTATTTCTTCCCCCTCACTAACTTTTTTCAACAGCCGCGAAAGATTGGTTTTTGCTTCATGCACATTAACCTGCATTTTTTTCACCTCACTTGTTTGATTAAACAATAAACTATAATCTGAGCTTAGTCAAGTTTTAAACTAAGCAAAGATTGGCTTTGGATCAAATAAAAGATTTGTGTGAAATTGATGATTTTTTTAATAGGCCGGCGGCGTAAATCATTTTGATCCCCTTTGATCTGTGCTATTATATATATGGTACAAAGGAGCCAAAATAAGTGCCGGAAATCGACCCGGTTTCCCTTCATGCCGGTCGATTGGCATGCCCAGACAGCGGGCCAATACTGATCACTGTATTTTGCCTTACACAAATAGAAACCGGGGTGAGAGGATGTAATGACGGCAAAAAAGACAACATTCAATCCAGTTATATGGAATGCACACTACGAGAAAATGGAACGGGAGAAGCTTTCCACCCTGCAATTTCTAAAGCTCAAGCAAACCTTAGAAAGGGTTTACCGGTTAGTTCCTTTTTACAAAAAAAGCTTCGAACAGGCCGGGGTGGAACCGGGCGATATCCGCTCCCAAAATGATTTAAGAAAACTGCCCTTCACGAAAAAAGATGACCTCAGGGACAACTTCCCGTACGGGCTATTTACCGTCGACTTAGATGAAGTGGTGCGGATCCATTCTTCCTCGGGAACTACAGGGACCCCCACCGTGGTCGGCTACACTCAAAATGACCTCAAAGTGTGGGCTGAATTGATGGCCCGCACTCTTTCCGCCGCCGGCGGCACCAGCAACTCGGTTATTCACATTGCCTATGGGTACGGACTTTTCACGGGCGGCCTGGGTGTCCACTACGGCGCCGAAAATATCAAGGCTACGGTGGTGCCAATTTCCGGCGGGCAAACCAGGCGCCAGGTAAAAATGATGAAAGACCTGGGCACCACCCTTTTGGCCTGCACTCCCTCCTACGCCTTGTATCTCGCTGAAACAATCGACGAAATGAACCTGGCCCCGGATGATTTAAAATTGAAAAGCGGCGTATTCGGGGCCGAGCCATGGTCTGAAAATATGCGCCGGGTAATCGAGGATAAGCTGGAGATCGATGCCTTTGACATTTACGGCTTAAGTGAAATTATCGGGCCCGGGGTAGCTTATGAATGCCCGGCCAAAAAGGGCCTGCATATCAGCGAAGATCATTTTCTGCCGGAAATAATCGACCCCGAAACGGGCGAACTCCTGCCGAAGGGCTCAACCGGCGAACTGGTCATTACTACGGTAAGCAAAGAAGCCCTGCCTATGATCCGCTACCGCACCCGCGACATAACCACCCTGACAGATAGCCCCTGCTCCTGCGGCAGAACCCATACCCGCATGGACAAAGTCAGCGGGCGCAGTGACGATATGATTATTATCCGCGGGGTTAACGTCTTCCCTTCCCAGGTAGAAAGTATCCTTTTAGAAATGGGAGAAACAGAACCGCATTACCAGTTAATTGTTGACAGGAAAGGGTCGCTTGACACCCTGCAGGTCCTGGTGGAAGTTTCAGAGAAAATGTTCTCCGACCAGGTCAGGGGTTTGGAAACCCTGGATAATAAGATTCGCCTGGAAATCGAAAGCCTGCTCGGTGTTTCCTGCAGTGTAAATCTGGTCGAGCCAAAAAGCATTCCTCGCAGCGAAGGCAAAGCCCGGCGGGTAATCGATAAACGCAAGCTTTAAGCAAAATATTTTTTTAGGAGGTAAATTTTTAAGATGATTAAACAAATTTCCGTGTTCCTGGAAAATAAATCGGGACGCCTGGTCCGGGTGGCCAGAGTTTTGGGCGATGCCGGGATCAATATCCGCGGCATTTCCATTGCCGATACTTCCGACTTCGGCATTCTGCGCCTGATTGTCGATCAACCCGATGCGGCCGTAAAGGAGCTGAAAGACAAAGGGATCATGGCTACAGAAACCGAGGTAATCGCCATGGAAGTGCCCGATACTCCGGGCGGCCTGGCTGATGTGCTTAACTATTTACAAGACGCCGGGATCAATATCGAATATCTGTATTCTTTCATCGAAAAACCGACCACCAACGCCATCATCATGATGCGCGTGGAAAAAATCGAAGAAGCCCTGGAAGTGCTGAAGAAAAAAAACGTGCCCATAGTCGGCGGCGAACGCATTTACAAATTTTAAAGCAGTAACTGGGCCTTAGATGTAAGGAGTTGATACCATTTTGCAAAAAGAATACTTAAGCGAAAAGGAACTGGTCACTGAACAAAACGGCGGGCTGCAGGCGGTGGTAAAACATGCCTCTGAAAACAGCCCCTTCTACCAAAAACAGTTTGCCCGCGCCGGGCTTAAAGTGGAAGATATTAATAACCGGGAGGACTTTACCCGCGTACCTTTCACCACAAAAAAAGACCTCAGGGAAGCCTACCCTTATGGGATGGCTGCAGTACCCTTAGAAAAGATCCTGCGGGTCCACGCTTCTTCGGGCACGACGGGCAAGCCGGTGGTCATGGGTTATACCCGCTACGACCTGGAACGCTGGTCCGAAGGGGTGGCCCGCCTTTGTGCCATGGCCGGGGTTACTCCCGCCGATATTGCCCAAATCTCTTTCGGCTACGGTCTTTTCACCGGCGGGTTCGGGCTGCACTACGGCCTGGAAAAACTGGGCGCCACGGTGGTTCCTTTTTCCAGCGGCAACACGGAGCGCCAGCTTTCCTTGATGCAGGATTTTAAAACTAGCATTTTAGTTAGCACTCCCTCTTTCGCCATCTACATGGCGGAAACTGCCCGTGAACTGGGCTATGAGCCACGCGATTTCGGCCTGAAAACCGGGCTTTTCGGGGGCGAACCCTGTTCCGATGCCATGCGGGAAGATATTGAAAACCAATGGGGGCTGAAAGCTACTTTAAACTACGGCCTAACCGAAGTGGTGGGCCCGGGCATTTCCGGTGAGTGCCTGGAAACCAGGGGGATGCATATCTTAGAAGACCTTTACTACCCGGAAATAATTGACCCGGAGAGCAGGGAAGTGCTCCCCGATGGTGAGACAGGAGAACTGGTCCTGACGCCTTTGTTCAAGGAAGGATTCCCCGTTTTGCGCTATCGCACTGGCGACATTACCCGTTTAATTGCAGAACCCTGCCCCTGCGGGCGGACCAACCGCCGGATGGACTATATTACCGGACGCAGCGACGATATGATCATCATCAAGGGAGTAAATATTTTCCCCTCCCAGGTTGAAGAAGTATTGTCCGGCTTCCGCGAGGTTTCGCCGCACTACCGCCTGGTCTTGCAGAAGAAGAAAGGCTCAATCAAGGACTTAGAAGTACAGGTAGAGTTAAGCGGGGAAGGTTTCACCGACAGTTTCAAAGAGTTGGAAGCCTTAGAGAACCGGATCAAGCAAAGCCTGCGGACCACCCTTTCGCTGGCACCGAAGGTTAAACTGATGGAACCAAAGTCACTGGAGAGAACAACAGGTAAGGCCAAAAGGATTATAGAAAGCGAGGAATAAAGTCTTGAGCAACAAACGCATAATTATGACCGGCAACGAAGCGTTTGCCCGCGGAGCCTTTGAAGGCGGAGTCAGTGTGGGCACCGCTTACCCGGGAACACCGAGCACCGAAATCATGGAAAACTTGAGCACTTACCCTGGCGTGGACTGCAACTGGTCACCGAATGAAAAAACCGCCCTGGAAGCGGGTATCGGCGCTTCGATAGAAGGCGCACGGGTACTGGTAGCAATGAAACATGTCGGGGTCAACGTGGCAGCAGACCCTCTTTTAACCCTTTCCTACACCGGTGTAGGCGGCGGGCTGGTTTTGGTATCGGCCGACGACCCGGGGATGCACAGCTCGCAAAACGAGCAGGACAACCGCCATTACGCCAGAATGGCTAAAATCCCGATGCTGGAGCCTTCCGACAGTGAAGAAGCCAGGGATTTTGTAATTGCAGGGCTAGCTTTAAGCGAAAAGTTTGATACCCCGGTGCTTTTACGCTCTACCACCAGGATTTCTCATTCACGCAGTACCCTGGTACCCGGGGAGAGAAATGAAAAAGAAATCAGCGGTTTCACCAAAAACCCGGCCAAATATGTTATGCTACCGGGGTTTGCCCGCAAAAGACATCCGGTTGTGGAAGAACGCCTGACCTCTTTGCGAGAAGAATCAGAAAATAGCCCGCTTAACCGGATCGAAGAGGGCAATACCGATTACGGAGTAGTCTGCAGCGGCATCGCTTACCAGTACGGGCGGGAAGCTTTACCCGAGGCATCCTTTTTGAAGCTGGGCTTCAGCCACCCGCTGCCGGAAAAACTGATCCGCAAGTTTGCCTCATCGGTCAAAGAAATCATCGTCATCGAAGAGCTTGATCCCTTTTTCGAGGAACAGCTGAAAACAATGGACCTGGGCGTTCCGGTAAAAGGCAAGGAACTGTTCCCGTTAGAGGGCGAACTGGGTGCAGAAATTATCCGCGAAAAAGTTCTCTCTCAAAAAAATGAACTGATCACAGTCCGCGACAATATCCCGGCCCGCCCACCGGTGATGTGCCCGGGCTGTTCCCACCGCGGAGTATTCTACACCTTGAACAAGCTCAAACTAAAAGTTACAGGCGATATTGGCTGTTACACTTTAGGAGCGCTACCTCCTTTAAACGCCATCGATACCTGCATCTGTATGGGGGCAAGTGTCAGCGCAGCTTTAGGCATGGCCAAGGCTAACCCGGCTTCGGCGGAAGACACGGTGGCCGTCATCGGCGACTCCACCTTTCTACATTCCGGGATCACCCCCCTGCTCGATGCCGTGTACAGCAAAGCTCCGATCACCGTGCTCATTTTAGACAACAGCACCACGGCCATGACCGGACACCAGTGCCACCCGGGCACCGGCACTACCCTGCAGGGAGAACCTGCGGAAGCGGTTGATTTGGAAAACCTGTGCCGCTCACTCGGAGTCCGGCAAGTTACAGCAGTCGATGCTTTTGACTTGGACGCCCTAAAAGACACGGTTAAAAGCGGGCTCGACCCGGACAAAGATGGACCTTCGGTAATTATTGTGCGACGCCCCTGCGTTTTTCTAATGAGCTCATTCGACGAACCGCCCTTTGTGGACGAAGAAGAGTGCAACGGGTGCAAAGCCTGCATGAAACTGGGCTGCCCGGCCTTAATCATGAAAGAAGACAAAGCGGTAATCAACCATACCATCTGCACTGCCTGTGGTTTATGCGAACAACTTTGCCGATTTGATGCGATCAAGCCGGCAGGCACGAAAGCAGGTGATTCAAAGTGAATAACCTTAAACAAAGTAACGGAGTAAAAACAGATATTTTAATTGCCGGTGTAGGCGGACAGGGCACTATCTTAACCGGGCGTTTGCTTGCCGCCCTGGCTATTGCCGAGGGGCTGGACATCAAAACCGCCGAAACCCACGGCATGGCCCAGCGGGGCGGCAGTGTGATTACCCATGCCAGGCTGGGAGAAAAAGTTTACTCGCCCCTGATCCCGCAAGGAGACGGTGACATTCTGCTTTCTTTTGAAAAGCTGGAAGCGCTGCGCTGGCTACCATTCCTGTCGCCAAAAGGAACGGTAATCGTCAACACCCAGGAACTCGCCCCCATGCCTGTTTTAACCGGGCAGGTAGATTACCCTACCGGCATCTTAGAAGAAATCGAGGGCAAAGCCAACCGCTTAATTGCCGTGGATGCTCTTTCCATCGAGCCTGTAAAAAGTAATTCACGAATGGTTAATACCTTCCTTCTTGGAATCCTGGCCCGGATTATGCCTTTTGAGAAGGAAAAGTGGTTGCAGGTAATGGAAGAAACGATCAAAGCTAAATTGGTGGAGATCAACAAGCAGTCCTTTGAAGCGGGCTGGCAGTTTGCACTGGAAAAAGAAAAACAGCAATAAATAAAGTCTGAGAGTAAAGATAAAAGCTGCAGGATTTATCCCGGTGACGGGGTAATCCTGCAGCTTATCTACTTACTTAAATCCAACTATATAGAGCGCTGGAACATCTTTGCAGGCTCCCTCTACCTTAACCTAACAAGCAAGGCGAAGGCTTGCTGGATGTACAGTATTCCTTTTAATAGGACTAAGCATGGTTAACCTTTGCCCTTAATAACAGTTCAGGTAATGCCGGTTAGTCGCTTAAGTCCACTAATGCGGACCCTGGGGCAATTTTTCTATGCCCAACTCCTTCATGATTTCCCCGGTCACACTGTCAAGCCTGGCCTGACGGGCATCATCAAGCATTTTCGGGTAATGGTTTTCTTTGATTTCAGCCACTTTTTCCCGGGCTCTTTGGAAAATATCCTTGCTTCCCTGCGCCTCCCAGCTGCCCCGCTCGCGGCGGTCGATTACGGGAGAGGGAATGTAGGGTTCTTTTTTAAACCACTTGAAAGTATGCTCGGTTTCTAAATAGTTGCCGCCAGGCCCGAGTTCGTTAATCAAGTCCACTGCCAGCGATTCAGGCGAGCAGTCGATCCCGCGGTTTAACCTTAAGGCGCTGCCGCAGATCTCATTGTCGATAACCAGCTTTTCAATGCTGAAAGAACTGACGAAATCAAGCCCACCGGCGCCTGAGATCATGTTGATCCCGGCCAGCTGGGCAATAACCCCGCTCATTGCAGTTTCCATACCGGCCTGCATATCGGTTACTTTCGAATCGCTCAGGGCGGCATAGGTATGGGTAGGCATGCCAAAATATTTGCCCATCTGGGCATAGCCGGCGGCGATCATCGTCGCTTCTACAGCGCTTAACGGGGTGGTGCCATAGTGCATGTCAAAGTGCACCGGGGCCCCGCCGTAGACTACCGGAGTGCCCGGATTGATACACTGGGCCAGGACCACACCGCTCAAGGTTTCGGCAGTGTGCACCACAATCGAACCGGCTAAGGTTACCGGGGTAGCGGCCCCGGGCATGGGCATGGAGACCGTTTCTAAGGGCAGGCCGTAGCGGGCGCAATCGATAATGTTTTGTGAACTGATATGGGTCCACTTCAAAGGCGGCGATGGGCAGATATCGAAAATGGCAACCGGTTTTTCTTTTAAGTTTTCATACCCGCCAACCACAGCAGCCAACATTTCCCGCATATGCCTGACCCCGGGGACACTGAAGGCGCCGGTAATCACCGGTTTAGGGGAATTTTTCAAGCACAGGTAGAGGCGGTAACTGTCGCCGATTGATTTAGGCACATCGTAGCAAACTACCGCGGTTGACTGCAGGGCAATATTGTCAAGTGAGTCGTTAACCCTGCTAATCTGCACCAAATCCTTAGATTCAGAGCTGCGCACGGTCTTACCATCAGATTCCATGAACCGGATTAATGAAGAACCCGGGTCGAAATGCACGTTGTTTCCGCCGAGTTCGGCCGCAGGCTCGCCATCCCGGCTGTAGAGCTGCAGGGTTGAGGGAGCCTTTTTGATCGCCTCATCAACCATCTGTGGGTTGAATTTCGCAACCTTGGTTTCGAAATTAACCTCGGCTCCATTTTCTTGCAAAATATTCAAGGCTTCTTCCGATTCGAATTTAACCCCGCTGGTTTGGAGCACCGCCAACGCCTTGTCATGGATCAGCTTGATCTGTTGATCACTTAACAGGCGCAGGGAGGGTTGCCCGGTTAATGTATATTTATCCATCAGGAACTGCCTCCGTTTTCTTATGTTTATTTGCCGACCAGGCCTTTTGCCACTTTCACCGCTTCCACGGCGTTTTCGGCAAAGCCGTCGGCCTTAATCTTACTCGCCCACTGTTTGTCAACCGGCGCGCCGCCGACCATAACCTTGATTTTGTCCTTCAAACCTTCTTCTTCGAGTGCTTCTACAACCTTCTGCTGCTCGGGCATAGTGGTAGTTAAAAGTGCAGAAAGCCCCATGATGTCGGGGGTAAGCTCCCTGGCCTTGCTGATAAAGGTTTCGGTGGGAACATCTATGCCCAAATTGGTTACATCAAACCCGGAAGCGGTTAGCATGGAGGCAACGATATCTTTACCGATGTCATGAATATCATTGGCCACCGAGCCGATCAAGACCCTGCCGTGGATATCCCTGGACTGCTGGCTCTTCTGTAGCTCGGGCTCGAGTACATTCAAAGCTTCTTTCATCACTTCCGCAGCGGCGACCAGTTCAGGTAAGAACATATCTCCCTGTTCATACAGGTCGCCCACTTCGTTGATCCCGGCTACAAAGCCCTGCTCGATGCACTCTAATGGATCGAGTCCGGCTGAAAGGGCCTCTTTTGCCAGGCCCTCGCCGTCTTCGATCTCTCCTTCCAGGACAGCAGTTTTCATCTTGTTAAGCAGTTCGTTTTTATCCATTACCTGTATCCCTCCTTACCGGCCCAGTTCCCGGTCAGCTTTTTTAATGATCTCGGCAAATTCTTTTTTAACTTCCTCTGGCAGAGGCTCTACCTCGTGGTTGTCAATAATCCAGCGGGCCAGATCGGTCGCTTCTTCATAAGCGCCGCGGCGGCCGCTTTCTTCCCAGGATCCGTAGGGCTTGCGGTCGTACACTACCGGGCGCCAGAGGTCGCGCATGTGCCGGCGGGTGTGCTTGGCGGCCAAGTAGTTGCCGCCCGGCCCGGTTTGCTTGATCAAGTCCACGGCCAGGGTTTCATCGTTCACGTTAATCCCCTGCGAAGTCTTGGCAATAATGTTATAGATCTCGGCATCCATGATCAGCGCCTGCAGGGAAAAAATCTTCGAACCGTTCAGGGTGCCGGCCCCGTTGATAATCGAAGTATTGGTCAATACCGGCATCAGCCCGGCAAAGCTGTTGTCCACGGCAGCCTGCCAGTCGGGCAGTTTGGCGCCGGTGGCAAAACCGCCAACAGCGAGCGGAATCTGGTAAAAGTGGCAGATCTCGCTGAAGGCGGCGGCCAAGAGGAAATCTTCGGGGCCGCCGCCGGTGTAGCCCCCGGTCTGGATATCAAGCGCGGTGGGAGCTGCAGCAAAGTATACCGGGGTGCCCGGGTTGATTAACTGCATCAAAACCAGGGGGCTGACCGCGTCCACGGTGGTTACCACCAGGTTACCGGCCATGGTAGCCGGCGCGGTAGCACACGACATGGGCATGGGCATGAATCCGGTGGGGATACCCCACTCGGCAGCGACCATCGAGGCTTCCAGGCTGCCTCCGTCCTGGCCCAAAGGATCGGTGGCGCACTGCATGTAGGAAAAGACCGGCCGCTCGCGCAGTTTTTCTTTGCCGCCGGCCACTGCCGAAGCCATTTCCAGGGCGTAGTGGGCAATGTCGCGGTTAATTACCGTCTCCGGCTGGATGTGCATGGTAGTACCTTCCATGCTCGCTTCAATTTCATGCAGGGGACGGATGTGGGCTGGTACGTCCTGGGCACTCACCGGCGGCCCCCAGATGTAGGAGATCTCCGGTAAGTAGTCGGCTATCTTACAAGCATTGACAATATCCTCTCTGTTCGAGCGGCGCAGCTCGCCGTTTTGCAGGTCGTAAACATCAACGGCACAGCCGTCTGTGGAAAGGTGGCTGGTGCGGTCGTCGATGAAAAGATCGTCTTTCGGGTCGCGGCCGGCCAGCACAAAGCGGGTCGGCGCCTGGCGCAGGCTCCTTGTAACCAGGTCGGCCGGCAGCCTGGCGATCATGCTGTCTCTGTCCACCTCGCAACCTGCTTCTTCGAATACGTCAAGGGCCCGGTGCGAGGGGAAACGCACCCCGGTCTCTTCCATCACTTCTAGGGCGGCTTCGTGTATCTTATTAATATCATGCGCGCTTAAAACTTCAAACTTTAGTTTCGAGCATGGTGGTTGAAATGTGCGTTTTTTCATTTTTTTGCTCCTTTTTTTAGCCGGCTCATAGCCGGGCTGGCTACTATAAGCTTTTCCGGCGGTTATGCCTGTTGAAACATTTCGTCGCAACGAGCGTATGCCAGCTTAATTTTGTCCTTTTTTTACTTCTGGTTCCATCGCTACGCCCCGGCCATTTAATAGAGAGGCCACCCCTACATCATAATTGTTGTGGGTTCCCCCGCAAATCTCGCAGGGCTTGTTGGGATCAACTTCCCGCTTCGTTTCAGTGTAAGAGTAAATGCCCCCTTCAAAATTGCGCAAGACCAGCCGGTACGGCGATTGGCTGATCAGGTATTGCGGCATCACCGGGATTTTGCCTCCGCCACCGGGTGCGTCAACACAAAAAGTAGGCACACCCAGTCCGCTGGTATGGCCGCGCAGGTTTTCAATCGCCTCGATCCCGGCGCTGACAGAGGTGCGGAAATGCCCGATTCCCTGAGAAAGGTCGCACTGGTAGAGATAGTAGGGGCGCACCCTTATTTTCAGCAGTTCATGGCTTAATTTTTTTAGCAGCTGCGGGCAGTCATTCACCCCGGCTAAAAGCACCGACTGGTTGCCCAGGGGAATCCCGCTACCGGCCAGACGGGCGCATGCTTCAGCGCTGACCTCGTTTATCTCCTTAGGATGGTTAAAGTGAGCATTTAAGTAAATCGGGTGGTATTTGGCCAGCATCTCGCAAAGTTCCGGGGTAATCCTTTGCGGTAAAACCACCGGCGCCCGGGTACCGAAGCGGATTATTTCCACGTGCTCGATATTTTTAAGCTGCTGCAGGATGTATTCAATTAAATCATCAGGGATAATCAGGCCGTCACCGCCCGAGATCAAAACATCCCTGATCGCCGGGGTGCGGCGGATATAGCCGATCGCTTCTTCGATTTCATCCCTGGACCGCGCTTTGTCTGTTTCACCGGCAATGCGGCGCCTGGTGCAGTGGCGGCAGTACATCGAACATTGATCGGTGACAAGCAACAAAACCCTGTCCGGATAGCGATGGGTCAAGCCCGGTACCGGTGAGTCGACATCTTCATATAAAGGATCACTCATATCAGAATCAGTGTACTGCACTTCCAGGCCTGTAGGTACCGCCTGTTTGCGGATTGGGCAGTTGCGGTCTTCCGGGTCCATTAAAGAAGCGTAGTACGGGGTAATGGCCATGCGAAATGTCTCCAGGCACTGGGCTACCCCCTTTTCTTCCTCTTCATTTAAATCAATCACCTGTTTGAGCTGTTCCAGGCTGGTAATCCGGTTTTTCAACTGCCAGCGCCAATCATTCCATTCCTCTTCGCTAACATCTTTCCATAACGGTATTTCACGGTAATCGCGCACTTCTTATCTACTCCTTTCAAGTTAAATGATCGCTGACCGGTACAGGTAAAGAACCAATCCGGCCTCGCTGATCCGGTGAATTATACCCTGCCAAACAGTCACGGGGCATTAACCCCCATCGGCGAGATTTTTCACAGGCAGGTAGCTACAAGGTTCCCGCTACCTCGAGGAAAAATATCTTTTAAAGCCCGAGATCATTTTACGGCAGCGACAACCTGTTCAATTAAGTATTTTTAAGTTTTATTAAGTGGAAGCTCGTAAACTACCGAGTTGGTGGTAAACCCTAGTTTTTCATATAGTTTACGGGCAGCTTCGTTATCGTTGAGAGCATTTAATTCTACTCTGCTGAGGTTATTTTCCCGGGCAGCATCAATAGCTTGCCGGAGAAGTTTTTCAGCCATGCCACGGCCACGACAGGCTGGATCGACGATTAAGTCTTCCAGGTGACCGTAAAAATTATTGTTCCAGGTAGAAAAATGCCCCAGGTGCAGGCTCACGGTTCCGGTCACCACTCCTTCAATCATGATGATAAAAATAAGGACTTTTTGAGGGTGATTGACCGCATAGCGAAAGCTTCGCCGTAGCACTTCCGGGGAGGCCTGTTTTTTATAGAAATCCAAAAGCAGGGTCCAGAGGCGGCATACATCTTCTTCATCAGCTGGTGTGGCAAGCCTTACTTCCATGTAGTCTACCCTTCCTTAGACAAAAATTAATCGAATATACTTACCCTGATATTGTAACAAATTTTTCGCCGGAGGGAAAATTTATTTTGCCACTTCGCCATATTCCCATGAGAAAAGCCGGCCCGGAGGCCGGCTATTATTTTTGCTTACCCAACTAATCTCTCTAGTTTACTTAGAGCTTGCGTCAATTTCCTCGACAGTACCGGAAGGTTTACCAAGCAACCTGACGATAACAATCAGGGCGGCAATACCGAGCACAATCGAGATTAGCGGGTGCAAACCGAGACCAGCCGGAATAAAACCAAAGACTCCGGCAATAATTGCCCCGGTGATCGCGTAAGGAATCTGAGTGCGCACGTGATCGATATGGTCCGCTCCGGCACCGGTTGAAGATAGAATGGTGGTATCGGACAGCGGCGAGCAATGGTCACCAAAGATTGCTCCGGTAAGCACTGAAGCCAGGGTGGGAATGATCAGTTCTTCAGGACCGATTGCCGCGGCGATCGGAATAGCCAGCGGGGTAACAATCCCCATTACACCCCAGGATGTTCCCATGGCAAAGGCCATGAAACAGGAGAGCAAGAAAATTAGCAGAGGCAGAATTGCCGGTGCTATTCCTGCCGCTTCCACAAGCTCTACCAGGTAATCGGCAGTGCCCAGTTCATCGGAGATGTAGCTGAGCGACCAGGCCAGTATCAGGATAACCAGGGCAGGAAACACCGACTTGGCCCCGTTCATTAGAGTGTCGATTGATTCCTGAAGCGGCACTAACCGTTGGGCCAGGACCATGATCAGAGTTACCAAAGCTCCGAGGCTTGAAGACCAAAGTAAGACCACACTGGAATCGGCTGCGCCAAATGCTTCAGTAATGCTGACTCCAGGTTCAGGACCGCCACCTTCCACATAAAGCCCCACAAAGGTAGCAATAATGATCACCAGTACCGGTATAACAAAGTTATACCAGCGAATCGGTGTCTTTTCATCAGGCTGAAGAACTGCGGTATCAGTTGCAGCAAGCGGCTCTGCTCCATCGCGAAGTAATTTCCCTGTCTTACGTGCTCTTACCTCCGCATCATACATCGGCCCGTAGTCACGCTGGGTAATCGAAAGGATCAGGACCAGGGCAAAGGCAAAAATGCTGTAAAAACGGTAAGGGATACTCTGCAGAAAGATTAGGTAAACCGGAGCATCCTCCTGGCCGATCGCGGCATAACCGTCACCGATTACCCCGAGTTCAAACCCAATCCAGGTTGAAATTAAGGCTACAGTGGCAATCGGCGCTGCTGTTGAGTCAATTAAGTAGGATAGCTTTTCTCGTGATATTTTCAACCTGTCGGTAACCGGTTTGGCCGTGTTACCGGCAATCAAACAACTTGCGTAATCGTCAAAAAATATAATCATACCCATCAACCAGGCTGAAAGCATACCACCGCGGGCAGTTCTTGCTTTTTTGGCTAATGCTTCGGCAATTGCGTGGGCTCCGCCAGCCTTGGTAACCAGGCCCAGAGTCGCAGCAATAATCATGGTAAAAATTAAAATTGCCGCGTACCATGGATCGGCAACACTTTCAAGAACGTAAGTATCCACTGAACGGAAAAAGCCGTCAATTGGATTGACATGTAGAAAAGTAGACCCCAACCAAACGGCAATGAATAAGGAAATGATTACTTGACGGGTAGCAATAGCCAAAACAATGGCCAGGATTGGTGGCAGAACTGATAAAATGCCATAATCCATGTTATAATACCCTCCTTAGTTTTTTTAAACAAAGTTTTCGACCAATTACAGGCCATACAAGCATTTTACTTCTACTATAGCATAGCTATCCCCCCTTTTCATTTTTAATTTAATCTTTGCAATACGGGATATTCTCTACTGTTTCAATTATTCCTGCATAATAACTACAAATAATTATACAACAAGCATCAAGAAAAATACATACTTTTATACATGACGGACATATATGGCAGGGCGTGGTATAATAGAGGGGTAAATAGAAGCTTCGGCCTCTTATAGTAAATGGTGGTGCAAATAATTATGCCTGCGGAATTTAACTGGTTAGATGCCGTGATTGCTTTTTGCCTGGTAGTTTCTTTACTGCAAGGCATCAGGGCCGGTTTAATCAGGAGCGTTTTCAAGATTATAGGTATTGCCGCCGGCCTAACTGCGGCGATCAGGTTTTACGCCCAGGGAAGCGCTTTAATTTTGGAATATGTGGCCCTTCCTAATATCTTCGCCGATGCGATCAGCTTTATCCTGCTTTTTTCAATTGTCCTGCTCATAGTCCATTTTGTCTGCTTCTTATTTGAAATAATCACCCGGATCAAATTATTCAGGGCGGCGGATAAAATTGGTGGCAGTGTGGCAGGCCTTTTAATCGGAGCGGCCATCGTGGGCGTAATTTTAATTTTAATGACCGCCTTCCCGCTTTTTGCCGGCTTCCAGGATCACGTCGAAGAATCGCACCTGGCCCCTCCAGTCATGGAAGTAACCGAGAGCATGTACGATGCCCTTTCAGCATTCCTACCGGTGGACCTTCCCCATCTGGCGGTTTACCCCGAAGAACTGGGCAACTACTTCAGCAATGAAGTTGCCCTGGAACAGTATACCGATCATAGCGATGTTGATTTTGACGCCCTGGACGAATCCACCTGTTTTGTCTGCGAGGCTCCCGTTGAGTTCCAGGGGTTTAAGAATAACGAAAAAGGATCCCGCTCACCCAAATTTATCTGCACAGAATGCACCCGCACCAGTGACGGTTGTCAAACCTACGAAGGCTATCACCAGATGTATGAGCAGTGCCCGGTGGAGTTGGGCAACCGGGGGTACCGCTTCGACTGCGGCATCTGGAGCAACCACAGCTACCACCGCCCGACCGGACCCTGCCCGGAATGCGGAGCAGAGTAAAACTTGTATAAGGTTAAACCTTCCAGGTATTGCCCCGAGTTTAAATAAAAGTGTAAAATACGGTCAGTCAAAAAAACAGCGCCCGGCTTTTAGACTTGCACAAAAACTAATATTCTCAAAAAGTAAGCTGCCTGCCGGGAGCTAATTGGTGGATTTAAATGACCAGGCAAAAAGCAATTGCCGCTATCATAATAATCGTGGCAGCGCTTGTGCTGCTTGCTGCGCTGACCATGGCCGGCGAGGCTGCAGAAGTAGAATATAGTCCCTTCGCCGTAGACCGCCTGCTTGCTGTCGGCGGAGAACTCCTGCTTTTCTTCCTGCTAACTTTCGGAGCCCTATTTGCTATCGCCATAATCTTTTTTTTAATGTTCAGCGGGATTGTAGATTTTAGTTCGCGTAAAACTACCTTCGCCCTGCAAAAACTCCTGGCCAGAGACATACCTCTGCTCCTCCTGGCCGTTTTAACCCTGGCCGGCATGGTAAACCTTGTTCTCTACCTCGCCGGCGGCGAAGTGCCGCAGCCTTTAACCGATCGGGTCGGGGGAGAAATGGGCGATCCTACTTTTGAAGAATTCGAAGAAGCAGATCCCCCCGCCTGGCTTTTTCCCTACATGGGTACTCTTTCAGCTCTTGTAGCGGCTTCCTTTGTCGTGGCTTTAGTATTCAAAATCCGGGAAGTAATCATTTTAAAAGGGGTTAAGAAGCGATTCAAAACAGATGATGAAGAAGATATGGATGGTACTAATCTACCCTTCCCCGCAGCGGGAGAAAGCGAAGAAACATGGCCGGATATTTCAGAAATATGTCGCCTGCTGGCAAAAGAAGCGCCCCGCCCGGCTGTCTTGCAGGCATACCGGGTAATGGTCTCTTCTTTTTCCCGTGCCGGGCTTTATTTCCCGGAAAAATCAACACCTGAGGAAAAATTGAGCCGGGTGGAAAAAGAGATCAAGCTGCCACCGATCAACCCGGTCCGTCAATTAACCGACCTTTACTTGAAAGCCCGTTACAGTAAACACCGCATTTCTAAAAATGACCGGGAAAAAGCGATCTGGTGGCTGGAAGAAACCACCTCTTTAGTAGGAGATCTTGAAAAAAAAGAAGCCTGGGAGGTTCCGCGAAAGTGATCAAGTCTGTAGCAAGATTCATCGCCGGCCCCCTTTTATTCCTGGGCCTTATCGCCATCTTCATATCCGCTTATTACGAAACCATCCCGGATTTGCTTTTGCGCTTCTTTGCCGCGATTTGGTTTTTAATTTGGTATAAAAGGGTGCTCGACCGCTTCCTTAAACTTTTTGACCACCGAGCAAGGAGTGTTGATCCGGTCGAAGCTGTAGCCGGTTTACGCCGCATGCTCGACCGCAAGGGTAAAGCAAGAGAAGAATATGATCAAGCGATCAAACTTCCCGGTGAATATTATCACCTGGCTCGCAAGATCAACATCTGCAGGCAAAGTCGCAAACATTTGCTCGGCTGGTTAAGCGATGAAGGAGCCCCGGAACATTTAAGAGACAGGGTTATGGCCGGCAAAGACAGGGATGAGCGGGTAACCCCTGAGGAACTAAAAGAAATCCTGCAGAAATTGTATCTTTATAAATCAAGTCCCAGCAAGGAGGCTGACCATGAAACAGAAAAATCCTGAAGAAGCTAAAAAAACTTGCGAAGAAATCATCTCAACCATGAGAGGTGCTATCGTCGGGAAAGATGCGCTTTTACAGAAGATCCTGGCCGGATTCCTGGCAGGCGGTCATATTTTAATCGAGGACGTGCCGGGTGTGGCAAAAACTTTGATTGCCAATTGTTTTGCCCAGGTAATGGACCTAGATTTCGGCCGGGTCCAGTTTCTGCCTGACCTGCTGCCCGGGGACATTACCGGGGGCTACTTTTACGATGCCAGGACGGGTGAGTTTGTCTTCAGGAAGGGGCCTCTTTTTACCGGCCTGTTACTGGCCGACGAGGTTAACCGGGGAACTCCCAAAACCCAGTCAGCCCTGCTTGAAGCCATGCAGGAACGCCGGGTTACTGTTGAAGGGAACACCTTTGATTTACCCCAACCCTTCCTGGTTATCGCCACCCAGAACCCGATTGAGTTCGACGGCACCTACCCCCTGCCGGAAGCACAATTAGACCGCTTCATTATGCGACTGGAAGTGGGCTACCCTACCATTGAAGAAGAAGCGGAAGTCTTATACAACCGGACTAAGCGTTCGCAGGATGAAATCTCCCTGACCAAAACCATCAGCCGGGATGAATTTACTCATCTGCAGGTTATGGCTGAGGATATTTATATTCATAAGGACATCTTAGATTATATTTCCCGGCTCACTCAGGCGACTCGCGGCCTGGATTACGTAGAAGTAGGCGCCTCTCCACGTGGTTCGCTGGCTATTTTCAAGCTGTGCCGGGCTCTGGCTTTGATTAAAGGTCGCGACTTTGTTATCCCTGAAGATATCAAGGAAGTAATTAAACCGGCCCTGGTGCACCGGATTATCCTCACTCCGGAGGCCCGGATTGAACGGCGCAGTATTACCAAATTGATCGATCAAGTGCTCAGGGAAGTAACTCCTCCACCAATCCACGGAAGGGAACCCAGCTGATGTATCTAAGTGCCAAAGCAAAACTTTATCTTTACTTGACCGGAGCCCTGGTTTTCTTGGGAATTGCTTTGGGCAGGCCTGAGCTTATGCTGATGAGCCTCCCCTTTGCCATTTCCCTGGCCCTACCCTTGTTCTCCAAAGCAACAGTTTTACCAGAGCTTGCAGCAGAGATAGAAAACAGCGAGCTGGTCGAAGGGAGCGAAACCACGCTACATTTGACGGTTAGAGGAAAGACAAGGACACCCCTGCTCAAAATAACTCACGAGCTTTCTATCTTTAATTCCGGGGCCGCCCTCTATGAGCAACGGCAACTTTCCCTGGACAAAGGGGAAACAAAAAAATTAAAATTTATTATCTCTACTTTGCCTGGCCCCGGACGCTACCACGTTGGTAAATTTTCTCTTTCCGGCACCGATAACTCGGGCATGCTTTATTTCAAGAATTTTATCAAGCAGACTAAGGAAATTTCTGTTTTTCCGGCGATCAACACTTTAGAAAATGCAAACCTGGTAAACCGGCCCCGTCTTTACCACGGCTACTACACCTCTCCTTTCAGAGGAGAAGGCCTCGAGTTCAGCGAAATCAAGGAGTACCGCCATGGGGACAGCCTGAAACATATCAACTGGAAAAAATCGCTCAAGTGGGGCAATCTTTTGGTCAACGACCGCTACCTGGACCGGAACATCGACGTAGTTATTATTGTAGACAGCCTGAGCCAAGCCAAGGGTCCCGGAGGCAACTACCTGCACATAGCTGCCCGGGGAGCAGCCAGCCTCGCTCACTACTACACCGGTCGTAATGACCGGGTAGGACTGATCGATTATGATGGGACGATCGACCCAATCCTTCCCCAGAGCGGCTCGGTTCAGCTGAAAAAAATCCTCACCCGGCTTTCCAGGCTCCGCGAATCTCAACTATATGTAGCAAAAAAGGCCACCACCATCCCCAAAAGAGTACTTCCACCACAAGGAGTTATTTACGGCCTAACCTGTTTAAGCGACGACCGGGCTTATAACATTTTCTTTGACCTGGCCTCGCGGGGTTTTTACCTGGTGCTGATTTACATTTCCCCAACCGGGCTGGCGGGAAATGTAAATAGCTGGGATGCGGAAACAGATAGTTTTGCCAGGGAAATCTGGGAGCTGCGGCAGGAGGCAAAGATTGCCAGTTTAAAAAGCCTGGGAGCCCGGGTAGCCAGGCCTGCTGGCGATCGTATTGGACCGGCCCTGGCTGAAATTGCCGCAGAAGGCGGCTCCGGTACCGGAGGGCGGGGCGGGTTCAAAACAGGTCCGGTCAAAGGTGGTGATCTGCGGTGAGCAACCTTTTGTTCCCGGCAAATACAGGCAAAATCAACAAGTCCTCCCTAAAACAATTTTTCTTTATAGCGCTGCCACTGGCGGGCGCCGGCGGCACCCTTTACCCGGCCCTGGCAATATCAGCCTGGTGGCTTTTCGGCACAGCAGCGGTTACCGGACTGCTCTCAGCAGGCATAAAAGTTAAAAACTTCACTTTTTTACAGGCAGGAGCCCTTATTTTAATCATAATCTGCTTATTTTCAAGGCCTGCTCTCGGGACTGCCGGGTTCATTTATGGCGTCTTCATGGGACCGGTGGTTTATGGGATCCTGGAGCTGGGGTATGCCCTAACCCTGCTCGATGAAAAGGCACTTCCCCCAGAAGCAGACTTGCAAAAAACTGCCCGTGCTTTACTGCTGCCGGCCCTGGCCCGCACTGTGCTGGGCAGCGCTATCGTCTTTTTTGTAACAACGGGAAGCCTGTTCATCGTCCCGTTAGTGGACGAAGCGCTCCTATCCTTACCGGCTGGCTTTTTCTTGCTGACCATAGTTTTAGCAGGCGGACTCTACCTTGTTTACCGGGGGCTGGTCGCCGGCAAGCGATAATCTTTGAAAAGTATAGTTAAACCGGTTCAATCAGCTCTTCGCTGTCTGCAGCAGGGTTGTTGACCATGCGGGAAACCTTATAGGCAGTAAGCTCTTCAGCCGGGTAAGGCTTAAGCAGACTGTTTAAGCTACTTCCCGGTGGAGAGTGCAGCCAGTATTCGATGGCTTTTTCTGGAATGATTACCGGCATACGGTTATGCATAGCGGCAACCAACTCATTGGGCTCAGTTGTGAGTATCGTACAGGTTTCTAAGGGGGCTTCGCCTTTTTCCCAACGCTCCCAGAGTCCGGCCAGCGAAAAGGGCCGACCGTCTTTACGACAGATATAAAAGGGTTGCTTCCGGCCGTTTTCTTTTTTCCACTCAAAAAATCCGGTGGCTGGAATTAAGAGGCGCCTTTTTTTAAAAGCGTTCCTGAAGGAGGGCTTTTGAGAGGCTGTTTCGCCGCGGGCGTTGATCATCCTGTTCCCGATGCTCTCATCATCCGCCCAAAAAGGAACGAGGCCCCATTTGAAAAAAGCCGTTTCTTTCTTTTGGTTTTGCGGAGATAGGCGCACGCCCAACACATCCTGAGAAGGGGCTATGTTGTAACGGGGTGGAAGCTCCGCTCTAACTTCCAAATCATAAAGCATTTCTAAGATTTTTTTGTCGGTAGCCAGAGCAAAACGGCCGCACATAAAAAGCCCCCTTTCTTTTTACTTCTTCATCTTAATTAAGAATCTTTATCGCCTGGATCCTCTGTATCCTGCTCTTTAGCTTCGTAAAAACCAAGGTTGAAACGGTGAATGCTCGGTACGCCCGGCGAGATGAAAGCTACCCGGTCACCGTCTTCAAGCGCCGTAGAAAGCGGTTTGACCAGGCGGTTAATAAAAACTACTTCCACATCCTCGGGTGGTATTTCCAGCTTCTGCCTGAGTTTTTCCGCAGTTAGCGATTCATCTGCCTCATACACCAGCGGATTAGGCCAGTTTCTTTCCTTGAACAGAAAAAGGAGCTTGCCAAAACCATGCACTTCCAGGGTGCTCATCTAAGGTCATCTCCTCACTTTTTTAGTCCTCCGGCTCTGTTTAAAAGGGAGACTCTAAGCAATACCATTTTTAAAGGTGACCAGGGCATCAACAACGATCGGTTCCTTGCCGCTGATAATGATCGGGTTTAAGTCTATTTCAGCAATTTTGGGGTGGAGAATGCTGATGCTGCCCACTGCCTGCAGGATCGCTCCAAGGGCTCTTTTATTGCCCGGGGGCATCCCCCTGAATT
This sequence comes from uncultured Syntrophomonadaceae bacterium, assembly GCA_964467475.1. GTDB lineage: Bacteria > Bacillota > Dethiobacteria > DTU022 > DTU022 > B1SED10-74M. The sequence goes on from CAYXQO010000018.1 coordinate 26,221, forward strand.
GTTCCAGCATTGATGCAGAACCGATACTTGTAATCATTTCCTGCGCATCGGAATTGCTTAAAGGGGCCAGTCTAAAGGTATTGTCTTTAAGAGCTTCGGTAAAAATCCCCCCAAGGCCGAAAACAACGCAGGGACCAAAACCGGGATACCGGACCATCCCGCTCATTACTTCTCTTTCCCCTTTAATCATTTTCGACACCAGCACTGCCATATCTTTTCCGGCGGCCCTGGTGATGGCACTGTAAGCCCGGCGGACGGCTGCCTCATCTTCCAACCCGGTATGCACCAGGCCACTGCCGGTTTTATGGGTCAAATCTGGAGAACAGCCCTTTAAGACTACCGGATAGCCCAGCTTACAGGCAATACCAACTGCTTCCTCTACAGATGAAGCGAGAGCTTCCTCACTAACCGGGACCCCGTAACAGGCCAGTAATCTTTTTGCACTGTATTCATCGAGGGATCTGCTCCCATTTTCCAAAGCTTCCCTGACTATCTTCGTAGCAGGAGCAGATTGCGGGGCCGGTTTGGGAGTATCTTTGCCTACTTTTTTGCGAATCTCGCTGTAGTTGTAGAGAGCTGCCATAGCACGGGCTGCCTTTTCCGGGCCATCAAAAACAGGATAGCAGTAGTTTTGATAAGCAGTAGTGTAATCATCCTCCCTCCCAAAAAATGAAGACAGGATCAGGGGAAAGTTATATTTTCGAGGCAGGGAAAGTGCTTCTTCCTTATCGTCTATAAAACGAGCAGCAAACTGTTCTGCCCCTCCGTTGCCTACCATATCTTTTAAATTAGGGTAAAGTGACTTTAAAAACCCGGTTTTCATCAAACCTTGAATCAACAGACCGTCAACTTCCCCGCTTTCCATGATCAACTCGGGCAAAACCCTGCTCAATTCCTTGGTATCCATGTGAAAAGTTAAATCAACCGGGTTGCCTGCAGACCCATGAGGCGGAATATGTTCCTTGATCTTTTCCTGGAGACCATCTGAAAAACTTGGTACTTCCAGGCCCTCTTCATTGCAGGTATGGGCCATTGCCGTGCCCGGTCCACCGGAGTTGGTTAACACGGCTATACGTTTTCCTTTAAGTGGAGGCTGAGTTGCCAGGGTCCACCCCAGGTTATAGAGATCTTCAATAGAATGGGCTCGTAAGATTCCCGCCTGCTTGAATAAACCTTCGTAAAGGTAGTCGGGTCCGGCCATGGCCCCTGTGTGACTTGAACCGGCCCTGGCCCCGGCGGAAGTGCCGCCAACGTACTGGGCTACTACAGGTTTATATGGCGTAATTTGGCGGGCGACACCTAAAAACCGGGCGGGGTCTTTGAGTCCTTCGATGTAAAGAGCAATTGCCCGGGTCTGCCGATCCTCGCCGAGGTATTCCAGCGAATCGATAATATCAATATCCGCTTCGTTGCCTACACTAATTGCTTTGCTAAAGCAGATTCCTTTTTTCTGCAAATATGGCAAGGTCTGAGTGATATAGGTGCCACTCTGAGAAGCCATTCCGAGCGAACCGCTGCTTTCTCCTACTGGAGCAATAGTCACATTTAAAGATTGTTCTGTATTAATAATACCCATGCAGTTGGGGCCGAGAAACCTGATCCCGTGTTTAGAGGCCACTTCTAAGAGTTCTTTTTCCAGCTCCTCACCGGCGGGCCCGGTTTCCCTGAAGCCGGCGGTAATAATAATAGCCCGCCTGGTCCCGAGTTCACCAAATTCATCGAGAAGTTTGACCACATGGTGAGCCGGCAGAATAAAAATTACCAGGTCGGGAGCTTCCGGAAGCAATTTAGGGGTGTAGTAAGCCTTGTGGCCAAAAACCGTGCTTTCTTCGGGGTGGATTGGGTAAATAGATCCCCGGAAACCGTCCTTGATAATGCTTAAAGCCTGCAGGGCTCCCATTTTCATTGGGTTATTACCGGCACCCACGATGGCAATAGACCGTGGACTAAGCATTGTTACCAGGGGATTTTTATCTAAATCCATTCTATATCTTTTACATTCACTAACCAAATTTATCGCCCACCTTAATATGAAATATTGTTCTTTTAAAATTCAAGACAATTAGTTTAAATCCTGCAAAAAATCTCTAAAAAAAAGGCTAACTGGGGTATTATGTTGAATTAATTATATAAGATTATAACCTGAACCGGAAGCGTTAATTAACCAAAACCAGCTTTAATTAAAAAAGGAGCGAATCTCTAATGATGCTTTTTACCCCAGTCACAGTCGGCCGCATGGAGCTTAAAAACCGCATTGCCATGCCGGCCATCCACCACTGTTACACTCCCGACGGCTTCGTCAACGAGCGCCTGATCAGGTACTATGAAACCCGGGCCCGGGGCGGGGCGGGAATGATTACCGTCGGGGGCTGTTCCATTGACGACGTTGGGTCGGGGCCTATGATGATCGGCCTGCACGATGATCAATTTATCGAGGGACTGAAAAAACTTTCTGGCATAATCAAAGCCAACGGTGCGGCAACGGCAGCCCAGCTCTACCAGGCCGGCCGTTATACTCACAGTATCATGACCGGGAAAGAACCGGTAGCCCCCTCCCCCGTGGCTTCGCGCCTGACCCGCGAAACCCCACGGGAAATGACTTTAGAAGATATCAAAACCGTGATTGAAAACTACGGCCAGGCCGCAAGGCGCACCAGGGAAGCAGGTTTTGACGCTGTAGAAATACTGGCCAGCGCCGGTTATTTGATCTGCCAGTTTCTATCCCCGCTGACCAACCAGCGCAGCGACCAGTATGGCGGATCTTTAGAAAACCGCATGCGTTTTGGCCTGGAAGTAACCCGGCAAGTCAGGAAAGCAGTCGGTGACGACTTCACCGTGATGGCCAGGATTTCCGGACACGACTTCATGCCCGAGGGCAACACCAACCGGGAAGCGGCGCTTTTTGCCGCCGAGCTGGAGAAGGCCGGAGTGGACTGCCTGAATGTTACCGGCGGGTGGCATGAATCGAGAGTGCCCCAGATTACCGGAGATCTGCCCCGCGGCGGCTTTGCCTACCTGGCCCGAGGAATCAAGGAAGCGGTAAATGTGCCGGTAATCGCCAGTAACCGGATCAACGACCCCGAGAGAGCGGAAGAAATCTTAGAAAATTCACAGGCCGACCTGGTCAACATGGGGCGGCCGCTGATCGCCGATCCGGATCTGCCCAAGAAAACAATGAGCAACCAGATGGACTCGATCCGCCACTGCATTGCCTGTAACCAGGGCTGCCTGGACATGGTCTTCACGATGCAGGATGTTCACTGCACGGTCAACCCAATGGCCGGGCGGGAACATGAAATAACAGTCAGCCAGGCTGAAAATAAACGCAAGGTTCTGGTAATCGGAGGCGGCCCGGCAGGCTTAGAGGCTGCCCGAGCGGCAGCAAGCCGCGGTCACAAGGTAACCCTGTGGGAAAAAGGCGAATCCCTTGGCGGGCACCTTTATTATGCCGCTTTACCCCCGGGCAAGCATGAATTCTTAACCTTACTTGATTACTACAAACATGAACTACCTCGCTACGGAGTGAACATCATATTGAACCGTGAAGTTTCCGCAGAGGAAATTATTTCTGAAAAGGCAGATGTGGTAGTTTTGGCCACCGGATCTAAGGGTACGCAGCCGCCGTTTCCCATCAAAGATTCCGCTGGAGTGGTTCCCTGCCTCCAGGTTCTTGATGGAACGCATGTCCCCGGTGAAAGAGCGGTGGTGATCGGCGGCGGTTCGGTGGGCTGTGAAACAGCGATCAGCATCGCCGAAAGAGGCATCCCTTCCGGTGAAAACATCAAGTTTTTGGCAGAAAACGAGGCCGAAAGCCCGGAAAAACTAAAAGAGCTTTTAAGCGGAGGCACCCGTGAAGTTACCCTGATCGAGCTGGAAAAAGGCATCGGCAGGGATATCGGTATAAGCACCAGGTGGGTGGTTGTCAAATGCATCAGGCGCCTGGGCATCAAGGTGATGGATCAGCACACGGTAAAAGAAGTCAATGAAAAAGGGGTGCTGGTTGAAAAGGATGGTGAAGAAACCCTGCTGCCGGCAGATACGGTGGCACTGGCCATTGGGGCAGAATCAAATAACCCGCTGGAAGAACAGTTGAAAGACAAGGTTAAAGAATTGCATGTAATCGGTGATGCCTACCGGCCACGCAAAATCACCGAAGCGATAAAAGAAGGCTTTGACTTGGGAAGGGAGTTGTAACTTTAGTTAAACACCGCCGATAAAATCCTCGGTCATTTGATAAGCCTGGTAATCGGGGTGTTGAATGGGAGGATGCTTGGAAAAGTAAGCCGACGGGCCTTCAAGCACTCCTCCTATATTTCTGTCCAGGGCTAGCTTGCAGCAACGCACCGCGTCGATGGCAATGCCTGCTGAGTTGGGTGAATCTTCAACGCTTAAGCGCATTTCTAAGTTGATAGGAATATTTCCGAAGATCTGACCTTCCATGCGCAGGAAACAAACCTTGTTATCTTTTTGCCAGGAAACATAATCGCTCGGCCCTATATGAATATCGCGATCAGCCAGGCGTTTGGCAGCGGCAGACTGGACCGCTTCCGTCTTTGAAATCCGCTTGGTGGCCAGGCGATCCCGGTTGGTCATGTTCAAAAAATCGGTATTGCCACCGGTGTTTAACTGGTAGGAACGCTCGAGCTTAACCCCGCGGCGATGAAACAGTTCTGCGAGGGCCCGGTGAATAATGGTTGCCCCCATCTGCGACTTGATATCATCGCCGATTACAGGGATGTTTTTCTCGCTAAACTTACCGGCCCACTGTGGGTCACTGGCAATAAAAACAGGGATATTATTGATAAAGGCCACCCCTGCTTCAAGGGCGCATTCAGCATAAAACCGGGAGGCTTCTTCCGATCCGGCCGGCAGGTAATTAAGCATCACTTCCGCGCCCGATTTGCGTAGGGTTTCTACTACCTGCTCTTTACCGGGTTCGAGGGCACTACTTTTTACAAAAGTATATTCATCTTCAAATTCTGCCATGTGCTCGGAAAAACCGTCTAAGACTTTGCCCATTTGCACTTTTATACCGCTTGCAGGCAGATCGGGGTAAAAAATGCAGGCACAATTAGGCGGAGCAAACACCGCCCGGTTCACATCCAGGCCAACTTTGCGCTGATCAATATCAAAAGCTGCGCTTATCTCTAAATCATAAGGCTCGTAACCACCGATGTTCCAGTGGAGGAGGCCAATGGCATCATCTTCGTTATAATCGTGGTAATAATGTATTCCCTGGATCAGGGCACTGGCACAATTGCCGACACCGACAATAGCTACTTTGATCTTGGACATTTGCTTGAATCCCTCTTCCTTTGCTTGGTGTGACACAAATATGCTTATTTCCCAAAGAACATTATAACCGATTATGCAAGATTAGGAAATACTAATAGACGGATGTTATAATAGTTGGAGAATTCTACTTCAGAAGGGGTGTTATTATGAGCGGAAAAGTAACGGCAGTGGCTAGTGACGAACACATGGAAATCATGTGCCTCGAATCTGAACCATTCGGGACAAACGCCTACATGTTAATTTGCAAGAACACAAACGAAAGCATCTTGATCGACGCTCCCGGTAATGCAGACATAATCAAGGAAAAGCTGCAGCACACCAGGACGCAGTATATTTTAATGACCCACGGACATATGGATCACACCGGTGTGCTGGAAGAACTGCACTCAAATTTGGGAGCAACAATCGCCGCCCATAAAAAAGACGCCGGCCAGTTACCGGTAAAACCGGGTAGACTGCTCGGCGGCGGTGAATACATTCGCTGCGGCAAGATTGACTTAGAAGTAATCCATGTGCCCGGTCACACGCCGGGAAGCCTTTGTTTCCGGGCCGGCAGATACTTGTTTTCCGGTGACACCATCTTCCCCGGTGGTCCCGGCAAAACCGCTTCTCCGCAGGATTTCAGGCTGATTGTGGACTCGATCGAAAAAATGATTATGCCACTATCAGACGAAACTAAGGTCCTCCCCGGGCACGGCGAACCAACCGATTTAAAAAGCGAACGGGAAAAATTCAACATTTTCAAGGAACGGGACCAGGGCGAAGCCTTATGCGGCGACGTCACCTGGCTGGGCGCTTAAGAGTAACCGCTACCTACCAGGGTATCTCGGCGCGGTGAAAAGCTTCGGCCAGGGTAAAATCTTGTTCGCGGGCTGCGTCTTCGGCGCGTTTGCGCAACCATTTCTCGATGGTGGGAAAGTCGCGCCCGCCAACCTGGCTGTCGTGACAGCGCAGGGCGGCCAGTTTGGTCTCGAAAGTCTCGGTAATATCGGAGAAATAATTGGGATCCTCGCTGGCCCACATTAAGATTTCCTTGACCTTGTGCGGCATTAAGCCTTCATCAAGCAGTTCCGGGTAGGATAAGTGGTCACGGGCATACGGGAAAGCAGCGTCTAAAACCACCTGACCCGTAATGCGGTGGTCGCGGTGCCAGATGTAGCGCCGGTAAGGATCGGCGCTGATCAGGGTTTCCGGGCGGTAGCGGCGGATCAGGCGGACTAAATCCTTGCGAAACTCCGTGGTGTCTTCCAGAGCTTGATCTTCGTAGTCTAAAAAGACTACTTCTTTAACCCCCAGTAGGCTGGCGGCTTTCCGCTGCTCTTTTTTTCTGATCTCCCTTAATTCTTCTGGTTTCACCCGGGGGTCGTTGGTACCTTTTTCCCCGCCGGTGCAGATAGCGTAAACTACGGTTTTTCCCTCCTTCACCCAGCGGGCTACCGACCCGGATGTGCCAAATTCCGCATCGTCAGGATGAGGGCTGATTACCAGTATATCGGCTTTGAGATCATTTGATTGCTCTGTTGTAAACATGGTCTATACCACCTTGCATGCAGCCGGCAGAAGTTTCAGTCCGGAGTTATGCCGACTGCTTCGTTTAATCAGTGCTGCTTTCTGTGCTGATTAGATGAACATCCCTTTGCGGATAGGGAATGTTGATTCCTTTTTCGTCGAAAGCTTTCTTCACTTTCTCCATTAGTTCAAAATAGATAGGCCAGTAATCTTCCATTTTACACCACATCCGCAGGTAACAGATTATCGCATTGTCACCGTGCTCGCCCACTAACACCTGCGGTGCAGGATCTTCAAAAGTTTGGGGGTGGTTTTCGGCAATTTCGAGCAGAGTGGATCTGACCGTATCAATATCGTCCTGGTAACCAACCCCAAAGGTAAAATCAATTCGCCGGACCGGGTTGGTGCTGTAGTTGATCGCACTGGTATTCGATAATAAGGCGTTAGGCACCACCACCCGTGTATTGTCCGGGGTATCCAACATGGTATAAAATATTTGGATTTCTTTAACCGTTCCGGCATGCCCGGCTGCCTGGATATAGTCCCCCACCTTGAATGGTTTAAGCAGTAAAATCAGGACCCCGCCGGCAAAGTTGGCCAGGCTTCCCTGCAGCGCCAACCCTACAGCAAATGCCATTGCCCCGATAACTGCAATAAATGAGGTCATTTCTATGCCGATCATGGAAGCGACGGAAATTACCAGGAGTACTTGCAAGGCCACTTTTACCAGGGTGGTAAGAAAGGGGCGCAGGGAAGGATCCATTTCACCCCGTTCAAGCCTTCTGGAAAAGGCCCCGGCAATTGCAGATACCACTTTCAAACCAATCAGTAAAACCAGCAGGGATAAAAGGAGCCTGGTTCCATAGGTAATCAAGGCATTATAGATCATCTCTAAATCCATCAATTTCGCCTCCTTTTTAGCATTTTTGCCTTCTTACTTAAAATTACGCGATTAATATTATAACATATCGCTTGCGGCCTGTCTTACAAAGGAGGAGACTTGATTACCCGCCGGGCCTGCCGGATCAGTTCTGCAGCCGCTTTTTCCCAGTTGTATGGAGCGAGGGTGGCAGTTATAGTGCCGGGATCAATCCGCTCTCTTTTTTCAACAGCTTCCATTATTTTCGCAGCCCAGACCTCCGGTGAGCGTCCTTCAACCAGACAACCAAGCGGACCGCAACCATTCTTTTCTGTCCAGGTGAGCAGTTCAGGGATAATTCCCACAGGCGATGCAACCACCCCGGTGCCGCAGGCCAGCGATTCGAGGGCTACCAGGGCGAAACTTTCATAGAAAGAGGGAATCACGGTAATATCCGCAGCATTGTAGTAGAGGGGCAGGCGTTCGTGAGGCATGGTCCCGGTAAAGCTGACCCGGTCCGCCAAATCTAAATCCAGGGCGGATTTTTGCAGGTCTTTTAGCAACTTATCCTTACCGGGATCGCCGCCTGCTAAAACTACCCGGAAATTGTCCTCACTGGGCAGTAAAGAAGCGGCTTTAATTAAAAGATCGAAACCTTTGACCGGTTCGCTCCGTCCCACGGCAAATAAGATCTTCTCATCTACCCCATAACCAATTTGTTTTTTGGCCTCCAGTTTTTCAGAAGCACCGAACGGCCTGAATAAACCCCGGTCAATCCCGCAGGGAATAGCGGTGATTTTTCCGGAAGACAGGTTGAAATAATAGACCAGGTTTTCTTTTTCTTTAGTGGACGCCGTTATAAGATGATCACATTTTTTAGCCAGCATCTCTTCCTTTTCCAAACGCAGCACGGGTTCTTTTTCACTTGGGCATAATTCGTTCTTCGCCCGGCCGATGGTGTGGAACATGACCAGGTGGGAAAGCTTCCACTTAGATTTAAGCAATTCACCTATCCATGCAGAAAGCCAGTAGTGGCTGAAAATAAGGTGATAGCGGGTATTTTCCCGGCGGCGGAAGTCTTCGATGCTTGCAACTATTTTTTCACTGTAGAGATATATTTCTTCCTTAGCCAGAAAACCGAGGCCGTCATCCGGGCAGACCAGGCGTACTCCCGGGGCCAATTCCCGCACGGTTTCTTCAGCAGGGTCCTGCTTGCGGGTAAATAAGTCCACTTCATGGCCGGCATCAGCAAGGGCCCGGGATAGCCCGCGCAGGTAAGTGCTCATTCCCCCGGTATCTCTTTCACCTGCCCGGCCCACAGGCGAACTGTGTATACTTAAGATAGCTATCCGCATCTTTTTATTGCCGTCCTTTTCTTTATTCAAGCTCGGCCGTGACCCTGTATACCGGCACAGCCTTTGCTCCCAGGCGGCTTTTATAGGCTTCCTGGCCTTTAAGGAAATCAAACACCGTGCTGCCTCTTTCAATGCTATATTTCAGGCACTGCACTTTCGAAAGCAGCCCGGCGCTCAAATGGCCGTATTCCGGAACATACCCGCTGTTGTAGAGGTAAACCCGGCCCCTGTAATCAAAATAGAGCACGGCCGCGGCAACCTCGTCATCAATTTCCAGCAAACCAAAGCGGGCAAACCCTTCGCGGGCGGTTAATGTAATCAGGCGCTTAAAAAATTGCTCCCTTTTCGCGGTTAGAAAATTAGCCTTTTCCGGGTTCCGGCCAAAAAGAGCGAGAAAACTGGGGATAAATTCTTCCACCGCTTCTTCCTGATCAATGTCACGGTAGCAATAGCTGCCGGTTTCCCGCTCTAAGCGGTGCAATTTGCGCCTTACCTCATGGCGCTGTTTTTTGCTTAAGGAAGCCAGGTAATCTTCCCAGGTTCCGGGCAAAGGCTTTTCAAAGGTAAGATCCTCCCTGGTAAAGGAAAACTTTGCGGGGAATCGATCTTCTGCTGGAGCAGAATAAACACCCTCAAATACCCGGGAAACGGGATGTTGGGACTCTAGTTCCAGTTTGTGGATCCCCTGATTTCGCAGGACCGGCAAGAGGGCCATAAAAAATTCTTTTTCTTTACCGGGAGCGATAATGAAGTCAAGATAGTCGCAAACATCGGCGCTGCCAATAAAACGGGCCGTATCTCCTTTCTGCCTCAAAGGGGCCAAACCGGCTAAACGGCCGCCCTCCCAGATAGAGTACAGGCAGGATTCCTCTTCATCCCCGAAACATTCCCACCAGGCTTCAAGCCAGGCCGGAAGAATAAATATATTGGGCCAATGCAACACGTCGTCCCGGTTACTGCAACAGTCAAAAAAAGAATCTAATGTTTCTTCTTTTACTTCTAACGCCATGGCTACCCTTTCTTACAGCAATCCTAGTGCTACAGCGAAACATTTGTCGTATGCCAGCGCGCGCTAAGCAATGGGGACAGTTCCATAATCTTCCCTACAGCACAGCCTTCGCTGCGCACCGGGACGCTCGAACTGTCTCCATAGCGCTGTTTAATGATTAATCCTTCACTGTAGCAAAAGCTAATCTTTATCACACACCACGCGGGTTTATCCCCCCTGGAGTCATCCGGAAAAACTTATGCCGCTAGCTTCAAACCCTTTCGCTCAGTTATCTTTTTAGAACTTGCAGAAAATGTAAAGCCTCTTACTTCAAGTAAATAACAATATGAATCAATCCGCTGTCCCATTTGCGATCGTATTCTAGACCCAGCTTTTCAATCAAGCAAAATACAGCGGTGTTATCTGGCAAAACGTCTGCAGTAAAAGTGTGCAATCCCTGGCTTTTAGCCACAGTAACCAGATAAGAGAAAAGTTCAAACCCGATACCCTTGTTTTGAAAGTCATCGCGGACGACGATCGAAACTTCGGCGGAGAGGGTATTTTCTCCTATGCAGTACTGGGCCAGACCGGTAACCACTTCCTGGCCGAGGTACTGTCGCGCAGCCAAAAGGACCATTTCCCTGGTATAATCGATCACCACAAAATGCTTTTGAAGTTCCTGGCGCGGTAGATGGCGCCTGATAGACATAAAGCGCTGGTAGAGACTTTTATCCGAAAGAGTATAAAAGAAGTCCTTGATTAACGATTCATCGCTGATCTTCACCGGGCGCAGAAATAGTCTTAAGTTATGCCGGGTGGTGCGATGAGTCTCTAAGTGCTCAGGATACTCTCCCTTTTCCCCGGTATAAAAAGTTTGATCTTTAT